>CAZUMW010000054.1:0-27390 GCA_964621615.1 uncultured Thermodesulfobacteriota bacterium
TCATGTTGGAGGCTATTTCGGCCTTTCTTTACCCACAAATTATGTCGAAGATCCATAAAAATGAACAAGCTGAACATCCTGTTCACTGTAATATTTTTGCTGTAAGATCGACACTGCCCTGTCGGAATAATTAATTGCATCTTCTGTATCGCCTGAAAGAAACAGGGCATAAGAAAGATAGGCAAGGCACTCAGGCTCTTCGTCCACCGACTTTTGTTCATCTTTAATTGCCCGCGTCTGCTTAAAAAAGTCCAGTGCTTTACCGGTGTCTCCGGCAAAAAGAAAAGCGGCACCTAAATTATGCAGGCACATCACAATACCGCGCGTTGAGTCCATTTCCCGATAAAGTGACAGTGCCCGATTATAAGCGGTGACTGCATCGTTGTATTTTTCCTGCCAGCGATACACCTCACCCATGGCAGTGCAGGCATCTGCAACACCGAACCGGTCCCCTATTTCTTGAAAAACAGTCAACGCATCTTCATAATAGGAAACAGCCTCTGCCCATTCTCCTTGAAATTCATAGGTAAGCCCTAAGGTAAGCAGGTCGCGGGCGGCACCTCTTTTGCAACCGTTTCGGCGGTGTATAAGCAGGGCTTCCTGATGAAAATGCCGGGCTTTTTCACCCAGGCCCTGCCGCCGGTATAATTTACCTGCCTGGGTCAATGCTGCGGCCATATTGTTCTGATCGTTTATGTCGGCGTAAATTCGGCGCGCCTGCTCGGCAAAATCAATCGCGGAATGTGAATCGCCCGTTCTGAAGCATACCTCTGAAAGATTGTACAGTGACTCTGCCTCACCTCTCCGAACCGTGACGCTGCTGTCGCTTTCAAGAAGTTCGCGATCTATTTTCAAGGATTGCAAAAAATGCGTTTTAGCAGTATGCATATCTCCCAAGTAGGTATATACGCGGCCGAGAGAATCAAGGGCGGCCTGCTCTCCCGACTTATCACCTGCAGCCTGATAGCATTTAAGCGCTTTATTGAGAATATCCAGTGCTTCTCTGAATTCACCGATCCCGATCCGTGCCTTTCCCAGACCGTGATAAAGATGTGCAACAAGTGTATCCTCGGTTGTGAGGTCCAGTATTGCGTGCAGTTTTGTATAAATAAAGACGGCTCGATGATAAAACCCCAATCCCTGCAACACATCACAATATTCAAGAAGCAGGTGTTTAGTCCATTCATTAGGATCTGCCAATATAAGAGATATAACCCTAAAAACCGGACTTTGTTCCATTTCAGATTCAGTAACGGCAGCAGTCGTAGGGTTCATGAGCTCGAGTTCGGTCAACAATTCAAGGGCAACCGGCTTCATTATCTCTTTTGTACCGGCTAACAGAAAAGATACCACTTCATCACATTTGCCTTCATCGACCCACGCCAGAAACAAAGTAGACAATACTCCCTGAAGCGGCAAGTAGGCATATGCCTCATCGGATAGTTGCTTAATAACTTCGGTTGAAACACCGAAGCGATCAACTATACGCATGAGCAGCATGTATTCAAGCAACCGATCATAGGCAAAACCGACGATCCGCTGCGGCGGCAACACAGATGAGACTCTTTTGAATTGTTCCACCAGAATCTGTTCATCGAGTAACTGGATGTAGGAGGACTGCGGTGTTGAATCCAGCAATATGTGACGCAGCTCTTCAGATTGAGCTAAATCATCGAATTTCGCTGTGGACCACTTGTTTGCATAGAGCAGATCGACAAACCGGTTAATAAAAAAGGTGCGATTTGACTCATTAAATACTTTCCTGTTGCAATATTCAAGGAGCACTTCGGCTGTAAGAACGCGGCGGGGCAGAGGGCGTCCGTTAAATATCTCCATGATGATTTTCAAAAAAAGCGGCGTACGCATTACATTTTTCACTTCGTCGGTCAGTGCCTTGAACTCAGACGTGGGGTTGTGTCCCGGCTCTTTTCGATAATTTTCATATGCAATGCTCAATTCATCATCAGCAAGCCTCCCCAGGTACACCTCAGGCGACTCTCCGCTTTGCATTCCCTCTTTGAGCCTGACCGAATAATAATGATGCATTGCCTGGGCAAAGCTGCCCTTGCGTATTGATTTATAGGTTACCTCACCAATAGAAATAATGACTTTAAAACCGGGAAAATCCTGTGTGTGTGCGATCAGATCGTCCAGTTGACGCAGCAATTCCGAAGGTTGTGGATGTTTATCCACACCATCCACAATTAAAATAAACTGCGCCTGCAACGATTGAAGATGCCCTTCAAGAATTGTACAGAACGTTAAAAAATCATCCGCCGATTCCAATCGATCTAAAATGATGTCTCGCAAATCAAAGTTGCCGCCGGGAAGCGTGCTGCCGCCCATTAACAATACAATATCAGAGCCGGTTTTTTGTTCATGCCTATGCCACTGCCTGACAATGTGACAAAGCGTATTGGTTTTACCGATGCCGGAAGGACCGACAATAAGCATGCCGGTCTTTGTACACTGTTGGTCGAGAAAGCCCTGCAGGTGGGTCTCCAAATCAAAGCGTCGGACATACAGGTGAGGCAAATAAATTCGCTCGCTCTGCATTTTATCTAGATAGTCCTCGCTCTGCTTGTCGGCGATGGTGCGAAGATCATCCAAATCCCAGGGCGTTCCGGTTGACGAGGAAGCGACTCCCCCGAACAGCTCTGAAGGAGAAAAGATATCCTGACGAAATCGGCCTGCAAGGGTCTGGAGCGCTGCCCGGTCCTGAAAACGGTAGCGCTTTATTTGGCAGGGAAAATGAAACGGTACCGTAACCGTGTCAGAGCCCGACTGATTTTTCCCTTCAATATAATAAATCAAACTGCCGGCAAAACCCACTTTTATCGCAGCTATCCATTTCGTTTGACCTGTGCCGTCTGCTACCGGAAGCAAACGAGCACCGTTACAAAGATGGGAACCATAGCTGTCGCTCCAACGCAACCGTTTCCACAATGTCCTATTAACCGAGGGATAGGTATCTGCATCTGATGCATCTTCTGGCACAAAGGTAAACCAGTCGTTAAATTCGTGTAAGGACAGGGTATCCCCAACCTGATCTCCCCATAGGGGTGAATTTCTACCAAAAATTTTCTGAGTGAGTTTGTCGTGCTGTGCATCTGCAGGGCCTGAATGTTTAAATTGCGGCAATACATCATCGAGCCCGATAACTAATGCCTTTCCCAGCCGTAAGCCACGCTCTCTGCGCATATATTTTGTCTTTAAATCATCACCCTTCATCCCTTTTTCACCCAAAGGGAATCCGTTGTCCGGAAATGCATCAAGACGTGCACTTGCAACGCCTGAAATAACAATCCCCCCTCTGCTGTTTGCCATACCTGCAATGGCTTCGATTGCATGGAAAAGGTTTATATGAAGGAATTTGCCGGAAGGTGTGAATTTTTCTGCATTGTCTTTTTTTACCTCGTCGTAAAACGGCTCTGTAAAAACAGAAGCCTTACACTCAATCGTCTCATCCTCAAGCGGGTTCCGGTTTTTTAGAAAACCGGCAGGGTCATTGCACAGTGCAATCCAAACATCATCAATTTCTTTTAACCTGCTTGACGGATTCAAAACCATAATTCAAACAATTCCCTTGTTAACAATTATGCTGTCTTCCGTGCCATAGCTCAAAAAATCGCAAAGTGGGATAACGACAAAAACAAGGATCTTCCACTGGTGTTGGTTTTTATAGTACCAGTCGATTTAATGCTATACCATTTCATATCCCTTGATTAATAAAAATTTTACTTATTACACATGTTTATTGGATAAACATCCATTTTTTTTAGCAAATTGATGTTTTCATTTTGATGTTTAGAATCTAATTTTTGGTAAATATCATATAAAGATACTCCAAGCGTTGCTCTCATTAGTATATTGAATCGAGTTTTTTGTTGATGCAAAAAATAGGGATATTTAATTATTGCATTAGCAATTTTTTCTACATCCACGAAACCATCAATAACATCAATATTTTTTTTATAATGCGGTGGTGCACCATTTTTCCCGGGATGAAGTACCGTTAACGGTCTTGAAACAATCAAATCATTTTTTAATTTCGGGAACAAAACCTTCTTCAATTCAATAGCATTTCTTGCAAAACCATTTGAATGGATTAATTTCTTTTGATACAGGGAACGATTTATTGGAATAAAAACCGTGTATTTCGTATATAATTCTCTAAACCATGCACCGGCATATCCATATAATCTTGCATAATCCTCTTTAGCATCGAAAATCCATATTGATATTGGTTTTTTACCATATTTTTTGGGTAAATTTCTAAAAAAGTGATTAACCCCCGCATAAAGCAACGCTCTGAGGGTTAAATTTTTTTTATTATTTGCTGATAAGTTTATTGTTCTTATATGGCGATAAAATTCAACAGATTGCCCAAATCTAAGATCCAAATTTTTCCTAAACAAATCGCAACTTGGCCCTAATGGATAATTTCCTGGATTATATCGATTTTCCAAAGGAAAACCAAACTCATCATCTAATTTGCAGCTTACTGCATATAATATTTCATCATTCTTTTTATCAATCAAAACAAAATGATACGTATTGTCTAATTCATCATATACACTTTTTTCTTCATTTGATTGGTCATTAACATTAACCGCAGTACAAACAATCGGTCTGGGTTTCTTTTTTCCTCCCCCAGTAAAAACTCTATATCTTTCATTAAATAATTTTTTTATTGCTTTTCTATCCTTCAGGATACCATTTGACTGAAAAACGTATATTTCGTATTTTTTATTTGCATTACAAATAAATTTAGCAGTCATGATTTTCGATTAAAATTTGAATAAATTTTAAAATTTGATTTTTTTAACCTATTTTTTAAATTACTAATCAATTTTTTCTGTTTATTTTATAAAAATTGTCCACCCTGCCTCTTGCGCATCTCTTTCCTCAGCATATAATAAACGTCAACCTTCTTTTTTCCCTTCAGCTCAGTCAACGCCTGCCTGACTTTCGGATCCTGGGGGTTTAGCGAGCCGGGTTTTGTTTCCCATACGGACACAATCTGAAAGCTGACCCGATCAGTTTTGCAAGCTCAGGCTGAGAAATGCCCAACCGGTTCCTCATGGACTTCAGCTGTTTGCCGTTTAGATGGAAGCCGTCATCTGCCTTTTGGGCTGTATTATTTTTGATGGTACCGCAACCGGCGCTTTTCTGAAACTACTTTTATAGGGAGAACACCTGTTTCTTTAAAGCGGTTATTTTTTAGCGAGACCAGTTCCATGTTTATCTCTTCACCGGTCTGCGGGTTTCTTCCCTTCCGGGCTTTTCGTTTATCCTTAACCAGCTTTCCGAATCCCGGTACCGTGAAACTCCCGTTCTTTTTTGTTTCTTTATAAGCAAGGTCGGTGAGGGTATCAAAAAATTCATTGACCTGTTTTTTGTTAAGGTAACATTTTTCGGCAAGTTCGGTTACGATCTGTGATTTGGTCAGGGTTTTTTTGGCGGCGGTCATGGGGTCCTCCTTGTATGCATGTTTTTCAGGGTATTTACATTCATTATGCGTCAGATTGTTACCCTTATACTAAAATGTGCATATGCCGATCAAGTAGAAATTCTTAAAAAAAGATGTCTAAAAAACGCGATCGATCGAATGCCTGAACAGAATTTTTTCAGACAGAAAAAAACCCGATGGGCGTGGCGGCCAAGCTGTTCCCACCGGGTTCTCGGGACCGGTATTCATACACTCGGAGGGATATATCCCGTGTGTGAACGAATACGGCTATAGAGTTCTTAATACCACAAAGGGTTTTTCGTGTGAAGATATTAATCAATTATTTAGTGCGCAAATGCGTTTTTCCCTTTCTTTCAAAAAATTTACAGCCCTCATCAGGATTCTTCTTGGGCAACAAGGTTTTAGGCTTCCAGTTTTTATACACTCTGAACCAATTGCATTTGAAATCCTGCACAAAATTGGTGCCGTGTGTATTGATAAGATGCATACAATCCCAACAACTCGGCATGACACAGGTGTTCCCTTGTTATTGTCTGTCATATCACAGGCTTTACCGGAAACCCGTCATCCGCACCGTCAATCCTTCTCCTTCATTCTGCGTGAGAGCGTATCCGAATCTATACCCGACAGGATGACGTGATTGTCCGTCACAATCAGTGCCCTGGTTTTCTTGCCCTGCGTTGCATCAACCAGTTTTCCGGCGGTCTTTGCCTCCTCCCGCAGCCGTTTTACCGGTGATGATCCCGGCGCTATGATCACCACGATTTTATCTGCAACGACATGGTTACCGTATCCAATGTTTAACAGCGGTATACTCATAGCGGATCCTTTCACCCTATAGCGTTTTTATCTCTTCCAGGGAAGCGGGACATGGACAACCTCTTCCCGCTTATCTCTACCGTGGGAAAACAGCTGATCAACGGTCATACGGTTCTGCGTTGGCCCCGGCAGTGCAGCATTACGCTGCGGAGAAATCTGTGGTAAAGTACCGCCGGCAACCCCGTCGATTATAGTGGCGGGAGCAGCCATATTGTCGTTACGGGGCATGGGATATGCACTCAATTGCATGAGCGCGTTGCGCAACGCATACACTATCTGCAGCGTCTGGGGCGGCACACCGACAACAGCCGCATGCATGAAAGCCCACCGTGATACACATTCCTCATGCAGATGGTTTCGCACCTCCCGCCTTCCCCGCCGCCCTTTGTTCTGGGCATTTATCTTACTTTCCGGAAGCGGCAGCCCGCAGACAGGGCAAATGACGGTAACCTCTGCAGCAAAAAATTTCACATAACATTCGTTGCAAAGCGACCGGGTACATGCCGCATCACGCGGATGCATATCTTCATAACCGAGCACCTCACTGCACAAAGGACACACACCCGGCTGTACACGCGAAACAACATTTGCAAGGAATCTGTCGGACGCAATGCGTTCATATTCCTGCATCCATTGACGGTATTGCATCATACTGTTTTGTGCTTCATCACAAAATTCACACATGGCAGCCTCCTGTTATGGTATGGGTTTCTGTGTATTTCTGTTTTATTATGCTTTTCTTCCGGTCCATTATCGCAACCGGCTCCAGCCCCTCTACCCGATAATACTGCCCCTCTATCGCATGGGGAAGCACCATCACAAATACGTTCTTTTTTGTTTTGACAATACGCTTGTGCAGCGT
This sequence comes from uncultured Thermodesulfobacteriota bacterium, assembly GCA_964621615.1. Taxonomy (GTDB): domain Bacteria; phylum Desulfobacterota; class WTBG01; order CAIYCZ01; family CAIRTM01; genus CAZUMW01. Next base: position 7,155 of record CAZUMW010000054.1, read on the forward strand.
ATGCAGCATAAAGCACGCTACCGGGTCGTCACCGTTGCCTGATCGATGGGTTCTGAATTGAGGATCGTTGTGTACATCATTTATATCCACGGCAAGTGTGGAGGGTATCCGGTTTTCCAGCACGACGACATACCCGGTCCCCGACGTGTACTCCAGGGCGTATTCAAACAGATCGGTAGCATATATGCCTGTAGGACTGTGGTTTTTAACCCGGAACATATTGTCCTTAAGAATACTTTCGGCATACGCACGCCGCGGTGTGCCGTGATAAAGCACCTCACTTACCCTGACCGGTCTGTAATACTGTATTCTGCCGCTGTTCTGTTGCGGCAGCAGTTGCGATATATACTGTTTCAGCTCAGGATTGTTTTTGACCAGGTGATCGATGATTCCAAGACCGACACCTGCCAACAAAAAGATTCCTATGGGATCAGCCATATCATAGCCTCTTTGTGTTGACACATTTCATATCAGCTTCTGTTGCGGAATAACCGTATGAGACCGATTATGACAATCACCGTCAGGCAGAAACGCACCACCGGTTCAATGCCGTTTCTGCGCGACAATCCGCCTTCCAGGTTTTCCACAACCGTCTCCGCAAAATCGGTTACAACAAAGGTCATAAACTCGATGAATTCCTTGAAAAACAATGCGATGATCAGCAGGGCAAGGGCAATGAACACCGCTTTCCAGTGTATGTTTTCCATGAGCACCTCCTTCCTACAGATAAAATTCATTTATGGCTTTTATTTCTATATATTTGTCCGGCGAAGGAAGCCGGTATTTTGAAATTATTTTTTCGGCCCTTGATGTTCCGGTTTTTTCAACAACGATGACAAGACGGTTGAGGATTTTCATGTCTTTTACGATGTTTTCAAGCAGGTTCTCAAAGTGAAGGGTTATTTCATAGCCGACTGTTTCCGCATCCTTAACGGCAACAACATCGATCAGCTTGCTGGAGAGATTTACCGCACTTTCTATGCTCACGCTCCACCCTTGCTTCGTAAGCTTTTCCTTGATCAGCTGACAGTAGCGCTGGTGTCTGAATCCGCCTTTGCCGTAATTGTTCCTGATCTGAAGCGTACCGAATGCACTTTCCTGCAGAACCAGATAGACATCGACGCCGCCGCGCCCCCTTTTCGTCTTTATCCGCTCTTTGCGTATATAGCCATTTTCTTCAAGCCATTTGGCCGTCTTATCAACCCCGTATTCTCCAAGGCTGCACCACCTGCGGTGGTATTTAGTATTCTTAAACGGATTCTGTGCAATATGCTTCAGCAGCGTGAGGGCATCCTCGGGAATGCTGCTTTCCTGTGTTGTTTCCCTTTCTGTTATTTCCTGGTCCTGCATGCGATCCTGAGTTATCCCCTGGTAGAAACCCTGCATCATTTTTTCAATATAGTCATCACCGACAGCCTTTTCCCCGGTATACAGGGGCACATCCAGCAGAAAGGGCTGTTTATAGAATCCGTAACGCACAACACAGGTTCCATACGGCGGGAGTTTAAAGGTATATGCCAGCTGGTCCTCGTTGAGGGCCATGCTTGACCCCATGGTCCTTATCTGTCCCGCCTCCACAAGAGGAAACATGAATTTCAATATGGTATTGGCATGTATTGCCTGGGACAGTGTGGTGGGTTCCTGGGATATAACCCAGAAGCTCACCCCATACTCCCTGCTGCGCCGCACAAGCGTGTTTATATATGACTCGCCGAAATGAAAATCCCGGTCCTTTTTTGCGCTGAACAGAATACCTGCCTCATCCACCACACACAGCGTACTCAGCCGGTTTGACCGTATATTCTTCCGCTGGTAGTATTTATAGATCAGCGCCACAATCAGATTTGTCAGCGTTGCGTACATGGACTCCGTTACGTTTTCAAGCTCTATAACGATGTTGTTCTCAAGCCAGATGTCGGGCTGACCCCCCCGGCAGCAGAAAACATCAGGATAATCCACATAGGGTTTCAGCCTGTTCAATATCGACAATTTTGAATCTGTCTCGCCCCGCTGCGTATTCCACTTGCGGGTGTAGTTATACAGGTCCCTCATGGTGGGATAGTTTCTGCCGCCGTCAAACACCCCCCGGACGCTGTAGAGCTCTTCAAGGATTTGCAATAGCAGGTTTCTGCCGCGATCAAGAATCAGGTTCTCCCGGCAGAACACCTCGACAAAACTGTTTATATGCTCTTTGGGATCCTGCCATTGCGGGACATGGAGGGCATTGAAACGCAACCTTCTGAAGGGCATTACCTTGAGGTTCTTGTGTTTCGGCAACAGGGTCCGGTATTCCTTCTTGATATCGAATATCAGAACATTATAATCGCCCGGTATTTCCAGAAGCTGGTCAAGCGATATCAGATTCAGGTTTGATTTGCCCGAGCCTGCTCTGCCGACCACGATTGCGTTCAGATTAAGGCGGCGCGGATCGATCCCGAAAATATTACCCATATAATTGTAGGTGCCGAACCGCAGGGGACCGGTAAGACATTCGATGTCTTCCCGCTCGCAGGGCAAAGGATAAAACGGATTTTCCTGCATACACTGCTGATCAATGAACTGCTGTGTCTTTGCCTGTACAATGATTTCAGGATGTGCCTGCAGATATGCTTCCAGACCTTCCGGTTTACCCCTGAGAGCACGCTTTACTTTCCTGAGCAGCGGGCCTTTCAGCTGCTTGCCTTTTTCCAGGAATGCAATCTGCTTCAGGCTTTCCTGGAGCCGGTTTTCATCATTTTTCTTCTCTTCCATCCGGCACCTCCTTTTGTACAGGTATTGTTTCTTCAACAGCATCCTCATCCTGGAAACTGTAGAAGGGGGAAATGAACCATTTGACAAACCGGCACAAATCATATTTGCGGTAGTGTTCTGTACAGCGCCAGTGCCCGGGCCGGTATTCGGCACCGCACAGGTTGCTCACCAAGCGATTGCATCCTTTTTCCCGGCAGCGGTGCAGGTTGCCGGCAGAAACAAGGTTGCCCTTGTAGTCCTTTCCCATTGCATGGGGGTAGCGCGGATCCTGCGGGTCTGCAGAGGTAATAACCCCGTCATCGGTCATCAACAGATGTTCGTGTGTTTCGGCAACGTTTCGTTCCCCCTGTTTGACATCGTGCCTGGAATTCCCCCATATGACGCGTGTTTGTTCACCGTCCTGTACTGTGGTTTTTCGCACCTCAGTCTCGTCCCAGCACTCATCCTGCTGCCCCGGCATACCGAAATTGTCAAAAATTCCCATGAGTGGCCTCCTTTATAAAATTATTAAAAAAAGAAATTGCATTTTTTTTTATCTTTTGATAACAAACGCTACTAAATAGACAGGCGTTCTACAGCCCTGTTTCATTTTTTTTTAATCCTGGGGCTTATTTTTACTGCACACGACAGAGGCATTTTTGATGGACAACAATCTTTCCGACCGGATGGAGCAGATAGCAAAAAAATTAACACCTGAAGCTGTTTCAGGCATTTTTTTCAATAATCCTATAACTAAAAACGAACTAATACCGTTAGTTAAAAAAAGGCCGGAAACACAAGAAAGAGACGGGAAAGATGAAAGAAAAGCTTATGTAGACAGTGTTCTTCAAAATATGAGTGTAAACATCAGACAAAAATTGTTGATAGATATATATAAAAAAGAAAATAACGGTGAAAAAGTAGACAGGTTATTTGGCTATGCCAAAAATTTTGTTTATTATAGAGTTCTTGACTGCAAAGAAGAGGAAATAAAAAGAAAAAATAGATACAATAAATTGAAAAAAAAATTTGATGGATGGTTTGGTTTATATGGATATGAAATTTTAGATAAAATTATCCATAAAGAAAACAAAAAAATAGTTGCTGATTTTATTAAATTACTGGCCGGCGACGAAAAGCTGGCAGTAGAATACTATTATTCGGGCAGGCCTTCAAAAGAACTGTCAGAACACCTGGGGATATCGCCTTCCAAATTATGGCATATACGTGAGAACGCTTATAAAAAAATAAGACGGATTTTACAAAAAAAATTCGGCCCCGATGCCAAAAATATCCTCCTGCATGCCTTGTCACTTGAAACTGCAATAGATGAAAACGAGATAAAAGAGATGATACATATGAATTTCGATACATCTGAGGAAAATTTTAATTATGAAAAAGAGGATGACTATGCCGATATGCTCTGTCATACATTAACCGAGATCGCTCACATATTACCTGTTTCTGAGATGATGGATGAATACTTATTCGGAAGACTGGATTCTGTTCAAAAAGAGCTTTTCGAAAAACACCTTCTGGAGTGTGAAAAGTGTTGCACCGAATTTGAAGAAAGGAAAAAAATAACCGGTATACTCGTTTCAGTGATAAAGGACAACAATATCAATCATCATTAGTCTGGGACGTTATTTATGCATCCTTTAACTACATTAAACAGTTGTAATTTGTTGAACGAAACAGGAACAGGCTCTTTTTTGACTTCCTGTTTAACGGTGTATGAACAAAAATTTGTTCTGCAGCAATTAAAAGAATCTATCCAAAATCTGCAAAAACAGGTTTTTGAAAAAGAAACAAAAGATTCAAATAACAACTTCGAGGGAATTTCCGGCACACTGTCATTCAATAATCCTCATGCACTTTATGGTTTAACTATTCACTTTCATGAATATCGTCATTTTCATGATTTTGTACAAAGCCCGTTTGCCTTTGATTTTATAAACACGTCGGCGAACAAATGGGCTCTGGTAAGTTGTGTTATGGATGCAATAAAACAATCAGGTTACCAAATCCCGCAACCGCTTATCGACAGCCATGAAAAGGTGCATGCGTTATTAGGTGCGGAAGCTGCCGTCTGCCTGCTGAGCATTCAACAAACACATGAATATTTTTTGCAAAGCAGGGTTCAGGCAAAACCGAACCACGGCGATATTGACGAACCTATTTCCGTATTAGCCAACCCCCCATTACCGCCTATGCCGATCATAGTTACACGGGAACTTCTCATTCCCCTCTCATTAGTACACATTATGGAATCCAGTGCCATTTTGTCCCAACTGAGTTTTATATTAACTTCGAGAGGGCCGGCTGTTACAAAAGATGTATGGCAAGAGATAGAAAAAACATCTATAAAACACTCACAATATCAATATGTAGCATGCCTCTGGGCGCTTCAAAATCTTTTTGGTGAGGAAACACTTTTTGATATCGATTGCCTGAGAGCATTCAGATGTTTTTTCCGGTTTACATTGGCGGGGTTTATTCTAAATTTAAAGCAATTCAAATCCGAGCACACTCCTGCAGATGTTAAACATATGCCGACATTTCGATTCAAATTTTTACATGATCATATTCTGGAATCAAATTTACAAAAAGAGTTCATAAATTACCCTGAGCAGGTTATCAGCACGTATGCAGCTGTATGTTATAAAGACTATCCCGATTTATTGGATGAGCATAAAAAAACGGTCCGTCAATTTATCGAAAATGCAGATAAGATCAAACCGGGTCATATGAATGAAATGGAGTTTGATATATATTGCCAATTATTGCAATTTTACGAGTCGGCTTTTAACCAGGACACAAAAAAAATTGATACCTACCTTGATCATCTATGGGCTGAAAAACACATACCGGATTTGCTGGAACCCCCGATTAAAGTGCTTGGATTGGAAGATGACAGACCGCCGGTGTTAAATATTACTGCTGAAAATCATGAAGTGAAATCACTATATTTCCTTTTGTTTATTATTGACAATTTGACAAATCAATTCATATTTGATGACACGTTATTCTGTCCGTTAAGCGGGCTCAGCTATGAATGTAAAAAGGCTGAACAGCTTAAAAAACCTATTTCCATCTACGAATGTAATCAGGATTGTACGGTCAGAAATGTTGCCCATTATATGGGATTTCCCATTAAATAATCAGCAACAATTCAATCTTCCGCTCCACGTAATATCCAGTCAATCGATCTCTGGCTGATACTGCTGAGCTTGAGCAGTATCTCCACCGTCGGCATTACTTCCCCTCGCTCAAGTTTCGAGACCGCACTTTGCTGTATTTTCAGAATCCTGGACATTTCTATCTGTGTCCTGCCGATCTCCTGCCTGAGCTGACGAATTCTTTTTCCGATATCACTTCGCTGTTTTTTGTTCATAAAAACATTTCGCCTCTTGACAAATAGTCCTATCAGGACTATTCTTTATATGAATAGTAAAGTCACGACTGTACGTTTTAGAATTACTTTAAAAACCACGGTATGTCAAATCAAAACAAGAAAGGCGGTGGGTATATGAAAACAACACTTATTGTTATCGCTCTTGTCATCCTTGCCGGGTGCGCTGCAGAAACACAGGTTTCCTTCAGGCAGGATATTGTTGAAACATCCGACAGCACACGGAAGCCTGAATGGACTCACCACACTTTCCGGAAAGTCGATAACGGTTTTGCATTTTCAGGCGGTGTTACCGATGTGGCCGATTATGCGCTGGGAGTATCCGAAGCACGGGCAGAAGCCATTAAAAATGGAATCATATCCATCCAGGTCAAAGTCGGATCCGAGTTCTCAAAGTTCGCCGAAGGGTCCAATATGGCACCTGATATGATTGGCAAATGGGTTTCCGACGGCATTGCCTTCCTGTCCGACAGCCTGTATGTGTCCGGCATACGGCAACAGGAAATATATTATGAGAAGGTGTGCTACAATACCGAACATAAACCCCACTATAATATATGGGCTCTGTGCGCCATATCCGCATCAGATTACCGTAAGGCAAAAATCGATGCAGCACAGAGGCTGGTAAATAAATACCGTAAGGAAAACAACCATAAAGCCAAAAAAAAGGCTGAAGAACTTCTTGACCGATTACGCCGGGACCACACCATATAATGTTAAAAAGCACGGCCATATCATTGCTGGGCGGGCTGCTGCTTAAGCTACTTGTACCTCAGCAGTTTCCCTGTCCGTTACCTGAAAAACCGCAACACATTGTACAGCGGATACCATCCGGTCATTATCTCGGCATCAGCCATGAACACCCACAGCTTGCCGATGCAAAATCAGAGGCTGTATACGATGCGGTGAAACAAATTCTCCGTGGGATCGGTGCAGAATATTACCTTGATTTTGAAAAGGCAACAATCCGTGCCAATGACAGGCGCACATCAACGCTCATCGACAGGCTTTCCTGTACTACCGGCGGTTATCTCGGCAATGTAGTGATTAAAAACCTCTATTTTGAAAAAACCAACGGCAAATATATCTGCTACGCCCTGGCATTTTTCCCTCAAAAACGATTAGCACAGGCCCGTGCAGTTATTGAAGCTAAAAATAACGATAGGCTAAACACCTGCAGAAATTATTTACAAAAGGGAAAACAGCGTGAGCAGTCCGGCAACATAATAGATGCCTTAGAATATTACCGCCGGGCTGCGGACCAGGCAGCACGTCTGTATAAAAAGCGCACACAAACAATCGACCTTACAAAGCGGCATATCGAACATATCGCATCACGGATATACCTCCAGCGTGTATCCGGATATGATCACCGTTCTTCCCCTGCGGTTTCCTGCAGAGCCGTGTTCGGTAACCGCCCTGCTGCCAGTATTCCTGTCTCGTTCCATCTTTTAGACGGTAGCGGCACACTGACCCCGCACGTAATAACCGGCAGGGACGGGCTTGCACGGTGCATGCTTGATTTACTGCCGGGCATTGCACATAACCATATCGTTGGACATATCGATATCCCGGAAATCAATTCATCTGTATCTTTTAAGTTTTCAACTATCCGGCCGAAACCCAAGGTAAATGCATCAGCACTTGAAATCGGCAGTGACGGTTTTATTTTCACGTTACGGGAACACAACCGCGTTGACCTGTGCATAGACCGGTATGAAATACAGATCCAGGCAGAATACCGGTTCTCCTCCTTTATTAATTACTACATTGCACACGTCGACAGCAACGCAGCCGTCACAGGCTCGTTTCACCTGGCAGATCCGATTGACCTGCAAGGCGGCTCTACCCGTACGGTGCAGCTGCCGTTTAACAGCTGGACAAAAAAGAATATAGCCGAGCTTGACAAATGGTATCTCGGAAGCAGGCTGGCTTACAAAATTATACTTTATGCTGAGGATATGTCCTTCGCGGTACAATAACGATGTTACAACACCGGCTGCGGTCCTTCCCGTGATGTGCGCATGAACTCATCATCAGCATATTCCCCGTATACATCAATTGTTGTTGCTATTTTCCGGTGACGCAGGAACCGCTTCACATAGGCCATGCCGTATCCGTTGTACAGCAGCCATCTGGCACGTGCATGCCTGAGCATATGCGGATAGACATCTTTCAGACCCGCACGATCGGCAATCCTGCTGATGATCATCCGGATCCGGCGCGTGGTATATGGTTTTCTGCTGCACGCATAATTGAACACGTGATTTTCATTTTCCAACAGGCTGTCTGTGATATAAGTGCGTATATGCGCCGCGTATACCGGATCGAGCGGAACAAAGCCGCAGCTGTCATATTTGGCCGTCTCCTTCCTGATGTAGACTTTATTCAGTGCAAAATCGAAGTCCCCTACCCTCAGCATCACAAGTTCCCGGTTCCGCAGGCCGCAGTAGAACAGCGATTCGACTATCATACGCTCCTTTACTGTCCGGCAGGCTCTGTGCAGCAGGCTCACCTGCTCTATCTTCGGCACCAGATTGGCGTTAACCATTTTATTCCCGGTTTTTTCCGTTTTTACCCAAAAACGGAACTATCAGCCGCTTCTCATATATAAAGGTTTCGGTTTTGCGATTTTAGCGACGAGCACCGAAAAGTTTATAAAGTTTCCCGGATTATTTCTGGGAAATGAACATCAACTCACCGCCGGACAGTCTCCACCGATACATCAGGCCGCGGTGGAAACAGCGGCACATACGCACATATGCATTTATATCGCGTCTGAAAAGTGATACTGCATTCAGGGATGAATGGATAAAAAGACGGCTACAGAAGGAAGGCCCAGCCAAGAAAGGATCATTCGACAGATTGCTCAGAGAATTCACCCGGAAAATTTCCCTCGTTCCTGTTGTCAACACAGCCGGCAAACCGGTGATCAGGACCCTGCCGCGCCGGTACCGGGGCTATAGCTGCAAGTTCCTGCTTGATATAGAGACGAAACATCTCGCAACCTGTATAAGCCAAACTGTAGATGAGGCCGCCCGCTCCATCATACACGGATACGGTATTGTACAAACCCTTGGTGCCGTGTTCGGCACGGAATACCGCGATATGGTCAACCGGTATATAATTAAAAAGATGAATGAGGAAATCAGGAAGCATGGACCATAAAAAAAACGCGCTGCTTGTGCGGCACTTTAAGAAACGGATACATCATCTGTTAGAGGCAAATCCGGGATATGCACGTTTCCGCAGCACCTGCCCGGAAAAACATATAAGAAACACCCTCACAAAAGCTACCACCAGCCGCCGCGATATTATCGACCTGGGTTTTCTCATACATCTCAGCACCCTTTATTTCAGGCTGTCGCTGTACCGGCAACTCACCGAATTCACTATGCTGGACTTTCACAATGACCTGGCGGAGCTCGTTAATGTACTTCATGTATACGAACGCCGCAAAACTCATCCCGTTGAAGCAGAGCCCGAATCGTTCCATGGCTCGACACACGCCCCGTTAATTCCTCCTTTTATCGAAAAGCAGCACATACCGGTACATGCTTATCCCGACAATCCTGCGCTATACGATGAAATTCTCACCCTGCTCGGAAGCCCATCAAGGGCATGCACACCGACAATACCTGAGGATCTGCTGCGGGAGATGCAAAGGATCGATATTAACCGCATCAACACCGGTCTTCTTCATGGGATAAAAGAAAAAGGTATATGTACGGTCAGGAACCTTGCAAATGAATTTCCTGTCTATAAAAACGAAAAAAGAGCCGTGGCAGCAGTGCTCAGCGAAGTACTGTTCCATGCATCAACCGGTATACTCGGCATGCGCCAACTGAAAAACGATATAGGTGTCTACATGTACCGCTGATCATACGATCCACTCCGTCAGATCTCTCCATAACGGTTTATGTGGGCTGAAAATTTTCTTCTTCCAGCTTTTCCTTTCGTACGGCGAGTGACCTCAATTCATCCTCAAGCTCGTTTTTGCGGTACTGGATCCAGCGGATTCTATTCCTCACCCGCTCCAGTTCATCGACATTATCGAGATACCACTGCTCTATCCGCTCACCGATCCATTTGCTTTTATTTCGGTAGCCGTATTTATCCATAATTCTGAGCTGTTTCCGCGAAAGGGTCACCGTTACCCGCTGTTTGTTTCTCATTTTACACATGTGTTCATACTTTTTGTCATACACTGCACACTTCTTGTGCATACCGGTTTTAAAAGCCGGTCAAAAGCTTTTTGTCGACGGCCTGTACATTACCGAAAACAAAGTGTTTACTCCTCAGTGTAAAAAATATTCGATACCTTTATATATCAGTCATACAACTTTTTAGTTTTTTTTACACTGCAGCAACCGGTGCCGGGAGTAGGACTTTTTGTATGAACAGATTTCGCCAGGTTGTTCATACAATTTGTCTTACTGTGCATACTGTTGGTCATACTCCTGCGATATTGCCGATTATACTTGTTGCAGACACAAAACATTTTACCGGGCTCCGCCTACTTTGAAATCGAAACATTTATATAGTTCAAAGAAATCCTGACAATTGGGCTAACAGGATTTCTCTTTCTTCTTCTTTTTTCCTTAAAAACATTCGGTTATATAAAAAAGTTTCGGTTCCCCTGCACACCACCAAAAGCTTTATATACTTGTGCCGGCACCATACGGATTATGGCACTGTTCACCATTGATGATATATTGAAGCCTTTTGAACGGCTGGATATCAGCACACTCTATAATCATTATTGCCTGATCATCGACGGCACCATTTTTTTTCTGATTTTTCTGGGTGTGTGCAGAACAACGATCGGAAAACGTTTTGAGGGCAGCGGAGGAACAGCGATAACAACAGGTCTCACACTGGCACTGACCGCTGCAGCACTGATTATGGAAAAGAGCCTGAATTTTTCACTCCGGTCATTCGGTCCGCTGGCGGTCGTCATCGTTATGCTGCTGGTGGGGTTTGTGTTTTACAGCATACTTCTCACAGTGGGATTCAGCCACATAAACGCCCTGTATCTGGCATATCTTGTCGACTACCTGTCGATACGCCTGGTAAGTCCGGACATTTTCGACTGGATCGCAACAACAGCTCCGTTTGTAAACGGTATCCTGGGAATCATTTTTATAATAGCACTTGCAAAGCTGCTGTTCTCCCTGCTGCCGCGCAGCAGTAAAAAATCACTGTCAGTAAAATGTCCCTCAGGCATTGCCGCAAAAACCGACACACCCGACACAAACAAGAAGATCGGTGAAGATGAGGCCGGGATGGACAAAATCGAATCGAAACTTCTTCGCTACACCAAAAAGGAAATCAAAAACAGCGATGAACTCGTGGAAACCGTTGAGGAAATGATCCGTCTGATCGATCAATACGGCACCGTACCCCAGGCGGTGAAAGAACTCTCCTCGCATCTGAAAAATATCCAGAACATGGAGCACTACACTGCTGCATATTTCAGCTATATCAACAAGGTTCTTGACCGGATCGGCAGATTCGACAACGAGTTCTACTCCGATTTGCTTGCTGATTACGAAACAGCACAAAACAGCGATCAGAAAAAAATACTAAAGAAGCAGATCACGGTTGAAAAGAAAAAACGCGAAATCGAAGAGGCACTCGATGATATCGAGCATTATGTTGCCCGGCACAGCCGGCAATTCAACCGCCACCTTACAGATGCTATCCGACAGGTAGAAGACCGGAACCCATCCGGTGCAGTACAATATCTTACCTCCGCACTCCACACCGAACAAAAGATCAAGCAGCTTTATGAGGATATGCGCACCTATGAGTCCGAACTGAAAAAACTGTCTACCAGAAATCTGAAGAATCTGAAAAAGGAAAAGAAGGGCTCCTCTTAGACACAGGTTCAGGCATATGCCGCTCTTCTTTTTCCCTCCACAGATCCGTTATGGTTTTCTTACGGGGTGCGATCAAATCATCGATATTTCTTTCCGGTCCATCCATATGCATCCACAAAGCAGACACCTTTATATATTTTTCGCATATCACCGCATATCAAACCATAACATTTATATAGATAGCCGTATCACCCCTACACGTTCCTTCGGATGAAATATTTACCGAACAGGAATGGAGGAATAAAATGGAAAAACAACAACCGGACAAAAAATTCAAGGCAGGCGCCGTCTCTGCCACCATATGGGCAAATGAGCTGAAAGACAAAATGGGAAAACCTTTTTCCATCTATACGGTCTCCTTTGAGCGATCGTATAAGGACCGTGAAGGACAGTGGAAAAGCACAAACAGCCTGCGCGTCAACGACATCCCGAAGCTGCAGCTGGTTGCCGCAGAGGCGTATGAGTATCTGATACGGAAGGGAAGTGAGGGATACGGGAGTAATTTTTAGTCCTTCTTTTATTGAATAGATTTAAATGATTGCCACATGTTTTTTATTGTTTTAATATTTATTTAACTATTACTCCATTTTGACCGTATCTGACAAAAGGGGCTGTTATTCTTTCCATAAAAGGGGCACCTTATAAATAATAGTCGGTAAAGCTAATGACTGACCAGAGCTCGGCAGAAACAAAATATCCTGACACACCGATGTTACCTCAATGGGTCAGCACCACTGCTCATGACATAGGCGGATTGGATCTTTTGGGGCTCAGGGCTCCTGTCAATTCAATCGGCACTTCACTTTTAACCGGAATAACCACTATCACTCCTACGGTCCGGTATGTTTCCCTGCGTTCCTGGCTTATCCGACAGTATGCGCTTTCCCGGCAGCCCGATTCATGGAAATCATTCAGGAAATATGCTGAAAAAATTGAGGCGGCAGTCACGGTTGGGAATCTGCTCAATAACCCGAGTACTATTGGGTTGATTGGAAGCGAAGGTGCCAACAAAATACTTGAAAGCGATGACGATCCGGTTGAGCTAAAGGCGCTTGTTAAAATTATAGCAACCACGATCTATGGTGGTCCTTCTGAGCAGCTGGGCATCAGTTTTTTTAGCGATTCCGGAATCCCGGGGCTGACTCAAGAACGGGGCATTCCTATGGCAGAACGTGTTGAGCAAAATATTGGCAACACAACCTTCGCAAAACAAATCAAGACCGATCCTGAAAGCACAGTGTTCAGCAGGGATGTTTTGCGGGAGTTGGGAGAGGCGTTTCCCATCGGCAGCCCGGAACAGGGTGAAAGGGAATGTATCCTTCATGCTCTTCTACCATTTTCTCCGCGCGGTGTTGAAACAGGAAGAATTGCAACCTATGGCATTTTGCTCGAAATAGCACAACAAGAGCAACATTTAGTTGAGGATTCAATTTTTGAAGTGTCTATTGATCCAGATACTTATGTGCCGGGGTACTATCAAAAATGGCTTGATGGTTGGGTGTATTATCTTTTGCGCTGCACATTGGCCGTCGTGCATGAAAAAACGCTTGCGGTGGTTATCGACGATATGACACCAGAGGATGACAAGACAAAGCCGTGGAGCCGCAGCGGCATAATTTCTGATCTGGTGTCGTGCGACGGGGAGTTAAAAGAGTATCTGGTTGAACTAAAACTCTTTTCAACATCTGACAGCCCGCTGGATTTATCCCTGAAGGAGCTTGAATCGCGACTGAAGCATGTCACAAACCCACGTGTAAAAAAGAACCTGCTCCCCAGGTGGAAGGGAATTAAAGAAATCGATGTAATGAACTTGGCTATGAAAGGCGGCACGGAAACTCTGGCCATATTACCGGTAATATGGCTGCTCACAAAAGAACGTGGCTTGCCGGGGCATTTAGCTGGAGAGGACAGCGCAAAACTGCTTTCACATCAAGGGTGGGGCCGACTGGGGCTTGAACAGGTTATCCTACCCGGTTTGGAAGATATGTTGAAACGCAACGTCACTATACGTGAAGCAATCGCCGAGCTTGTTGCCAGAACAGTAGACCAGCACCTGAGAATTGCATGGACCCGAATGGCCAGAGAACCTGACAGGGATGTGTCGCTATTATCAACGGACGGGGATGTCTGGTACTACAAAAAGCCCTTTGAAGGCGGTAAAACCGCTTCCCGGCTCATTCAAACAATCGGATGGCTTAAGCAGCTAAAACTGGTGGATGAAAACGGTGCTATTACGGATACGGGACGCAATTATCTTGAGCAAATAAGAAAGACATTGAAAGAAAATCATAACTAGCAATGAATCCACGTCTCTTCTGCAGAGAACAACAGTATGAAATAACACTGGGGATGACCTTTTCGTTCGACCCATTGTTTTTTGAAAGAGTTATTCTCCGGGATCTCTGGGCTGGTGGATCCGGGGAAATTCTTATAATAGGTGACTCCGGCAGAATAGATGAAATAATGCCCGGCGCTATTGGGCAGGTTCGTTATCTCGGAAGACAGTATCAACTTGACATACCGAGAATCAACTGTAGACAGCATGCGAAACTTCTCCTGAGGGCCGGTGCTGAAGGTGCCCTTGTTTGGATTGGTTCCGGTAATTTGACCTTTGGCGGATGGGGAGGAAACAGGGAGCTGTCAAGTGCATGGATCGTAAACAAAGAGGACAGCCCTGCAAAATCCGTATTATATAATTTACTGAAATCAATTTCAGACATTACCGGCCAGTCCGGGAAAGAGGTGATAGAGCATATTCTTGACTTGTCATGGATGAGCAAGGCTGAAAGTCAGGGGTTCGATGACAAAACGGTGTTTTTGTCAATACCGCAGAAATCGCTTGCTTCGCAGCTTGCTGAAAGGTGGTCCGGTAGACGCTTTAACAGCATAAAAATCTGTACCGGCTCAACTGACATCAAAGGGGAGTTCATTTCATGGGCCGCAAAACAGTTTGGTGTTTCAGAGGCCACAATTGCGTTGGATCCCCATTTGAGCGATTTCTATCCGGAACAGCTCGAAAAACTTCCGGTTGATATAAAAATACAGCCGATTGCCTCATCACCCATGCCGCATGCGAAATTTTTCTGGTTCGAAGGACCTGACGGTTGTGCTGCAACGTTTGGCTCGGCCAATTGCTCAGCAGCAGCATGGCTCCTGGCTCCGGATCGTGGTGGAAACATTGAGCTAAATGTCGTTTATGACAACTGTGACGCAGAAGAATACGCCCATGTTCTGAATGTTATTGATAGCAATAGTGCTGTCCGGCCGACACAAGTTGAAGGCCTGGGTGAAAGAGATCGTGATGATGATGACAAGAAGCCTGTCGAATCATCTATAAAGCTAGTTGAATTTTCAATCAATAAAGCGATTAATCAGTTAAGAGCCAAAGTGTATCCCCCTGTACCTTCGCAGACAAAAGCAGTTGCCGATTTTCAGGAAACGACCGTTAATCTGAAACCAGCAGACAATAAAGGCAGTGTCTGGATCGGCCCCGTGCCAGATTTTCAGACAGAGCGGGGCACGAACTTTGGGAAAATCATATTTTATAACGAAGGGCATGAGCAATATACAAATATACGGTGGCTCGACGATGAGGATGAACTGCAACATGCATCCCTGGGCAAGCGGATAGTCGGCACCATTTCGGGACTTGGGCGGATGTTGAAAACTCCCGAGCAAAGAAAAATACTGGAGGATCTGAACGACATTGCCACATTGATATTCTCGTCATCAAAGAATTTTCCTGATCCACCGATGATACGGGAGAAAGGAAAGGATTCGGAAGAAGAAAAAGACGAAAATGTAAAAGCGGTAGACCCAAACGAGCTGGTCAAGACCCTCGGCCAGCTTGAAGAGGCAAATGTCTCGGCTCACCTGACAGGCAGTATTGTTCCTGGTTTGCCCGTAACAGGTGTTATGCGGATACTATTTCCGGAAATGCATCTAGAAAATGAAGAGGAAGAGGGCGGGGAAACTGATGAAGATCCAGATGAACTGCCCCTGTCTGATGAAACTGGACAAAAAAAGCCTGAGCCTGAAAAAGACCAAAACAATACCCCGCCGCCCAAGACGCTCAGAAATCGTCTTGTCGATTTGATGAATAAATATTTCAAACGGATGGCTGATCTGCAGTTTGCCGTAACCGGTACTTCAACCCAATTGGTTCAGGCTGCCGCATTTCCTCTTGCTGTCGCTGCAAGAGGCCTTGAAGGAAACTGGGTCGAGAGTGATGTCGCTGCTGAATGGGTGGGAAAGGTTTCAGAGCTTCTTTTTAGCGTCGAAATCAGTGATCGGGAATCGGGATTAGACAAACACAAGGGGCTTTTGGCCTTTTTCCGGCAACGCTACAAAACAGAAGAACGGGAAGAAACATTTTTGAAGGTATTAGGTGATGGGACGCTATGGATTGCGCTTACTGCTGCGCTTTCAAAAATCAAGACGGGTGATTCCTTTCGGTCTCTTGAAAAGGCACTTGTTCTCAATGAAGTTTTTAATGAAGAAACTCTTCGTTGTGATATGGACGCTGACCGTTTTAAGATCCTTCTTTCCAGACTTCATATGCAAGGTCAGAGCGAAACGTATTTGAAACGTGTCCAGCAAATTTCGGAAAAAGTTAATTATATTGATACATTCCTCAGGAATTCATGTGACGAACTGCTTAAACAACAATATGGATCCAGACATAAAGAAGGCGATTTGCTCTGGCAGCCTTTTGCTGGTTTTGCCTGGGCGGAAGAGGATGCAGTTATTGCCGATGGCACCAACATAAAGGCACATCTTCGGTTGAGGGGCAACACATCGGTCGTTCGGTCAGATCGTTATGTAAACGTACCGATTGCGCGAGAAAAGCATCTTGAGCTGGATGAGGCTTTTGAGTATTTGTATTGACGTTATTTGTTTGAAGTAAAAAATGAAATGGCATCTTTAATCGTTTTGTCAAAATTTTTCAGGTATTTTTTGGGAATAAGATCGAGGGCTTCTATCATTGTATAATTTTTTTTCTTTATTTTGCGCTCACACCCCGATGGCCACCCAAAATCCCCCACCTGTGGCCACTTGTGATTGACGTCAATTATTTTTACCGGTCAACGACAATTAAAATTCCCGTTTTTTCACCCCACACAGAGAAGATTTCCTGTCTGGGGATAGATGCCTATGTTAGTATGTGTACATCCGTTTCAAATATGTTGCTTTATGTCTGTCGTGTGTAATGTCTGATCTTGATATATCGTAAACCAATACTGGGTAAGAGTATCCGCAAACGTAATCGTAATCAGCAATTACCAGGCAGTCTTTATAATCAGTTATCATATAAACGTCTTTGTTTTCCTCAGCCTCATCAAACCATGTGGTGTTTTTATCTGTAAAGGTAATATCAATTGTTTCCAGCCTGCCTTTCTGCAGATTGTAAACGGTTTGTTCCATCTTTTTTCTCCTGTCTTTTGAATTGCCCAAAAAAGGGCTTACGAGAATTGCCTGCAATCGACGATCTCTGCCCGGCCCTTAGGTAACCATTACCCAAAATCCAATCATGTGGAGCCTTTTGCAGGGTTATCGGCTTTTTTGCTCTTGTTTTTTTTAGCCGCTTCCATCCGATAGCTGTCAATGTTGAGCTCAACAATCACACTGTGATGCACCAATCGGTCAATAGCTGCTGCCGTTACCATGGGGTCTTTAAAGATCTGCTCCCATTTAGAAAACGGCAGATTACTGGTAATCATAACACTGCTGCGCTCATAGCGGTCTGCCAGCAGGGTAAACAGCACTTCCATCTCAGAACGGTCCTGTTGCACATAGCCGATATCATCAATGATCAGGGCATCATAGCGCCCCAGCTTTTTCAATAACCGGGACAGCTGCAAATCCTGCTTTGCCCGCAACAGATCCTGTACCAGCAGGCTGCAGGGGCTAAAATAGACCTTGCGGCCCTTCAGGATCAACTCCTGACCAATGGCACACAGCAAATGGGTCTTACCGCTGCCGGGATTGCCGAAGGCCAGGATGTTTTCCTTATGATCCACAAAAGAACCTTCCTGCAGTGATCGGACCTGATGAGCCACTTTAGCCGGCACTCGTTTCAAATCAAAGCTTTGCATGTTTTTGTTCCGTGGTAGCCGGGAATCCCGCAAATTGCGCTCTATCCGGTTGTTTTGCCGGGTTATGCATTCCAGCTCGACCAGTTCCAGAAGATACTGCTCATAGCTGAAACTGTCCTGCCGGGCCTGTACGGCCACATCGGCGTAGCTTTTGCTTATGGTGCTTAGAAACAGTTGCTTGAGATAATTGTTTAAAAGTGCCTGTATATCTTTTATCTTAACCATTGGAAGCCTCCTTCCCGCCCTGTTCAAAAAGGCTGTCATAGGTAAGAAGATCCACCGGTTGAATGTCAACCTCCTTTACCGCATAATATCTCCGGTCAGAGAAAAGTTTCTCTTTCACTGTTTCAAATGCTACTGGCTCGGCGGTATTCAGCATCTGCTGCAGCACGCTTTCAACACGATCCTGGCTCTCTGTTGCTGCCAAATGCAGTATCTTCACATACTGGCGGTTTGCAACCGGAGAGTCGTGACGGGACCTGAGGCAGTCATAGGCTATCCGGAAGCAAGTACCGGGAAACAAGTCGTCCCGGTACCGGTAATTGTCAAACGCACCGGGTTTGCGCACCAGCCAGTCTATAATATGCCGATAGCAAATTCTGTGTTTGCACCTGCCTTTGATTCTGGGCAGCGCTTCCACTTTCCGTTGGGCATACCAGATTTCTATGTGTCCGGCATATATACGGGCATCAACCCATTGGCCGATAAGACGGCTGTGTACTGAATACGTGTTGCACAGTACCCGGATGGTTGAGCTGGGGCCCACTTTTACCCGTTCTTTTTTGCAGTCATCCAGCCGCCGCTCGGGTAGCCGCTTTAAAACCTTCAACTCTTCCCCCAGCCGCTTTTTACGGCCGGCGTTGAGCTGGGCAAACAGTTTTTGTAAAAATGACTCATAATGCTGTCTGTCTGTAAAATCACGGCTGCCCCGCATCCGCAGTGCCTGATCAAGCGCATTCTTGAAGCGGTAGTGCCGTTGCTCGATATCTCCGTTCTCGTTGGCATGATCTGCCCGGGTTTTCTCTCCGGTAAGCCCATAATGTTGTAAAAGCTCACGATACCGGGTCGTAAATTCCTCCGGATTACACTCCTTGTGCACCGCTGCACTCATCCGATCCGTACGGTGACGCTGCGCGACACCCCCAAGCTCCCACAGAGCATTCTGTAATCCCTCGCTCAGACTCTCATAACTCTCGGAAAAACAGATGGTTCCGGTTTCCCAGTTGGAATAGGTCAGCACAAAATGATACATCAGATGTTCAAATGACTGACCGCCAATGGTGATTTGAAGCTCGTTCATGTTTGTGAAATCAGAGGCACATAACTGGCCGGGGGAGTGTTTCTGTGGGAAGAAGACTTCCTTTGACGGTCCCTCGGTTGCCCGCCATACTTTGATACGTCGTTGCAGAGTACGAAGCTGTCCGTCTGAGAATTTGCCCGGCTTGTCTCGCTGCAGCGCATCAAACAGCGTTTTTGCTTCCAGACCCGGGTTAACTGTCAGCTTTTGTTTGATTTCTTCCCAAACACCTTCAAAGGGGTCTTCTCGGGTGCGCCAGGTAGGTTCTGTGCGGCACTGGCTCGGCAATTGTTCGTTTTTTAGATACTTTCCGGCCGTTTTTTCATCCATCCCTGCTTTTGCTGCTGCCGTGGCTTTCGTTTTTTCTGTCTTTATGAGCATTCTTAGTCTCCTCACCTGTTGATCGGTTACCATCCAAACCCTCCTGTTCCATAAACAAACGGTTTGGATGAGTTTATTCCCTTTTGCTAAAAACGGGAATTCTAATTGTCGTCAGGTGGGAATTCTAATTGTCGTTCATCACACTTGAAAGTCCCCCAACCCTCAAGCTCACCTAAAGCATAAAAAGCGGCGAAAAAAAAGCTTCAAAAGCAGGCAGCAGAACGTTACAACCTCCCATTCACTAATGCCAGATGGGAGGATCAGAAAGGGGGAACGTTTTGCACCCGAACAAGAAAGCTGCGATAATCACACTACTTAGCAACGGAGTCAGTCAGCGGGAGATCAAGCGCAAAGTCCGTGTAGACCGAAAGACCATCCGAAAATACGTAAGCGATCCATAAACCGCATCTTCACAGCATAGTCCCGCCGTGGCATAGTG
>CAZUMW010000055.1:0-27124 GCA_964621615.1 uncultured Thermodesulfobacteriota bacterium
TGCTGAAAAGATAGTAAAAAAGCTTATAAGTTAATAATAAACGGACGTCCCCATGCACTCCATGCACTCCCTTGGTGTATCAGCTGGTGGAACCTTATTACCAGGAACCAAAAATCGCGAGAATTGTCCAGATAAGGTGGGAGGCTTTTCTGTAGAATTTGGTGCAGGACCTATTGAATTAGCCTCAGGATTTGACACTGATCATTCAGAATTGATACCCTCGGTTGGAATCTCTGCAGGTATTGGTATTAAGGCCACAGTTTGCTACTACAGAATTCTGGAAAAAGAAAAAATCGGTTGTTGTATAAAATAAATGAAAAATGGATCAAAAAATTTTAGATATTATTAGATATGTAAATTTAATAGGCTTGTGTCTCATTGTTTTTTCTTGTTTCAGAATGTTACATTATTTGTGTCAAAAAGGATTCGAAAAATCTTCTCTGTATAGTTTGAATGTGTTTTTTTTGACAAAATATATAAAATTAACACGGGCGGAAAATGGTAAAGTTGGAGTGTGGTTTAAGGTGTTTCTAATCGCTGTGGCATTGACAATTGTTTCGGGAATTTTGACTGAATTGTTTACTATTGAAAAATAAATAGCACAAAAGAGCACAAAAGGGGTCAAACCTACACCATTGACTTTGCTGTAACGTTTTGATAGAAGGGAGCTATGGCACGCCCGATACGAATAGAGTATGCAGGAGCATGGTATCATGTAACCTGCAGAGGAAATGAACGTCGCCGTATTTTTGCTGATGATGGCGACCGGGTAAAGCTTCTGGGACTGCTTTCAGAAAGTCAGAAGCTCTATGATGTAGAACTGCATGCATGAGTGTTGATGAACAACCATTTTCATCTGTTAATAAAAACCCGCCAGGCAAATCTGCAGAAATTCATGCAGCGGTTCAACACCAGCTATACCATGTATTACAACCGAAGGCATAACCGCAGCGGGCATCTGTATCAGGGCAGATATAAAGCTATACTGGTGGATGCGGATGCATATCTTCTGGAGCTGAGCCGCTACATCCATTTAAATCCGGTGAAAACAGGCAGGTATCGTAAGGCTTCTGCTGAGCAAAGGGCTGAAATTCTTAAGCAGTACCGCTGGAGCAGTTATCCGGGATATGTGCAGCTGCCCAAACGGCAGGATACCGTCATATACAAAGAAGTCCTCAGCATTTTGAGCGGTGCAGACAATACCGGGGCCAGACAGAACTACAGAGCCTTTATGATAGACGGGCTTGCAAAAGACAGCACACCGCAAATCTGGGAGCAGCTTCAGGCTCAGGCGATACTGGGAAGCGATAGCTTTGTGGACAGAATCTATGAACAGTATTTAAAAAAGCGCAGAAAAGATACCAGGGAGCAGCGCGGGCTGGAAGAAATAGGGACAACGGATCTGAGCATAGAACACATAGCCCGACAGGTGGCAAAGGAGTATAGCACAGCCCCTGAAGTTCTGTATCAAAACAGGAGTCCGCATACAGAGGCGCGGTCCGTGTTTATGGAGTTGTGCAGGCGGTATATGACAAAAAAGCAGACTCTAAGCGGTATAGGGGCAAAGCTGGGAATAAGCATAGCAGCGCTGGGGCAAAACGCCAAACGCATCAGGGCTAAAATGGTAAAAGAAAAAAGGCTGCAAAACAGATTTACAGCGATTGAAAAAAAGCTGTTGTCAAAACAAAGTAAATAGTGTAGGTTTGACCCCATGTCCTGCTCGGATGGAACGCTTGATGAAACATTAAGGGTGTCATGATGAAAATCACCATTGTGTATGACAATACCGCGTTCAGGCGGGATCTTAAAGCCGACTGGGGCTTTTCATGCGTTGTGGAAGCCCATGACAGGACCATTCTTTTTGATACCGGTGCCAAAGGCCTGATTCTGCTTAACAACATGAGAGAGCTTGGTATCAACCCTGCCGACATTACGGATGTTTTCATATCTCATGCACATTTCGACCACACCGGCGGCCTTGCAGATTTTCTAAACATAAACCCGGTAACGGTATATATCCCCCGTTCCTGCCGGAAGCCCGCCGGTGCGGCCGAAGTGATTACGGTTAAGGAACCCGTCAAAATGTATCCCGATATCTTTTCCACCGGCGAGCTTATGAATAAAGAGCAGTCTCTGGTGATTAAAACCGATGATGGTGTTGCGGTGGTTGCAGGATGCTCTCACCCCGGAGTTGAGGCCATATGTGCGGCCGCTTTACAGCGGGGGCCGGTCTATGCACTGATCGGCGGACTGCACGGATTCAGGGAATTTTCTTTGCTGGAGGATGTGGCGCTTGTGTGTCCTACGCATTGCACCCGTTTTATTCCGGAAATCAAGGCACGCTTCCCGGAAAAGTATGTTGCCGGCGGAGCCGGAAAAGTGATAGAAGTATAAATTACATAAATTGTCAAACGTCTCATAGTAAAGCATTGAGCAAAAGCCGGTTCGAGCGGGGCTCTGCGCAGCATCCGCCGTATGAAAACTCACTACCCGGATGGCCGGCCCGATGCTGCTCAATATACATACAGATCGACGAGCTGTTACAGAATGGATGTTGTGAGTCAGACAAATCAGGCGGTTTTAATGTGGACTTCGGCCGGAACGTGATTGATAGTGAGGTCATGAAGATCGAGCTTCTTGCTGGCATTGTCAATATCAATTCCAACCAAATCGCCGTTGTCGTCATAGTCCAGAACGACACCGGATGATATCTCTTTACTGTCCACACTCGTTTTTGAAGAAAGATCAATATATAAGGAATCTGTATTCGGATAATAATTCAGTCTCATTGCTTAAACCCCCTATCTGGGAAGGCATTGTGTATTGTTTTTTTATCTTCAAGTGTTACAACGCGAAGAATTTTACCTTCAAATTCATCAATTTTACCCCAAAAGCGGTACCGATTGTTTTCTTGCGGTTATGAATGAATATGGTTCGAAATGATCCGGATACACCATTCTTTCTTAATGTATGGTCGTTTCCGAAGAACCTCATTCTCAAAATATTCGGTAAATTTATACTCAGGAAACATAGTTAAAATGTGACTGTTAAGTTAAGCTGTTTTTGTCAAATTATACTCTATATAAAAGCATATACCAATTAAAATTATCAGATATGTTGCCGGCGGAGCCGGAACAGTGATAGAAGTATACAGTACCAGATAAATCCCTTACAAAAATCATGCGGAGGGAATACAAACCATGGATGAGCTGAAACAGAAAATGCTCGATATGATCGGGCCGCGCTACCCGCTTGAACCTTTGCCCGTTGCAGAAGACCTGCAGGAGATCAGGCTGCCGCTGGGCTATTTGAAGATGAATCTGTACAACTGGCGCACAAACAAAGTCCGCAAGGTCAATATCATGCGCGCAACGATAAAAGTGCCGAAGCTGGAAATATTTGCGATCGAATTCTACCCTGAAGACGGCTATGATATCCCGCTGCTTGCCATTGATTTTTCCTGCATGAAGAAAAAAACCTTTGTGTATATGAATTTTATCCCGCTTTTTACCGACAGCGCATACCGGCAGAAATATCTCGACCGCCTGCAGCCGGTTAAAGCGCGCTACCGGATCGAGCCGCCCGGAAAGCCAAAAGAGTGGATGCAGCCGTATTTAACGGAGTACAGCATTTACTCAATGGCAGACAACAGCCTGCTTGACGATGCAAAAAAATGCGCGCTTGACTATCTTTGCTGCTATCTTGACCTGCTTGATGGAGCGGAAATACCCGCCGACAGCGATTCCCGCCGGAAGGCAGCAGACGCCTCGCTCAATTACTGTAATCAGCTCAGCGAAAAAGACGGGTCCCGAAAAATGCTCGGACGATTTATCGGCAAGGACCGGGCAAACCGGATTTTCAATGAAGTTATACGGTAGGCCTTTCCATTTTAGGCAGGGGGGGCAAACAGTTCGCAATTAGCGGTTGCTCCTGCCAACCATATAATTTGTTCCTACAGCCCGTGCTCGGTGAACAGATCCCGCGAAAGGTAGCTTTCATCGGCAAAGCGGGCATGTGCCTTTTCTTCGGTAAGCCATGTGATGCGCCTGCCGTTTTCAGTGTTTTTGAGCACTTCGTCTGCAAGAAAGCCGGTGACCGTCGGCACGTCGTCGGCAAGAACGTTGTACACGGCTTTCGTTTTTTCGAGCTGCTCGGGATCCATCTTGCGCATGTCATCGAGCAAAAAGTCGGTAAGCACGATGCCCGGGCTTATGGTGCCCACCTGGACCGGCCTGCCGCTGACCTCCTCTGCCACCGACTCGGTAAAATAGCGCAGGCCGCGCTTGGTTGCTCCATAAACGCTCAGCCCGACGACAATCATATCGTCGCTGCCGAATCCCTCAGAGTTATAAATCTGTCCCGAGCCCTGCTCGAGCATACCCTTGAGGGCTACCTGCGTGCCGTATATGACGCCGGTAAGGTTGGTGTTTACAACACGGGGGATTTCCCGCTCATCGAGCTCCCACAGCGGCCTGGTGGTGTTGGCGATCCCGGCGTTGTTCATCCAGACATCAACCGTGCCGAAAGCCTCCCTGGCCGCCTGCCAGAGCCGGCGCACCTGCTCGATATCGGTAACGTCACACACATTCCCCAGCACCTTGTCCGGACCGTATTGAGCAGCTGCTTTTGCAACCTCGGCCTCCATTTCAGCCCGGGCATAGCTGCTGAACACAACCCGGCACCCTTTTTTCAGAAATTCGTGAGCAAGCCCAAGCCCGATGCCTTTAGAGCTTCCGGTTATAACAACAGATTTCATGATTGCCCCCGGTTTGTTGAATCTATTCGGTTTTCAATCCGCCGCCGTGTTATGCTTTCCTGCCCGCAGCATTCTTTACGGTAAGCTTCCAGAAAGGCGAGTTTTCCGGGCTTTGCAGCGTTTTTTCAATAAGCGCGTCCCAGGCGCCTTCCGGAAGGCCCATATGGTTTTCTGCTGTGCGTACCGCATGGCGCAGCGGCTCCGCCTCGGTCACCTGCTGAAGCTCACCGTCGCAGATGACCGAGGTCCAGGTCATGTTTGCCAGGCCGAAATCCTCCGGCACCCAGTACACGACAAAACAGGCCCGCTTGTTCTGCGCGATACAGTCCATCTTTCTGCCCTGCCCGCCCATGGTAAGATAAATATCATTGCCGTCATATGCATAGGCAAGCGGGATAGCATACGGCTGCCTGTCTCCCTCCAGTGAAAGCAGCCCGACTTTCTGGTTTTTTAAAAACGTATCGATTTCCGTCCGCTCAAGCGTTTTCAGCTCACGCTTCATAATGCCCCTCCCAGATGTTTAACTGTTTAGCTGAACACGGCCTGGATAAACCGGATGTCAGCCCAGAGACTGCATGACTGCTTTGCCCGGCTCCCAGGTTTTGCGCACCGGGAACTCTCCCGGCGCCATGTGCAGCAGTATCATTTTTTTCGGGGTTATTTTAATTAGATTGACCATTTTGCTGAAGCGCTCATACAGCGCATCATTTTGGCCTTCGGGCAGCTTGCCGCCCAGTGCGTATTCTTCGATCATCCCTTTGAGCGCTTCATCGATGCCGAAAGAGGCAAGCCTCTTGCGGCACTCATCGGGATTGTTTTTCATGTTGATAATTTCCGCCGTGCCGAAGTACTGCAGGCTTTTCTGCTCAAGGCTGTGATCGACCGGCTCATATACCCCGACGGAAACATTGGGGTTTCTCATAATATTGGCAATTTTGCCGCCCGGCTCGGCAAGCAGCCATATGGTCAGCCCGTCATTGTACAGATCGATGGGGGTAACGCGCGGCTCATTGTCAACGCAGGTTCCCAGCGCACAGGCCTTGCCGTGCTTGAGATTACAGCCTGGCTTTGTACGTTTGCCGCCGGGCTTGTTTGCCATGCTGTCAAGAAAAACAATAATTTCCTGTTCCAGGTTTTCAACCGGTATGTTTGTAGTTTTATGTTTGCTCATCAGCGCCTCCGATTAAAAAATATGAGTAGACGGTTCCGGAATATGGAGCCGGTCATGAGGCAGTATCGCTGCCCGCCTTTTTCAGGGGTATTCCCTGCGCGCGCTTCTCCGACCACGCCGCGTCTGTTGGCTGCTGCTGAACAGCGACTATTTTTTTCACAAGCTCAGGGTTGTGCTGCTGTATCTGCGGAAGCAGTGTTTGAAAAAAAGCCCCCATGAGCTTTTGTGCAGCGCCCGGCTCCAGCGAGCCCTCAATTTCATCCGGCATATAGGAAAACAGCTCGTCCAGCTCGCTGCCGGAAAGTGCCTCAAATATATTTGCTCCCGGCGGCCGTATGTGCTGTGCATAGGTTTCGGTCCACCACTGACGGTAGGGCCGGTATGCATCATCGCCTGTGCGGCGCTCCTCAAGGGCTTCAAAAATACATTCTGCAGCTTTAAAACCGGCAAGCGCCGCATGTGAATTGCTTGTCTGTCCCATCCACGCGGCATCGCCGACCACGAACAGGCGGTCGCGGCAGGGATCGGTAAGCGGGCTGAACAGATTGAGCACGCACGCTGTGCGGTGAAGAACCCGGGTGCCGGGCCGAAACCGGGAGGAAAGAACGGAATCGGTCTGTATCCGGTCAAAAATCGCATCAAAGCGAGTGCCGGGAGAAAAGCTTCCGATCATAAAGCTATACTGCCCTTCACAAAAGCGGGGGCACAGGCAGATAATTGCCGGGCCGCCTTCCCCCTCGACAAGGTGGATGTGCCCGGGCTCTTCGGGCTCAAAGCCTTCAATGAGCCGGCAGGCATTGAAAAGCGTTCCGTAAAACGTTCTGTGGTGCGAAAACCCCGCAAGGCGCGCGCACAGCGAATTATGGCCGTCTGCTGCAACGGCAAACCGTGCGGTAAAGCGGTCGCGGTGGGTTTCGATGCACACCGAGTGCTTTTCAGTGTGAATGCCTACAACGGTGTGGTTGGGAAAGTACGCTGCGCCGGCAGCGCGGGCGTCCTCGAGGTTTTCGGTAAGAAAGCGCCCTTTGTCAAACACCAGATGAATGGGCCCGGCGCTCGTGCGTACCATTTTCATGCGTCCGCCGCCGGGGGAAAAGTTTGCAAACCAGGGCACCCCGCGCACACCGCCCGTGTATTTCATCCGGTAGCCGGTTTCCTGAAAGTCGATTGTCCCGCGCTCTGTATTCACGCTGACGGCATCGCCGTGGTAGCGCTCATCATACAAAAGGCCCTCGGAGCAGGAGCGGGCAAGCGGGGAAAGCACGGAGCGCCGCTCGATAAGCGCTGCTTTCATGCCCAGCTCTGCCGCCCTACGCGCTGCACCCAGACCTGCAGGGCCGGCGCCGACTATAATGACATCATAGGAAGCTGTGCTCACGTAATATCCTTAATCACGGGTCCAGCGCTGATAGCGTCTTATGCCCTGGCGCGCAAACTCTATGTTGGCTATCGTTACCATGTCAATGGTGATTTTGGAGATCACCATACGCTCTCTGATGCTGTCCCGGAAATTTTTGAGGCGCTTTTCACGCTGCTCCGGGGTTGCATCAGCAGGAAGCCGGGCGCCGTCCTCGTAGGGCAGAAATTTTATAAGGATGTCATCATAGCGCTTGTCTTTTTCGTTAATAAGCTCGGCGCGGCCCCGTATCTGTGCGCAGCGAAAGTCAGCAAAGCTTTCAAACTCTTCATGCCAGTTCAGGCTCACTTTCGGGTTGTTTTTTATGTGCTTGAGCTTTTCCGTGCCGACTTCGTGAAACCCGTAAAGCACCTTTTTTTCCGGATCGAGCGTGAATTCAGCGGTTGTGGTCAGCGGGACATTGTTCAGGCAGGTTCCCAGCACGTATGTTTTTGATTCTTTCTTGATGCCGCCGATGAGCTTCACAATTTCTTTCCACAGCGTGGCCTCCGGCATGACCCCTTCGCCGGGCTGCCGGTTCATTGTCTCGCCGTTGAGCCACATCTGGGTGGCGGTGGTGTTTGCATCCAGCTTGATCGTGTGGCAGTCATTGCAGGACACCCCTTCTTCGACTTCCGGATGATTGCTGCCCGCTTCCGCAGAAGCTGAAATTTCCTGTGCCTGACCGTTTTCTTTCTGCTTTTGCGTATCGTCAGCGACAGCCGAAGCGCAAATCGCAAAAAACGCACACAATGTGATTACAAAAACAGATTGCTTCGTCAAATGCATGCTAAACCTCCCCTGTGGTTATGTTACGATGAATGCTGCGGTTGTTTTTTCTGAATACCGTTGAAGAGTATTTCCATATACAGGTTGTGCTGATCGACCGGGTCAAAATCAAGGTTAACCGTAAAATATGTCAGAAAAACCCCCATCGACAGCACGTAAAGCGCACGCGCAATACCGTGCGGATCCAGCTCCTTAAACTCCCCGGCGGCGATGCCGTCACGGATGATAACGCTGAAAGTGTCCACCCTGTTTTTGTAAAACCGGGTTACCTCGGTGCGAATATCATTGTCGCGTGTGCTCATGGCGACAAATTCGAGGCAGAACTGAAAAATATCCCGGTGCTGGTCAATAATATGCTCTGATTTTTGTACAATCCAACGGATTCGGCTGCCCTCGGGAGCCGGGCTGTCCAGGTTTTCCTTAAGGGTGTTGAAATACCGGTCTACCCGGTTGTGGAACAGCTCGATAAAAAGGATTTTTTTCGATTTGAAATGATAATACACCGCGCCCTTGGTAAGACCTGCCGCCCGGGCAATGTCATCGATAGTTGTTTGAAAATAGCCGCTTTTGTTAAAACAGGAGAGCGCTGCCTTGAAAATTTCTTCTTTGCGCACTTCAGGTGATTTTTTTCTGGTCATATGAACCTGCAAAAAAATACTGACGGGTCAGTATTAATTATAAAAACAGAGAGAACATCTGTCAATAAAAAGATAATGAAGATCAAAAAAATTTAGCGGGTGCATATTATTGAGAGATGATAAAATTGGAGGTAATCTATTTTCGGGATTGACCGAAACGTATCCAGGAATTATTTAGTGATCTGAAGGAACGTGATTATTGATAATAATTATTATTGACAGTCTCCCTGTCATATCTTATTAATAATATATGTTTTTTATGCAACTCTATCCTATATAAAACCGTACCGGATCGAATGTATTGTTACTAAGGCAAACTTTTTTTCACTACCATTGTATGCCGTAGTTTTACTGCATGGAACACCGAAACATCCCGCTTATTTTAATAGTTGATGATAATCCGTTCAACAGAGAGCTGATCCAGGCGGCTGTGGAAGCTGAAGGGTGCCGCGGGCTTGAGGCTGCAAACGGCAAAGAGGCCATTGAGCTTATCAGTGAACATGATTTCCAGCTCATATTTATGGACCTCCTTATGCCGGGGATGGACGGGTTTGAAACAACGGCAAAAATCCGCCACGCCGGCATAACCTGCCCTATAATCGCTGTTTCGGCGATAAATATAAAACAGGACCGCCAGCGCTGCATCGATGCGGGATGCAATGAAATGATACCCAAGCCTGTCGGGCTTGAGGATCTGCAGAATATTCTTCACGCCTATCTGAATGCCGACCGGAAGGATGCTTCACAGGCCTCCTCAGAGCCGGATGCTCTCCCCTCCCCGGAATCGTTTGCATTCGGCGATTACCGCGTTTTGCTGGTCGAGGAAGATGCCTCCGTAGCTGAACACTATGCATCACGCCTTAAAGAGCTCGGCTTTATGGTCGACCATGTAGCAAACGGGGCCCGGGCATGGGAAAAGATTGAACACAACAGCTCGTGTGCCGATATTGTAATAAGTAATATTTTTACATCCGGAATCGACGGCCTCGGTCTTCTCAACAAATTAAAGCACACCTATCCGCATGTGCTGATGATTATCTACACCCCTGATTACGATTCTGAGACCTTTAATGCAGCCGTGCAGCAGGGGGTCGATGCCGTTATACCGCAGGAGCGGTTTAGGGAGTCAGCTCCCGCAATGATAGCATCGGCTATTACCGCTGCAAAAACGGTAGGTTCGCGCATGAATCAGGCGCACAGAGCCGAGCAGATACGGCATGCCCAGGTGCGGCTGATTCAGCGGGGATGCTCTGAAGCGTGCCCCTGCATAGATATGGCCCACTCCTCCCTGCATGAAGCGGGCGGCGATATCGCCCAGTGCCGCCGCTTCAATCGTGACGGCCGCTGCGGTATTGTGCTCTCGGATGTTGCCGGACACGATATCATGAGCTCCTACATCAGCGCCATTTTTCTCGGGATGCTCTCTTCGGTCTGGAGCACGCACCAGAAGCCCCGGGAGCTGCTGCAGGCAATAAATGCCGAGCTTCTCAATATCAGGCAGACAAACAGGCACGTGTGTATGACCGCGGTGCTGTGGGACAGGCGCAGGCGCCGCGTTGACATTGCAACTGCCGGGAATCCGGCGCCCCTTCTGCTGACCCCGGAGCGGGGCGGCGGGTTTTCTGTTACGGAGCTGAACGGGGGGGGGATGTGTCTCGGGCTGCTGAAAGAAACCGGACTTTTCACCTACGAAAGCTTTTCTCTGCATGAGGGCTCGCATCTTATTCTTTTTTCCGACGGCATCTCAAGGCAGGACATCGAGGGCGTGCTGACGGGCCGCCCCGCGATGCTGCACGAAGCAGAGCCGCACTGCTTCAGCCGGATGCTTCTGGATGCTGTTCTTGAAAAGCGCCGGCAGGCTGATGATATGCTTGTGTTTACCCTGCACGGCAGCGACGCTCAAAGCAGAGATGAGCTTCGTTACGAATTTCTTTCCAGCTATGAGGGTGTTGACCGGGCCCACGAGTGGGCGGCATCCTGCATCACCGGCCGGGATGTACCGCTCGGACATGACCGCGATTTTGTCCTGCTTGCTATTCGGGAGGTGCTGCTGAATGCTGTTGAGCACGGTAACCGTATGCGCCCGGATTCATGGGTCGATCTGAGCATCGATAAAAGCGGCGGCGGGCTTGTTGTGCGGGTATCTGATGAGGGAGCCGGCTTTGATCTTGAGAAGCAGGCCCGGCGTATCAGGGACCATGATGCGCTTAATTCCGACAAGCGCGGGCTGTATATTATAGACAGTACGGCCGACCGCATCGACGTTGACGGCGGAACCATTGAGCTGCACATACAAGAGCGCCTGCGTGAAGCCGGCGAATAACAGCCGGGAAAGAGTCAGCAGATTATGATCACCGTATCTGTTCGGCAGAAGCTGCCCGGCGGATTGTACGGGTATCCTTTTCACGGAGGGGATATGAAGGCAAAAAAACAAAATGACACCCTGTATTTAATTCCCGGAACCGACCTCGTGGCCAGCAACGTAGAGGCGCAGCGCAATGACATGGCCGAAAAAATCCACAAAAACAGCGGCGTCTCACGGGTGGTGCTTGATGTGCACGGAGTGGATATTGTTGATTCGCTCGGCGTCAACCTGATTATCGGCCTGTACCGGGAAGTCTCTTCCGGCTCAAAAACCTTTGAAATAATCGGCGGAAGCGAAAAATTTATGAAAGTAGCCAACTTTTTTCGCTTCCCCTCTCTGTTTACCGTGCGCAGCGCGGAGGAGAACGCGTAATGGACCAGGACGAACTGTTAGCAAGTCACCGAGGACCTTTTGTTGCTGCTGAGCAAAGGCAGGAAAACCCTTGACCCGGACATCATTGATACGTTGCCGTCACGGAGCCGACCGCCTATCGCGTGATGATTGTGGAGGTGCGCACAGAAGAAAAGCAGTATATTAACACGACGAATTCAAGTGAAAACCATTTGAAAAAAATTATTTACTATGCCAGTGAAGAAAGTCTGGAGAGTGTATGAAACAGTATATTTTTGACCGCCCTCAAAACAGGATTGATATTCCTGCGCTTCCTGATATCTTCCCAATGTTTTAGCAAAAGCTGACCGAAGTGAGCACTAAAGTGGAGCAGGCCGGACAGCTGCTTGGGTATGTCCGGAAACGCTGAGCCCCCGAAAGGTTTATTTGTATGACCGATACCGCCAAAACATGCTTTGCCCCCTCGCAGCGGGCGCCCGAGGATATTTTACTGCGCCAGTATGAATTTATATCACAGGAGGTTTTGCTCACGCAGGTTCTGGATTCGCTTATCGAAGTAGCCCTGGTTCTGAACACATGCCGGCAGATTGTGTATGCAAACAGAACGTTTCTTGATTTTATCGGGGCAGACAGCTTTGATCAGATACTCGGGCGCCGCCCCGGAGAGGCCATAAACTGTATTCGCTGCGGGGAATCGGGGCAGGGCTGCGGGACGACACAATTCTGCAGACTGTGCGGCGCGGTCAATGCCGTAATTACTGCGCAAACCGGCCGCAGCAGCGCACAGGAATGCCATATCCTAATAAACACGCCCCAGGGTGTCCGGGCGCTTGATCTGTTTGTTATCGCGACACCGGTTGAGCTTTCCGGCGAGCAATTCGTTATTTTTAACGGCGTGAATATAACCGAGCAGGAGCGGTCGCGCATTCTGGAGCGCTTGTTTTTTCATGACGTGCTCAATACCGCGGGCAATCTGCGGGGGTTTGTGGAGCTGCTGCTTCAGGGGAATCCCGCCGGTGAGCAGCGCTACAAGGAAAACATAAAAAAGCTGTGCTCCCAGCTTATAGATGAAATACAGACCCAGCGCGAGCTTATGGAAGCCGAGCACAATGAGCTGTCGGTGCGCATCGAGCCCCTCAATACCATAGAGCTGCTACGCTCGGTTATTGAAAGCTACCGGGACGGCGCTGAGGGCAGATCAGTCAGGCTTGACGAAAGCAGCCCGTCTCTAACGATGACAACCGACAGGCATCTGCTCAGGCGCGTGCTGGGAAACATGACGAAAAATGCTCTTGAGGCGACCTCTCCCGGCGCAGATATCATTATCGGCTGCAGCGGCCGAAGCGGGAGCGTGCGGTTCAGCGTTCATCAGCCGGGAGTTATTCCCGATGATGTGCAGCTGCAAATTTTTCAGCACTCTTTTACCACAAAGGGCAAAGGGCGCGGCCTGGGAACATATACGATAAAGCTGCTCACCGAGCGCTATCTGGGAGGTACTGTGTGGTTTGTTTCATCTGAGAAGGCCGGCACAACCTTTTTTGCGGAATATCCTCTCTTGCTCAACTCAGCCTGAGAATGCCGAATGAAAGACGAGCGAAAAACAAAAAAACAGCTTATTGAGGAGCTGCAGCAGCTTCGCAGCAGGGCTGAAGCCCAT
Organism: uncultured Thermodesulfobacteriota bacterium; assembly: GCA_964621615.1. Classification (GTDB taxonomy): domain Bacteria; phylum Desulfobacterota; class WTBG01; order CAIYCZ01; family CAIRTM01; genus CAZUMW01. Next base: position 13,124 of record CAZUMW010000055.1, read on the forward strand.
GATCTTAAGCAAAGCCGGGAGCGCGAGGCGCTTAGAAACAGAGCGGTGCAGCAGACCGCTCTTTCTTTGTTTACGCACGAAGCGCTTATGGGAACCGGGCAGCAGACCCTTATGCAGCAGGCGTGCACCCTGGTTGCACAGACGCTCGGCGTCGAATACTGCAAAGTGCTTGAACTTGGACCCGAGGGAGATCATCTTGTTCTCCTTGCAGGCATCGGGTGGCGGGAGGGGCTTGTCGGCACGGCACGCGTCGGTACAGAAAAAGAATCTCAGGCTGGATTTACCATGCTGTCAGATGAGCCTGTTGTCGTCCGCGATCTGAAAACGGAAACGCGATTCAGCGGCCCTGCGCTTCTTTGTGAGCACAATGTGAGAAGCGGTATCAGCGTGATCATTGCCGGCAGTGAGCGGCCGTTCGGGGTTTTCGGAGCGCACAGCACGCGCGCGCGCGATTTTTCATCAGACGAGGTCACGTTTGTTCAGGCCGTAGCAAATGTTCTTGCCCAGTACATTATAAAACAGGAAACCGAATCCAGGCTGCAAAAAAGCGAAGAGCAGCTTCGGACCCTGATCGAGGCCACGCCAGATATTGTCTGCTTTAAAGACGCAGAAGGCAGATGGCTCGAGGCAAACCGGGCCGAGCGCGAGCTGTTTCAGCTTGATGAGAATATTTATCAGGGCAAAACAAATGCGGAGCTTGCCTGCATACGGCCCGCATTTAAAAATGCACTGCTTGACTGCGCTGCCGGCGATGAAAAGGCCTGGCAAACAAGCAGCACATTGCATTTTGAGCAGCATGTTATCGACGCACAGGGCGAGGAGAAAATATTTGATATCATAAAGGTGCCTCTGTTCTCATCCATCGGCGAGCGCAGGGGCCTTGTTGTTCTTGGCCGTGATATCACGCAGCGCAAGCAGGCGGAAGGTGAGCTGATCAGCTATAAGAAGCATCTGGAGGAGCAGGTTCAACAGAGAACCGCCTCGCTGCGTGAAACAAACAGGCTGCTCGAAGCGGAAATCAAGGAGCGCAGGCTTATCGAGCGCACGGTGCGCAGCTCCGGTGAGTTTCTTCAGGCGACGCTTGACGCGATTCCTGCGAACATCGCCATTCTAGATGAAACCGGCACGATTATTTCCGTAAATGCGGCCTGGCGCGCATTTGCCGATGAAAACAACGGCGCTGAAACCTCCTGTGGCGTGGGGACAAATTATCTTGTCATCTGTGAAAGCGCACAGGGCGAAGGCACGCAGGATGCCCGCCGCGTTGCACGCGGGATACGCGAGCTGCTGGGCCGCCATCGGGATGACTATCATACCGAGTACCCATGCCACAGCGAGTCTTTTCAGCGGTGGTTCGGCCTCGATATCCGGCGCTTTGTCAGCATGGAGCAGGATCGCCTTGTTGTTGTCCATCAGAATATAACCGAGCGTAAGCTGGCCGAGATTGCGGTAGAGAAAGAGCGGTCCCGGCTGTTTTCCCTGCTTGATGAGATGCCCGCCACTGTCTGCCTTCTGGACAGGAGCTACCGCTACCGCTTTACGAATCGACGCTTCAGGGAGAAGCTTGGGGATCCGGGCAGCCGCACCTGTTATGGCATTATCTGTGGCGAATCAAGCCCCTGCGGCAACTGCCCGCTGAGCGATGTGCTTGACACCCGCCAGCCGCGCATGATGGAGGAGCAGCGCGCCGGAGAGCGCACCTATCAGCTGTATTATTACCCGTTTATCGACGTTGATGGAACATTCCTGGCGCTTGAGCTGGGCATTGACATAACCGACCGCACCCGTGCTGAAGCGGCTCGGTCCCGGGAGGCGCAGATAAACGCTGCAATGGCAGAGCTTGCCCGGGCCATCATAAGCGCCCAGTCAATAGATGCCATATCTCAGCTTGTGCTCGACACGGCGCAGCAGCTTACTGAAAGCACGGTTGGATTCGTCGGCTACATTGACACCAACACCGGCTATATGGTGGCGCCGACCATGACCCGTCACGTATGGGACCGGTGCCGGGTGCCCCATAAGGATGTCGTGTTCGAAAAGTTCGGCGGGCTGTGGGGTTGGGTCCTTCAGCACCAACAGCCCCTTCTCTCAAACAGCCCGGCTGACGATGACCGATCATCCGGGGTCCCGGAAGGGCACATTCCGGTATCGCGCTTTTTGTCCGTGCCGGCCATGACAGAGGACACGCTGGTCGGGCAGATCGCGCTTGCCAACGCTCCGCGACAGTATACGGATGGGGATCTTCAGCTAGTAGAGCGGCTTGCAACCCTGTATGCCATTGCCGTGTATCGTATTCAGTCTCAGCGGGAGCTCGTGGTTGCCAAAGAGGCCGCCGAGGCGGCAAACAGGGCAAAAAGCGAATTCCTTGCCACCATGAGCCACGAGCTTCGCACGCCCCTCAACTCGATAATCGGTTTCTCGGAAATACTTGCAGACGGGCCGTTCGGCCCGTTAAATGATAAGCAGCAGCGCTACGCGGAAAACATTTTGAGCAGCGGGCGGCATCTGCTCAGCCTTATAAATGACATCCTGGACCTGTCAAAAATTGAGTCAGGGAGAACGGATCTTGACCTGAGCCCCGTTTCAGTAGACTCGCTGCTTGAGGACAGCCTGCTTTTGATAAAAGAAAAAACCATGCGCCACAATATAGCGCTAACGCTTACCGTAGCGCCGGACACCCAAAGCCTCACGGTCGTTGCCGATGAGCAGAAGCTGAAGCAGGTGCTGTTCAATATTCTATCGAATGCCGCAAAGTTTACCCCCGAGGGGGGGGCTATTGCGGTGGTTGCGCGGCGCACGGTGATACCGGAGGGCCATAAAGACGATGGCGGAAGCGCATCTGCCGGCCGGGATGCTGTTGAATTCAGCGTTCAGGATACCGGTGTCGGGATCGACCCTAAAGATTGTGAGCGCATTTTTATGGAATTTCAGCAGCTTGATTCCTCATACAGCCGGGTGCACCAGGGCACCGGTCTGGGGCTCGCGCTGGTAAAGCGCCTTGTGGAGATGCACGGCGGAACAATCCGGGTTGAAAGTGAGGGCAAAAACTGCGGCAGCACATTTATCTTCGACATACCCGTTTTGCAGCAGTAATAACGGCGAACAATAAATATTCAGAATCCTGTCATCAGCCGGGCCCGGATGATCCGGGATTATATAAACAGAGCCAAAAGATCTGGATGCCCCGGATAAGCCGGGGCATGACAAGAAAGCAGTCATTACATGGCCTGCCCCCATAATACCGGCCGTGTAATGCCGACATTAGAGAGATATCTGATAAACTATTCGAAAAATCCGGCCAGCCTGTGCTGCGAAAAGAGAGAAAAAAGTACTCAACCGGATTGGGCCTCGCGTTCTGTAAAATGTCTGCTGAAGCCTACGGAGGCACCATCGGCGTTGACAGCGAACCGGGGCTGGGCAGCACCTTCTGGTTTGAGCTGCCTGCTGAACAGCCCACTTGATTAAACAGCCGAAATATGTAACGTTAGATTAGAATCGTCATTTTTTGAGGCGACGTTCCTCTTTAAAAGAGCGGCAGACAAATCCGGACCTTCTTTGAAAGGGGAGTAGGATCGTTTCACGCTTTCCAGAAACCGTTCTCTTCGGACCTGCATGGCAGGAGATACGTTAGCCGGGAACTATTCGCAGCAGGAGGCTGCTTTTACGCGCTGCCATATTCTATGAAAAACTATAGACAGAAAAAGTCCGCCGTTTCCAAATGGGGTATTGAGGGTGATTTTACTAACATGACACCAATCAATACAATGCGGCGGGACGTTTTGAAGATCCCCCACGGCCCCCCTTTTATGCAACGGGGGGAGAATGCTGTCGAGTGCGCTGTTCACACACTCCGGCTGTTTGTTGTGCTGGCGGCAGCACTTATTGTCTGTCAGGGCTGCTCGCAGACCGGGCAAAAAAGCCTGCCGCCGCTTAAAATCGGCATCAATGTCTGGCCCGGGTACGCCCATGCCTTTGTCGCACAGGAAAAAGGCTTTTTTAAAAAATACGGCGCAGATGTCGAGCTGGTGCTGCGGGAGAACATCAGCGACGTAACGGAGCTGTATAAAAACGGTGAATTAGACGGCCTTTTCCAGGTGTTTCCCGATATTATTATGCTCAACGCCTCAGGGTTCCCGACCAAAGTCGTGTATGTTGCCGATGAATCCGTGAAGTCCGATGTTATTATCGGCCGTCCTGATCTGGGCGGTATTTCCTCGCTTTCCGGAAAGACGGTTTCTTTTGAAGGAATAAACTCGTTTTCCCATATTTTTGTGCTGAAGGTGCTGCAAAAAGCAGGCATTGCCGAATATGAGGTGAACTTTACCAATGTTCCCGCCATGGACGTGCTTGAAGCGCTGGAAAAAGGCCGGATCGATGCTGCTCACACCTGGGAGCCGGTAACAACCCGCGCGCTCAAAAAAGGATACGCCATACTTGCCCGCGCCGCGGACGCACCCGGAGTGATCACAGATGTGCTCGGGTTCAAAAATGAGGTTGTCTCCAGACGGCCGCTGGCTGTGCAGGCTGTGGTAAGCGGCATGCTGGATGCGCGGGCCTTTCTTGAAGCACATCCTGAAGAGGCGCTTGCCATTATGTCCGGGGCGGAAGATATCGATCCCGGGAAGCTTCGCTCAGGGCTCGCCGGAGTCCGGCAGCCGGGACGAAACGGCAACATGCGGCTGCTGTTTGACACCGGGGCATCGCTGTACCGGGCGGGCGATCACATAATCGATTTTTATTACAACCGGGGCCAGCTCATTCACAGCCCCGAGCTGAGCGCAGTTCTCGAGCCGCGCTTCATCATGAATGCCGGCAGGGCAGACAGATGAAATTCAGAACAAAGCTGTCACTGGTTATTATTGCCATTGTGGTCGCCGCAGGCGTGGTTATCTGTCTGTTTGTGTTTGCCTCCTCCCGCAGGACCATGCACAGCCGCATACGCGAAACCCTTGCAGACCATGCCTATCACACCATGGCAGAGATTGACCGGATGCTGTTCGAGCGCCGGGCCGATATGCGTATTATTGCCTCGGATCCCATTATCTGCTCCCGCAGCACATCGCCGGAACAGCTTGCCCGCCGCCTTATTGATTATCGCAACGCATATAAATCATATGTGTCCTTATCCTTTTTTGCCCCTGACCGGACCTGCATCGCCGATACGGCAGGGCTTGCCGTCGGGGAAAAAGCGCCCCCTTCCCTCTATTGGCAGCAGGCGCTTGAGGCGGGCATCAGCGCCGCGTCGGATATCCACGTTTCCCGATCGCTTAATATACCGGTAATTTATTTTGCTGTTCCAGTATATTTCGAAGGCGGAGGCCTTAAGGGAGTGGCTGCCGCCCGCATGCATCTTGACAGCCTGTACCGGATAACGGGGCAAATTACCGAAACGCTTGAAGAGCAGCAGCTGCACATCGACCTGGTGGATAAAACCGGGCTGCTGCTGTATTCAAATCACAATCGAAAGGCAGTCCTTTCCCAAAACCGTAAGCAAGCAGAGCCGGTGCGCCGGTCGCTGGCCGGCCATGAGCAGGGAAGCGGAATATTCCGGCATGCGGGAGGCGAACAGTATCTGTATGTCTTTGTGCGCGAGCAGGGCTATCTTGATTTTCCCGGCAACGGATGGACGCTTGTTCTTCAGGTGCCGACGCGGGTCGCCTTTGCGTCTGCAGCCGGCCTTCGAAATACGGTTGCGCTCATTTTTCTGGGGGTTGTGCTGGTGTGCGCTCTGGTGGCCGTAATTATTGCCCACAGGTTTTCCAAGCCGCTTAAGGTGCTGCAGGATGCGGCAATAAATATCGGGCAGGGGCGGCTGGACACCAGGGTTTCGCTTGCGGGCCGCGATGAGACCGGAGCCCTGGGCGCCGCTTTTAACGATATGGCGCAAAATCTTCAGAAAGTGACCGCATCCCGGGACACGCTCGATCGGGAAATTGAGGTGAGAAAGCAGGCGGAGGCAGCGCTTCAGCGGAGCCTTGCAGAGTCGCGGCAAAAGCAGGATGAAATCGCCGCTCTTCTTGAAAGCGCCCGCGCGGTTGTTGCGCATAAAGAGTTCACCCCGGCAGCGCAGTCAATATTCGACGCATGCAAAAAGCTGATCGGCGCAGCAGCAGGCTATGTTGCCCTGCTGAGCGATACCGGGGAGGAAAATGAGGTTCTGTTTCTCGATTCGGGAGGCCTGCCCTGCAGCGTCGACCCGGCTTTGCCGATGCCGATTCGCGGCCTGCGCAGCGAAGCCTACCGTCTGGGAATGGCGGTTTACGAAAACGCTTTTGCTGAAAGCCCGTGGGCAGGCTTTATGCCTGAGGGCCACGTTCGCCTTGAAAACGTACTGTTCGCCCCGCTGATGATCGAAAACAAAGCGCGCGGACTGATCGGCCTTGCAAACAAGCCCGGCGGTTTCACCGAAGACGATACCAGGCGGGTTGCTGCATTTGCCGAACTCGGCGCCATTGCGCTGAACAACAGCCGATTCCTTGAAAAGCTTGAAGACAGCGAGGCCCGCTTCCGCTCCCTTGTCGAGCAGATACGCGCCGGAATTGTCGTTCATGGCCCCGACACCGCTATACGCATGGTGAATCCGGCCGGGGCCGCGATTCTCGGCTTTCAGGAAAATGAGCTTATCGGCAAAAAAGCAGATGACGGTGACTGGTATTTTATCACTGAAGACGGCAGCTGTCTCGATGCTGACGACTATCCGGTACGCAGAGCAATTGCGGCCCGGGCGCCGGTGCGGGATTGTGTGGCCGGCATTGTTGGACAGGAGGCTTCGCAGGCTGTGTGGATAATGATCAATGCCGACCCGGTTTTTGACTCAGGCGGCTCTCTTAGCCAGGTTATCGTCACGTTTATGGATATCACCGAGCAGCGCCTTGCAGAGCAGGCGCTGCAGCAGGAGCGGCAGCGCCTCTACTCCCTGCTGGAAGAGCTCCCGGCCTACGTGTACCTGCGCGACCGGAACCATGCTATAAGATATGCAAACCGGATGTTCCGCGAGCTGTTCGGAAGCCCGGCCAGCGGCCGGTGCTATGAGCTGATGTATGACCGCTCGGACCCCTGCCCTGACTGCCCGGTGCCGGCTGTTGTTGACGGCACAGAGCCGGCCCAGATGGACCGTATCATACGGGGCCGCATATATCAGATGTACTATTTTCCGTTCACCGACACGGACGGAAGCACGGTGGTTATGGAGTTCGGCCTTGATGTTACCGATCAGCGCTACGCCCAGGAGCAGATACGCGCCTATATGCGGGAGCTGCAGCGGAGCAACGAAGACCTTGAGCAGTTTGCCTATGTTGCATCACACGATCTCCAGGAGCCGCTTCGTGCGGTATCGGGATTCATGCAGCTTTTGCAAAAGGGATATGCGGAAGCCTTTGACGAGCGCGGCAGAACATTTGTGTCGCGCTCAGTTGACGCTGCGCAGCGAATGCAGCTTATGATAAACGATTTGCTTGCATACTCGAGAATCACCACCAGGGGCGATTCCTTTGATCGCTGCGATATGAATGAGATAATGAAAAGCGCACTTGAAAACCTGAGCGTTTCAATCGATAATAAAGGTGCCGCTGTGACCTGTGACAGCCTTCCAGCGGTAACGGGTGATCGCGGTCAGCTCATCCGCCTTTTGCAGAACCTCATCGGCAACGCGGTCAAATTCTGTGATGACCGAACACCGTCGGTTCATGTTTCAGCACGGGAAAAAGGTTCGAATCTCGTTTTTTCCGTCAGCGACAACGGCATCGGTATTGAGCCGCGATATCAGGAAAAAATTTTTAACGTGTTTGAGCGGCTGCACGGGCGAGATGCGTACCCAGGCACGGGGATCGGTCTGGCAGCATGTAAAAAAATCGTTAACCGGCACGGCGGGATACTCTGGATTGATTCCACTCCGGGTGAGGGATCGACGTTTTATTTTACAATACCTGCCGTCAGGGAGGAACAGGAATGAGCGCCACGGCACCGGCACTTAATACAGTTGACATACTTCTTGTCGAAGACAACCCTGATGATATTCTGATAACCAGAGAAGCATTTCAGAACAGCGCCATACAGAGCACGCTTCATGTGGCGGAAGACGGCATCGACGCGATGCGCTTTCTGCGTAATGAGGAGCGGTTTTCCGAAGCCCCGCGCCCGGATCTTGTTTTGCTCGATTTAAATCTTCCAAAAAAAGACGGACGGGAAGTGCTGGCTGAAATAAAGCGCGACAAAGCGCTCAAGGATATTCCGGTGGTGGTGCTGACGACCTCTTCGTCGCACGAGGATATTCTGAAGTCATACCGCCTGCATGCCAACTGCTATATCACAAAGCCGGTCGATCTGAATGCTTTTTTCACTATTGTCCGGGATATAGAAAGCTTCTGGTTTACCACCGCTACCCTTCCCTCCAGTGAAAGGAGGCCGTAATGTCTGACGCGATTCATCTTTTGCTTGTTGAGGACAATCCTATGGATGTCGAGCTGATGCAGGCAATGCTTGAACAGCTTGCGCGGGATTCGCTCAACCCGGTTGCTATGCACGTTACCCCTGTCGGGTCTCTGCAGGAGGCAATAGATACCTGCAGCGATGCCTATGACGGCGTGCTGCTTGACCTTAATCTGCCTGACAGCCGGGGGATTGATACCGTCAGCCGGTTTGTGGAGGATGCCGCAGGCGTGCCCATTATTGTCCTGACCGGGACGAACGACCGGCAGCTTGCCACAGCCGCGGTTAAGCAGGGGGCGCAGGACTATCTGATAAAAGGGCAGATTAACAGCGCGCTTCTTGAGCGCTCGGTGCGATACGCCATAGAGCGGTTTAATATACTCAAGGAAAAAGAGCAGCTTATCATCGAGCTGCAGGATGCGCTTGCCACCATAAAAACGCTGCGCGGATGCCTGCCCATCTGCTCGCACTGCAAGAAAATCCGCAACGACAAGGGCTACTGGGAGCGGCTGGAATCCTACATCCACGAGCACTCGGAAGCCGAATTCACCCACAGCCTGTGCCCCGAATGTCTTGAAGAGCTTTATCCTGAGCTGCATCAGAAAAAAGAGGATGAGTGAAGGCGGGTGCGCGGCACTGTATCGCCCGGACGCATAAAAATTTTATCACCGGGAAGCCGTTACTCCCGCGTGCAGGTGGCAACGGTTCCCAGCGCGGTAATGTCCACATCGACGGTTACGTCTTCGGTTTTATAATTTTCAGTCGTAAATGCTTTTTGCAGCGGCAGCTGATACAGGGGGGCCCAGCCGCCGCCGGCCACAGCTATCTGCCCCCCGAGGGAGCGGGCCTGCAGGCGCTGGCCGGTATCGGAACAGAACAGCAGGTCGGCTTCCGACAGCGCATCGATAATGGTTACCGCATGCAGCCCGGCGCTGAGCGCCCCGGTGAAGTCCAGATCGAGGGTGTTGCCGGCCCCGATAACGCCGAAGGAGCCGAAATCGGTGTTGCCGATGCCGGTAAGCCTGAGCGTTGCCGCGGAAGCGGCCACCATACATATCTGTACCGGAAGGCGCGTCGGCGTGCTGAATGCTGCGTCAAGGTCCGTTTTCTTTCCGGACAGCAGCAATGAAAAGCTCAGAAGCGGCATGCCTCCGAAGTCGGCAGCGCCGGTTATGTTTTTTCCGGCAAGCGTTAACAGCGTGGGTGTTTCATAGCTGCCGATCGTCACGTGCCACTCCTGTATATTCTCTTCAGGAGAGCCGTCAGAGGTCCCCGAGCTGAAGGTGACCTCCCAGGTGCCGTCGGTCAGATTGTCCGAGGTTCGCAGAACCGGCTGCCGCGTTCCGGCGGAATCAACCACGGCTCTGATAACCGTGCTGTTGTCCGTGCTTGGTTCAAAAATGACCTGTGCGGATGACACATCGAAGCTCAGGGACACCCGCTCAGCTTCGACCGCGGACAGCTGTGAAGCAGAAAGGATCAGCGTGGTTGTGGCGGCGGCTGCCGGCGCTGCCGAATTCAGGATTATAGCGTATATCAGTGCAGTAACAAGAATGCCGCCGGCGCACTCTCCGGATGCTGGCGTGACGATTAATCGACTAAGCAATCGTATCATTGTTGCTGTTCTCTCCCGCCGCGGTGATATATATCCTTCACGTTTTTTTCGGTGAGGGTTATCTCATAGGTTTTTGCCTCGGTGACAGTAACGGGAACCAGCCAGTAGCCGGCCGTGCTATCGTCGCGATAGGCACCGTAGACAAAATATGAACCCTCAGGGGGAACATTTTTAATTACAAACGTGCCGTTGTCGGAAACCGTGTCTGAAATCCGGTGCTCCCGCGCCCTCCCGGCCATGAACTCGATATCGCTGAAAAGGGCGCGATAGGGGCCTATTTGGCCCGCCAGTATGTTTCCGGTTTTGCGAACGGCGGATATGTGTTTTTTCGTCGCTGTTTTGCATAGTATAACGGTCACGTCTGGAGACCGGGTATCGCCGGTATGCCCGCCTGACGGCTCGAAAGACAGGTTCACCCGGACAACGGCCAACCCCTCAAGCGGCTCCGCGTCTTTGAACTGGTCAATCGGCTCCATATAGGCTGCTGAAACGGACAGTGCTGCCATTGCGAGAAAAAGTGCTCCCATTGCGGCTGCTGCACAGAATAATCTCATGTTGTTCCTCCCTTACATGCAGTAAAATGATTGTGAAGCTTCCGCACGCTACAGCGGTGCGCTTCACGGTGTGTATTCTTTTTTTCTGAGCGCCTGCCGCGTATCCCCGTTTTCACTGCCGGAAACAGCGGCGTGTGCCGGTTAGAAAAATATCTGTGTGGCCGGGTCCTCGGGCGAGTCTTTCGACCGTGTGCGGAGCCACTGCTCCATGCCCGAAAGATCGGCCTGCAGGGCATTTTCAGGACATGCCCGCACGCAGCTGTAACACATAATACACCGGTCGCTGAACTCGGGCAGCGGCGCACACGTAATTGCGCGTGCGGGGCACACCCGCTCGCACTCGCCGCACTGCGTGCAGCGCCCGCTGTCAAGATGCTTCGGCGGAAGCATGCTTCTGGCAACGGACAAAGACAGCTTTTGCATCTCCTCCCGTGCCGCGGGGTACTGGTAATCGAGCTCCGGGGCTACCGACCCGGTTTCGCCGGAGCGTATTTTTTCCGTAATCGAGCGGACCATGTTCCGGATCTTTTCTTCATCCCGTGCGTCAGGATGGCCCATGCCGAGCGGATGCTCGCAGTCACGCATAAGGGAATGAACCGCAAGGATTTTTGCCCCCCCGGCAACGCAGTACCCCTTTTGCTCAAGCGCCTGCGCCATTTCAGCAAGTGCAACCCCGCTGGTCACCGCTCCCCAGGTAACAAACGGTACCGCCGGCTGCCCGCCGCCCCGGGGCAGGGCCTGAATGCACGACATTATCTGGGGCAGGGCGTGGCATGCATAGACCGGCGAGCCGATAAAAAGACAATCCCCGCCCTGAGCACGCTGTGCATCCTGTTCAGGATTTCTGTTCACGCTCAAATCGATCAGCGACACAGCGCCCCCCTGTGCGCTGCACTCGTGCTCGATCACGCGGGCGGCCTGGGCAGTTGTCCCCGCGGGAGAGCAGTAGAACACAACTGAACGGATATTTTTTGACGTCATCGAATACTCCTTTAGTGGCATTAGCTGTAATGTGTCCTGGTTTTTCCTGATGCCTGACGCCTGGTGTGCTTCACTTTTTCCATTCCAGCTTTTGCATTGAAAAATCAGGGCGGTATTCTTTCATAATAATATGGTCAGGGCTGATTTTTATAAAGCTGCATGCGTCGATGAACGCATCCATAAAGTGCCGGGCCTCTCTGCCGGCAAGCCCTTTCTGGCGGGCCATGGGCTCGAGAAGCTTTTCCATAACCATGCGCATATTCCATTTGCGCATCTTTTCCCTGAACAGCCGGCGGTTGCTTTTGACGGTTATGAGCTCGGCGGAGCCGAAGATCTGAAGGCTGTTCTGAACAACGGAATGATCCATCGGCTGCTCATAGATAAATGCAGAAACGCGGGGGTTGCGTTTGATATTCGCAATTTTTCCGCCCGGCACGCCGAAAACGTACAGCGTCAGCCCCTCATGAAAAAATTCCAGAGCTGTTGCGCGCGGGGCGTCTTTATACGATGTTGCCAGAACTAGCCCGGTGCGATGCTTCATGCCGCACCGGTACCCCCCGGTTCGTGTGTCGGGCTGCGCAGCGGTTTTATCGAGAAATGCGATGATTTTTTTTCTCACCGACGGCTGGGGCAGACGCTTTTTTTTTGTCATTGCTCAGCTCCTTTGGGATGAGACGAAAGGGGGGCGCACAGTAGCATAGCTGCCGCGGGCATCTGTTGTATTGGAAGCATCAGTTTGATATAATATAGTTTTACTGTAAATCAACATATCAACATATTGAGGCGCAGCACATGAATAACGGCAGCAGGATGCTCACCCTTTTAAAAATACTGAAGTACATACTGCTTATTATTGCTTTGATTGTAATATGCATTTACGCCGTTGTAAAATATAAAAACGACATGCCTGCTCAGGGAGACAGGCAGCAGACCGGACAGCGGATACATGAAAACAGCGTAACCTGAGCACAGGAATCGTGTACAACTCCGAGGCCAGCGGGATGTTTTTGTACGGTTATCGAAGTGCAAGGAAGATCACAATAGGGGAGGTGCTGCCTGCAAGAAAAGCGAGCCCGCTCAGGAGGAAGCTTTAACTGCGGGCCCGCCCTGCTGATGGGAATAATCCACGGCCGGCTCAGCCGTTTTTCTCCATAAAGTGCTTCATGAAACCTGCCAGAGCCCGGACGCCCTCTACCGGCATTGCATTGTATATCGACGCTCTGCAGCCTCCCACGGAGCGATGTCCCTTGAGGCCGCTCAGGCCTTCGCTTTCCGCTTCCGCAATAAACGCTTTTTCGCGATCCTCATCAGGCAGGCGCCACACAACATTCATCGGCGATCTGCTTTTTTCATCAACCGGGTTTTTGTAATAGCCGCCGCTGCTTTCGATCATATCGTACAGCATTGCGGCTTTTTCATCCCTGCGGCGCTCGATTTCCGCCATGCCGCCGATTGACTTGATCCACGTAAGGGTGAGGCCGGTCATCCACACCACAAATGACGGGGGCGTGTTGTACAGGGAGTTCTTGTCTGCATGCTGGCTGTAGCGCAGATACGCAGGCAGATCGTTGCGCGCCTTTTTAAGGAGGCTGTCTCTGATGATAACCAGAGCCATACCCGATGGCGCCAGATTTTTCTGCGTCCCGGCATAGGCCATCGATATTCTGTCCCAGGGAAGCGGGCGCGACATAATGTCAGAAGACATGTCGCAGATCAGCGGAACTTCGCCGGTATCCGGAAAATAGGGCCACTGTATGCCGCCGATGGTTTCGTTTGAGCAGATGTGAACGTAGGCTGCTTGCGGGGTGAGGTTCAGCTCCCCCTGCGCAGGGATGCGGGTATAGCTTTCGCTTTTGCCGTCCCACGGCACGGCGGTCTGCCCCACGGCCTGTCCGTCCTTGTATGCCTTGTCCGCCCAGGACCCGGTCAGTACGTAATCGGCGGTCATGCCGGGAGAAAGGAATGCCATCGGGATCATGCCGAACTGCATGGTCGCCCCGCCCTGCAGCATCAGTATGTGGAAATCATCGGGAACCTGCAGCAGCTCCCGCACGAGGGAAATGGTTTCATTGTGAACGCCGTCATAGATCTTTCCCCGGTGGCTCATTTCTATAAGAGACATTCCGCTGCCTTCATACTCAACAAGCTGTCCGGCTGCCTGCTGAAGCGCTTCGATGGGAAGGGTTGCCGGTCCTGCGGCAAAATTGTAGATCCGTGCCATAGCCGTTCTCCTTTGATCAAAAGCGTGTCTTTATGTTCCTAACAGTCCGGTATTGCTTAAACTTTATAGTATATAGACATAGCCTTTTTCTGTCAAATAAAAAGAGCGATGCTCTCCGCCTCTGCCGGAGGACTCACAGAGTTTGACATATGCGGGATTCTCATGATTTTGTGTGCATGTTGATACTGAAAAATAGTACTGGA
>CAZUMW010000056.1:0-26772 GCA_964621615.1 uncultured Thermodesulfobacteriota bacterium
GGGAGAAGGTGTCATCCGGCAGTATATGGAATGATTATCTAAAGCATAAACATAAAAACGGCCATTTTATCCAGTTTGCCACAACCATAACGCCAATTAATAATCATGAGGGAAAAATAGTTAATTATATTGCGGTAAGCAGAGACATCACCCGGGAACGACAGCTTGAAGAAAACCTGCGCCAGTCTCAAAAAATGGAGACAGTGGGCACGCTTGCAGGCGGGGTTGCACACGAGTTCAACAACATTATCGGCGGCATGATGGGCTATACGGAGGTGGCAAAAGATATTGTTTCAGAACAGCATCCGGCAGCGGAGATACTGGGCAGAATACTGAACCTGGGCAGCCGGGCAAGCGACATTGTCCGGCAGATGCTTGCCTTCAGCCGTGAAAATGAAACCAGCAGGACGCCCCACCAGCCGCACCTTGCCATTAAAGAGCAGATGAAAATGCTCCGCAATATCATTCCCGCCAACATTGAAATCAGAACCCATATCGATGAAAAAGTTGGAACTGTCATGGCCGATGCCACGCAGATGCAGCAGGTCGGCATGAACCTGTGCACCAACGCAGTGCATGCCATGGAGGAAAAAGGAGGTGTCTTGGAAATATCCCTCTCCTCTGTGTATCTTGACAAAGAAGCGGTGCAGTCATTTCAAAATCTCGCCCCCGGAAACTATGCAAAACTTACTGTCAGCGATACCGGACCCGGCATTGACCCTGAAATTATAGACCGTATCTTTGACCCGTTCTTCACGACCAAGGAAGTAAATAAAGGGACCGGATTAGGGCTGTCTGTGGTTGACGGCATTGTCCGGGATCACAGCGGGGCAATTGCGGTTGACAGTGAGCCCGGCAGAGGGACCACATTTACCGTCTTATTGCCGGCAGCAGAATCAGAAAAAGCAGGAGATCATGAAGAGAAACCGGTTGATGTCCCAAAGGGAACAGAGCGCATTCTTCTTGTCGATGATGAAGAGTCTATCATATACACGATGAAGGTGATCCTTGAACGGCTCGGGTACCGGGTAACGGCGCTGAGCAGCAGCATTGAGGCCCTGCAAACATTTAGAAAATCACCCCGTGAGTTCGATCTTATTATTACTGATCTGACCATGCCCCATCTAACGGGTGATACGCTGGCTTCAGAGATACGTGCCATACGTTTTGATATACCGGTAATTCTCATGACCGGCTATAACGACATAGTCGACAGCGGCAGGATACGCATGAGCTGCATAAAAGCCTTTATGCCCAAGCCCTGCAAAAAGCCAGACCTTGCCGGGACGATCAGACGTGTACTTGATGGAGAGTCAGCTCAAGAACAGCCGCGCTTTACTGACTAACAGGAAACATCCCTGCAGGCCGACACCCTTCCCGCCGCTTTCCGGACGATAGAACGGGCAATTTTATCTACAGTCCGGTTATGATTTTCCTGCATTGTCTTTTTCCGGTGGGCCTTTATCTTTACACATTCAATGTCCCATTTTCCGCTGTAGTAAAAAAACGTTTTTAACAGGTCGGCGTTTCGTACTGCAGTCCCTTTTTTTGAAGTAAATGCATTTCCGGTCAACCTTGTTTCCCGGCCCGGCAGATCGACGATGTATTGGCTGTCGGTGAACAGCTGTATCTTCCGTTTTTCAGTGACACTGCTTTCAACATACTCAAACGCTTTCACCACTGCAGTCAATTCCATCCGGTTATGGGTGGTTTTAATGGCTTCTCCCTGCAATAACACGGATTCGCCGTCAGTGAACACCAGTGCCGCCCAGCCGCCGATATGATATTTTGTATGACAGCTTCCGTCGGTATACATGGATATGGTTGGAGAATTGCTCATGTTATACTGTCCAGCATATACATCCTGTATAACGATGCCCGGCACAGGCTGTTACCAGGACGACTCTCACGCACTTAAGCCACGGCATTTGATCCTCACTGTATGAAGATGCTGTATCCTGAAATTGATGAATGAATACCGCTTTGACGGCTACGTCGCGAGCTGCAAGGCCGGCTGTCAAAACCATCGCTGCCATCGCGAAAACCCGAACGGCTTCCTGAAAAAGCCGTCGTTAAAAAAAAGATCGCTGCTGTGGTAAAAATCCTTATCCGATTTACGCATTTCATGACCGATATAGATTGCCGATACGCCCGCCATAAAAATCATGGCTGCAATAAGGGCTACCAGTATTTCAGGCACCGCGAGAACAAGTATTCCCAGAAGAATTAACAATAGCCCGGGAACATAATACGCAAATGTACTCATATGAATTCACCTCCCTTTGCCTGCCGCCTGAATAATCATTCATTGCTTTCCGTTAACGCAATCGAAAAAGGGGAGCTGTCGCACGCTCCCCCCTTCCTCCTTCTTTCTGCGGGCATACCCGCTGATCACTTAATGGGTATCGCCTTTGCCTGTTCTGCCTTCGGTGCGGGCACTGCAAGCTCCAGCACGCCGTCATGATACTTTGCTTCGATGTCTTTTTCGGTCACCCCTTCAGGAACCCTGAAGCTGCGCTCAAAGCTGCCGTAGGCCCGCTCGATCCGGTGGTAGTTCTGCTTTTTGTCCTCGTGCTCGGAATGCCGCTCGCCTCTCAGGGTGAGATAGCCGTCATGAAGCTCCACCGTAATATCATCCTTTTTGACTCCCGGCAAATCAGCGGTTATGTGGTATTTACCGTTCTTTTCCTCGATGTCGACTGCAGGGTTCCAGCTCCGGTCGGCTGAAAACAGAAAATCATCGTCTTCGTTGAACCACCGATCAATATCGTCGCGCCAGCGTCTCAGCAGTCCCTCAAAAGGTCTGTTGTTTGTCCATCGGGTGATAGCCATAACACACACCTCCTTTCACTCTGAACACGGTTTAGTTAGTGGTTTTGTAATGATATCCTTTAACCCTGCGGCGTTTCGCCGCTTTATTCCCGTTTCTGTTTAAAAGATAAGCATCTTACGTATACAGTCAAGAGGTTCGTCTGTTCCGCCATAGGTGTTGTGCCTCTATACAATCGGCCATTCAGAAAAGTGTGTTTGCCAGACAGGCATAATAAAAATCCGTCAATATAGTATGCATCGAATAGCTTCCTGTACAAAACAGGAAGAAGGCAAATAACAAAATTAATAAAATTCCTGTTGATGCCGGCGGGAATTCATCCAGCATATGCTCGCTTTCTTTATGAAGTGCAGCCAACCACTCTTTCATAGTATTTCCTGAACTGAATTTTTTTTCATAGATACATGCGCCCAGCACACCGGCATCATCATGAATTTGAGCGGATTTGTACATTTCATAGGCTTCACCAGGAGGGTGAAGTTAAATGTACACCTCGGAAGCCGCCATGGATGGCGGCTGAGAATGAGCGAAAAGCTATTATGATGCCGGTGCTGCGTATTTATATGAGCTCCTTATTACTATATCGATAAAAAAACTGCTTCATCTCTTCTCTCCAAACACACCAGCCGCAAAGCAAGGGTGTAAACGTCTGTGTGTATGGTGATCCGGGCAGCGGTATCCATACGGCACAGCTCCCCGGAGCGGCCCACGGCTTAGTAGTCCATATCCGGCGGCATTGCGGGACCGGCTTTTCCTTTCTTTTCAGGCTTTTCGGCAATCATGGCCTCTGTCGTGATCAACAGCGAGGCAACGCTTGCCGCATTCTGCAGCGCGCACCTGACTACTTTTGTGGGATCGATAACCCCTGAGGTTACCAGATCTTCATACTCCTCAGTCTGTGCGTTGAAGCCGAATGAATCGCTGCCTTCTTTGACCCGCTCAATAACGATAGAGCCGTCAAATCCTGCGTTTTGGGCAATGTGCCGCAGCGGCTGGACAAGGGCTTTCCGAATAATATCCACTCCGAGCCGCTGCTCCCTGTCATCAAGCGTAAGCCCCTCAAGCGCTTTCAGGCTCCGCACCAGCGCGACGCCGCCTCCCGGCACGATGCCTTCTTCGACTGCCGCCCGGGTCGCATGCAGAGCGTCTTCAACGCGGGCTTTCTTTTCCTTCATTTCGGTTTCAGTTGATGCGCCGACATTGATCACCGCAACGCCCCCGACGATTTTCGCCAGCCGCTCCTGCAGCTTTTCGCGGTCATAATCGGAGGTGGTCTCATCGATCTGGGCCCGAATCTGCTTTACGCGGGCCTCAATGGCGCTTCTGTCCCCGGCACCCTCGATAATAGTGGTATTATCTTTATCAATGCTCACCCGCTTTGCGGTCCCGAGGTCGTCAATGCCGATCGATTCGAGCTTGATGCCCAGGTCCTCGGCAATCATTTTACCACCGGTAAGCACCGCAATATCCTCCAGCATCGCCTTGCGGCGATCGCCGAACCCGGGGGCTTTTACCGCGCAGACCCTGAGGGTGCCGCGAAGCTTGTTGACAACCAGCGTTGCAAGTGCTTCGCCCTCAACGTCCTCGGCGATGATCAGAAACGGCTTGCCGCTTTGTGCCACTTTTTCAAGTATCGGAAGCAGGTCTTTCATGCTGCTGATCTTTTTCTCATGGATCAGGATGTAGCAGTCCTCAAGCGATGCCTCCATCCGCTCGGAATCTGTCACAAAGTAAGGCGAAAGGTAGCCGCGGTCAAACTGCATACCTTCGACAACGTCGAGGCTCGTTTCCATGCTTTTTGACTCCTCTACCGTTATCACCCCTTCCTTGCCGACCTTGTCCATAGCCTCCGCAATAATGGTGCCGATGGTTTCATCGCTGTTGGCGGATATCGTTCCGACCTGAGCAATCTCCTTTTTATCATTTATATCCTTGCTCAAATCCTGCAGGTGCGCGACGATTTTTTCAACCGCTTTGTCAGCGCCCCGCTTGAGCTCCATGGGATTATGCCCGGCCGCTACCAGCTTGCTTCCCTCGGTGAAAATCGCCTGCGCGAGGACCGTTGCCGTTGTCGTGCCGTCGCCGGCGACATCGCTCGTTTTGCTGGCAACCTCCTTCACCATCTGGGCTCCCATGTTTTCGAATTTGTCCTCAAGCTCTATTTCTTTTGCCACGGTTACGCCGTCCTTTGTCACCGTTGGTGAGCCGAAGCTTTTTTCCAGAATAACATTTCTTCCCCGCGGCCCCAGCGTCACCTTGACGGCATTTGCAAGAGTATCGACGCCGTGCAAAATAGCATTTCTTCCCTGCTGATCGAATTTAATTTCTTTTGCGGACATATTGAGCTCCTCCTTATATGGTGAAACCGTGTTATTCTTCTATTACTCCCATAATATCATCTTCCCGCATGATAACATGCTCTTCCCCGTCGAGCTGGACTTCGTTTCCGGACCATTTGGCAAAAAGTATCCGGTCCCCCTCACGCACATCAGGGGCTCTCCTGGAACCGTCGTCAAGGATTTTTCCATCACCCACGGCAACAACCCTTCCCTCCATCGGCTTTTCTTTTGCAGTATCCGGAATAATGATTCCCCCTTTTGTCTTTTCCTCTGCTTCGATGCGCTTTACCAGAATACGATCATGCAGCGGTTTAATCTTCATACGGTTCCTCCTTGTTTCTGCCATGCATACGGCGGTTATCGTTTTCTACCTGCCACACTATTCTGCATCTTCTAAATGATTCACCTGTCCGTGCAGGCATTTCACTGAAAATGACAGAGCTCATCGCTAATTATGTGTATATGCGGTAATTAATGCTCCTCGTGGTTCTAAAGGACGCGCGGGGAGTTGTTCACAACATGACTAATATTCTGTGCTCTCCTGACAAAATAATTAATCATCCTGCTTGAGAGGTAGGATGTTTCTCTCTGGCTGACTCAAAAAATAATTTTTTTTTTCTGTAAGTCAAGCCCGGGGATTAAAAAAATATTTTTTATCGCTGCGTGTGACATGATGCTCACTGTACTGCAGTTCAAATTTGACTTAGCGAACAATCCACATCTGTACCCAGCCATAAAATACCAAGCAATGAGGCACCGTTTCCGGCAAATAACATATTAAGATATATGGATGACATGAGGAAGGGCGGGCCCATTGTAAAAACATGTTTTCATTTCGCTGTCAAGAACGGCAGGCCCGGCTGGGGATATAAAATAGTGTGGAAGCGCTGTCGCGGACAGCTATGATACCTAAAGGATTCACATCCCAAAGTGCATATCCATTGAGCGCTCAAGCCCTCCTTTTTCGCCGAACAGCATTTTCCATACGCGCACGCCCGGATCATGATCCACAAGGGTTTTCAGATAATTATCAAAGACCGTTTTCGTGCGCTCAAGCGCTTCGCCTGATTGCGGTTCGGCCTGCTCGACCAGGTCGCAAAACATAGTTAAATACGTCATGAACAGGCGGGCTGCACACGCATCAAGCTCCGGCGGGATCACAACCTGACAGGCGGCTTTTGAAAAAACCTCCTGCACGCCGCCGGACTGCTTTTTCGTGTACTTCATGAGGTCCTGAAACGAATCCCGCACAGCGATCATTCGATCAAAAAGCTCAGAATCATCATGATGGGTTTTGCCGGTACGGTGTATGTCGACAATGACCATTTTTCTACGCCCGGTACACATAACCTCTCCGGCAAAAACCGGCAGGTCATACTCCACCCGCGGGCGAATAAACATCGAATAAACGGAAAAATATACGGGGAGCCGGGGCCGGATAAATACCGCGCGCAACAGTTTTTCCGAGCTGTATACTTCACCGTCAATGCGCATAAGCTTCAAAGATCGCCACGGCCGCTCGGGAAAAGGATGTTTCAGTGAAACAGGGGTGAGATCAAATCTCTTCCTGAGCTCAGCCTGTGCGGAATGGTGAATGTGCGTAAGCAGTGACATCATATCCCCCCACAAACGTATCCAAAATAAATGAAAACATTGAACAAAAGCCGGTTCGGGCGGGTCTCTGCGCAGCCGCCGCGATATAAAACCTCATTTCATGGACAGCCCGATGCCGCTGCGTGTTACTGCGCAACAGGCATTGTGCAGGAATTGTCCCGGGCAGCACCGTCCGCCGGGCCTGTGTGTACTGAAATATAACGGCACATGCCGCTGCATAACCTTTTGAACGTGTTGCGGGGGCTGTGCAGAGACCCGCCCGAACCGGCTTCGTAAGTTATTTTTGACAGTACTGATCCCTCCATTTAGTGGAAAAAAAACAGGCCTGAAAAGGGCTGAACCGGTCCAATAGCATATACCCCGTGCTGCTTTTCTGTAAAGAAAACTTTCCAGCCAACCGGGATATCTGTAAAACCCCTTAAAATGAGGACACATTAATGAGAGGTAAGATGGAATATTGTGACGTGAAGTGTGCCGGTTTTTATTCAGCAAGACAGGCATCCCGCACAGCACGCTGAAGCGGCTCCTGCATGATACCGAGAATCATATCCCGCTTTTCCCCCTCAACTTCGACCGTCTCCCACTTGTCAAAAAGGTAAAAAAGCGGCCCCCAGTGTACGATATTGTCGGAAACCGGATCGTAATGCACTTCGTGCAGAAACAGTTCCTGCCCCGGCATCAGCTCATATGCCACATTTTTGATTTTCATGGTCTTTTCAGTATCACAGATTCTGTCCGGGGGCATAGGCGTCAGGGACATTGCAACCTGGGTATATAAAACCATACAACCTACTAAATATGGGTATATAGCATATTGCAGCTACCATTTGTAGTGTTTTTTTTATTTTTTTGGCCGGTGGAATCAGGATGGATTATTCCCCGGTGCCGGCAGGTACAAATTACGAATGTATCAGGGAATTGTTTTTTTGGTGAGCTGGCCCAGAACTTTCCACATTTTATCCTGGGTTTTGCAGTCAAGAAGCTTGCGGCGGGCCTCGGCGTCGCTGAAGGTTTCCATCAAGCCGGTGATGAGATGCAGATAAAATGCGCTTGCCGCAAGGGGAATAACAATGAAAAAAATAATCTTTGTTCGCCGGTTCCGTGGCGCGCCGAAATGAAGCCCCTGGCTTTTCATGGCCGCTGAAAAAATCAGGCCGCCGCCTTCAACGCCGCGCACATGCGGGAATGCCAGGCCGTGCTCAACCGCGGTCGGAACAATGGATTCCCGATCCAGAGCCGACTCGAGCAGCACCTCGGGCTTTTCCACAAACCCCTCGGCAGACATCACCTGAAGCATTTCTTCGAGCGCCTCTTCTTTGGTTTTTGCCTCCAGGCGGGGAATCATAAGCTTGTTTGAGGAAAAGCGGGCAATGCCCGCGCTGAGCTGAGCCGGAATTCTTTTCAGCTGCCGGGGCATCGTATCCCGGTAATAGAGAACCCGGGTACAGCGGGGGCACTGGATCAGCTTTTGCCCTATCTGAACTTCATAGGCCAGGATGGTCGGCACGGTAAACCCGCATCCGGTACAGATGCCCTTCGCCATAGGAACAACAGCCGTATCATAATGCTCGAGCAGATTTCTGAACGTCTTGCGTATATCAGGGGGAAGATCCTCTGAGAGCTCGGCAATATTTTTTTCAAGCGCTTTCAGATGGGTGTCGGTGGTGAGCGCCTTTTGTTCTTCAAGGGTAAAGGAGAGATCCTGAAGCTGAATGAGCTGGTTTATGATGTGTTTCATGGCAATTCCTTTATTCGAGCGCTGTTTGATGTGGCTGTATGCATTCAGCAGAAATAACAGGATAATATAAAACCGGATTACTTTTCAAGATTAATCTGTTACGGTCGATTATTAGAAAGACAGCACCGTATTTGATTCTTTACAAAATAAAGATAATTTTGTACCTTTAGATATGATACTGCATAATACCAACAGCACATACACTCATGCCTGACACAGTGAAACAATCCTGCACGCTGCCTGAATCGGTAACCGAGGTCACCGCAGGCGATAAGCATGTATACCTCGTCGGCACTGCGCATGTTTCGCGGCAAAGTGTGGAGGATGTCCGCACAACCATAGACTGCGTACAGCCTGACGCTGTCTGCGTTGAGCTGTGTGATGCCCGCCACGAAGCGCTGATCAACCGGGACAGCTGGAAAAAAATGAACATTTTCAAAGTAATCAGGGAAAAGAAAGCGCTTGCCCTGCTGGCGCAGCTCATCCTGAGCGCTTTTTATAGAAAAATCGGCGAGCAGCTCGGCGTGACGCCGGGCGCCGAAATGACCGAGGCGGTGAGCCGTGCTCACGAAAAAAACTCCGCGCTGATTCTGGCCGACCGTGATGTAAACATAACCCTCAAGCGGGTATGGGCCCGGCTCACCCTGTGGAGCAAGGTCAAAATGACCTTTCATCTTATCAGCAGCTTTTTTGTTGCTGAAAGCATCGACGGCGACATGATCGAGGAGCTGAAAAACACCGATCAGCTTGCGACCATGCTCAGCACATTCTCCGATGCATTCCCGGCGGTAAAAAGTGTGCTCATTGACGAGCGCGATATATATCTTGCTGAAAAAATACGCACGGCTCCCGGAAGCACGGTTGTCGCCGTTGTGGGGGCGGGGCACATACCCGGCATACAAAAGCACATCTGCACGCCGCACCGGCTTGAGCCGCTCAGAGAGGTCCCTGCCCGGACGCTCGCACCGGAGCTGCTCAAGTGGGGGCTGCCCGTTGCGGCCGGCCTGCTTCTTGCCGCCGGCTTCGTAAAGGGCG
Organism: uncultured Thermodesulfobacteriota bacterium; assembly: GCA_964621615.1. Lineage (GTDB taxonomy): Bacteria > Desulfobacterota > WTBG01 > CAIYCZ01 > CAIRTM01 > CAZUMW01. Next base: position 9,557 of record CAZUMW010000056.1, read on the forward strand.
GCTCTCAGCACGGTATGGAGTCACTGTATATATGGATTGCCGTCAACGGCGTATTCGCCGCCATAGGCGCAGCGATAGCTTTTGGACACCCATACACCGTCATCGCATCGTTTCTCGGCGCTCCGCTGACAAGCCTCAACCCCATGCTCGCAGCGGGGTGGGTTGCCGGGCTGGTGCAGGCGTGCGTAAAAAAGCCGACCGTCGCCGATCTGGAGGACCTTGCAGGCGACATCGCCTCGATACGGGGTTTCTGGATAAACCCGGTCAGCAGAATACTGCTCGTCGTGGTGATGGCCAACCTGGGCAGCTCAGTGGGAACATTTGTTTCCGGGGGGTGGATTGCCGCCCGGCTGTTCAGGTAACTACTGTACTACATGTCAAACCATGCATATAGTAAGGAGCGATTCCATGGCACATGAATTATCCATGGACAGGCGAGGTAAAGACCGTTTTTCTGCAGACATACAGGTGCAATATTTTATAAAAAATCAAAGCATGCGCTATCAGGACTGCCAGCTTGTTGACATCAGCAGATCGGGCATTGCGGTTGAGATGCCGCCGGGCGAACAGCTGTCATTCGGGGCGGTGGTATCTATTGAAATGATCATTCCCGGCAGCTTCGAACAGCTCACCATGAAAGGAACGATTACGCGCATAGATCAGAAAGACGACAAAAACACCGCCGGAATCAAGTTTTCGGAAATGCTTGCACCGGCAGCGTTCAATAAAATTATCGCCACAAAATAACATCCGGCCATCCCGTTTCATCCAGGGGAACCGGGATATGGCTTTATTGCAGTACGGAACCACAAACAAAAGGGGCAATGGGGGCGGTTCCTGCCTGAGCTGGAGCACAACTCTTTTTTTCCGGCGCGCGGCCGGCTGTCTTTAGAAACGGCACTCACGATACCGGCGCGCTGCCGCTTTTTCCCCCAGCAAAACGACCAGCCTGTACCATGGAGGACAAACGCCCAGTGACTACAGACAACACGGGCACAGATCCCAAACGAGACACCGGCGACCTGCAAAATCAGATGCGGGAACTGCAAAGCAGAATCGACAGCCTCGAGCAGGAAAAATCCGCACTGGAGCAGATAAACGCCGACATGAATAAAGCAATAGCGCAGGCGCACGAGCTTGCCATGGAAGCACAGATTTCAAACATGGCAAAGTCTGATTTCGTCGCACGGATGAGCCAGAAGCTCAAGCCCCCCATGCACCGCATTATCGGCTTTATCGATCTTCTGGAGCGAACCGATCTCTCTGCCGCTCAAAGCGACTACGTTCACCAAATCAGAATGGGGAGCCAGAACCTTATCGCAATGATGCACACCATTGTCGATTTCACAAAAATGAGCGCGGGGCACGTTAATATCGGCCGTGTCGACTTTGACATCGAGCTGCTCGCCTATGATATATGTGAAATAACACGCTACAAAATAGAGCGGAAGCCGGTCACCCTGACCTGCTCCATTGACGATGATCTGCCTGCCCTGGTAAAAGGAGACCCCCAGCGCTTCAGGCAGATTCTGCTCAACCTCATGGATAACGCTGCAAAATTCACCGACAGGGGCAGCATCGAGCTTCAGCTGCGCCTGCTGGAAGAGGATGAAAGCCGGTACAGAATCAGCTGCCGGGTCTGTGACACCGGCATCGGCATTAAAAAGAAAAAAATACCCATTATTTTTGAAGCGTTCAAGAGCTCGGACCAGACAAAGCCGGACAAGCATGGCGGGGCGGGGCTCGGCCTGTCCCTGTGCAGACAGATTGCGCTGCTGCTCGACGGTGACATAAGCGTTGAGAGCAAGCTTAAGCAGGGAAGCACGTTCGACTTTACCGTCTGGGTTGAAAAGGCCGATGAAAAAAAACAGAAAAAAATCGAGCGCGTTCCCCTTAACGGCAGACGCGTCCTCATAGCCGACAGCGGTGATAATGATGATGTGCTTGTGTACCTGCTCGAGTCGCTGGGTATAACTGTCCTGAGCGCACCGTCTGGTGCCGGGCTGATTCCGGCCCTTGAGCAGCAGTCCGGGGATACGGTGGATGTATGCATTATTGATCTTGACATGAAGGATTCAAACCCTTTCGATATTGCGAAACAAATCATTGATCTTCCGTGTCCGAAGCCCTCCCTGCTTGCCGTTTCATCGTCAACCAATGTGGTCAAAAGCTGCAGGTCCACCGGCATCCACGGGTTTCTCCCCAAGCCCATACATCGCATCAAATTGATCAAAATGCTCGAAGCGCTTTTGTGGCAGCGGCGCGAAAACCTCCACAGCGACCTTATAACGCAGTACACAATACGCGAAGATGCCAAGCACGCCACAGCAGTGACCGCTGTTGAAGCCGATTCCCTGCGCCGGGAGCAGGCGCAGCGGATGCTGACCGCTGCCGGTTATCTGACCACCGTTACTGCAACCGCAGGCGAAGCCGCAGAGCGCATCACCAGCACCAGCGAGCCGCCCGATATAATACTTATCAGCGGCGAATCGCTTTCCGAACCGCCCGGGAGGGTTGCACAGGAGCTTCGCACTGCCGCCGGGAGCAGCGTGCCGCTCATTTGTTTTCTCCAGGGGCAGCGCCCCGGGGACGCAGAGGCCCTGTGTGCCGAGGGATTATTCAATGATGCGGTCACAGCACCGCTTAACCGCCCTTCCGTTTACCGGATGGTACAAAAATGGCTGCTGGACGTCGCATGAACAGCGCAATCAAAACGCCCGGCATCTGCTGCTATGCCCGCCGCTGCTCACCCGGGATTGCACGCCTGTTTATCAGGGGGGCACGCTTTTTATGATAGCTGCGCACAGCTTTTTTCCGTTCGCAAAAAAGAGGCCGGAAAGGCTGCTGCCGCATGCCGGGCCGCACCGGAGCACTGTTTCACCGCGGCTCACCGGCACCGCATCGCCCGTTCGGGCAGCCGGGGAAGCCGAATGTGCAGCGGGGGTATGCGGCAATGAATAGTGACCATGTTTCCCGAGACGACAGCAGCGAGCCGCGCTCTTCTCAAAGCAGCGCAGCGCCTGAGCCTGCCCCGGAGTACTCCAAAACCGCCGATCTTTATGAAGCATATAAACGTGCAGCTGAAAGCGGCGACACAAAGACAGCCGGCAATATACAGTGGGAAATAGCCATTGCCAACGAAAAGCTTATCTGGTGGTGGGCAAGCCAGCTGTGGTACAAGTGGAAGCCGCCGAGCCTCACGATCCAGGATCTTGCCCACTACGGAATGTTCGGCGTTCTCAGAGCGGTCGAAAAATTCAAGCCCGCATTCAACACCAAGCTTTCGACATATGCAAGCTGGTGGATCCGCCGCTATATAGAATCTGCTATTTTTGAAAACGGGACAACTATCAGAATACCTGAATACCGGATAAACCAGAAAGCCCAGGTGGACCTGATCACGCTCGAGCTTCTTGAGCAGGGCGTCGAGCCGTCGCCCCAGAATATCGCAGCAGCGCTCAACAGCAAAAAAACCGATTCCTCTTCCGACGCCGGCTCAGGGAAAAAGCCGGCATGGACCCCGGAAATAATACAGGACATCAACAACAGCACCCATCAGGTATTCAGCAGCATAGACAAAACAGTCTTTGATGACGGCATGGAGGAGCTGCACAACTTCATCCCGGACGGCAATAGTGCAATTTCTCCGGAAACGGCGGTTATGTCCCCGTTTCTCCGGGAGGGCTTTCACAGAATCCTGGCCTCCGCCGGCCTTTCAGGCAAAACATGGCTTGTGCTCGAGCTCTATTTTTACGGGGAATCGCGCAACAAGGCGGAAATTGAGCGCATATTCCAAACCTCAAAAGAAGAGTTCACCGGCATACTCAATGATTTCATGACCCGTTTTCCGCATATTTTCTCCATCGCAAACACCCAGCGCGAGCAGTTTTTACATATTATAGAATTTTCGCGCATGTCGGAAAAAAAGCGCGCTCTGCTGGAGCAGCATTTTCAGGGCCGCGGCGCCCGGCATTCGGATGAAAACACAGCGGGCCAGACAAAGGCCATTCTTCAACAGATTGCCCAAAAACACCCCAACCTGCACGGCATAGCACAATCGGACCCCGCCGTTTTTTTTAACATCTTACAATTCTGCCGCATTCCGGATGAACACAAAGTGATGCTTGGTCTGTATTTCTGCGGAGACGAAATGTCAAAAAACGATGTGGGAATTCTGTGCCGGGTTACACGGGAGCGTGTTCGTCAGATAGTCGATGATTTTACCACCCGCTACCGGGGTCCGCTAAGCAGGCTTTTCCTTCGTGATTTTATCAGCCCGCAGGAGATCTGCGAGCAGTTTGTGAACGATTACTACCACAGATACAAACACGAGCTTGCCTCATTTCTTGCAAAGCACAGGCAGGCGGATACGCTGGAGCTGGTAAAAAATATTTACATTAAGCGCATCACGCATAAGGAGCTGATTGAGCACATGCATATCAGCTCCTCCACGCTTTCCGGCCGGCTCAAAACCCTGTCAAAAAAGCTTCGCGCGGCCCCGGGCACCGTCACCCCGCTTATCTGCGGGGGGGCTGTAGGCCTGCGCCCGCGGGAAATTCTCGTGCGGCAGATATGGGACATGCTGCCCCGCACATCACATAATAACTTTATTTCTCTTCTGTCGGAAGATGAAATGATCATTTTCTATTCCCGCCTGGCGCTCAACACCACACAAATCACCCTTAAGGAGCTTTCTAAAAAACTCGGCAGGAAAAATGCGTCCGAGATCAGCTCTATATTCAATACTATAGTCCATGAATTTTTCGAATTTGCTGCACAGGTCATACAACAGCAGCATAACCACAAGCGCGTGCCCACAGAATGAAAAAGGGCCTCTCCGGCACAAAGGCTGCTCATCATGATTATGTGCTTCAACTGCAATACAGAAATCAATGCAGCGGACCGCCCCGGCCGTCAAGACAGCTGCCCGAACTGCGGCGCCGACCTGCGCTGCTGCCGCAACTGCCGGTTCTATGACCCCGGCTCGTATAACAGCTGCCGCGAACCCCGCGCCGAGCGGGTTGTTGATAAAGAGCGTGCAAATTTCTGTGAATGGTTTGCCGCGCCTCCCGATGCGGCCGGCAGCGGAAAACCGTCTGAGCATACAGGCCCGCCAGCCGGTAAAAATCCGCTTGACAATCTTTTCAAAAAATAAACAGCAGTGTCGGTGTTCCGCATAATAACCGGAAAAGCGGCAGCCCCTGCGCGCTGATACTGCGGACACGGGTGAGACAGGATATGATCAGCGAACCGGTGCTCTTTGCAGCAAAAGCGTTTCTGTGCTGGGATGCGCTGCGCGACCTGAGCGTACAGCTTGTACCGGTACGCGAGGCTGCGGCGTACTACTATCCGCCGTCAAACAGGCGGCATTCTATTATCGTTTTTTACACTCCCGGCAAGAGGGACCTCAGCGAGCCTTTTTTTCTGCTTTTTCATGAAGCGGGCCATGCCTGTCAGTGGAATGCCGGCAATACAGCAGGCCGGCAACAAAATTTTCATGAGCTGATTGACACCCCGTCAGGGAGAGACAAATGCATATTTGAGCATGAGGCCTGGGAGCGCGGCCGTGAGCTGCTTGAGCGCTTCATGCACCGGCACGGCCTGCCCGGCACGGTGCTTGACGCCTACAGCCGCTTCAGGGACCGGTGCCTGCAAAGCTATGAATGTGATCGGTGAGCCTCCGGGCTGGAGCATTTCACAAAACATCACGGCCTGGAACATCCTCATGGAGCTATGATTTCGCAGACACATCAGCTCCTGCCGCTCCCCCAGCCCATAATGAAAAGCTTACGCCAAAGCCCTGAGCGCACTGAGCTGTAGCTGCATTCAGCGCCGGGAACACGCATTCGTTAATAGTAGATTTTCACCGGTGTCCAAAATAATGTAAGGAAGCCGGTTCGGACGGGGCTCTGCAAAGCCCCCGCAACACGTGAAGAGTTTATGCAGCGGCATGTGCCGTTACATTTCAGTAGACACACGGCCCGGAGGAAGTTGCTGTTTGGAATAATCCCTGCAAAATGCCTGTTCATGAGTACAGTGAGCGGTATCGGGCCGTCCATGAAGTGAGGTTTCATATGGCGGCGGCTGCGCAGAGACCCGCACGAACCGGCTTTTGGTTTAATGCTTTAATTTATTGTGGACACGTTTGGTAGATTTTATAAAATTGTTCAGGTATAATATACTTTTCAAAAATCAATTACGACACAGCCTCTCCGTCTGGGCAATCCAGCTATGTTATGAACAGCACAATGCGGACAAAATCATTAGAATCCCGCATATGTCAAGCGCTGCGAGCACCCTCGGCAGAGCCGGGGTTTTAGCCATTATTATTACCCGACCCGCCCTGATCAGAAAGCTGAAAGGAATCACCCATGGCACAGAATGAAACTGCGGCAAACGCCCTTATCGGAAAAATAATCGAGGACATCGGCGCAACATTCCATGCGCCTCTGGTGATTATCGGCGAAAAATGCGGCCTTTTTAAAGCCATGGACAACCAGGGCGAGATGACCCCGCACGCGCTTGCCCAGCGCTCGGGAGTCACCGAGCGCTATGTCATGGAATGGCTGCCGGCGATGGCCGCGGGCGGATACGTTACCTACACACCCGAAACCGGAACCTACAGCCTCAGCGAGGAGCAGGCTGTGGTGCTTGCGCGGGAGGACAGCCCCACGTACATGGCCGGAGCATTTCAGGCCGCCACAGCAGCGATAAAATCAGAGCCCAAAATCGCCGAGGCGTTTCTTACCGGCAGCGGTGTTGACTGGGGGGAGCACGATTCTGAATTCTATAACGGGACCGATCGGTTTTATCGGCCGCAATATACAGCCAATCTGGTAAGCTCGTGGATTCCCGCCCTTGACGGAGTGCAGCAAAAGCTTACATGCGGGGCAGCTGTTGCTGATGTCGGCTGCGGGTACGGAACCTCCACCATCGTTATGGCCAAAGCCTTTCCCCGATCCACGTTCACCGGCATCGACTATCATGAGCCCTCTGTCGCAGCAGCCAGGCAGCGCGCCCGGGAAGCGGGCCTCGAGGGCCGCGTCACGTTTTGTGTGGCCAGCGCAGAAGACATCCCGGGTGCCGGCTATGATCTTATCACCACCTTTGACTGCCTGCATGATCTGGGGAACCCGGTGGCAGCAGCCGCGTGCACCCGCCGGGCGCTTAAGAACGACGGTACGTGGATGATTGTGGAGCCTTTTGCCGGGGATCGCGTAGAGGACAACCTGAACCCGGTCGGGAGGCTCTTTTACTGCGCGTCCGTGCTTTTGTGCACACCCGGCTCGATCGCACAGGGCGGAGAGCTTGTCCTCGGCGGACAGGCGGGGGCAGCCCGCCTTCAAAGGGTGGTCACGGAAGGCGGCTTCAGCCGCTTCAGGCGCGCCGCTGAAACGCCGGTCAACATCGTTTTTGAAGCGCGTCCCTGAGCCGAATCGCGAAGGCATTCGAACGGACAGAATGCCGGCCGCACAGACGCTTCTTCCCCTGCTTCCGATTGCCCTGACGCCTGAGCTGCATAACAGCTTAACTTCGTGCAGCCTCCGGCCGATGAACATATAGTGCTTTTCATAAACCATTAATCCTCGGGCGCACCGGAATGCAGGCCGGCCATCATACTGATTTAAAACAAAAAACAGCTGCCAACACTGCCAAGATAATCCTTCCGGCTGTTCTGAGTATTATCCTCTTCACTGCAGCCTATTTTCTTATTCTTGTGCCGTCCTTTGAGCAGAACCTGATCGAGCAGAAAAAACACATGGTTCGCGAGCTTGTTCACTCGGTGTGCAGCCTGCTTGCCCATTACCGCGAGCGCGTTGAGTCCGGAGAGCTCACCGCCGCGGAGGCACAGCTGCGCGCGCAGAGGAGAATCGGGCAAATGCGCTACGGCAGCCGGATGAAAAACTACTTCTGGATACAGAATATGCAGCCGGTGCTGGTTATGCACCCCTACCGCCCTGACCTGGTCGGGAAGGATTTAAGTACCCTGCCGGAAATCGAGGGGCGGCAATTTATTACCGAAGCGGTAAAAACGGTCCGGGCGGGCGGCGCCGGCTTTATCCGCTACCGGTGGCAGTTCAAAGACGATCCGGATATCATCATGCCGAAGATGTCCTATGTTAGTCTGTTTGAGCCCTGGGGGTGGATTGTCGGCAGCGGGATCTATCTGGATGATGTCCGCGCGGAAATAGCAGGCATTACCAGAATAATAACGTTAATTTCGCTGTGTATTCTCATCATTTTATGTGCGCTGTCAGGCTATTTGATCGCACAGAGCATGTTTTCAGACCGCCGTCGCCGCGAAGCCGAGCAGGCGCTTGCTGCAAGCGAGCACAAATACCGGGAGCTGGTGCAGAATGCGAACAGCATTATTCTGCGCCTTGACGAAGAAGGGCGGGTCATGTTTATCAACCAGTTTGCCCAGAGCTTTTTCGGCTTTACGGAAGCAGACATTGTCGGGAAGCCGGTTGTGGGAACCATTGTTCCGCCTACAGACTCTGCAGGTTCCGATCTGAAGGCCTTTATTGCCGACCTTGCCCGCGCACCGGAAAAATACCGCACACACATCAACGAAAACATGACAAAGGACGGCCGGAGAGCCTGGGTCGCCTGGACCAACAGAGCCGTATATGCCCGTGACGGGAGGCTCAATCAGCTGCTGTGTATCGGCAACGACATCACCGACCGCCTGCAGGCTGAAAAAGCGCTCGAGGAAAACCTGCATTTCCAGCAGGTGCTGCTCGACTCGATCCCGGTTCCGGTATTTTACAAGGCCGCAGACGGCCGCTATATCGGCTGCAACGCGGCCTATGAGCAGTTTACCGGCCTTTCCCGGGATACCATTATCGGGTCAACGCTGGCTGACATAGCCCCCAGAAGAACCGCCACGCGGCAGCCGGACATTCAGGCGTTTATAGAGCTGAACAGAGGAAAAGACGCCCTGCTCATGGCGGCCGGGGGTGATATAAGCTATGAGTCGTCGCTTACGGCTCAGGACGGCACCGTGCAGCACCTCCTGCTCACCAAAGCAGCGTTTACCGACAGGCAGGGGGCAGCCGGCGGCGTTATCGGGGTTATTTTCGATATCACCGAGCGCAAAAAAGCGCAGCTTGACCTCAAAGAGCGCGAAACGTTCCTGCAAAGCATCTTTGACGGGGTCGAGGTGCTTATATTTGTTGTCGATGTGGCAGAGGACGGCGACTTCAGATACGCCCGGATAAACAGCACCGCGCAGCGCACGCTCGGGCTGGCTGCAGAGGATTTCATCGGACACAGCCCCGAGCACGTCTGCAGGCTCATGGGAGCAGATGATGACCGCAACCCCCGCACCAATTACCGGCGCTGCATGGAAGCAGGCACCGGCATAGGATATGAGGAATGCGCGCTTATCCGGGGTGAGGAGCGATGGTTTCTTACCCGCCTCACCCCGCTTCATGACGGCAGCGGCCGGACATACCGTATTATTGGAACGTCCATGGATATTACCGCACAAAAAACTGCCGAGATTGCCCTCCATCGAAGCGAGCAGCGGATCGCCGGCGTGCTTGCCGCAATCACCGACATGCTTGTCGTTGTCGACATAACCGGAGCAATTGTCTGGGCAAACACAACCGCACATAAGACGCTTGGCCCCGACATCATCGGCAGAAAGTGCTATATGGTCTACGGAAAGGACGAGCCGTTCTGCAGCACCTGCCCCGCCCGCAGATGCTTTCAGGACAGCGGCGTACACGAAACGAAAACCGAAATCGCCGCATTGGACGGGCAAACAATGAAAGTCTGGATTACGGCAAGCGTGGCCGAGTATGACGAAAGCGGCCGGCCCCGGCTGGTAAACGAAGTGCTTCGCGATGTGACCGAATGGGACATGGTCCAGAAAGAGTCTATGCGCGCAGCGCACCTTGCCTCAATCGGCGAGCTTGCCGCCGGCGTCGCCCATGAAATCAACAATCCGCTGAACGGTATTATAAACTACGCACAGATACTGGCTGACGATCTGGAGGCAGCTCAGGGCGATACCGAAATACCGCTCGAAATAATAGCCGAGGGCAGGCGGATAGCAACCATTGTGAAAAATCTGCTCACCTTTGCACGCGAAACGGGAGATGCTCCCGCCCCGGCGGATGTAAAATCGATATTCGACAGGGCGCTCATGCTTTTTTCAAAACAGTATCAAAAAAGCGGCATTATTATCGAGGCTTCATTGCCCGACAGCCTTCCGCAGGTTCATGCGCAGCCCCAGCAGATACAGCAGGTGTTCATAAACATACTGAGCAATGCCCGGTACGCGTTAAATAAAAAATTTCCCGGCCCCCACGACCAGAAAAAGCTTGCCGTCACCGCCGGAGCAATCGAACATGACGGGCGCTCTTTTGTCAGAATCACGTTTCGCGACAACGGCATCGGCATACCGGGCTCGGCTATGGAAAAAATCTGCAATCCTTTTTTCTCCACAAAGCCGCCCGGCGAAGGCACCGGCCTGGGCTTGAGCATAAGTCATAACATTATTAAAAATCATGACGGCCGCCTTCTGTTTGAAAGCACGCCGGATCAGTACACGGCCGTGATCGTCGAGCTGCCGACAGCCGGAGCGGGCGAAGACGACTAACAGCTAAGAAAAAGGGAACCTGCATGGGCGGCACTGTCCTCGTTGTTGATGATGAAAAAAGCATCCGCACAACATTTAAAAAATTTCTGGAGCAGGACGGGTACACCGTTCTGACAGCCGCTGATTACGAGTCAGCGATTTCTGCTCTTGATACGGGCTCTGTGGATGTCGTTTGTGCCGATATTATACTGGGCAGCCATTCCGGGGTGGATATTTTAAAGCAGGTGAAGCAGCGGGACATGGCGGCATCTGTCGTCATGATAACCGGAGAGCCCAACATTGATACTGCGGCGGAATCGGTGCGCCTCGGCGCGTTTGACTATGTTGCAAAGCCTGTTGAGCGCCCGGCGCTGGTTCGCATTGTCGCACAGGCGCTCCGCCACAAACAGCTTCTGGATGAAAAAAGGGAGCTCGAGGAGAAAAATCTGCGCTACCAGCACCATCTGGAAGCCATATTCATCAGCGTTCGCGACGCCCTTATAACCGTTGATGCAGACATGCATATTATTGAGGCAAATCCCTCCGCTGAAAAATTCCTCTCGGCGCCTCCGTCAGCATGCAAAGGCAGTCATCTCATAGAGTCCGTTGCCTCCATGCAGAGCGCCTGCAGGCTTGTGGTCGAGGAAACGCTGAAAACCAGAGAGCCCGTTTTTGAATACCGGACTGAAAGCCGCGACGATCAGGCCAATACCAGGGTCGCGCTGCTGAACAGCGCCCCGCTTTTTGACGGGGCGGGCCGGTTCATCGGCGCGGTTCTGGTAATCAGGGATATCACCCGGCTGAACACGCTCGAGCGTGAGCTCAGCGACCGCCAGCGCTGTCACCGCCTGGTGGGCCGGAATATGAAAATGCAGGAGCTCTACGGCATGATCGAAACGCTCGGAGAGACAGAGGCCACCGTGCTGATAGCCGGGCCGAGCGGCACCGGCAAAGAGCTTGTCGCAGAGGCGATTCACCACAGCAGCAGGCGCGCGCAGAAGCCGCTTGTAAAAGTGAACTGCTCCGCCCTGCACGAAAATCTGCTGGAAAGCGAGCTGTTCGGCCATGTGAAGGGAGCCTTTACCGGTGCGGTCAGCGATCGCAAAGGCCGCTTTGAAATGGCAATGGGCGGTACCATATTTCTCGATGAAATCGGGGACATATCCCCGGCAACACAGCTCAGGCTGCTGCGGGTGCTGCAGGAAAAAGAGTTTGAGCGCCTGGGGAGCTCCGAGCCCATACAGACTGATGTGCGGATAATCGCTGCAACAAACGCCGATCTGAAGCAGAAGGTCTCCGAGGGCATGTTTCGTGAGGATCTGTACTACCGGCTGAAAGTAATGGTTATTACGCTGCCGCCCCTTTGTGACCGCCGGGATGATATCCAGCTGCTCATAAACCATTTCTGCTCATTGCTGAACCAAAAATATGAAAAGCACATAACCGGTGTTTCCGATGAAGTGCTTTCTTTCTGCATGAGTTATGAATGGCCGGGCAATGTTCGGGAGCTGGAGCATCTGCTTGAGCATGCATATATTGTCTGCCCGGGACGGGTAATCGCCATGGAGCATCTGCCGCCCGATATTTCCGGGAGCCCCGCCCTGCCGCAAGAAACCGCAGACGCAGAAAAAAGCTTTACCGCGGAACAGCTGCGCGCTGCGCTAGACAAATGCGGATGGAACAAGGCAAAGGCAGCGCGGCTTCTCGGCGTTAACCGGCGTACTGTTTACCGCAAAATGGCCCGCTTTGATATCACGGATCCGCACTCATAATTCAGGTACATTTGTTAGTGTGACATGTCACACTAATGTGTCATGGAGGGGGTGTGACAGCTGTCACACCCCCTCCATCCTGACGCAATCAGACAGTCACATACACGCCACCTATCTCCTTGTAAAAGCTTTTTAATATAAAATATATTCAGCTTATTTCACTCCCGGCACGCTTTTTGTTCTCTCAGCTCAGCAACACCCACTCACTGAAAGAACAATCGATGCATACGCTAGCCATCGAACAGCAGAGGTCAGCATATTACCCGTTAGCCGGGCCTCACGGCAGCCGAAAAAACCCTTCGCTCCCCCTGCCTGATGCAGTTCGCATACTTGTGGTCGATGATGAAAAAAGCATTCGTCTGTCGCTGAAAAAATTCCTTACCGATGCCGGATATGACGTTTCCTGTGCCTGTACCGCCGATGAGGCCCGCGCTTTAATTGCGCACCAAATGTTCCATGTGGCGCTAATCGACCGCATTCTTACCGACGCCCAAAGCGGCCTGGATATTATCCGCCACATACGCCGCCACCAGCCATACTGCTGCCCGATACTGATTTCGGGCTATCCGTCTTTTGAATCGGCCGCGGAAACGCTTCGCTGCAAAGCATATGCATATATACCCAAGCCCATAACAAAAGACCGTATCTGTCCGCTCGTAAAAGAAGCCGCACGCGAAAGCGCCAGGTCCCGGGAAGCAGATCTGCTACACGCGCTGTTCGGCTCAGTGTTCGGGACGACGCCGAACCCCATTATGATTGCCGACTTTCAGGGAAAAGCGCTGTTTGTCAACCCGGCCTTTCGCGCCGCCTTCGGCTACAGCGGTGAGGGCATACACTGCTGCAAGCCGCCGTTTGTCCCGGAGCAGGACTCCGGGCAGGCGCGCAGAGACTTTTTTTCCACTGTGCGCGGCGAACAAATACCTGAGCAGGAAACCGTTCGCTTGACCAGTAGCGGTGAGGCGCGCGCAGTAACCGTCTCCCTGTCCCTGTGCAGCAGTGCTGTCGCTGATACCGGCGGCGTGCTGATTATTATGCGCGACATCACTGATGAGAAAAGAAAAGAGCGCGAGCTCATGCAGGCCGAAAAAATGAGCGTCGTCGGCCAGCTCTCGGCAAAGCTTGCCCACGAGATAAACAATCCCGTGCAGGTCATTATGGGCCATACAGAACTGCTCATGACCGATGACTCGCTCGCCCCGCAGATAAAAAAACAGATTGCTACCATCCGCGATGCATCCCAGGTTATAAAAAACCTCAACAATGACCTGATGGAGGTCGCCCGCCCGCGCCCGCTGAAACTTTCAGCCTTCCCTCCGACTGACGCAATCGAGAAGGCAATCTATTTTCTGACAAAAATGGGGGAAATAAAATATTACCGCATTATTCGAAACTATGAGTCAGAGCTGCCGCAGATTCGGGGCGACTTTCAGCAGCTTCACCAGGTGTTTATCAACCTGATCATGAACGCATCACATGCCATGAAAAATGCCCGGGTAAAAATGCTTTATTTCGGCGCTAATCAGGATAAAAACAACGGCGGCCTCTGCCTTTCGGTGGGGGACACCGGCTCAGGTATTGCTCCTGATCAGCTCGGCCGTATATTCGATCCGTTTTACACGTCCCGGCGCGGCGAGGGCGGCACCGGCCTGGGGCTGCCGGTTGTAAAAAGTATCGTTGAGCGGCATGGCGGCGCGATTGAGGTTTCATCGGAGCCCGGAACCGGCTCCACCTTCACTGTTCGGCTGCCGTTTCAGTAGCAGACGGCTGCATCAGCGACATGGCATCAACAGACAGACAGCAATCTGCATCATCAAAAAAAACACCACCAGAAGGGAGAACATTATGCTGAAAAACACAAAAATCGGAATTAAAATCGGCGGCGGCTTCGCCATTGTGCTTCTGCTGACCGCGGTAGTTGCATTTATCGGGTGGAACGGCATGCAGAACGTCATCGACCGGGTGGCAAAGGCGAATGCAGCCAATGAGCTTATCAAAGGTATGCTTGACACCCGCGAAGAGGGGAAAAATTTTATCATAACCGGCGACGCGACATACGTTACCGGCGTTGCCGGGCATATCGAAAGCCTGACCGAGCAGGGCCGCGCCCTCGAAAGCATGCTCACAGACCAGGCGGACAGGCGCATGACGCAAAAGGCCATAGCAGGCTTTGATACCTACGGGAAAAAATTCAGCAGATATGCTGATCTTCAGCAGAAAACAAACGAGCTCGCGCAGCAGTGGCGCACCGTCGGCGAGCAGTTTTTTTCCATAAGCGCGCGCATGAAAGACAACCATATAACCCCGGGGCTTCAGCAGGCCGCGTCATCCGGAAACAGCGCGCAGCTGCAGAAATGGCAAAAGATTCAGGAGTCGCTCAGCGATGACATCGTGGCCAACTTCCTGAATCTGAGAATTGCAGCTATTTATTATATTATGAAAAAAACCCCCAAGCAGTGGGACAATTTCCAGAAGGCGGTAGCAACGCTTAACAACGGGCTCGAGAGCTCCTTTCAGCTGGCAGCGGGCAACGCCGCCCTGACCGAAGCGCTGTCCGCCATACAGGCAGGCATTCAGAAATATCAAGAGACAGGGCGCCGCTTTCAAGAGGTTTTCAGCGAGCAGAAAAGCATCAACAAGGAGCTGCTCACCGCGGCCTCATCGGTGCAAAACGTGCTTGACCGGGCCAGGGATGTTCAAAACACAAAAATGCAGGATCAGATATCATCAGCCAACACCATTATCATGCTTGGGGCCGGTATTGCCCTGCTGCTTGGCATTGCCATTGCTTCTTTTATTACGATTGCCATAACCCGGCCGGTTGCAAAATGTGTGACCCTTGCCGATGCGGTTGCCGTCGGCGATTTGACAAAAAAAGTGGATATAGATCAACAAGATGAAATCGGGGTTCTTGCACGCGCAATGCAAAAAATGGTTGCAAATCTCAAAAGCACGGTCGGCGTAGCGGAAAAAATCGCCCGGGGGGACCTGACCGCTCAGGTAACCTGCATGTCTGAAAAGGACGCCCTCGGCAATGCGCTGAAAAACATGGTTGAGAAGCTTACCGGTGTTGTTACCGAGATCAAGGTATCAGCAGACAACGTAGCAGCCGGATCACAGCAGATGAGCTCAACCTCTCAAAGCATGAGTCAGGGAGCGACCGAACAGGCCAGCTCGCTTCAGGAAATTACCAGCTCCATGAATGAAATCGGCTCACAGACAAAACAGAACGCGGAAAACGCCGGCCAGGCAAACTCTCTTGCCGGTGAAACGCGCGATGTAGCGGAAAACGGCAATGCCCGGATGGGCCAAATGGTCAGCGCCATGACGGAAATTAACGAATCCAGCCAGAACATATCAAAAATCATTAAAACTATTGATGAAATCGCGTTTCAGACCAACCTGCTGGCACTCAACGCGGCAGTGGAGGCTGCCAGGGCCGGCAAGCACGGCAAGGGGTTCGCCGTCGTGGCAGAAGAAGTCAGAAACCTTGCCGCGCGGAGCGCAAAGGCGGCAAAAGAAACGGCTGAAATGATAGAAGAGTCGGTCAAAAAGGTGGAGGACGGTACCGGAATCGCGAACAAAACCGCCGAGGCTCTGGAGGAAATCGTCACCTCGGTCGCAAAAGTGACCGACCTGGTCGGGGAGATAGCTGCAGCATCAAATGAACAGGCGCAGGGCGTTGCTCAGATCACACAGGGGCTGGGCCAGATCGATCAGGTAACCCAGCAAAACACCTCGCACGCAGAGGAAAGCGCCTCGGCTGCAGAAGAGCTTGCCAGCCAGGCGACCATGCTGCAGCAGCTGATCAGCACATTCACCGTAGCGGAAAGCAGTGCGGTCCAGACAGAGGCAGCTCACTTGAAAAAGCCGGCACAGCACCAATTAACAGCCCCTGAAGAACGCGTGTCAAGCGCGAGCGGCGGTAATGGAAACGGCGACTCAGGATATGACCGGCAATGGGGCTCCGCCCCGCACCACGCCCCTCAGAGCAACCAGGCGCAGCCGTCTATCAGTCTCGATGACGGCGAGTTCGGAAAGTACTGATTAACAACAGAACGCACATGCACATTCCCCCTCCCCCCCTAACCCTGACCCCCGGCGCTGTTTAGGCCAGGGGTCAGGGTTTTTATGCTGAACCTCAACCGGTACCGTGAGAGCGCTTGTGTCAACTTGCTCACCGCTTCAGGGAGGGCTCTACACGTGTGCCACAAGCGTGGCATGTCACACTTATGTGTCACAGAGCATATGTGACAGCTGTCACAGACAGCTCTGAAACCTGTGGGCATATGCTCGAATTACAATTATAACCTATTGTAAAAACACACTATTTAAAATTATGCTCATTCTCCCGGAACCGGCACATTTTTTGATCTATACGCTATGAAGAGGCGTTATTCATAAGGAGCACTGTACATGATCTCACAACTGTCCATTACAAATGTCCACGAAGAAATTATGCGATCAGAAAAGCCGGTACTGATTGCCTGTCTGCATGAAACAGAACAAAGGCGACATATTATAACGGTACTGGAACAGATTGCCGCCGCTTTTTACGGCAGAATTAAAATCTGCATACTGGATGTAAAGCAGCAGCCGCTTCTGTCTGAAGAGTTCACGGTAAACGGAACGCCGACCTTTATACTGTTTCATCGCACTGAGCGAAGCAGAAAAATCGGCATGGCTGACAGGCCTTCCCTGGAATCGTTTATCGTACAAAACGGTGTGTAGGTTCGGAGCTGTATTCACCATGACGCTGCCGGCGGTGCAGTGAGAAGGGTCCGGGGATGCAAGGGTGTGAGGGGCAAACATTGGTTTTCCCCTCTTTTGCAAAGAGGGGTCAGGGGAGATTTTCATTT
>CAZUMW010000057.1:0-26377 GCA_964621615.1 uncultured Thermodesulfobacteriota bacterium
GAGATTTTTTACGCATTATCGCCGGACACGCTTCGCTTTGTCCAAGCCTGCGACTGCATAGTGTTTCTGTAACGTATAATATGTACCATTTCTGGATTTCAGGGCTGCAGCTTTTCTCTGAGCCACGCTTCAAGCGGGGTAAAGCCGACATCAAATGCCTGCTCAAATGCTTCCCGGTCCTCCGCTGCCCACAGGCTGTCGCGGGACATGCGGTAGAGAAAATCTTTTCCCCCTCTGTTGCCGGTCACTAGGGCCATAGCGGAAAAAAGTGCGTTCATGAGCATAAACGGCATGTGTGTTATGCGGACCTCAACCCCGCAGGTTTTCGCAACAAGATGTACGATTTCGTTAAGGGTAAACACGTCGGGGCCGGCTATTTTAAAAATACGGCTGCACGCTTTTTCGTTGTTAATTGACTGCATAAAGGCCTCCGCCAGATCTGCCGGATCGAGCGGCTGCATTCTGGTATTGCCGGAACCGATGAGCGTAAACCGCCCCGTTTCACGTATGCGCGGGGCGAAGTGCTCGGCAAAGTCAACAAAATAAGCCGACGGCCTGAAAATGGTGTACGGAATCCCTGAGCCGATAATTGCCTGCTCGGCTTTGTGCTTTGCCTGCAGCGATGCAGCACGTGCATCAGGTGACACGCCGAGCGCACTTATATACAGCAGGTGGCCAAGCCCCGTCTCGCGGCCGGCACTGACGATGGTCCGTATGCCGCCGGTTTCAACCATTTCATGGGTAAGCTGTTTTGACTGGCGCTTCAGGCCGGCAGCAAACATAACCGTATCCACTCCCTGAAGCGCTTCGCGCGCAGCAGACGGATCAGTAATGTCACCGGAACGGATTTCAACGCCGGTCATATCGATACCGGAATGGGGGGGCGGGGTTTTGTCCATACAGCGGACGGGCAGCCCCCGCTCGACAGCTTTTTTTACGAGCTCGCTTCCCACGTGCCCGCTTGAGCCGACAATCAGAATCATTGCGATACCCTCACAGCCTGACATTATGCCGGACACGCTTTGCGTTGTGTCCGGCCTGCAACTCACCCTATATTATTACCCCTTCCCCATCATTTTCTGCAGCTCCTCAGGTGAAACAACGTCCGGGCGCGTTGCATATCCGGGATTTGACAGGTTTTTCGGGTCGAATTCACGCTTGATGTGTTTCATAATCAAATGGATGTTTCCGAATTTGTCACCGAACAGGTCATAGGCCGGTCCGAGCAGATGAATGACCGCTGCAGCTGATTTTCGCTCGAGCTGGCTTCGGGCAACGCGGCCGATTATTTCAATCGCCTCGTTGCACTGTGCGGGATCCTGCTCGGGAAACACGTCGGTTGTGTGCAGGCACCAGTATCCGTATTCCTGGGGGCTGATCCAGCCGCCGTGCACGCTCAGGGGCTGGACAAAATCATTACCAAGCCCCTCTCTTTCAAGCATCTCCCGCCCAAGCCTGTTTGACTCCTGTATTTCATAGACAATTGAATCAATTGAGTCCACGTTCGAGGAGCCGATACTGAAATTGTCCGACGGGCGCGCAAGGCGCTGTGCGTTTGCAAAGCGGATCCATTCATTGGCCGCTCGCTTTATCCATACCTGATAGGCCGGCTCCTGCTCATCAACAAAAATGCCGCCGACCTTCTCTACAATCGCCCGAAGAACCCGCTCTTCATAGTCAAGCTGAGCGCGTGACGTTTTCCCGGCAAGCGCAACAACGCAAAACCCGCAGGGAAAGACGTCGTTTTTCAGGTTATCGTGAAGGTCCTGCTTGGTTACCGAGGAGTAGGTTACCAGAAACTGCTTGGCAAGGTGTGTGGCAACTTCTCCTATTTCGGCCTTGCCCATTTCATAAAACAACTCAGCAGACTGCTTCAGCTCTTTTTCCTCCTCGCCGGGATAGGAAAAGGGGAACCGGATCATGTACCACCGCCAGAGGTCGCCGAGCGATGAGGAAAATTTCAAATTGCCGTTCCCCTCTGCAGGAAACACCTCCGGGCCGGCAAACTGCCAGAGCTTGCAGCTGATTTTTGTTACGATACCAATCCCTCCTGCATGGCCGAACATGCCGCCCCGCAAAAATCCGCGCAAATCCGGCCCCGGCCCGTCGTTCCAGAACGAGCCTGCGCCCGGGCATGCCATGGCACCGCTTCGCACAACGTCACCGTCCGGCAGCACCAGCTCGAACCCCAGCAGATTCTGAGCCCCGATACCGGTTATCCAGCTGTTGCCGTAAGCACCGTGCCAGGAATAATTGGCCAGGCAGGATACCTGGCTGCCCGCAAGGGGCGTCGGTATGTACAGCCCGTAGCGCATAGCCTCTGCCTGCAGGCTTGCAAATGATACGTAAGGCTCTATAACCGCATACATATCCTGCTCATTGAGCTCCACAATGCGGTCCATGCGCTTCGGGTCTATCACCACCGTTCCCGCCATTGTCGGGAAGGCCTGGAAAGTGAATCCCGACCCGCGCGGAATAAAAGGAAATGAGTACCGGTTTGCTATTCTGACAATCCGCTGCACCTCGTCGGTCGAGCCCGGCATCACAACGCATGCCGGGCGCATATTCAGACCGCAGCGCTCGCGCTGCATAACTCCTGAGGGAAGCCACTGAACACGCGAATATGCCTGACACAAAACCGGATCGGCGGTAACGTTCACCTCTCCGACAGCGTCCTGCAGCGCCCTGTATGCCTGTTCGTTAAATGCCATGGAGTCCTCCTTTACGTGCACGTATGACGCTTTCCGGACCGGCTTAAAATCCAAGCTTCCCCGGATTCATAATATTGTTGGGGTCAAGAATACGCTTTATTCTTTTCAGGGTCCGGTGAAGGCCGCCGGTTCGCGGGTAGACCATATCAGCCCACGGCCCGTAAATGCGGTAAAAAAAGGCGCCGTCCCGGCACAGCGCGCGGCTGGCTGCATCAAAAACCATATCCGCTCTCAGCTTTTCTTGCGGGTCTTCAGGATTATAGGGAAATCCTGCTTCCATGTGAACAGCCCGGCCGTGCTGCTTTGGCTGCAGATACAGACCGATATCGGCTATCGGGAATTTATGCTGAGCCGCAGCCCGTACAATGGTCTCATAAAATGCGGGCGCGCGGCTAAGGGGGGTTAAAAAGAAGATTTCCCGCGATGCCCCTTTGCCGCGCCACTTCCAGTACGGCTCGCGGTCCCATGGCTGACCTAACAGGCGCTTGACTTTCATCTGCGCATCAGGCGCGCAGGAAAGCTGCTCCTGAGCTGCAAACAGGTGCAGGCGGGCCGCCTCGTGCAGTGCTTCTTCCTGATAGGCAATTTTATCCGCAGGAAACCACTCCCCGGCGGTCACATGCAGTATGGCAGCATAGGGCGGAAGCGCAGCGCTCAGCCGGTCAATATCGTCATCGGAATCTGCAAGCATGCAG
Organism: uncultured Thermodesulfobacteriota bacterium; assembly: GCA_964621615.1. Classification (GTDB taxonomy): domain Bacteria; phylum Desulfobacterota; class WTBG01; order CAIYCZ01; family CAIRTM01; genus CAZUMW01. The sequence continues at coordinate 3,407 of CAZUMW010000057.1, forward strand.
GCCAGATAGCGGCTGTTTACCAGCAGGCACTCTTCACCGATAATTTTTCGCAGGATATGATACAAAGGGCCGACAGCGCTGTTAAGATCTTTGAAGCCGATAAAGAAGACTTTCTGTTCCCGGGGGCATAACCCGCATTTGACATTCATGACCGTGACGATACCGTATGTACCCAGGCTTCCCGGTATGAGGCGGTACCAGTCCATCCCCGGGCCCATAAAATTGCACATATCCGAGTGAACCTCCTCAGGGATACCCTCCGGTGAGGACATCGACGTGGCCATGGATCCGGTATGAAACAGATCGCCGGTAGGGAGCACCATCTCCATGGTAAGAATAATTTCATCCAGATGATGCTTCGCGGAGAGACGCGGCTCGCGCTCAAGGCAGCTGGTAAGCGCTGATTTCCCCGGGTGCGGAAGCAGCGGCGCAACAGCGCGCAGCCCCTGTTCTGCAAGCGCGGACTGCAGCGGGCCGTGCGTGACGCCCGCCTCGAACAGCGCCCACCGGTTGCGCACATCGATTCGCCGTACCGCATTCATTCCGCTCAAATCCAGGATAATGCCACCCTGATCGGGAATGCCCGCCCCGTAAAACCCCACAGCGGAGCTTCGGGGCGTCACCGGAATTGCATGCCTGTTGGCAATTTTTACAACCTGCTGCACCTCTTCGGTTGACAGCGCATGAACGGCAATATCCGGGGTGCGGCACCTGGTGCGGCTGGTATCCGACGCGTAGGTTCGCACATGATCAGGATCGGTAATAACCCTGTTTCCGTCAACCACTGCTTCAAGCTCCTGCACAACATCGGCAATACGTGTAACTGGTGCTCTCATGTCATCGCCTCCCTGCCGGTCTGGTCACTATCAGCCGGCCTGCTGCTGTTCGTAAACACGCGGGGCGCCCACAGGGCAGACCTTCACACATATCATGCACTCAACACATTTTTCGCTGTCAATAAACACCTTGTCATCGTGCATTCTGATAGCTGTTTTGGGGCACAGGTCAATACAGCCCCCGCAGGAAACGCACTCATCCGTATTTATCGCTATCATTACAACCTCCCCCGGCTAGTCGCTGCCGCCGACGATGTATTCACCCTCAAAATAAATCGATTCTATATAGACCCCTTTAACGCCGCCGTAGCCGGGATACACCTCTCCGCACACCTCAACCTCCCGCCCCACAAGCGGAACCAGGGTTGCCCAGGTAAAAAGCCCCTCGTCCTTTTGCTCTTGAGTAAGCACCCGCGGAAAGCGGTAGGCCTGAAGGCTTTTTGAAACCGCGTCCCCCTTTTTAACCGTCGGATAAAAAAGCGCGCCGTCCCTGGCCAGAATAAACACCTTGCTGTTTCTCTCAGCGCTGAACTTTGCATTGCGCAGCTGTTTGCCGGTGTATGGATCACCGTATGGCCTGTCCTGCGGCGCGGTGGTACCATTAAAAAGAGAGTTGCCTTCAACCAGCACTCCCCTGACGGTTTCACCTGCCCGGGATGCCGCCCAAAACCGCTCCTCCATCTCTTTCCGCTGCTCCTCATATGTAGGCTCCTCTGCAGAGCTGACATCGGCAACAGCCGGAAACACACACACCGCGAATGCACAAATTGTTATAATAATATGCTTTTTCGGCATTGCATCCTCCCCTTTCCGGCTCATGTTTTACGTAATATCCTTTGATTCGATCATTTCTTCCTTACGGCGTCTGAGATCCCGCACAATAAGGTATGTGGAAATGCAGAACCCCGCAATAATAATCGACATAATTGGCCAGTTGATATGCACCCAGGGCTCCTTGAGCATGCCCCACTTTGCCAGAATTTCAACATCGTTCCATAAAATGGTTACGGTCGGCAGCGCGTAGCGCAGGTTCGCACCGAAGCGGTCGTATCCGAGAAGCTTGTAGCACAGGTAAAAAAATACGGAAAACGACGCAAAAAACAGAAGATAGGTGAACCATGAATATATTCCGAAAATCTGCTCGTCATAGGCAATCAGCAGCAGAACATAAAATGTCCAGGTAACCATAATATATTCAAATGCGCTGCGCGGGCCGTAATTATCGACCTTGCCCGTTGCAACAGCGCCCTTCATGAGCCTGAGCTTTCTGCGCAGGAAGAAAATAAAATTGCACCGCACGCTTTCCTGAAACAGCAGATAGGTAAAGACCATTATCAGCATCATAAACGTCCATTTCATCATGCGGTATTCGGGATAGCTTCCGTTCCAAGTGTATGTTACCCCGAGTCGGTCACCACCGTACATAAGGCTGTACTCGAAGGCAAACCACAGGCTGAGCCCGCCGAGTATGCCGAAAAAGCTCTGCCACCCGTCGGATTTAAAGTATTTTGTAAGGTAGATAACGATGATGCCGGCAATGGCGCATGACCAGGCAAAATCGTATTTCATCGCCGGATTGTATTTCTCGATAAGAACCATAATGATATGCCCAATGGCCGAGAGGCCGAATATCCAGACAAGAGAAACAGCCGTGTAAAAAACGGCCTTAATTGAAATCGGTTTCTTTTTTGCCACCGCAGACCTCCTTTCCTGGCGATTTTTTTATGATGCGGCAGAAATCAGCGCCGCGGCCTGTTTTTCTTCACTTTATCAAGATAAAAGGCGACACTTTCTATGGATTTCAAAAAGCCTTTTATTTCACGGTCGCTGAGCTGTGAAAGAAACGCTTCAAGCCCGTGGCGGCGCAGCTGAATTAATTGCTTAACCATACGCTTGCCCTTTGCTGTCAGGCTCACATTCACAACGCGCCGGTCATGCTTATCCGGCGTCCGCCTGAGATACCCGCTTTGAATAAGCCGGTTAACCATGCTGGTCATCGTTGAAAGCGAAACAGAGTGAGCGGTGCTCAGCTCGGTCATAGTGAAATATTCCTGGTCGAAAAAATTAGCCAGCACCTTTATTTGCGATGATGTCAAATTAATGCTCACCAGCTTTGCCGGATTGATGCTTCGCGATATCGCATTGTAGGCGGAAAGAATCCGGCTCACAGTCTGGTTCCACTCCCCGTCAAAGCAGCGGGCACTCGCTTTGTCTGATTTCTGTTTTGTTGTATTCATCATCTCCTCGTGCTGCAGGTTACCGTTCAAGCGTCTGTGCCATAATGTCTGATGGAAACATCATCAACTTCGGCGCGACGGCAGCCAGCACATCCGGGCGCTGCTGCATAATGCGGGGGATTACCGACTGAAGGCGCTCGCCGAGCAGGCGGACCGCCCGGTAGGGGTTGAATGTCGGCGCAAACGGCTCCGGCATCATGCTGAACACATAGTCGATATTCTCGGGACTCTCGAACATATAGGCAATGCCGAATATCGACAGGTAATCCTGATAATCATACTGCTTTATGTATGTGTTGAGCCACCAGTCCTCATACCGGGAAACAGCCTCGGGTGCAACGCCGAGCTGATGCTCACGCAACGCTGCAGCAATCGCGCAGCCCCCCTGCCAGCCCGACAGCATCGCACCGAGGCACTCCAGCTCCTGGCAGGCGCCGGCATCACCGACGAGCAGAACATTATTTTTAAATGGCTTGACAACCGGCGAGTAAATATCCTCAACCGCGCAAAAATCGCGGTGCTTTTCGACCCCGCCGAACCAGCCGGCATAATTTGGATGGCTGATAATGGACTGATAGGCTTTTTCAAGATCGATGCTTTGCTCGAGCGTAAGGATTAAAAAGTTCCACTGATCTCCATCGGGCCGGGGCAGAAGGAACATATACACCGGCTTGCTGTCAATAAACATAACTGCGGTGACGATGCTATCGGGGTGGGGAGTCCTGAAGCCGGAAATAAAGCACGACTTCACATACAGCCGCGCTATCAAGCGGCGGTTGGCATTATAGCCCAGGTGCTCAGCAACCCGGGAGTTCGCCCCGTCGGCGGCAACAACATACGAGGAGGTGCATGATATATCGCCGGCGGTAATCTGCACACACGCTCCCGCAGGCTGCAGCCCGCTGAACTCCTTTCCTGAAATCACCTCAACATGATCACAGGAAATGTCGTCTAAAAGGCATGAGAGCATGGCCTCTTTATCGTATGCCAGCGCTATGGGCGCCGCGGGCGCGCCTTCTGCGGGCACGAACTGAAGCCGGTGCATCCCGGGAGAGTGCATGTGCCAGCCATAAAGCTCGCGCACAGGGCCGGTATAGGGAAATGAAAGCCCCGCCGGAGTGAAGCAGAATCGTTTATCCGTGGCATTATAATGAAAAAGGCTGCCGAAAAAATATTCATTAGGCGGCAAAAGCGACTGCCCGCAGGTGCGTGAAACTACCGCGGGGTCGCTTTTACGCTCAATGACGGCAACGCTGAAACCGCTTTCAGCGAGCGCTTTTGCCGCAAGCAGGCCGGCCGGCCCAGCGCCGATTATGACAACATCATAGTGCTCTTTCATGGCGGTTTTGTTCCTCCTTCCTTGAGTTTCCCGTTTTTGCTGTCAGGATATCATCAACGTTCAGGTTCATTGTTCAGGCAGCTCCTTGTCGTTTCCTCAAGTATTTCGATCATCGGCCGGGACATGCCGGAAAGGCGCTGAGCCATATCAGGCCGCTCCTGCTGAATCGTCGGCATCAGCGCTCCCATCATGTCGCCAAGATGTGCTGTCGCCGCATAGGGATTCCAGCACGGCGGCAGCGGCTCCTGAGCTATGCTGCACAGATAGTTCAGATCGTCCGCGCCGGAGAGAACATAGGGAAACGCAAAATTCATGAGATACTGCTCATGGGGGTACGCATCAATATAGACCGATCGCCACCATTTCAGATAATCCTTAAAGGCCCGCTGAGCCATCCCGGCTCTCTCCTCTCTGCAAGCGGCAGCCGCACAGCAGCCGGCCCTCCAGCCGCTCAGCATAGCGCCGGAGTTTTCAAGCTCCTGGCATGAAGCCGTATCACCGGCAAACAGAACACGGCTCACAAAAGGTGTGTTTACAGGGGAATAGATTTTTTGTGATGAAGCGGCGGTTTTCAATTCCTGCGCGCGTGCAAACCAGCCGGCAAAAAACTCGTTTTCTGACAGGAAATAGTGTTTGACCCGTTGCAGATTCACCCGCGGATCAAGGGCAAGGAATGCAACATTCACTTCCCCCTCATAGGGGCGGGGGAAAATGAACATAAACGCCGGGGCCTCTTCGGTAAAGCATACGCTTGAAATCAAGGCGTCGCCGCGAGGAGTCTGCACATCACGCATTACGCAGCCGTCACACAGCAGATAGCTGTAAAACAAGCGGCTTCTGTTGCAGCCCAGCTGCGCGGCAATTGAAGAGTTTGTGCCGTCGGCGGCAATCAGATAGCGGCCCTTCACGGTCATGCCGCTGCCTGCTGCCTGTACGCAATCACCGGCGGTAAAGGATACCTCGCCGACATCGACACCGGGAAACACCTCCGCACCTGCATCAAGCACCTCATTGAGCAAGCAGCGGAAAAGCACTTCCTTATCGAACCCCAGCCCCACAGCTCCGCTTCCCGATGCGGGCCCGGGCGCATCGGAGCTGCCGAAACACAGCCTGCTTCCGTCAGGCGAATAGATATACCAGCCGTACAGATATTTGACCGGGCCCGTGTATGAAAGCGTAAGCCCGGCCGGCACAAACGACAGTGAGCTTTTTTCACTGTCATAGCGAACAATATTATCGAAATAATAATCGTTCAGCGAAACCAGGGTCTGGCCGCACATTCTGTCAAGCTGTGTCAGATCAGACTTGCGTTCAAGCAGCACCACGCTGCAGCCTGCAGCTGCAGCAGCCCGCGCCGCAAGCAGGCCGCAGGGGCCTGCGCCGACTACAATCACATCATAGGTCATGACTGCTGGATCCTCTCCGTAAAAAAGTCCTCATATAATTACCCTCCGAAAACAGTGTTTCTAGCTGCACACCTGAAATACCAACCTTAATCGTGTTTGTCACAGCCCGGGTTGTCCGGACAATCCAGTTATCATCCCGCCGCCTGCATGCTCCTTTTTTTCCCGCCCGAAGGGCGGTCCTACCGCTCACGCTTCTCCAAAACCGGGGTGGACTTTTTGCCGGACACGCCTTGATTTGTCCGGCCTGCTACTAATGTATTTTAATTTCCCATTTTGACCGAGCCGAACATGTGCATATTTCTGCGGACAAGAGGGCCAAACTGTTTGAGCGAAGCGAGTTTTTGGCCCGCCGCAGCAATATGTACATGTGAGGGAAGCCGAAGGCCCGGTCAAACGGGTGCCCTTTCTTTTGTTACTTTTCTTTGGGCACGCAAAGAAAAGTAAAATAAACTCAACAGAACCTTATGCCGGACACGCTTTGCTTTGTCCGGCCTACTACTGCGCACATGAACGCCTTACCTTACCTTGTCCACCGCTGATAAATATTGAGCCCTTTTTTGTACCGCAGCAAATCATAGAAAAGAATTTCTTCGGGTACAAACCGTGTCATCAGCATGCCCCGCTTTACCGTTTCGGCATCAATCGACGGGTTGAATATCTCCAGCCCTTTGTCGAATTCCGGGTCTTCGGGTTCAAGGACTGTTGCGCGGCCCCGCATCTGCAGGCAGCGGAACAGTTTCTTGCGCGCCTCCTGCGTATTGTGATATTCCACTGCAACCGCTGCATTTTTCCGCATCTGGCGCAGCTTTCGCGTGCCGATTTCAGACAGCGCATAAAACACTTTATTCTCAGGGTCCAGCGCAAAATCGATTGTCGTTACCCACGGATCGGTTCGGGAAAACAGTAAAAATCTTCTCTCGGTGTGAGTGGTTGCCAGGGTACAGGTCTGGCGCTTTCCATAGAATGCTGCGATATCTTCCCAGAGCTCAGCCCTCGGCAGGATGCCCTCGCGCTTCAGGTAGAGTTCTGTTGCGGCTGTTTCAGCGTCAGCCTCAACGCTGTGACAGCTGAAGCATGCAAGCGTCTCGATTTCCTGGTGATCTTCCGGCATCGGTGTGCCGAGCACCAGCACCGGGACATCTTCGGTTTCCTCCTCCTGGTTCTGCGCCTGTGCATAACCTGACATAAAGCATGCTGTCATGACACAGAGTATCATCAACAGCCCGCATACCGCCCCGCCCGAATAGTGCTCACCGCGTTTAAACATTTTTGAACCCCCATGAAACCCGTTTTTTCAAATCATCATCCATATTTTCACGCATTTTAAGCATTCGCTCCATGGTATCCGGCCGCTCATCATAAATCCGTTCCATCAGATCGGCATAGCGGGACCCGATCATGTTTACCACCTTAAAAATATCCATTGTCTGGGGATACCCGCCCTGCCCCAGCTCGACAAGATAATCGATATCTTCCGGGGTCAGATACTCGGTGAAATCCCTTCCGCCCTGTTTCCTGGTGCCGTGAGGGACAAAATAGTGTTCATGGTACCAGTCAAGGTACGGCTGAAGGGCGCTTTCCCCGGTTTTTCCCTTACCCAAAGCCTCGGCCACCGCCCGCCCCGCTTTCCAGCCGGTGCACATAGCCCCGACGTTACTGATCTCTCGCCGCCAGCAGGCATCCCCGATAAACAGCACGCTACCCACAGCGGGCCGCTCCATCGGGCTCATCAGGCTCACCACACACGCCGTGCGGTGGTCCAGCACTGTTGATTCTGCATACCAGCGGGAAAAGACCGGAGATTCATGAAGAAAATAGCCCATCAGGTCGGGGGGGTTTTGATCGCGCCTGAATGTCGAGGCATAGATATGATACCGGTTTTTTTCTGCAACCGGAATCATCGAAAAAATGCCCCCCGGGGTAATCATGAATAAAAACCCGTCAGGATCGGGGCATGCCGTACCTTCAATAAGCGCGGAAACATCCCGGGTCGTTCCGTAAAACTCCCGCTGCTTATTCAATCCCATCACCCGTGCAAGTCGTGAATTTATGCCGTCTGCGGCAATGACATATGTGCCGGCATATTCCCCTCCCCGGTCATCGAAAACAACAGCACCGGTATCGGCCGATTCCACATCGCACACATTGGTATTGGGGAATATATCGACGCCCGCTGTTTTTAGATAATCAAGAACGCCGCGAAGCAGCAGCTCTTTTGATACGGAAATGCCGAGCCTGTTTTTTTGCGGGTTTTGTCTCAGCTCAGCCAGATTGCCGAATTCAAGCCTGCCGCCGCCGGGTCCGTAGATGGCAAATCCGAAGATGTTCTGAAACGGGCCGTCATAGGGCACGTCAAAACCGGTATCATGAAACACGAACTTTTTGGCCTGCTCATCATAGGAAACATGCTGTCCGAACGTCGGTTCGTTAATTGCCATGACTCCGCCGCAGGAGCGGTGAATTGCGGCAATATCGCGCTTGCGCTCAATAAGCGCAACCCGCAGGCCGGACTCCGCCGCGGCACGCGCAGCAATCAGGCCGGCAGGGCCGGCACCGGCAATAACAAGATCATAGTTTTGAGCCATGAAACGCTCCCCCTGTGTTAGCAAACCCGAATTTATCGGTCTCTATCCCGGATGGATCATTTTCACCGGCGCCCCGCTCAGCTGTATGCCGGAAAGCCCGCCCGGGCAGCGGGCCGCATGAGCATTTCGGATTGCAGTGGTGAAAACCGCCGCAGCTTGGCCGCAAGTCCCGGCCTCTCCCGTTCAATGCGCACCATATGCGGGGCAAGCGCACCCAGAATGTGTTTTGCAAGGTTAAACGGATTCAAAGACCAGAAAAGCTTCTGTGTTACCAGGCGATGCATGTAGTTCAATTCATCCTCGTCAAAAATCCGGAAGAAAACCGCATAGCACAGAAAATCACGGTAGTCATGAGTATGGGGCCAGTTGCTGCGCCACCAGTTAAGATAGCTCATAACACCCTGCCGGTCAGGCAGGCCCCGCTGAAGCGCTTCACACACGGCATTGGCGGCACGGTGCCCGGACAGCAGCGCGCCGGTGTTTTCAGCTTCTGCAAACCAGCAGCTGTCCCCCACAAACAGCACATTGTCCCTGAAGGGCTCCGCTGCAGGAGACCAGGCGTTAATGACCGCGCATCGCTTATGGGTAACCTCAACCTGCGGGAACCAGCGGCGGAAAGGGCTTCTTTTTGTCAGGAAGGCAAACTTCTCATCGCCGCCGATATACAGCCAGTACTCATCGGGACGGTACACGCTGGGCAGCATGCAGAAATGAACCGTTCCCAGTTCGTCCCGGTCATAGGTGTTCCCCATGCAGATAACCTCTGAGCGCTCAAAATCGACACCGGTTATGTAATAGCTGACAGAGCCTGCGGTAAACAGAAAGGTACGGGTCCGGTTAAGGCCGGTAACCCTGGCCAGCCGTGAATTGATGCCGTCGGCTGCAATACAGAACCTGCCCGGGATCCGGTCTCCCTCCCGGGTGAGCACATCGATTTTCCCGGCTGTTTTCTGAATGCCTGAAACGTTGCGCTCAAGAAAAAAATCAACTCCTTCCCGGAGAGCTCCTTCTGCAAGCCCGGACAGCAGCACACCCTTATCGAACACGGCTGCCGCCGTCCCGCGCGCGGAGCTGTTGGCATCATAGTCTCCGATCTCTATACGGTCATGGGTGTTCGGAGCCAAAAAGTGACAGGCATAAAACGAGCGGTAGGGGCCGCTGTACGGAACCGAGAAATTGTTAGCCGGGAAAACCCATTTCTGCTGATCGCGGGAAAAATACATGTGCTCGTTGTAAAACGAATCCATGTTCATGAGAAACATCTGCGCACAGGCGCGCTGAATGACGGACGGGTGGGACTTGCGCTCAACCAGGGCAACACGCAGGCCATTGCCCGCTGCCGTGCGTGCTGCCTGCAGCCCTGCGGGGCCGCCGCCGACAACGACAAGATCATATATCTGTTTCATAAACAGTATAACCTTATTTCTGTGGGCTCAGGAAAACGCCGCGGCATGTACAGGTTCGGCAATATCCGCTGCCGCTATCTATTTGGAAACCCCCGCCGCGCCGCGGGTTTTATCAAATCAAGAACCAGCTCCGGACGGAAGCGCGCAATCTTTTGCGCCAGCCCCGGCCGCTCACGACGAACCTGCTCCATCCGCGGGCCGATGCCGCGCATGAGCCGCTCATAGAGCTTGTACGGATTGAGCGTCCAGGGGAGGGTCTCCTGAACGATATTATGCAGGTAATTATATTCCTGCTCGGTAAACATACGGTTGAAGAGAGGATAACAGAGGAAATCGCGGTAATCGTGTGTATTGAGCCAGTTGTCTTTCCACCAGGTAATATAGCTCAGAATGCCCTGCCGGTTCGGCAGGCCCCGATGCAGGGCTTCGCACACTGCGTTTGCAGCCCGGTGGCCCGACAGAAGGGCCCCGTTGTTTTCTGCTTCTGAAAACCAGCAGCTGTCGCCTGCAAACAGTATATTATCCGTGAAGGGCTCAGGGGCCGGGCTCCAGTTGTTCACCACGCAGGCTCTGCTGTGGGTTATTTCCAGGTCGGGAAACCAGGATCTGAACGGGCTTCTTTCCGTCAGAAATGAAAACTGTTCATCACCGCTTACAAAAAACCAGTATTCATCATCGCGGTAAACGCTCGGCAGCAGGCAGAACGGAACCGGGCCGAGACGGTCACGGTCCCAGCTCATCCCCAGAATGATAGCCTCGGAGCGTTCAAAAGAAAGGCCTGCTACATAATGGTTGTATGAAATACGGGTGTTAATGAATCTACGGCTTTTATTGAGACCCGAAACCCGGGCTATGCGCGAGTTTATTCCGTCTGCGGCTATGCAGAAGGTCCCGGCAAACCGGTCACCCTCAGCGGTTTTAAGGGTTACGGATCCGCCGGCATTGCTATACACGCCGGTAATGTTGCGCCCGCAGAAAAAATCGGCGCCCGCTTTTTCGGCTTCCCGATACAGCCCTTCGAGCAGCACCGCTTTGTCGAAAACAAAAGCGGGCCTGCCTTTTCCGGAGGCATTCGCCGCATAATCGCCGATTTCAATCCGGTCCTGTGCATTGGGGGCAAGAAAATGGCAGGCATAAAACTCCCGATAGGGGCCGTCATAAGGCACGGTAAAGTTATTTACCGGAAACACCCAGCGCTTCTTTTCAGGGCAGGGATACATCCACTCATTATAAAAGGAGTCCATATTCATCAGAAACATCTGGCCGCAGCAGCGCTGAATAAGCGAGGGGTGGGTTTTACGCTCGACCAGGGCCGTGCGCAGACCGTTTTGTGCGCATACCCGGGCCGCCTGCAGCCCTGCCGGACCGCCGCCCGCGATAACAACATCATAGATTTTTGCCATATCATATAACCTTTATTTCAATGAGACATCCGTAGAAGCGGTTCGCGAACCGCCCCTGCAATGGTTTTAAAAATCCGCCAGCCCGTACTCCTCCATCTGATAGCTGAGCCCTGAAATAAGCTCCCAGCTCTCTCCCCCGTTTTCCGTACGGGCGATCGTGCCCCGGGCTCCGACAATAATACCGTGCAGCGGATCCGCAAAATCCGCCTCACGGAGCCAGAATTTTGTCTTTATGGCCTCTTCATCCACAGCCCAGGTCTTTTCCGGAAAAGCCGATGTCAGATAGGCTCCCTTATTGCCGACGATCCACCCCCGGTCGCCGGGGCACACTATGGAATACAGCGGCTTGTCCGTTGCAGCAGGCAGGCGGCGCCAGTCCGAGCCTCCGTTTGCGGTATGAATGACCACACCGTCCATACCGACAATCCAGCCGTTCAATGTATCGGTAAAATATGTTCCGTACAACGCCGGCAGCGGACGCTGCCAGCCCGTTTTGGTAGGCTCGGGCCGGATCTGTTTGCATTCCTGCGCGGACCAGGTCTCACCCCCATCGGCGGTATGCAGAATAGTGCCGAACTCCCCGACAACCCATCCGGTCAGGGCGTCTGCAAAAAAAACATCGTTATAAATGGTGTCCTGCTCCTCGATCTGCTGCATCCAGGTTCTACCCCCGTCTGCCGTGTGAACAATGACGCCGAATTCACCCACCGCCCAGGCTCTTTTTCTGTCCAGGACAAAAAGATCAAGAAGGTTCCGGTCTGTACCGGTGTCCTGTGGGGTCCATGTTTTTCCCTGATCGGCGGTATGAACAACCGTGCCCCCGATCCCAGCCGCCCATCCGTGCGCTATATCGCCGAAGTCGATACTGCACAGCAGCTGCTCTTTTATGCCGCTTGTCTGCTCCTGCCAGGTTGCACCGCCGTCGGTACTGTGAAGTATCGTGCCGTGATTGCCGCATATCCAGGCGTGCCCGGTGTCCACAAAGGCGATGCTGTGCAGGTTCTCCGTGGTCACAAACCGGAACTCGGGCATTTTTATTCCGGAATGGTCGAATTTACAGCCGGCGGAAAACAACAGCGCCACACAGTACAGCACTGCTGCGGCTGATTGTGCATGTACGGCAATGTGTTTCAGTGGTCTCATAAATTGTTAACCCCCATCCCGGACAAGCAGGCAGAGATCAGTCTTTCGGGCAGCCGTCGTAGTCGTTTTCGTTGTCGCAATCGATGCACCAATGATCAGCGAGGCAACCACCATTACGACCACGATTGTGTTTAGTATTAATTTTTTGCCGCTCAATACAAAAAAACACCTTGTAAGATACTAATAGCTTCGCTGTTTCAGGCTTTTGACCTGGAATTTCGTCAAAGGAATATCGATACCGATACCTTTTATCTCCCTGTTGCCGGGACTTCCGTGCCGCCGTATAAAATCAAAAATGTGCTCGCCGTTAAAAATAGCTGTTTTCTGGCCGCCGTAGGAGGGGTATTCGTTGTAAAACATTTCATACATTTTCCACAGCTCGCCCTGACGGTTATACATCACCTTGAAATTCATCTGCCAGGTTTCCGGATCGAGGTACCAGATCTGCTTGCTGTAAATGTAGTCCTTGTTTTTATTCACCGCCTCGACGACAAAGTGATTGACCCGCTCCCGCTGTATTCCGGACCAGAACCCCTGCCCTTTTATTTTTTCAAGGTTTTCAGGATCCTGATGGCGGGCCACCAGCAGCTCTTTTCTCCCCTTAAAGGTGTAAGTATTGTGACCCGGATGCGTATACCAGCCGTCCTGATCATCATAAATCATATCCGTTCCGTCGATGGTATCGGTTCGCTGGCTTGTTGCATACCGGCGTATCCGCCGGAACATGGCCGTATACACCCACAAATCGGTTTCACGGTCAAGGTCCTTGTATTTCAGCTCGAGCATCGTGGTATCCACAAAATCGGGGGGGGCAATGTGGCGCTGAAAAAAGGACAGAACAATACCGCGCGGATTTTTTTCCTCCGGAATTTTCGGGACCGGCGGCACATCATACCGGCCCATCCACCGCATCTCCCATCTGAGATGCCCTGCATCCCGTTCATGTTTGGTCCGGCAGTCGACAACCGTTCCCCGGTGGAGCAGATGGTGGCTGTCTCCCTTGGTGTTTGCATCGAAATTCCATGCCATCTGAACGCCGGATTCCGGCTGCGGGAACGGAATGCCGGCAACATCGCCGTAGCCGACAAGATTCTTCCGCTCGTCGAGCTTGCTTGACAGGGCATATTTCAAAGTCGCCTGTATCATGCCGTTTGTGGGGTTGTATTGCCGGTAGGGAACTATTTCGAACCACACTGTCTGTGCCCCGAACAGCACGGGATCCTTTATCGCCTTATAAATACCGTCATGGAGATATTCTTTTACGGTATCAACATTTTCAGAGGTGATTTTTTTACCGACCCATGATTTTTCCCAGGCACGGATTTTCTCCAGCTCCGCCCCCTGATAGCACGGCGTGGGAAAGGTTACTTCACCGGCCGGTGCATATGCATGAATGAACAGCACCAGCGTTAAAAAAACGGTCGTTATGTTCAAACGTTTTCTGCACTTCATAATGCCTCCTGTCGTTTATCGGCTTATTGAAACACTATAACATTACAGGCATCGATACCGATCCCGGTATGATCAGCAGTAAGAGACGGATTTTTTTACTGAACCGTCAAAATTCATACCCGATCCTGAAATAGATAAAATCCATGTCCTCTGCGTAGGCTTCTTTGGAGTCGTAGGGCTCTCTTGCAAAAAACCACAGAAATCCCCCTTCATAGCGCATGTGCTGTCCCGGCGTGTAACGCAGGGAGAATGCACCGTACCCCCAGTTCCTGGTGTTGTACAGCATGCGGACCACCGGCCACAGCTCGCTGTGCCACAGCTTGGTCCGCAGCGTCATGGTGAAATTGATCTGGGAGCGGTCATTATACCCGAAGGTGCGGCGGATTCTGTTAACGTTTCCCATCCGCCACTGACCGAACCATCCCAGCGACAGATCGAGCACACCGCTTGATCCCCACCGCTGCGACAGCCACGGCCATTTGACAGGCCGGTCCAGCGTCACACCTATATTTATCTGGTCCCGCTCGGTGTTGCCGGTAATAACTTTCTGGTAGCTGGGGCTGTTGTCGATATGGTCAGGATAGGTCGTGTTTTCCGGAAGGCCGATTTCATAGGATATTTCCCCGCGCAGCACTCCCTCGAGTGCGGGCACATAGGTCTGGCAGCTTGCCCCCACCGCATCGAAAAACCGGTATTCCCAGAAATCGGTGTTCGGCCGGGGCGGCAGCGGAAGCCCCATCACGCGGCTGGGAAATGCAACCCGGTTCAAATAGCCGTTTAACGTATTCGGGTTGAGATTGAGCGTGCTCGGTCTTCCCAGGGTATCGGTCCGGGCCACCGGTGTGGTGTTCATCCCGTGGTACCAGCTCACGGTCCAGTCAAGCACATATATTTCATTAAACAGAGAGACCTCGGAATTGCCCCGCACCCGTAAAGCCCATTGCGAATTGCTCAAGGTAAAAGCCGGGCGCGAGTGATGAAACATCCAGTTGATTGCGGCGCTCTGTCCGAACGGGCGGGGCCGAAGCCGTTCGGGTCCCTGGGGTGCCGGGATGGACCCCATGCTGGTACCCTCCATGGGGGTTCTCACCTGCTCGAAATCACCGGGAATCCAGATCCATTCAAAAACCAGCTGGCCGGGAAGGGTCGAGTTGTAAAATCCCCGCATCATCCACAGCCCTATTTTCATTTCATCCCAGGGGTCGATACCCGGGGTGGTATAGCGCAGATCAAGCGGGTTGATGCGGTCGATGGTGCGTACCATCTCCACTTCGCTCCAGAAAACGATCTGCTTTCCCAGCCGGATGTTCCATTTGCCGAAGTAAATATCGGCATAGAGCTCGTTTATCCAGTCATCCTGGTCATAGAAGGGTCCCTGATAGCGCTTGTGGTTGAATGTCGGGATGCTTCGCTTGTATTCCTCGTCAAAATCGGGGACAGAGTCGTGCCACCACTGAAAGAAGCCGAATACATTTGCGATGCAGCTCGGGTTATCTACCGCCTTGTAGAGCAGCTCGAGGGTGGCCTTTGTTTTCATGAGCCCGAATTCGGTATCCCGGTACTGCCGCTCCTGACGGGGAAGGTCCGTTCGGTAGATCATAAATTCATAAACGCTGCCCTTTATCCGAAGATCTTTGTCTAGAAGATAAAACGCCCCCCGGGAAGTATCCGGCACACACAGCACCAGAGCCGCCGCGAGTGCTGCACATACCGCAATACTGCCTGTAATTTTCATACCCCCCCCTTTTTCATATATGAATAGAACTGTTTCAGATGCCGTTTCAAAACACCCCTGGTACAGTTATGGTATTAAACATTTTTCTACTCATTAATACCTCTAATTTCGTTGTGAAGATTGCGTTCCGGACTCGGCACCGCTTTGTGCAGCTTCCGGAGCCGGCCGCAAAAATTTCGGCTTAAAAATGCACAGAAGCGTCGGCACAAGGAATATTGCTCCCACCATATTAAGCAAAAGAAGCACCGCAAGCAGGACGCCCATTTCCGCCTGGAATTTCAGCGCGGAGAAAATCCATAGAATCAGACCGATCGTAAGCGTTGTGGCAATCATAACGATCGTTTTGCCGCTGGTCTGGAGTGTGGCGGCGATGGCCTCCTGCAGTGACAGGCCTTTAGCACACTCTTCACGAAGCCGGCTCATGAGATAAATACCGTAATCGACACCGAGGCCGATCCCGATCGATGCAACCGGATAGGTATTGACCGTCAGGCCGATATGGTAGGCGCCCATGAGCGCAAAGGTTATGATATTGGAAATAGCAAGCGGAATAACTAATATAATACCGGCTACAACAGAGCGAAAGTACATCATGCAGAACAGCGCGATTCCCCCAAGGGCAAGCAGCAGATTCCACATCTGTGAATCGGCTATCATGTCGCGCACCGCAGCCTGCACCCCGACAGCGCCGCCCGCCAGCAGATAGCTCCCTCCGGGCGGGCCGGGCGTTTTTTCGAGATACGCGGTGATGTGCTCCATTACGCTTTCGATCGTGGTGGGCATTTTATCCCGGCAGTAAATAACGATATTGGCGTATTTCTCCTGCATATCAACAAAGCGGTCCCACGTTCCCGGCTCGCCGGTGTACAGGAGTTTTCTCGCGCAGAAACTGAGCACCCGGTCCCGGCGCGACAGGTGACACCACTGCGGGTCGTCCTCATATGAGGTCATGAGAAACCCCGGCAGCGGATTAACAATGGATGCCGTAAAAAGAATGCGCTCATGTTTGTTAAGATAGCGCTGAAAGCGGTTCAGCTCCCGCAGCGTCTCGCCGCGGGAGACCCAACCGCCCTCCCCCTCACCTGCTGCCGCAACCACATACAGCGGATTGAGCAGCGGAATGCTGAACGTTATGCGGAACGCATCCTTGTTGTAACGGTGAAACGGCCACAGTATAGACGATCCCGGCATGAAATCCCCGATGCGGATCTGCAGGGCATAATTCAGTCCTATGCATACAATGACAACAACGGCTGCGCTGATATACCACTTTCCCCTGCCGGGAATCCACCGGCCGCACGCGCCAAGAAACCGGGAGCGGTAATCCGTTTTCATCCGGCTGTAACTATTGTCGAAACGGTTTTTAAGCCGTCTGGTTTCCGGCGTATAGGACAGAAGCAGCGGCGTCATAATAAGCGATAATATGACAATGGTCACCACACACCAGAAAACCGACACGATCGACATATGCATCAGCAGCGGTATGCCTGAGATAGCCACCAGCGCAATACCGAGCGCATCGGTAACCACGCCGGTGAGGCCGGGCAGAAACATGGTTTCGACGGTTCGCTCTGAAGCCCGCTCTATATCGCGAAGCGCGTTATATTCCTCCAGGAACCTGCTTATGCACTGCATCGAGTGCGGCAGGGTCATAAGGGACATGAGAAACGGCAGCACCAGTATGAGGGGATCGAGGTTAAATCCCATGAACCCCATAAAGCCCAGCCCCCAGACGGCACTGACAACAGCGGTCAGGATGGGAATCAGAACGGCCCGCACACTGCGGTAATAAAGGAAAAGCATACACATAATGGCAAGTACGGTGCCGCAGATAAGCAGCAGCACATGCCGGGTATGATAATAGATATAGCCGATGTGCATGGGCTCGCCGGCAATGCTGATTATATGGTTTTCATCTTCGGTTTTTGTCCGAATTCTCTGCAGCTGGTTGAATATTGCCCGGTAGTCGACATTCTGTTCAAAAAAATCGACCATGATCCTGGTCTTTTTACTGTCATAGGATACAAAGTTGCCGTAATAGCGTGAGTTGCTGTAAATCTTGTCGCGCAGCTCCTGCATCTCTTTTTCCGTCTGGGGAACATCGGGAAACATGAGCGGCGTGATTTCCATCGTGCCGGAAGAAAACTTGAAGTCTTTCATTTTCGAGACGGCGATGGACCGTATTTTATACGGGTCGACACCGGGGATTTCCTCTACCTCACGCGTGATCCATTTCACCTTTTCAAGCGTCTCCCGGTTGAAGATATCGCCCTGCCGGACCTGCACCATGATTATCACCTGGTTGGCGCCGCCGAAAATGTTGCGTATTTTATTGTGGACCTTAATGAAGGGGTGCTGCTGGGGCAGAAGGTCGTTGAAGTAGGTTTCAACGGTGAGGCGGGACATGCCGTACAGCGAAACGATCGTAGCGGCCGCAATGCACATCAGCACCAGTGTACGAAATCGGATGATGATATCAGCGAATCGTTTCATCGAATTTTTCCTTTTGAGCTGATCGCGGCGGGCCGCAGACACTGAAAAGGCGTTGCTTATCGTATAGTAGCAGCAAGGTGCGTCATCAGAGTGACGCCGGCGCTGCGGATAAATTCAGCCAGAAACGATAAAACGCGGCAACATTTTCAAGCACGGTAAGCGGCTCAGAGATGGGCCAGGTGCAGAGCACACACAGAAGCAAGGTGTGATAATCAAACAATTTGATCGTCAAACAGTTTGAGTGTCAAATTAGAACATTTGAGGGGGGCTGTCAAGACTTTTATTGAGGGGCACCGGGGGGGATTGCGCAAGGCCCATCATCTCTTCGTTGGCGGAGGGGTGCGAACTGAAAAAAGCTTTTGTCATGCCACGATTTATTCGGGGCATCCAGGAATAATAGACGATGTTATTGTGACAAAGCGGGGGGGTATATACACAAATTCCATCATCTTTCGTCAGCGTGTCCGCCGCAATTCACCGTGCCCCCCTCCGGAACCGGTGGACACATCCGTGTCCCACCCTACCCGGTTATTCATCATCCATCGCCGTAGGGCGGACAAAGCGGCAGCGTGTCCGCCAATAATTTCACACCCGTGTTTCTTTATGCCGAACCGAGGTATGTATGTATGCTTTCTGCAATGGTGTTCCAGCTCCACATCGCTTTGTCCTCATCGGTTTCAAGCATGGTTATCCTGAAGCCTTTTCGCTGACAGCAGAACCCGGTAAGGGGTACGACGCAGATGCCGGTTGCCCCAAGGAGATAATACACAAATCGCTTGTCCACTTCCACGTTCTTTATTTTCTCCTCGATGATGTCCTTTGCAGCCTGATTGGAAATTTCAAGATACTGCCGCTCGTTTAAAACATCATCATCAAACAGCACGGTCATATAAAACGCCCCGCGCGGCCTGATCACCCGGATGCCCTCGACAGCGGACAGTACGCTGTAGGCGTTATTAATGCGCCTCTCAAACATTTCGCTTCTGCGCTTCAGGTGATCCGGATAGCGGGCATCGCCCATGATGCGCGGAATGGCATACTGGGGCAGGCTTGTGGAGCACACCTCGAGCATTTTTGCATTTATGAGGCTCCGAATATACTGCCTGAACATGGGGTGCTTGTCCTGGTTGTACACTTCGACCCATCCACACCGGGATCCCGGCCAGGGGAACTCTTTTGATATCCCCCGCAGGGCCATGCCGGGCCGATCCCCGACGATCTCGGCCAGGCTGGCGGTTTTTGCACCGTTATATATTATATTGGCATATATCTCGTCAAAAATAACGATGACCCGGTGATCGCGGGCGATGTCCATCATACCCTCGAGTACCGGCAGGGGATACACTGCACCGGTGGGGTTGTCCGGGTTGATGACGAGCATCCCGGAAATAGAGTCATTGTATTTAATTTTGTTCTCCAGGTCCCAGAGATCCGGCATCCAGTTGTTGTGCGGATCGAGCTCATAGGTAAGATGCTCATAACCCGAATGGGCCGCTTCGGCCGATGAGTGCGTCGAGTATGCAGGCGACGGGCCGATCACCCGGGCCTCGCGCTTCATGAAGCCGAATATGCGGGCAACCGCATCACCGAGTCCGTTAAAAAAGATGACATCGTCCCTGCCGATCTGACAGCCGCCGCGCCGGTTGACCATATCGGCGATAAACTCTCTTGTTTCGGGTACGCCCTGCGTATCGGCATACCCGTAGGCAATGTCATCACGGGCGATTTCGCTCACGATCTCTTTCATCCAGTCGGGAAGCTTTTCGCCCTTTTGAATGGGGTCCCCGATATTTTCCCACGTGATCTTCACACCGGCATCCTCGAGCTGCCTGGCAACCGCGACAATGCCCCTGATTTCATAGGTAAGCTGGTCAGCACCCTCGTGCACAAGCTGACGTCTCATATGCTGCTCCGTTTATAGTAATATATGATCACCAGGGATTGCTTCACTAATACGTGAATACTCTAAATCGATCATTTCATCCCGCTGTTTTCTTTTTATTCCTGCTGCTTTATTATAACCGTTATTCCGGGCGAACAAAGTGAGACCCGGAATCCATTTCCCTCAGGAGATTCCATGGATCCCGCATCAAATGCGGAATGACAAAAATGCCTGTTTGGATCGGGTTTGTCCAGATTAGGATGTTACCATAACAAAGGCGGAAATCAAGATGATTTGATCGGATGCATTTCCCAAAACCGCCCACAGAATTCCGGTAAAGTCATTGCCCGGCCTCAGAACAATCCGGTTATTCTGAAGGTGCACGTTATTAAAAAATTGCCCTGGTCAGTCACCGTCCCGGCCCTGCAGCAGGTCAAGGGGGCTTGCCGGCACATTCTGCAGGTTCCGGATCACATGAGTGTAGACCATGGTGGTTTCAAGATGCTTGTGTCCCAGCAGGTCCTGCACTTCGCGGATGTTCACTCCGTTCATCAGAAGGTGGGTGGCAAAGCTGTGGCGCAGGGTATGAACGCTTGCGTGCTTTTCAATCCCGGCATTGCGAAGCGCCTTTTTTACGGCATTCTGCACCACTTTTTCGCTGAGATGATGGCGCCTGACCGCACCGCTTCGCGGATCGACCGACAGCCGTGCCGCCGGGAACACATACTGCCACTTCCACTCCCTGCCGGCACCGGGATACTTCCGGTCAAGGGCATCGGG
The DNA here is from genome assembly GCA_964621615.1 of uncultured Thermodesulfobacteriota bacterium. Lineage (GTDB taxonomy): Bacteria > Desulfobacterota > WTBG01 > CAIYCZ01 > CAIRTM01 > CAZUMW01. Next base: position 24,104 of record CAZUMW010000057.1, read on the forward strand.
CAGATAGACCTCCCCGAACCCTGACGCACAGTCCTGCTCATGGATCTGTTTCACCTGCTCAAGGTGCCGCCGAAGCACCGGCTGCACTGCCTCGGGCAGCAATGTAGTGCGGTCTTTGTCTCCTTTGCCTGCCCGGACATAAAGGGTATTGGCCTCAAAATCGATATCCTGTACCCGAAGCCGCATCAGCTCCATCAGCCGCACCCCCGAGCCGTAGAGCAGCTGCGCCATCAAAAGGTGCGTACCGCTCATATGCCGGAACAGCTCCTGCACTTCTTCTACGCTCAGCACGGTGGGAAGCCGCTTTCCCCGCTTTGCACGAACCGCATCCGAAAGGCCCTGCACGTCCTGCTTAAGAACATGCCTGAACAGAAAAAGGAGGGCATTAAAGGCCTGGTTCTGCGTTGAGGCCGATACCCGCTTCTGTACCGCAAGATGGCTTAAAAAATCACGCATATCCGAGCCGGTGATATCACTGCAGCCCCGTTCATCCAGAAAATAAAAAAACCGCTTTGCCCAGTCACGATAGGTCCGCTCGGTTTTATATGAATAATGCCGCATCCGTATATGCTCGGTAAGCTCCGTCAGCAGCGAAAACGAATCAAAGTTTTTTCTCCGCGATTCCTGAGGCGCATTCGGTGTCAGAGAGATTGCATTCCTGTTTAAAAAATGCCCCGAATACAACCGTGCCGATTCCTCGGCCTGACGTATCTGCCAGTCGGCATATTTCTGCCTCTTCTGCAGTTCGCCAACAAACCGGTCTATTTTTACATCAAGCGGCAGCTCTTCATGCTCATTGTTAAAAACCAGAAAGCGGCTTGCCCACCAGGCATAGTAGGGAATTTTATGCTCCTGAACAATACCCCGCTGCTGGAGCCAGGACTGAAATTCCGGTAAAATATCGAACTGATTCACCTTTCTCTCCAATAAAACTACATTATACGAACTCCGTATATGCTCATCATATAGACCTAAAAAACTAACATAAAGATAAAAAGTTGACAATACTTCATTTATTTTATAAGTAGTACGTAATAGGCACGTGGCAAAATTCCATTTAAACCCATTCGTATATTAATTGTTCGGCATCAAAAATAAAATTGAGATATGAAAAAGAAAAAAAATAAATTTCCAGATAAGAAAATTTCAGAAACATTTTTAAATTTTGCATCACCAATAATAGATTCATTAGGGAATGACCCAACCCAAGATCAAATTGAATCTGTACTGAAAATTGCATTTACCGTTTGGAATTCTGTTGTGTTAGATACAGTCAGGGGAAATTCAGAATTTGTTTCACAAATTAAAATCCTTATGAAAGATGATCCAATTTCATCAATAATGTTTGATCAAATGATAAACAGGAAACTTGACATGTTCCCTGATGATAATCGAATGATTGGTGATTATAAACTAACAAAAAAGAATAATGAATGGCGGCTTCGGGCAGAAGCAAGAGATCCTTATTCAATTCCGTAATCTATTGTAATTAAATGCCGAACAAGGGCATTTCACTCGGACCGGGCGGGAGCGAGCCTTCGTTAACCGCTGTGTTTTATCAACCGCTTTCACCTTCTGGTCGGTAGTCGCGATTCGCGGCCCGGCCGATGAATGCCAGCGTTATGCATTAATATGCCAATCAAAAAAAAACGTAATAAAAAATTATTCGTTATGTACGAGCAAGGTATGTCTTCTAGAATGATTGCTGATCATTTTGGAATATCCACTACGCGGGTGAAACAAATTATCGAAGCTGAACAAAGAGAGGTCTCTATTTCTGAACAATGGCCATTCTGCACTTTGTTGTCTAATAGAACACGTAATCGCCTCTATGAGAATTTTGGAGACGAAGTATTTGCAAATCCTAGAATTGTTTTTGAGTATGGAAGGAATAATTTGGTCCGATTGAAAAATGTGGGTAGGAATACTTTGAGAGAAATAGACAGCGCTCTTTACCATATGGGCATTATCCATGAAGGTCAAGAATGGTGATCGTTACAATTTTTCAGATAGCACCTGTTGGAAATTATTCAAGTATTTGAATATATAAAAAGCATAACCATAGGGTCAACAGGACTTGCGTGTACGCTGGCGCTCCCTCGCAAGCCCGTTACCCAGGTCGTTAGCCATAAGGGATGGAGTAATGAACCAATATGTAATCATACGCGATGAAAGCGCCGGTAATGAATCGGTTGGAGAGATGTGGAAAGAAACTAAAATTTTTGGATCTTCGACATAATTTGTGGGTAAAGAAAGGCCGAAATAGCCTCCAAC
>CAZUMW010000058.1:0-25024 GCA_964621615.1 uncultured Thermodesulfobacteriota bacterium
AATCGTGTTTTCTTCAATTATTTTTCTCTGTACCTACACTTTTGAACGATACCAAATTATTATCGAATCGAAACTCAAAATTTTTGCCGCGTCAGAATTCCGGATTACTGCATCTTATATACAAGAAAATTTTCGATAAAGAAATTGACGTTGCTGTTCAGCTCCGATCATCATCGCCGTCAAGCGGAATTGCCGCTATCAACAGCATGCCGGGGATGGTCAGCACAAACACCGTCATAAAGAACAGCGGATATCCCAGGTGCTGCTGAAGCACGCCGCTTGCCATGCCGGGCAGCATCATCCCAAGCGCCATGAGGCCGGTTGAAATGGCAAAATGCGATGTTTTATACGGCTCGCGGGCGATGTACATCATGAACACACCGAAGGCGGTAAACCCCAGACCGTAGCCGAATTGCTCACAGGCAACCATGATATAGACCATTTCCATAGACGGTTTAGCAAGCGAAAGATAGACATAAAGCACATCGGGCAGATTCAGCATGATGGCCATCGGCCATATGCAGCGCCTGAGGCCGAATCGGGATATGAGCCACCCCCCAAGGATTCCCCCCAGCGACAGGCTGATGACCCCGACGGTTCCGTATACATAGCCCACTGTTGCGGTAGCAAGCCCGAGGCCGCCGGCCTCTGCCGGGTCGAGCAGGAACGGCGGCACCATTTTTACCAGCATCGCCTCGCCGAGCCGGTACAGAAGAATGAACGCAATAATAAAGAGAACGCGCTCCTGGGTGAGATACGTTCTGAACGCCCCCATGAACCCCTGCCGGGCGTGACCGCTTCCGCCGGTGCTGTCTGATGCGGGGTGCGGAAGAACGGTGCGGTGGAAAATACAGGCTCCCAAAAAGAATGCGCAGGGTAACGCCATGACCGCTGTCCAGCTCAAAGGTATGTTGCCTGTGCGCGTTTCGATGGTCCCGGCAATGATAACCAGCACTCCCTGGCCGAAAATGACGGCAAGGCGGTAAAAAAGGGATCGGATTCCGAGATAAAATGCCTGGCGCTTTTTGTCAAGCGCAAGCATATAGTAGCCGTCGATGGCAATGTCGTGCGTGGCTGAAAAAAAGGCGATTGCCGTAAAGGTGACGAGTGTGAGCGGTACAAATGTTTCTGTGGGAATGCTGAGCGCCAGCGCGCCGAAACAGAAGGCGAGCAGCATCTGCATGGCAAGTATCCAGAGCCGTTTTGTACTCACCACGTCGACCGCAGGGCTCCAGAACATTTTTATGACCCACGGCAGATAGAGAATGCTGGTGAGGCCGATAAATTCGTTGGACATCCCCATTTTTTTATACATGATGGTCGATACGGTATTGACCAGAATATAGGGAAGCCCCTCTGCAAAATACAGCGTGGGCACATACAGCCATGCAGGAGCGTTTCGTGACACGATCTGCCTCGGGTATCAAGTTGTTTTTCAGCGTTTCACTTTTTCAAAAAAATTTCCGGCTACACCATTTATGAATTACGACACAGCATCTAAATCGGGCCATGATAAAAAAGGTGTTGTTTTAACCCTGAACCGTTGAACCCCTTTACATCTGAACCGCAAACTGCGACACTACCATAATTTATTGGGGATAAAAAGTTGATATTGCCCGGTTCATGTATTATTACTTAAGGGTATGGGAAAATCGCTTGTTTTTACAGCATGTTTTGCCGTTGTGCTTTCTGCAGCACTGTGGGCCGGCGGCGCTCCAGACAACCCGCATAAAAAGGAGGTTACCGTGAGGAAATCCCCAATTGCAGGTTCGTGGTATCCCGGTGATGAGCAGTCACTGAGAACTATGATACATGATTTGCTCGGGAAAGCACCGGTTTCCGATGTGAAAGGCCGTCCGTTCGGAGTGATTGCGCCGCATGCCGGCATACAGTTTTCAGGCCAGGCTGCAGCGGCTGCATTTAAAACGCTTAAGGGTGATCACATTTCCCGGGTGGTTCTTCTGGGGCCATCCCATTACACCCATTTTTCCGGTATTGCCACCTCCGGGGTCAGCTATTATGAAACCCCGCTTGGAAATGTACCGATTGAGAGGTCAATTTGCGATGCGCTGAGCGAGCACGGCCTGTTTCAGGGGCCCCGCCAGGCTGAAATGCCCGAGCATTCACTGGAGATGGAAATCCCCTTTTTACAGGTTGTGCTAAAAGAATTCGCCCTTGTCCCGCTGGTGGTGGGCGATCTGGCAAAGGATGAATATGCAGAAGCCGCCCGGCTGTTAAAACCATATATTGATGAGAAAACCATCGTTGTGGTCAGCTCTGATTTTACTCATTACGGCCCCCGGTTCGGGTATGTGCCATTCCGTGACAATATCAAAGAAAATCTTGAAAATCTTGACAAAAAAGCAATTGATAAGATTCTTGCAAAAGATCTCGACGGGTTTCTCAATTACCTTGCAGAGACGCACGCCACAATATGCGGGGCCCGGCCGATCGGGCTGCTGATTGCACTTGTGCCGCCCCAAGCGCATGGTGTGCTTCTTGATTACTACACATCCGGTGATTTGCTCAATGATTACGCGGACAGCGTCAGCTATGCCTCGCTGCTCTTTACGGTCGATCAGGGTGAATAGGGCACTGCGTTTCGGATATGTTGTATGCAATTGAGCTATATCAGTAAAGTGGGGTAATGAATTTGTTTGATTGCGGGGTGTAAAAAATCCCCCTCAATCCCCCTTTGTCATAAAAGGGGGACTGGAATTGGCTATCCCCCTTTCTTCATGGGTAACTCCTCCCTTTGGCATAAAGGGAGGAGGGGAGGGATTTTTATTTTCTTTCACGTATGATCCGTAGATTACAGCCGGGAACACATGAATGTTCAGTATGCGGGAAGGATTATTCCGCGGAAGCTTTTTTTCTTTCCTCGATGAACCGTCGGGTTTGCGGCCGGAGATATATGCTGTCAATGTCATCGACAATCGACAGCACAGCGTCTGCACAAATTCGGGCGGTGTCCGATGAAAGTGCAGATCTGTCAAGAAAAACAACAGGGCGCCCCTGTATTCTGCACAGCCCGCCCTCGTGCCCGTCAAGCTGCTCCAGCCTGATGCCGATTCCGTGCTGCTCAAGAACCATTTGGAGCTCTTCTGCTATATGCCGCGTGTCCACAATTCTCGTCTTCTGCAAACGATCAGCTGCCGGGCTTCCGGCTCATGAGTTTTTGCTTTCAAAGCGGATGAAAAAAGACAGCAGGGCAGGGGTAACAAACAGTGTGAACACGGTGGAAAGCGCCAGCCCGCCCAGCAGCACGCTTCCAAGGCCGCGGTACAGCTCGCTGCCGGAGCCGCTTGAGAGCACCAGGGGGAGCAGGCCGAAAATGCTTGTGGTGGCGCTCATGAATATCGGCCTGATCCGGGTTCTGACGGATTCAAAAATCGCATCCATGCCGCCCATGCCGTCGTTTCTGACATTGTTAAGCGCCTGGTGAACGATCAGAATGGCATTGTTGACAACGGTCCCCACCAGTATGATAAACCCGAGCATGACCAGAACATCAAAGGACTGCGGGGCGATAAGAAGATTAACCAGCCACAGGCCGAGAAAGCCGCCGGCTGCAGCAAGCGGTACCGTGAACATAATAATAAAGGGGTAGAAAAAGTTTTCAAACAGCGCTGACATGAGCAGATACGTGATAACTACCGCAAGCAGAAAATTCCATTGCAGCGCGCGCCGCGTTTCCGTCAGCTTGTCGGCGTTTCCGCCGACGCTTATGCTGACATCAGCCGCAGCCGGATCCTGCTTCAGGCGGGGGATGATATCCTGTTCGATTATTTCCATTGCGGCCTGCAGGGCCACCGATTCGGGCGGGGTCACCTGAAGGCGGATGTTTCGCTCCTGCTCGAGATGATCTATCTGCAGCATGCCCTCTGCGTACTGAACCTCCGCAACATCGCGGATACGGATCAGCTGATTGAACCGGTTGACAATCGTGCAGTCGAGAATGTCCTCCGGCGTCTGAAACCTCCGAACGCTTCCCTTGAGCACAAGATCGATCTGCCTGACCCCCTCGGGGCGGTATTCATCAATTTTTCTGCCGTCCATCAGAATATCGACATACGTGCCAAGCTCCTCCTCGGTAAGGCCGCTTGCGGCCATCTTTTTTTTCCTGGGGATAATGTTTGCTTCGGGATATGAAATTTCAAGCGAGGGAATGGGCCGTATCTGCACATCCCTGATTTTTTGTGATATTGCCCCGAATGCAGTTCGCGCAACAGCAACGAGCTCGTCTATGTTTTTGCCGGAAAAGTCAACATCAATAGTCCGGCCCTTGCCGATATTGTCGGCAAAAATGCTTCCCTGCATGCTTATGCCGTACATGCCGGGTATTGAGTTTATAATCCGGTTGAACATTGGAATCATTTTACGCGCTTTTGTCTCGTGGATGCAGGTGGCGCCCGCAAGCATAATCTGGTCTGCGGACACGTACCACATTTCCTCCAGCTGCGGCACACCGTTAAGGCCGTCTTGCTCATAGTAGGGCTTCGTTTCACGGAATATGTAATTTCCGATTTCCATGCGCTTTTCAAATGAATAGCCTGGAGGCGGTACCAGCACGTTAAAGACGACATTCTGATTGCCGTGGGGAAGGTATTCCGCCTTCGGCAGCAAAAGCCACACAAGCAGCACGGACGCTCCAGAAAAGCCGACAACTGTCAGAAAGCGCGTGGCCGTGCTGTGAAGAAATATACCCGAAAGTCGCATTATGCCGTTTGAAAAGCCCTGACCGGCATTCCCGATGCGCTTGCTGAGACGGTTTTGCTGAAGCCTTGCGCTTTTATACAGCTGATTCATCATCGAGGGGATGACCGACACGGAGACAAACAGGCTGATAATTATGGCAAAGGCGATTGCTATGGCAATATCTTTAAACAGCTGACCCGCCTCCTGGCGGATGAACACTACCGGAAGAAATACGGCCACCGTGGTTGCGGTGGAGGCGAATATTGCGCCCCAGACCTCGCGCGCTCCGTCATAGACCGCATGAGCGGTAGGCTTGTTCATTTTCCGGTGGCGGTCGATGTTTTCAAGGACGACAATTGAATTGTCCACAAGCATGCCGACTGCAAACGAAATCCCGGCAAGGCTTACAACATTGATGTTTCTGTCAAATATCCACAGAAAGATAAAGCAGCCGATTACTGAAATCGGGATGGCAACGGCAGTCGCAAGCGTGGCCCGGGTGCTGCGCAGAAACAGAAGCAGAACACAAATCGCCAGCATGCCGCCGATAAGCAGATTGATCTGGACAATATCAATCGAGCGGCGTATGTAGGGTGACTGGTCGTATGACCAGTGAAGGTATAGATTGTTTTCGGCAAGCAGGGTTTCGTTCAGGCGGTCAATTACCACGTGAAGGCGGTCCACCATATCAAGCACGTTTGCTCCAGGCTCCTTTCGGATGCCCACCGCGATGACGTTTTCGCCGTCCAGCATAACCGCCACCGTCTTTTTTTCATAGCCGATTCGGCTGTCAGCGATATCACGGAGCAGCACCCGCTTCACGCCGTCATCGTATATAACGACATCAAGGGGATCTTCAGGGGTTTGAAAGCGGCTTATGGTTCTGATGCGGTAGTGGTTCTTGTCGATTCCGATAACGCCGGCCGATCTGTTGGTGTTTGCGCGCCGGATTTTATCAACGGCCTCGCTTATCGTGATGTTGTGACGGGCAAGCTTTTCCGGATCGATGACGATATCGAGCTGCTTTTCGGTTCCTCCGAACACAAACAGGGAGGCAACGCCTGGAACCCGCTCGATATGCTGCCGTATTTCATTTTCAAAAAACGTACGGTACGTATCTATTTTTTTATCATCGCCGTCTTTGATTTTCAGCTCCGTCCAGACGACCGGTGAGCTTTCGGCTCCCGCTGCTTCAATGATCGGCTTCTCGGCATTGTCAGGGTAGCGGGGGACTTCATTGAGCTTGTTCGAAACGCGCAGCAGGGCATTTTCAAGCTCTGTCGTATTGGTGAAGGTCAGGGTTATATTGCCGAAATTATTATAGCTTGAGCTTTCCATGACCAGCAGGCCCCGAAGCCCTTTGAGCACTTTTTCCTGCTCTTCGATGATTTCCTTTTCAACCTCATAGGGGCTTGCGCCGGGCCACATGGTCCGAACGGTTATCTTCATTTCCTCAACATCCGGTGTCAGCTGCACAGGAAGCCTGCTGACCCCCACCAGCCCGAACAGGGCTATGAGCAGCACAACGACGGTTATGGAAATAGGCTTTTTGATTGAGTAGGCGATGATATCCATTACAGCTTTTCTACGATTTCAACAGGCTGATCCGGCCGCAGTCGCTCATTGCCGTCGATCACAACCGGCACTCCCTGCGGGATGTCACTGCTGTCGATTACCGCATAGGCTCCTGAATATGAGTCAACGCTAACGGGTATCATTTGTGCCTTTTTCTCTTTTATTGTGAAGACAAAATGGCCTTCGCGATGCCGCACCAGCGCGTCGCGCGGCACGACTGTGGCCTTGCGGCTGAGGCCTGAGGGGATATAGGCGGTAGCGGACATGTTTTCAACCGCTTCCGGCTGGAAGGGGATTTTTATCTTGAGAAAAACATTTTTAGTTTTTTCGTCGGCAATGGGGTCCATTGCGGCAATGGTGCCGGGAATCTCCCGGTCAAAGGCGTTAAGAGTAACTGAAACAGCGGCTCCTGTCCGGACAAAGCGCAGCAGCTGTTCCGCCACCGGTACCCGTGCGTAAAAGTCCGCTGTCGATCCGATGCGGCACAGCACGCCCCCGTTTACTATCCAGTCTCCGGTATCAGCGTTTTTCTCGAGCACAATTCCGTCAAACGGTGCCCGTATGGTGCTTTTCGTTTTTTTAAGAATTGCGCGGTCAAGCTGTTTTTCCATTGATTTTTTCTGCTTGATCAGCTCCCGGTACTCAAAAAACAGATCGTCATACTGCTTTTCGCTTGCCGCACTGCTTTTGTAAAGATCCTCATAGCGCTTGAGGTTTTTGGCTGTTTGAGCTATTTGTACTGCAAGCTGCTCGATGTTTGCTTTCTGGATTTCAATATCCGTTTCCACAAAATCGGTATCCAGCTCAAAAAGCGGCTGCCCCCTTTCTACGCGGTCGCCCTCACGGATAAGCACCCGTTTTACCATGCCGGCTACTTCGGTTGATAGGCTGCTGACCCTGTCAAAATACAGCATGCCGATAGCGGCTGTTGTGGGATCGATTTCTTTGGATGTAACCGTCGAAACAACAACGCGCGCCGCCTGTTGCTGCTGCTGCTGGGCGTATGCTGTATGTGCGATCAGCAGCGCAGCAATAGTCAAAATAACCGTTTGTGTATATCTCATGTATGCCTCACGAACATTTCCGTGTATGTGATCATTGTTTTTCTTCAGCATGGATCCCCCCCGCCGCAGCCGGGAATGGGGATGGCAGTCTGAAGGTTGGTTCGCCTGCAATAATAATTTAAATATATAAAATATTGTTTTTCATTGCATGTTTTTGCTTCATTTATTTTCTATATATAACACCCCTGCGTGCAGGGATCAAGGGAGTGTTCAACAGAAGAAGTGGCACGTCAGAATTCAGAATAGACAACAGCATAAGCCTGCCGCACGGCGGGGCATCCGGTAATTAAGACTGATTTCAGAATCGCGGCCCGCTGCAGCGGGCCAGGTTCAGGTAAAGACGGTAATCTTTCTGACCGTCAAAGAGCATCGTCGCGCAATATGAGCCTGTCGATTTCGGCGATAATGTTTTTTTTGATCGTTTTCAGGTCATCGTCGATTGCGTAGGATTCGATAACCGGTATCTCTCCTTTGTACAGATTGCCGGTGTTTGCATCGATTGTTACGAAGTCACCTTCCTGCAGATACGATCCGCCGAGGATTATTTCATCCTCCCTGCCTCCCTGCTCCCAGGCCACGTCAGTGAGGCAGGGCTTTCGCTCACCTATGGCGACAAGGGCTGCGTGTGAGGTGACCCCTCCCTCTTTTGAAATATAGCCGGCACAGTTGCTCTGCGTCATGATGACCGACGGGGGCACATTGCTTGCAGTCAGAAACACCAGCGGACCCTCAAATTTTTCGATGTTTTTCTGATTTTTAACCAGCCTTCCGCTTACGGCGCCGCCGGTTACCGGCCGGCCGATGGCAAGCACCGGGGTGTTCTGAATTTTTTTTCTGTCCAGATAGGTGACAGTGATTTTTTTATTGAGGCTGAACGCAGTCTTTTCTATGAGGTTGAAGATATTATAGATATGCTCGCGGAAAAAATCATAGCTGTTGCTCAGCGCCGCTGCAGGGGACTGGCGCAGCGTGCGTGACTGAACAACATACACCGTACCGCCCCTGATGGCAAATTCAATATCGGTGGGTGACTGCTGCAGGCGCTCATCGAAATATTTGAATTTTTCCAGCAGGCGGTACTGGCCCGGATATTTTTCAATAAATTCCCGTGTTGATTCCGGAGAAACCGTGCCGTCCGCAACGACATTGCCGAAGAACCCCTCTGCGAACTCAATCTGTCCGGGATGGATGGCGCCGATGTTTCCCGTATTGGGGTTTCTGGTGAAAAACACGCCGGAGCAGTCATGTTCCGACAGGATCGGCAGGCACTCCTGTACGAGACAGGCGGTCTGGAACGTGTCGGGAATTGAAAAGTTGCGCGCCTGCTTTTGGACGATTTCATTTTCATATGACTTGAATACCGCAATAACCGCGTTGTAGAGCTGTGTAAACGGATCCTCGGGTACCGCATCCGCACCGAGGCTGCTCTGTGATCTGATGACAAGCAGTATTCTGTCCGCATCCGACCGGATGGCGGCGATGTTGTTTTTGACAAGCTGCTCATATTTTTTCCCCCCGGCAGCCTTAATAATATCGTGCGTGTGCAGGCCGAGAACGCTTTGCGCATAGCTGAGAAGAAAGCTGATATAGGCCTGATATGCACGGTGCGGCTCATCGAGGCGGGAGCTCCACCGGTCGGCTATGTCCCTGTTTATGCCGATGTGGCTTATGGTGTCAAGCAGTCCCGGCATCGAGGTTACGCCGCCTGAGCGGGCCATCAGCAAAAGCGGTTGTGCTGAGCCGCCGAACGCTTTGCCGGTCCGCTGCTCCAATTCGTGTACAATGTCGCGGAGCTTCTGCTCCAATATGTGCAGGCGCTGCCTGTCATTCTGCAGCGCGTTCCAGGTAATCGTGCTGAATCCCGCGCCTTTGGGAATAGATATCCCCGCGAGGCGGTTTGCGGTTATAATTCCTGCGTTGCGTATTTGAGAAAATCCTTTGCCGCCCATATACTCAGGGCAGCAGAAAAAACTTTCATCCTGCGGAATGTCGGTGCCGAACCTGAACAGATAGTCCCCGATGGAAAATGCTGGGGTGCCGGAAAGTTTTTTTGTCAGCCTATGATATACGCCGGTACTTTTTTCCTCCAGGTAGCGCTTCACGGTATTAATAAGGGTCCCGAGCAGATGCGTCGTTTTTTCACGGACAATATCATTGAGAAGCCGGTTCACGACGGTATAGTCCTCTGTATCACGCGCCCCTTCCGCATACAGATCCTTCAGGTACAGCAGATAATTTTCAAGCTGAGCATTCATCGCGTCGATGATGGTGGGGATATAATCCATACTTTCCGGCTGATTATCGATTCGAGATGTTGTGCGCTCGAGCAGAAAGGCAAAGCGCTCCAGATGCTTTGTGCCGTGTCCCACAGCTCTGGTGCACAGGGCCAGGTTGAACAGCAGCTCAAGAGCCTGCCGGAAATTCGTGTCGTTAATAATGCTGAACTGTATATTTACCAGGTTTGAGTAGTGGATAAACGAGATGTCCTCAAGAAGAGCATCAATTGTGATAAAGCGAAACAGCAGAGAGCCTTTGCTGTTAATGTCCCCCTCGGCGGTTTCCTCAATGAGCTTTTTCAGGTAAAACCGTACCCGCCCCATATCGATATCATCCCATTTGAGAGACTCAAGCTGGCGATAAAACGTCTGGAAGGTGCTCTGGTATATCCTGTAGGACCGTACTGAGCTCAGGCCGGTTTTGCTCAGGTCCTCCAGTATACATCTCAGCACATCGACGAACTCTTTACGGGAAAGCGCATTTTTATCCGACCAGGCACGCTTCAGCTTGTCTTTCAGCCCAAGAAGCTCTGCAAACAGTTCTGAGCCAAGCATTTCTTTTTTTTCATGGGCCGGGGCTTCTATGATAAGGCTGCCGTCGATAAGGGCTGTTTTTTTTTCTGATTGTAAAAAAGAATGCAGGTGCTCGATTTTGGCGACAACTTTTCCCGAAAGGTGCTGGTGAACCAGCTTGCGGATGTCTGCAGCGATGGATTTGAATGTGGAATTGTGCCGATAGGCTGCATCAAAGTCATGCGTGATGTCGCGAAGCTCGGCAATGCTTATGCCGAAAATCTGAAATTTCGGGATGTGTTTAACGATTTCGCGTATAAGAGGATAGAGCTCTTCAAAATCATCACCGCGGTAGCGGTTCAGGTACGAGACAACGGTTGCTTCAAGGCCTGAAATTGCCTCTGTGCGCGAGCCGGAAAGCTGATGGCGTGTGCGGATGTAAACGATAATCTCAACCAGGCGCTGACGGATGCTGTGCAGGTCTCGGCTGTTTTGTAAATTGTCGAGCACTGCCCCGATATCATCTGCCAGCCTGAAACCGCGCATCTGCTCCATGGTGGTCCTTTCGGCGGGGTTGAAAAATACCCGCCTCTATAGCTGTCGCTTGTTTGTCACTTGATCGCGCCTATTATATCACGCAGGATATGCCGATTGGTATGATATTTTTTATTTCATACATATACAGTTGCTGGTACCATACATGAAACGAAACCAGACACGATTTCGATTCTGAAAAAAAATGACATAAAAAGGGGGCCTGCTTATGTCACGACAGCTTCACGCAGCACAGCGCCTGAGAGCGCTGCTTGATGAATCCGGGCTGCGCATTATGCCCTGCTGCCACGATGCGCTCAGCGCAAAGCTGATTCAGCAGAGCGGCTTTCCGCTGACTTTCATGAGCGGGTTCGGTGTTTCTGCGTCCCGCCTGGGAATGCCGGACACCGGTCTTATTTCATATGGGGAGATGATCCAGCAGGGAGCCGATGTGTGCGCTGCAGCCGATATACCCGTCATCGGCGATGGGGATACAGGATACGGGAATGCGGTGAATGTGCAAAGGACAGTCGCCGGCTATGCACGGGCGGGGTTTGCCGGTATTATGCTGGAAGACCAGCGTGCGCCGAAACGCTGCGGCCATACGGGCGGAAAAGCGGTTGTGTCGAGACACGAAGCCCTTGCACGAATACGCGCGGCGATTGAAGTTCGAGATGATTTGCAGAGCGACGGCGGTGATATTGTCATCATGGCGCGCACCGATGCCCGCGCAGAACATGGGCTGGATGAAGCAATTGAGCGGGCCCGGATTTTCCGGCAATTGGGTGCCGATATATTGTTTGTCGAAGCGCCGCACTCTGCGGAGGAATTGCGCACAGTTGCCCGTGAGCTTGAGGGCCCCCTGCTGGTGAATATGATTGCGCAGGGTAAAACGCCGGTTTTGCCGCCTTCCGAGCTTGAGCAGATGGGCTACCGGATCGCTGCATATCCGCTGACGCTGCTGTCCGCGGCACTATACGCAATGCGGGATGCGCTCGTTTCATTGCGGGGCGGCGCGGAGCCGGAACATACGCTTGATTTCGAAGAGCTGAAGAGGATCGTCGGCTTTGATGACTATGACCGGGCGCTCAACCGGCTTGAAGGGGAGTGATTTGAGCGGGTGAGCCCGCACGCTTATGCGTTCGGGCTTCGGTAGAATCTGACTTCAATATTTTCCACAGTAGCGAGCCCCTCTTCTATGGCAGGGTCGACAATGCCGAGAAATTGTTCAATTTTATCCTCTGTATCGACAAGCTCGATAATAATTGGAAGATCCTGGGACAAGCGGAGTATTTTTGCCGTGTGCATGCGGCTGTGAGCTCCGAACCCCTCGAGCCCCCGTACAACCGTTGCACCGGCCATCTTTGTCTCACGTGCCCGGCGGACGATCCATTCGTACAGAGGAATTCCCTCGTATGAGTCGGATTCGCCGATAAAAATACGAAGCAGTTTTCCCCGCTTTTTTTCCATGAGCTATCCCCCCGGAAGTGATGCCGCGTAACCGAGCCAAACTGCACCGAGGCCCAGCGTCACATGCAGCAGCACAGAGACAAATGACCACACAAATTCACCGTCGCGCATCAGCGACAGCGCTTCATAGCCGAATGTGGAAAATGTTGTGAATCCTCCCAGCAGTCCGATCATAAGAAAAAGCCGCACCGGCGGTGCAAACAGCTGAACATTTTCCGCATAGCCGCCCATGAGCCCGATACACAGGCATCCCAGCACGTTTACCCCAAGCGTTCCCAGAGGAAAAAAGATGCCCGGAGCAAGGCTCTGCAGCCATCCCGACAGCATGTAGCGCATAACCGCGCCGATAAAGCCTCCGCAGCCGACAAGAATAATATTATACATCATGGATACCTGTTTTTTTCATATTCCGGCGGGCTGTATTGTATCGCTCAGGCCGTGTTTGTCAAGAAAATCAGCTGAAGTCGAGCGGCGCATACAGAAAGAAAAACGCCCTGTGTCCATTCTGAGCGGACACAGAGCGCGGGGCTTCAGAATTAATGGCTCCGAAAAAAGTTTCGTTTGGTGTCATTGCGAGCGAAGCGAAGCAATCTCGTCCGTTGTAATTACTGGAAAAAACGAGATTGCTTCGTCGTTACACTCCTCGCAAGGACGCGATTTTTGACTTTTTACAGAACCGTCAGAATTGAATCGGTCTGCTAGAATGCTACATGGGCACGGACGCCGACAATGTACACCGTGTCCGAGTCGTAGCCCGCCATGTTTTCAATCAGCTGGGCATCGGGGGTAATGGACAGATGGTCATTGACCTGAACCCGGTAATAGAGCTCTGCAACGTGCTCTGCGGGGTTTGTGTCGAAGCCTGACCGCCTGCGTACGGTTTTGCCCCACCAGGTGGTTCGCTCATTATAGCGCTGGGTGTCCCGGTAGTCCTCGCTTGTGTCCGAGCGGGCATAGGCCATACCAAGCATATCGTTTTCCCTTCCCCACAAACGGCCGTCGAACTGGAGGCCGCCGCTCCAGGCGTATTCTACGGGATAAATATCGTCATCCTGCCAGCCGAAGCGGCCGAACAGCGCAATGTCTTTGGTAAGCTCCTGGTCTATGCTCAGGCCGATGCCGTACACATCGTCATCGTCATCCTTCGGATCGTCGATTTCATAATGCTCGAATGTGTTCAGCCACCCGTAAATACGGTAATTTCCTTTCAGCTCACCGAAGGAGGGGTGAAAGCCTGCCTCGAGAATATACAGGTTTTCATCAAAGATATCCTCGAAATCACCATCCTCTTCCACATATCCGAAGTTTATGTCGAAGGTGTCTGTAGGGCGCACGGCAATGCGAAGCCCGTAGGTGAAGTCATCTTCGTCGTAGTCGCCGGGCAGGTCTATGGCCAGGTTATTGACAAACGCGCGGTTCAGAAACTGGCTTTCCTCGTCGTTTGCAACAGCATTTGTGTCGAACCAGCGGCGAAGGTCAAGCTTTCCTGCAGTAATGGCGACCATGTTATCGAACAGTTTGTGCTCATACCAGATTTCCGAAACTTTCACATCGGCGTCATCGCCGATTGCCTCATCGTTCGGGTAGCCGAATGCGGTCTGCTCGTCATTAACGCCTTCACCTTCACCGGCCTCAAGCAGCAGAAGCGCTTTCCCGTTTTCGCCTATTTTTGAACTGATTTCTACATCAACGGTGTACTGTGCGTCCCAGTCATCGCCGCGCCGCGGCACGCCGCGGACTTCGTCATAGTTATCGTCATTGTTGTGAATACCCTGCACTACCGATGTTGCGTCCACGCTGATCTCCAGGTCAGACACAACCCGCTTCAGGCTTTCGAGCTTTTTCAGATCCGCGGAGTGTCCCTCAATCGCCTGTTCCTGGTTCTGCAGTTTCTGCTCCAGCTGTTTGATCCGTGATTTGAGCATGTTCAGCTCATCCATGACCTCGTCTGCACGTGACAGGCCGGGCTGGCACATACATATGGCAAGTACAAGTACTGTTAGCAAACTTATTTTCCCTTTCATGTTCATCTCCCTTGTTCATTAATTTAATAAGATTTTTTCAGGGGCGGCATCAGCAATTTCTTTTTTAACGGTACGAGGCTGTCTTTTGAAGCGTACGATGCACGTTTTCCTTGTAAAACCACCCCCTTTCCTGTTGGTTTTAAGCTATAGACAACTTAATACCCGTTGTATTAACGGGGCATTAATCTATTGTTAAATTTGATGTATTCTGTAATTTTTATTGCTTAGCTCTGCAGATAGGCCTGAGGGGGGGTATGTAATTACATGAAGCAGCAGAAATGGTATATTTTTTTTGAATGTCAAAAAAGCGATGCGGCAACAAGAGTGCCGTATCAAGCAGGCGAGACTGTGTAAAGGGCTTATGCTTTTTTCCCGGCGGATTTTCCCGGCGGATTTTTCGGGGCTGTGCGTTTTATTTTTTCGTTAAGCTCTTTGTTTTTCTGCTCATATGAGGAAAGGGTTTCTTCGAGCTTGCGTATTTTCTGCCTCAGCTTGGCGGCATCGTCGGAGAGGCGGTCCTGCACGTCACCGTAGTATGTGCACCGGTTTCTGCCGTCCTCCTTGCTGGCGTAGAGGGCCTGGTCCGCTCTGTCGATAGCATCCATGACCGAGTGCATGTGGGTCTCAAACTCTGCATACCCGATGGATATGGTAATCGCATATTCGGTATCATCGATAATATAGCGCTCCTGCTCGATGCGGCTGCGGAGCTTCTCCAGAATCGCAGCGGTCTGCTTGCCGTCGTACCCGTAAAACACCCCGGCAAATTCTTCGCCGCCGTAGCGGTATGCATACGGGATCTCCTCTTTAATGATCTGTGCGGTGGACTTAAGTATCTTGTCTCCCACCGGATGGCCGTATGTGTCATTAAGCGCTTTGAAGCGGTCAATATCCATCATGGCAATAAAAAGGCTCTTTGTGCCCTTTTTAAACTGTTTGAACATTCGCCCCATCTGTTCATTGAGCTTTCGCTTGTTATACAGGCCGGTAAGGTCATCGATGTATACTTTGCGCGCCCGGAGCCGTGCACGGTTTGCCTCGATGATCCGGGCAAGCACCGGTGTGATGCGCTCGACGCGCTTTTTCCAGCGGTGCTTGTCGAAATTTTCTGTGATCTGCCGGATAACCTTGTAATGTCCGATCTGCACGTCTTCGACAACCATGGGAACCTCGAGCGATGTTTCCTGAACCTCCTGGAAGGTCAGCCGGCTTACCGCCCGGGGGGCGGCATGCAGATGCTCGTCATCCTTGTTGTATGTGAAGGTCTGCCCGTCTATTTTGAGCTCTGCAGAGAGAAATTTGTCTTCATCGAATAAAAATATTTCAAGCTGCTTTGCTTCAAGAAAAGCCATGACCTTTTTCATGGCGGATTCGAACGGATCCAGAACAATGCCGACCAGAAATTTGAAAAGCTCCATTTCCTCTTCCACGTGTTCAAGCTCGGCAACATGCGATACCTGGGACTCAATCAGCTCGTGCTTTATCTGTTCGAGGCACCAGTTTTTCAGCGCCGACATTTCGGCTTCTTTTTTGTAAAAAATATGCGAAAGGACAATAGAGGCAAGCTTTTTGTATACGCGGGGAATCTTATCCCTGTTTTTCCCGACCAGATTCCCGAGCCGGCCCTGCTCAAGGCACTCAATCAGCTCCGCGCCGAAGATGTCTTTAATCTGTACAATATATTCCTGGGGAATGCCGCGTGAGAAATCGAGCGCGACACGGTCTTCTATTTCGCGAAGCTTGTTTTGAAAATGGTGCAGGAACGATTCTGAAAAAGGAGTGGCGTTAACGCGCACCTCAATTTCCCGTGCAATTTCCTGGACAATCGACCGGGCGTTTTTCATGTCTGCGCTTATCTCGCTTTTTCAGGTAATCGGCGAAGCATGTCGGGGTGCGCACCGGTTTTCTTTGCAGCGGTTTCCCGTTTTGTGATGATCTGGATAACGGTGAAAGTGTTTTTGATTGTATCTGATCTGAGTGCAAAGTCAACGGCTTTTGCTATGTCTTCCCGGAGGGCAAAAAAAAAATGGTTAAACACTTTTCTGCAAGTTTTCGATAGTATCAGTACGGAAGATAAGCCGCCTTAACCGGACAGGCTGGATGGTGCCGGCATATAATAAAACCCTTGAGCCGCTTAGCGTTGCATAGTATTATTCAAGTCCGGGTGCCGTTGCCCGTGTGCCGAGAGAAAACACAAACGGGAATTATGTTTTATGCGTTCAGCACGTGCCGCCTGCGGATTGCTTACTCTCTTCTTTTCATGTTTTTTGTGTGTCGGCTATGCCCGGGCGGGGGATCTGATCTTTTCATCGCGGATGCTGCAGGCTGAGCCGTATCATACCGTGCAGGTGCAGACCCTTTCCTATGAGCACAGCGCACGCAGGTGCGCGGAGCGCTTGCGTCGTAAGGGCTATCCGGCCTATATCGCTGTTTTTTACACCAGCAGCGGGGAGCCGCTGTATAAAATACGATTCGGCAGATACCGGAAACATGAACAGGCCTCTCGCGCTGCCGCTGCATATTCACGGCAGGAAAATAAAGAATGTATCATCGTCAGGTCCTCAATCAAAATCTCGCTCGAAAGTGAAAAAAAATCGGAGGCTGACGGACCTGCCGCCGCCGATGCGGCGTATGAAAAGCCGGCCCGACCGCCTTCAATGACCGCTAAGAAGGCCGCCGCTGAGCAAAAAGATGAGCAAGATAAAACAAATACAGACCGGATGGATGCCCGCACTGCCGATGCGATCGATGAGAGAGGCGAGTTCCCCGGATATGATAAAGCTGTTTACTATACGATCCAGGTCAGCACGAAATTAGCGCTGGAGCCCGCCGAAAAGCTGGTCCGGAAAATCCGCCGCCGCGGCTATCAGCCATACATATGCACGTATGAGACCAGCTCAGGGAAAATGCTCTATAAGGTCCGCATCGGGGCCTTTGAAACCCGTGCGCAGGCTGAGCGCACAGCGCAGCGGTATGAGCGCATAGCGCATGAACCCTATATTATCGTCAGGTCGCGATGGCATCCCGGGGATTACGATACTGACAGCACATCTTCCCGGGGAAACTTACAGCAGGCTGACGCGGACACGCCGGAGCAGCCTCTGCAGCCCGATAAAAAAGCGGCTGCCCCCCCCAATCCGCAGCTCGGCAGGGTGACACGAATATATGCATATCGAGGCGGTGCCAACGAGCTTCACCTTACGAATAAATATGAAAATATCCCGGTGAATCTTCATAACGCTATTGAATATATCTCCATTTTTCCGGTCAGCTTTGTCGAGGCTTCACCGGGGAGCCCGTGTGCAACTGTCATTATTGATAAAAAGGAGCATGCCATACGGCTTGCCGGACTTCGCCTCCTGCAGAGCGGGTGGACAACCCAGGCGCATACGTATTTTGAACAGGAACTGACCCATACGCCCCTCCGGCTGAAGTACAGCCCGGAATACACGTCCCGGGAAAACAGGATACTTGGCAGGCTTTTTTTTAAAGACGGAACCTGTGTAAATGTTGATATGCTCCGCAAAGGGCTGGCTGCGTTTGAGCCTGACACTGCTCCCGCCGGAGAAAAAAAATCCTACCGGGAAGCCTTCAGGCGCGCCCGCCAGGAAAAAGCCGGATTATGGAAGGGCCGCAGCGAGTGACGCCAGCGCTTTTGTTTGACAATATGACGGGTGCATGATACAAAAATAGATGGTTTTTGAAGAACTTGGACAGCTCATCCCTGAAGCGGTGAGCATAGTGGTGTTACGTGTATTGTTTTTAATTACCGTTTTTTTATGCATACACACAGGTGACAATCAGTTATGAACGAGCGCAGACAGCATATGCGTCTTGCAAAGGGGTACCGGCTGGAATACGGGCCGTTTTCTTCGCTGGCGAATCACCAGGGGCTGAAAGGCAGTACCATACATGACATCAGCGGGGGCGGTGTTTCGTTTTGTGCGCAAGAGCGGATACCGGTTGGCTCGCAGCTTTTTTTGAAAATTTATATTACCGGCTGGCGCGGAGAGGAAGGCGAAGCCATGGCCGTCTCCAATGAGGATTCAGAGCTTCTCCTCATGACAGTTGCTGAGGTGCTGCGTACGGATTATGCTGAGGATAAGCAGTGCTACCTGATCGGTACGCGGTTTTTAGGGCGGGTACACGAATAAAAAAAGGTTTTTACGCATGGACAAACAATCAGAACTGCCGGTAGTTCAGCTTGAGCTTAATTCGGGAATGTTTCGCATCAAAACTCCCGAGGCGATTTATGAGATTACGGTCAAACCGGACAGCTCTCTTACCCAGGTGGTTGAAAAAATCGTGGAGGTGGAAAAACCGTCTGCAGAGCAGCCGGCGGCCGCGAAAGAGCAGGAACAGCAAGCGCCTGCTGCATCCGGGCAGCCTGGAGATGAAGTGATCAGCAAGGAGGATTTTTATAAAGAAATATCAGAGGAAATGTATCATGAAATCGGAAAGCTTGCCCGTGACCTGTCTCTTTCGATAAAACAGATGCCGGGCGAGCCGAAGAAGGTGGATATTCAGAAGGCAGGCGTGGATCTTGAAAGCGCCAAAAGCATGCTTGAAGACGTGGTAAAGATGACCGAAAATGCCACTATGCAGATTATGGATATTTCTGAAAATATCCATAATGACTGCGAAACCATAAAGCAGAATCTCTCAGATATTAAAAACCTCAATTTTCTTGGCAATGATGCTGCACCTTCACAGCCGGGAGAAAATCCTGTAAGCACTTTTCTGCAGTCGCTGATCGAGCGTGAAAACGGCTTGAAGGAGGTTATAGCTGCGCTGCCTGTTCAGGAAGACACACCCGCACCGGCTGAGTCCGCTCCGCCGCAGCCTCAACCTGCATCCACCCGGAAAGTGTATGATTTTGATGTCGATGTGGTTTTTCAGACGCTTTATGAGCTTTGCACAAACGAAGCCGTTAAAAAGCATATAAAATCAATGCGCGAAGACCAGCAGGAGGCATTCGATATACCCGGCATAAAAACTGTTTTTTCAGATATGGCATCGGAGGTTTCAGCAGAGGAGAATTTCTTCAATTTCCCGCTTGAAAATATCCTGAAAACACTTTTTAAATACTCAAGCGATGAGAAAAGCAAACAGATTTTAAAGAAAATGCATCAGACTTCAGGGGATATTTTCCTCGACTCCACACTTCCGATTGAAGGAACGGTTCAGGAGCAGGAGATCCCTGATGCGGCAGCTCAAACAGAGTCTGCTTCGGCTGAAGCAGCAGCGGATGAGAGCTCCGGAAAACTCGCGCAGGCGCTTGAGCTGATCGATAAAAATATTGCGATGCTGTCCGAGCAGGCTGAATACTACAAGAGCGAATCTCCCGGCTTTGTGCAGCCGGAAGGGTATTCCATGGTGAAGAAGGAGGATCATGACAAGCTCATATCCGCTCTGGAATCTTCAGACCAGGTCATCCAGAGCATTATTACCCGTATCAGCAATATACTGGAAGCACTGACGTTTCAGGATCTTTCCGGCCAGCGGATCGTCAAGATTGCGGATATGCTCACCAGTGTCCAGGTGCAGCTCCTGGGTATTCTCGTATCCTTCGGGGTGAAGCTTAAAAAGCGCCAGGAGGGTGCCGAGATAGACGATTGGGAAACAGAGGAGGAAGTCGACAAGATGATGAGCAGCGTTGCCGCCCAGGCTGCTGAGGGGCAGGAGAAAAAAGGGCCTCTTAATCAGGATGCTGTTGATAAGCTTCTTGCGGATCTGGGCTTTTAGCACTACATATCTGCATGCCGCAAACAAAAAAGCTGCCGTAAAACGGCAGCTTTTTTGTTGATATCATAAGCGCTGCAATCGTGAATAGCACCCTCCAGGCTGCTGATGAGCAGGGCGGGCACCTCACGTCATTCTTTTTGCCCGTTTTCGGTCTGGGCACCGTCGATTTCTTTGTGACTCTCTTTTCCGGAACCTTCCTCTCCATCGTTCACCGCACTTTTGAAATTTTTGATGCCGCGGCCAAGCCCTTTCCCGATGTCCGGCAATTTGCCGGCGCCGAATATAATGAGGATTATTACCAGAATAATAATCAATTCGGGCATTCCGATACCAAACATATGTTTTCCCTTTCGATATGATTGTGCTTTTTGTTAAAGATATAGTGCATGGTGCAAAAAGGCAAGGAAAAAGTATACATCGGGCGTGTGCCGACAACTGAGCCGGCTGTGCAGGTGGGGCGGCTCACTGAATCGTGTTTTTTTGTGAAAAATCATGACAAATGCTTCTGATCGGTTGTATTTTTTTGTATCTGTTCCATATTCTATATATGAAGGGTAGTGCTAAATAACATTACGGGGAATGCATAAACAGAAAAAGGGGGGCGCCATGAAAGCAGGTATTATTTTTACCGGGTCGGGGCCGCTGCTTGCACTCACAACATATGAGTCCTTTATCGATCCGAAATTTGTAGAGAAGCTTAACACAAAGGGGGTCAAAAAATTTATTGCCTGCGAAGTGCCGGTTGATACGGTCAAAGCCCGCTATGGCATGCATTTCACGATTATTGTCAATGATTTGAAACAGACGGATGACCTTCGCGTTCTCGATTATAACGGCCATCACGTTTTCAGCAATTTTGGATTTTCTGAATTCGGCGAGCCGCAGTACTACGAATAAATGAACGCTGAATCATGTATGTTGGATTGTTATTCCGGCTGCAGCGAAAATGTTTGGCCGAGCTTCGGAATGACAACATTCCATCCCAGCATGTCCTGTATATGCCGCGCAAGCGATTCTGAGGCGGCAGGCTCGCCGTGGACGATAAACGTGGTGTGCGGCGGGCGATTGAAGCCCATGAGCCATGCCAGAATTTCCCGGTAATCCGCATGACCGGAAAAGCCGGAAATATTTTCTATAACAGCGCGAACCGGCACCTGCCTGCCGTGAATTTTAATGCTTTGAGCGCCGCTGAGCAATGCGCGCCCCCGCGTCCCCTCCGCCTGATACCCGACAAACAGAACTGTGTTTTCAGCATGTGAGAGGCGATGCTCAAGGTGATGCAGAATTCTGCCCCCCTCAAGCATGCCGCTTGCTGATATAATAATCGCGGGCTCTCTCTGCTGGTGAAGCTCCTTTGAATCATTGACATCCCTTGTGCAAAAAAGCTGCTTCGGCCTGAGTATAAGCTTTCCCTCAAGCTCAAGCAGCTTTGCCTCGAAATCATAGTCTGATTTCATGTCCTCAAAAACTTTTGTGGCGTCAATTGCAAGAGGCGAGTCAAGAAAAACGGGTATGGAGGGGATGGAGCCACGCTCCTCAAGATCCCGAATATAAAAAAGCAGCTCCTGTGCACGCTCAACAGCAAAGGACGGTATCACAAGAATGCCGCCCCGCTCGACGCTTTCATTAATGACACGCGCAAGCTCCTCCTGTGCGCTTTTGTGTTCAGGGCTGTGCAGGCGGTCTCCGTAGGTTGATTCGATAACGAGATAGTCGGTATCATAAACCTGCACCGGATCATGAAGGATCGGTCTGCAGGGGCTTCCGATGTCGCCGGAGAAAAGGAGGCGCATCGGCCTGTCCCCGCTGTTTAATTGCAGGTCGATAAACGCCGAGCCAAGAATATGACCTGCATCCTTGAACTGCAGCCTCAGGTGGTCATTGATGTCTATATCCTGCCCGTAATAGTGCGGGGTGAAATGCTTAAGAGCTTTTTCCGCATCTTCTGCAGTGTAAAGCGGCTGGGCGGGCTTGTGTTTTGAAAATCCTTTTTTGTTTGCCCAGCGGGCGTCTTCCTCCTGCAAATGAGCGCTGTCCCTGAGCATGAGCCGGCTAAGGCCGGCAGTAGCCTGGGTGCAGAGAATGCTCCCGGAAAAGCCCTGCTTGCAGAAGCGGGGAAGGTATCCTGTGTGGTCTATATGTGCGTGTGTCAGAAACACGCTTTCTATTTCAGCAGGTGAGACCGGAAACGGCTCCCAGTTTTTCAGCCGCAGGGATTTAATGCCCTGGAACAGGCCGCAGTCGATAAGATATTTTTTGCCGTCATATGCAAGCAGAAAACGCGATCCGGTCACATTGCCGGCTGCTCCATGAAACGATAGCCGCGCTGTCATGTTTCGGGCCTGTTCCTCAGATAAATTTAGTTGTTTTTAAGTATCTTTACGAGATAATAGGTGTCCTGCTCCAGCACTCCCACAATGACGGCACCGATGCACGGCTTCACCAGCAAAGCTTTTTTGTCGGAGTCAAGCAGGTTGAACAGCTCAACGCAGCAGCTGCTGATGCAGGTCGAATCAGCGATTGAGTATGGTGCGCTGCACCACTGGTCATCTGCGCTGAAGGACCCGGTAATGAAATTTGCATGCACCGCTGTCCATGTCCGTAAAAGCTCTTCAAAATTATCCGGAGTGCCGCCATATCGTTTCTTCAGCCCTGCGATCATTGCCTGCCGCATCTCTTCGGGAAATCCGCCCCAGCCCTCCGGCTCCGTCTGTCGATACCGGTCATCCTCTGTAAGAGCCTTTTGCTGAGCCTGGTCAGGCAGTGCGGGAGGGGAAAACGAAACCGGCGTAATGGTTGTCTCACAATACTGCTCCCAAGTGCCTCCCAGAGGAAAAGAGGAAGCCACCAGGTTTTTGCCTGCATGAGAGGATTGTTCATACCACGGTGCCGCGTCATGCCTGCAGATAACGGACCACGTGTGCGGCTCCGCGTAGCCGATTTGCCCCAGAAGCGCTTCGCAGGGATTTTTTTCAGCGCGAACAACAGGTGTGTTCTGTTTCTGCATCTGCTCGATCAGTTGCGACAGGGCTGCATCATTTATCCAGTAGCTGCGTTTCCATACCTCTTTCGAGTCCATGGACCCTCCTTTCTTTATCCATAAATTTGTAGACCATTAATGCCATATAACCGGTACCGGTGCAAGCACTGTTTTTCATGCAGATAATCCATAGAGGTCTGTTTATTCAAAATAAAATGACCCAGGTCAAAAATTTGGTTGACTTTGAATCTCAGAAAGGATATTATCTTAGCACACAAACTATGTGCGTGCAATCTTTATAGTGTCAGGCGCAAACACAAAAACAATACAGTGTTCAGCATGTTCTAAGCTGTTGACGTGTGGATGAGGGGGCGGATTTATGCGGATTGACCGGTTAAAAACAACTGAAAGGAGCGGAAAAAATGAATCTTCCCCGACAATGCCTTATGATTCTGTGTGCAGCCTGCCTTGTCTGCGCGGCCCATCCTGCCCCCGCATTTTCCGAAGCGCCCCGGTACACTATTCCGGCATATTCCCCGCAGGAGCTTTCCGCTGTTCGCGCCTGGGAGGAAACCTGGGCCGGTGCGGAGGTCTCCAGCAAGAATATTGACCGCGTTTCAGAATTTATTCCGGATTGCCTTGCCGAGGTCTATAGAAATCCCGCAATGTTCGGTGACAGCGGAGACGGGTATTGTTTCCGTATAATACCGTATCGCAGATGTACACCAACGAGGGGGGTGGTACGGGCGACACGCTCATACTACCCGAAGGTGCGCACAGATGAAGACGGCGTTATTCTGAATTATGCCGATATCGCCGGCGTTCCTTTTCCCGAGCCGGGAACAGGGATGCAGATCGCCTGGAATTATGATTTCAACACCCGGGGGGATTCATCACATTACCGGCGGCTGACTCCGAGCCTGGCTTTTGCCGGAAAAGGTGAGCGGCATCAGGATGCGGAGTGCTGGGAGCTGTTTTTTGTGCACCGTGTCGATACCGAACCCTGCCCGCGGCTCCCCGAGAACAGAAAAAAAATACACTGGGCCGGGTTTTATCACATGTATAAGCCCAATGAGTTTTTAAACACCCGCAGATTTAATATACGGTATCTTGATTTCGATAAACAGGATGATCAGTACATGTACAACGCGCAGACACGCCGGCTTCGCCGCCTGTCGGGTGCTCAAAGAACTGATTCGGTTGACGGCTCGATTGTCATTTACGACGATGAGTACTGCTGGAACGGCCATATAACCGCGAACACGTACCAATATCACGGAAGAGAGGAATTTCTTGCACCCCGCCATGTCGATATCGATGAGCTTGAGCGTGATACCGGTGAGATTCTGTTCAGCAACCTGCCGCGTGAACGGCTTAAAGTGTATGTAGTGATTGCACGCAGCAAAGACCCCTCGTATATATACAGCAAGCGGATCTGGTATGTTGATCCTGAAACATATCAGATACGGTGCACAATAATCTATGACCGGAAAGACAGGCTCTGGAAGTACATTGAGCAGTTCAGTCAGGATATCGCCACGGCGTCCGGAGAAATCAAAAACTACATTGTCGGCTGTCATGTTATTGATTTTCAAAGAGAGTATGCAGCAGTGAGCACGCAGCAAGTCCGCGGTATCGGCATTGCTGTTGATCGGGATCTGTTTACTGTACATAACCTGAGAAAAGCCGGATACTGACTGAGAAAGCCTGCTGCTGCATGACGGTTCAAGAAGCATTGGGAACGGCTTCTTCCACGATCTGGATATCGATTTAACCGAGCTGGCGGCGACGGGAACGCTTGCGATATCACCTGAAGTCCTGGAGGCGGTCGGCACCGATGTGCGCACTATCATGACCAGCTCAGCGCATATGTTTTGAGCGTCTGCAGATACCCTGCCCCCTGCACTTTAATCGTGACGGCTTCGCAAAACGTCCGGATTCATTTCAGCCGGTTTCCTCCGGATATACTCACGAGGCGAGGCAATGCTGTGCCGGGGTGTTTAAACGGGATTGGCGTGTTGATACAATTCTCGAAATGATGTGGATCTCTGTCTGACACCGAAGCATAGTGCTAACGCGCAAGAAAGCATCAGATTATCTCTCCGATACCGATTGCATCCCGCCTCTTTGTCTTGATGGCAGCAC
>CAZUMW010000059.1:0-23029 GCA_964621615.1 uncultured Thermodesulfobacteriota bacterium
CACCCCTCAAACAAAAAAATTTCGAATGCAAAAACCTAACCGGAAGTTACTGCCTAAATCCCCCCTTTAATTCAAAGGGGGACTGGGCTTGGCTATCCTCCCTTTAATTCAAAGGGGGACTGGTTTTGTCTGTCCCCCCTGTTTTTCAAAGAGGGACTGGAATTGTTTAATCCATTATTAATTTTAATTTGCGGGTTTACCTTCCCCCCTTTATTTCAAAGGGGGGGTCAGGGGGGATTTGTACAATCGCTTCAATCGTATCCCAAATTACGGACAGTACCGCATCAATTTCTGTGAGGATCTGTCTGTTATTAAAACGCAGCACCTTCAGTCCCAAAGCAGTAAGTTGCGCATCCCGTGTTTCATCTTTTTTTATATGGTCCGAGTCGAAGTGCTGAGAGCCATCAACTTCAATTACCAGTTTTGCCTTCGGGCAGTAAAAATCGACAATAAAGGAATACAGCGGTTTCTGCCGGTAAAACTGCAGCCCATGGATCTGCCTTCGTCGGATTTTAGTCCATAGGGCCTGCTCGGCATCGGTCATATTTTTTCTTAACGATCTCGCTGGTTCCTTAAGGGCATTTTTGTATTTGTGCATTGTTTGGGAAATCCCCCTAAATCCCCCTTTAATTCAAAGGGGGACTGGGCTTGGCTATCCTCCCTTTAATTCAAAGGGGGACTGGGCTTGGCTATCCTCCCTTTAATTTAAAGGGGAACTGGTTTTGTCTATCCCCCCTGTTTTTCAAAGGAGGGACTGGAATTGACTAACCCCCGCTGCTTTTTCAATAGGGGGACTTGTTTTGTCTAGAACATCATTAATTCTTATCTGCGTGCGTACCTCCCCCCCCTTTATTTTAAAGGGGGGCCAGGGGGGATTTAAATTGCAGCTAACACCTCATCTTTAAAGGACAAACAGGGAATTCTTTTACTTCATCAGCTACCTCTGCCGTTTCCCCCGTTGCGCTTTTTCCGTGAGGCCGGATGTCCCCCAGCGTCTCTCGAGCTCCTGATATATTTCATCGGGGGGGATGCTTTCAGAGCCCAGCAGCACAAGACAGTGAAACCATAAATCCGCAACTTCGTGAATTATGTGATCGCGTGTTCCCGTTTCACAAGCTTCTGTAAGCTCGGATGCTTCCTCGGTGATTTTAGCGCTGAGGGCATCAGGTGCATTTTTCAGCAGGCTGGTAATATAGGAGTCATCCCGGGGGTTCAGGCACCGGTCCCGAACCAGATCGTATAAGCGCACAAGTATACAGTCACGCTCATTTGTAGACATCTTTTTCCTCAAAGACTTTTTCCCCGACAGCCTCCCAGCGGGCACCGTCCCATTTGCGGTAAAAGCAGGACCGGTAGCCCATATGGCAGGCGGCGACATGCTGCTCGACCTTGATGAGAATAGTGTCTGCGTCACAGTCGGTATAGACTTCCTTTACGTCCTGCGTGTGGCCGGAGCTTTCACCCTTCATCCAGTATTTCTGACGCGATCTGCTCCAGAAATGCGTTTTGCCGGTTTCAAGGGTCCTTTTCAGCGAATCGCGGTTCATGTACGCTACCATCAGCACCTCACCGTTTTTCCAGTCCTGAATCACCGCAGGTGCAAGCCCGTTTTTGTCAAAAGAAATTTCGTTATAGATTTCCAATGCATTACCCTCCTTGTCAGTTGTTTGTCAGCCGCAGGCAGTCCTGAAGGTCAACATCCCCGGTATACAATGCACGGCCGATAACTGCACCGAATATGCCGGGCGGGGGAACAGCAATAAGATTTTTTATATCCTGCAGAGAGGATATGCCCCCTGAAGCTATCACCGGAATTGAAACCGAGCGCGCAAGCTCTGCCGTGCTGTCTATGTTGGGACCGGTAAGCATGCCGTCCCTGCTTATGTCGGTAAAAATAATTGCCTCAACGGCCGAGCTGTCAAGCCCGCGGGCAAAATCGACAGCTTTTACCGCGCTTGTTTCTGTCCATCCGCGCACCGACATCATGCCGCTGCGGGCATCAATGCCTGCAATAATGCGGCCGGGATAGCGACGGCAGCTTTCCTGAAAAAGGGCAGGGTTTTCGATGGCTGCTGTGCCGAGTATGACGCTGTCCACCCCTGCATCAACATATTGTTCAATCGTGTCCAGGGTCCGGATCCCGCCGCCAAGCTCTATGTGCATGGAAACGCTCGAGCAGATATTCTGCACAACATCTTTATTGCGGGGACTCCCCGAAACGGCCCCGTCAAGATCAACAAGGTGCAGCCGCTGTGCGCCGAGAGACTGCCACCGCCGGGCTACCTCTGCGGGGTTTTTGCTGTAAATAGTCGCTTTGGTCATATCTCCGCGGGAGAGCCTCACGCACTCGCCGTTTTTGATATCTATTGCCGGAATGATGATCATGGAGCGCCTCGTCGATTACGGATGTATGGATTTTTAGTATGGATATCAGAATCTGATTATATCGTTAATTTCAAAAGTTTATCATCTGAAAATTATATAGATCAACCATTGATACCGGATTGATGAAACGCCTTTTCCAGGAGGTCGGTCACATTCAGCTCTGATGCCCAGTATGTTAAATAGTCCCGATCCAATGAATTTTTTTGTACTTTCAACACGCCCAGAATATCATTCCATTGGCGATCAGCTGCACAGCCGCCCGACCGAAACCATACCAGTTTATTAAGAATAATATCTTCAGGTGATACAAGATAAAATTCTGTGGTTACCTGTTCTTCATCTAATGTATCTTTTCTTTTCCGCTTGAACGCTTCTAAGCTGTACGGTTCGTTTTTTTTAATGAAAACATCAATTTTAAGCATGGTTTCAAGATGTATAATGTTAAACGAGGAACAATATTCAATCGCTTCTCGTATCATGTTTTCATCAATGTAATACGAAGGTTCAAGCATTTTTGTGAAAGCATGTACATGCTTCGGTTCTATATCCGCTACTATGTCAATGTCCATGGTTGAACGGGGGAGTCCATATACGGAGCTGGCTATCGATCCTCCGATATAATATGAAACTCCAAGCTGTTGAAATGCATCGGCTACCTGTTGGGCCGCGACCAGTATGTCAGGCTTTTTCATAATGAATTTTTATTGATATATTCATGCAGTCGCTGGGCGAGCTTTTCACCGTAATGGAGGGATATGAATTTCATATTGAGATTTTTTTGGTCCATTCCGGGATTGGCCCTTCTAATGGCCCTGCGTGACAGCAGTATCGTACTTTCAGATAATGAACGAACCCGGGTCATTTTTGCTGCAGAACTTGCTTTCCTCAACAGAGATATTAATACGTTTTCTATGCCAGGAGGGGTATCAGAAGACTGTGTTCTCATAATAAAGTAAAGCTATATCCATAACAAACAGTACAATACCTGCTTTTGTTAAGATACGCAAATCAAGAGATATGTTTGTTTCTGATTTTTTTAGCATGCCGGTTCATCACGTGCTCTGCAGGTTAATTATTTATTTTATAATACTTGTTTAACTTTTTTCAAGGAAATAAGCTTTATGATATCTGATGTGTGTCCTGGTGTTTTCTCGTGTGATACAAAAATTAATGTTTTTATCTAATTGAAATTCAGGGATGCCTGTAGAAAGGACAGTATATGTTTTTCAAAAAATGCCGTAATCGTGCTTATACTGCCCTGCTGTCCTGATGATTTCCAACGTTACAGGGGTAATTCTGAAAAGGCAAACAGCATTTTGAATAACCGATTAAAGAGAAAAACCGCCTTGACATTTACATAGGACCACATATACTTTAACATATATGTAATAATAACATGCGGATCGTTTTGCAGGGCCAGCAATTACCATAGTCAAAGCACCTGTGAGGCAGTTACACCGTAACGTTTCGGAAAAGGATGAATGCAATGGGGCAGGTAACGATATATCTCGAGGATGAGATTGAGGCAAAAATGCGCAATACGGTCAAGAAGCTGAATATCTCTCAAAGTAAATGGATTGCAAATTTAGTGAAAGAAAAAATTGCAGACGAATGGCCTGAGGCGGTCAAGCAGCTGTCAGGCTCCTGGCAGGATTTTCCCTCCGCTGAAGAAATCAGGCAGGATGCTCACAACGACGTACCGCGGGAACCCTTCTGATGTATGTTCTCGATACAAACACGGTAATTTATTTTTTCAAGGGCATCGGCAATGTGGCGCAGAACCTGCTGGATGCATCTCCCAAAGAAATAGGCATACCCGCCATAGTGATATATGAGCTTATGGTCGGCATCGGAAAGTCGACGGCACCGCACAAACGAAGGCAGGAGCTTAATGAGCTGCTTTCCGCTATTGCCGTAATTTCGTTTGGTCCGAAAGAAGCTGAACGTTCAGCGCTGATACGAGTACAGCTTGAGAATGCAGGCATACCGATCGGCCCCCATGATGTGCTCATCGCCGGCACCGCCATGGCGCATCAGGCAACGCTTGTCACTCACAATCGTAAAGAGTTCAGGCGTATTAAGAAATTATCTGTCGAAGATTGGTATTAATGAAGAGTTCAGGAAAAACCACCGTGAGTGGATAGGGGAAGCTCCGAACAACGGCAAAAATATTAGACAAACTAAATGGACCCAAAGCATTGCAGTGGGCAGCGAGCATTTTATAAGAACCATGAAAGAAGATACGATGTGAGACGTACACGTTCACAGCGAAGCGATTCGCGTACACGAACCCGAGAAGATAGAAGTCGGAAGCCGGAAGAAAAACGAAATTCAGATGTCGGAAGTCCGTCCCCCCACAGCTTATAGGGAGGTATCTATTTTATCAGGTGTATTTTTTGTCCAATCAATTATCCCGTTGACGACTTTTTCAATATCTGTCAGCCGGTTGCAGCATATTTCATACAGTTCCTGCTCTGAAATTTCGTTATAATAATGGACCATCCTGTTCCTGTACCCTGCCATCAGCGTTAGAAGATCGACTGTTTCTTTATCGAGCACTCCTTTATCGTACAGCTCAGCTGCTATTTGTTTGTATTCAATAACCGCAATTCCGAATCCTTTTGCAAGCAGGTGACGTCCCAGATCAAACAGGGCTTCAAGAGCACGGCGAAGGTAGGATTCCGCAGAAGCTGTGTTTCTGTTATCTGAAGTAAATTCTTCATATGAATGTAAAGGCAATCTCCGAATGTTGGCGACCATGGTGTGTATCCAGCCGATTCGATCTGAGAGGATTCGCTGTTTAATTCTTTCAGGCGACACGTTATACTCTCTCTAATATTTGTTTGCGTCGCTGGCGTTCAAAGGGAGCCAGATCAGCGGCCCGCCGCAGAATATACAGCTCAAATGCCGATTGACTGTACATGTCGCTGCAGTAGAGAATTTCTCCCCGGATGATATCAAGGCTCAAAAAGGAATCGGCAGTGCCGACATCGACTACGTCAACCCGGGGTACCTGAAACAGATTTTCAAGCTCCTGTGCCAGTAAAACTTTGTCCAGTGCTGTCGGGTGAAAATCTTTTTTATAATGAACCCCGATATCGACATCGGAGGTGCTTGAACCGGTTGGACATCTGTCGTCTCTGAAAGCCGCGGCTATTTCCCGGGCTCTGCTGCCGAATGCATATATTGTCCAGACTTTGTATTTTTCTGCAATTTCTGAAAGCTCTTTTCTCATCATGACCGGATAGCGTATCTATCAATATGTCAAGGGTATATATAGCGGTCTTTACAGCACTTATCAGGTTTTATGTTGACAAGTATAGTGCACGGAAAAAATGAAGTCAATAATGCATCAACGTATATTCATTGATCGCTTCTTTTGATGCGGGATATGTATTACCATGTACGGGTTGTATATCGATCCCTATCAATCCCCCCTCTTTTTTACAGGCTTCCCTTTGTGGAGGGGATTGCATCGCTGCGGGTGTCTTTTTGTGTAGCCTGGTCTAATGCTTTTGCAAATGATTTGAACACCGCCTCGATGATATGATGATAATTCCTTCCGGAGTGCACCCGTATGTGGAGGGTAATGCCGCTGTTGGCCGCAAATGCCTGAAAAAATTCCTCGACAAGCTCAAGATCGAAATCGCCGACCTTCCCCTTCAGTTCGGGAGCGGTAAACACAAAAAACGGGCGTCCGCTTATATCAAGGCTGGTCGATGCAAGGGCTTCATCCATCGGCACGGTTGCATCCCCGTATCGGGTGATGCCCGCCTTGTCGCCGAGCGATTCTTTGAGCGCCTGCCCAAGGCAGATTCCGATGTCTTCAACCGTGTGGTGAAAATCAACGTCAACATCTCCTTCAGCCGTGATCGACACATCGAACAGCCCGTGCCTGGAAAAGAGCTCGAGCATGTGGCTCAGAAACGGAACCGGCGTATTTATGGTATAATCTCCGGTTCCGTCTATACGCAAATCAAGAGATATATTGGTTTCCGATGTTTTTCTGATTTTTTTAGCATGCCGGTTCATCACGTGCTCCGCAGATTAATTGTTTATTTTATAGATTTTTATTCTATAATACTTATTTAACTTTTTTCAAGGAAATAAGGATATAGTATCTGAGGGAGCATCCATTTTTCAGCAGGGGTGTTCAATAAGGACTAACTATGGAAAACCTGGTATCAGCGGGAAGGATGTTTTATGTATTATATGAAAGCACATAATATAAGCGTTATCGGGCTGACGGTTTACTGCCTGACCGCAATTATGCTCCCGGCTATTATGGCCGGGCCTGCATGCGCAGATCCGGTATCCGAAGCAGTTGTCGCCAATCGGGACTGGTCGACATGGCATGCGGTGAACAGCCCCGGTTTTGGTGACGACGCCAACTCATCGGTGGTTGCAATGACCGGCTACGGGGGCCGCCTGTACGCAATGACCAGAAACGAGGAGTCGGGCGCTGAGGTGTGGCGCACGGCTGCAGATAATGACACCGCATGGGAGCAGCTTTCTGTATGGGAGGATCATACCAATGGTCTTTACGGAAACAGGTATATAAACAACCTGTGGGGAGCCATGGCTGTGTTTCGCGGCAGCCTGTACTGCGGATTTTCATCCGGACTGAAAGGCAGCGTTCTCAAGTCGACGGGCTGTGAGATCTGGCGCTATGACGGTGAGTCGTGGGAGCCGCTTGTGTCTGATATGAAGGATACGGAAGCCGAAGGGAGCATTTCGGCCATTTCAGGCTGTGCGGAAGCTGACGGTGACACGACGGCTCAGGTAACTGACAGCACAGCGCAGTGGGAGCCCGATATGTGGGCAGGCGGTGTGCTCAGGATAACCTCCGGGGAGGGCATGTACCGCACATTTGACATTATTTCCAACACCGCCGATACGCTGACGATTCAGCAGAATGATATGCAGACCGATGATGCTGACCAGGAGTATACCATTTGCGGGAGCGCTGAATATAAAAACGATTTTCCGCCCTACACCCACACCACAGGCCCGGTTGCGCCCGGCGACGGCTACGAAATCGGGACCGGTATCGATGAGAGCGGATTCGGCGACCGGTGGAATAAATGCGTTACCGACATGATAGTGTTCAATGATACCCTGTATGTCAGCACGGGCCTGAATTCAGAAAACGGCGCACAGGTGTTTTATACACAGGACGGCAGCACATGGCAGGTTACGCATCCGTCAAACAGCCTCGGCCTGTTTCATGACGACTATAAGCCGGTTGCCGGAAGCATAACCGATCTGTGTGTGTTTGCAGCAGCAGACAACGCAGGCACATGCCCGTGGCCTGAACAGCCCGATGCCGGCGAGCCGGTGCTGTATGCCGGAGGGGCCGGGCTTTCGGGCGAAAAGGGCAATTGTGCCCGGCTTGCACGCTTAAGAGACGACGGGTGGGAGGTTATCGTCGACAACGGTGTGGACGCAAATGATACGGGGACAAATGAAAACGGCTTCGGGGACTGGGGCAGCATGTTTACCGACAACTTTATGCCCTGGAGCCTCGCCTCCTTTAATGATATGCTTATTGTCGGCATTCAGTCCCTTGGCGGCGTGCGGATTATGAACACCGCGAGCGCCTGTCCTGCTGACGGAAGCTGGTTTTATACCGTTGGAGGAGACTCCGTACTGCCGCCGGGATTCACCGGCACCGTGGCGCTGGATGCGGTTTTTATGCAGATCTATGAAACCTCCGGCATCAATCTTTTTGCTTACAATGGATGGCTGTATGCGGGTGCCGTTGCGCTGTATGAGCCCTCTGTGGGTGCCGGGGAGCGCCGGCTTTTCGGCGCGCGGATGTGGAAGTCAGCTGACGGGGTACAGTGGCAGCCGGTGACCGACAACGGCCTGGGTGATCAGGATGTGGTGCAGTTTGAAGCGTTTGCCGAATATGAGGGACACCTGTATGTGTCGGCAAGCAAGGGGTGTCTTGACACGAGCTGCGGGCTCGGCGGCGCCCGCATGTACCGCCTTGCATCGACTGACATTGCAGACGATATAGACGGGGACGGCGCTGTTAATAATTGTGACAATTGCCCCGGTCATGCTAACCCGGCGCAGGAAGACAGCGACAGTGACGGTATCGGCGATATCTGCGATGAGTGTCCGAACCGGTTTGTTAATGATGCCAACGATAACGGCAGGTGCGGCGATATCGGCGATGTTCTGGAGCGGATCAGGCAGCTGAGAAGATAGGGGGTGCGTTAAAAAAATGCAGATAAACTTATTGCAGCAAAAAATATACACTATATCCTGTATGCTGATCCTGACAGTATTTTTGCTCTGTACTCTGGGA
This sequence comes from uncultured Thermodesulfobacteriota bacterium, assembly GCA_964621615.1. Classification (GTDB taxonomy): domain Bacteria; phylum Desulfobacterota; class WTBG01; order CAIYCZ01; family CAIRTM01; genus CAZUMW01. Next base: position 8,702 of record CAZUMW010000059.1, read on the forward strand.
TGTGAAAAACTGTTAAACGACAGGCGTGATTACTACTATAAACAAGGTATACAGCTGTATGAATCCGGCGAATATAAAGATGCTCTAGATCAGTTTGATAATGCCGTTGCGTTCGATAATAAATTTACCGATGCTAAGTATATGAAAGCAATGTGCTATTTCAAACTGAACAATTATGAAAGCGCCAGGGATCTTTTTAGAATAGTTTTCAGAGAGCGCCCTGAAATTAAATCCGGGCTTAAACTTGTAGAGTCGTGTTTTAAATCACATAAGTATGGTCAGGCTGCCAGTGAGGCGGATGCAATGCTTGAAGATTATTTTCCGAACAGCGATGAGCTGGTTCTGTGGCGTGCACGTTCGGCTTTGGAACTGGGTAGTCTAAAATTTCGCACAATGGTATATGATGATCTCAAAGACCGTATAAGAAAGGGTTCATTTTACAAGGGGTTCCATGCAGTTTTTGCACACCTGCTTATTTTTAGAGGGCGGACTGATGAGGCAGAAAAAATATTAAAGCAAAAGAAAACCGGTGGTTTGGACTGGGTTAAGGCCATGCGGTTTTTAGCCGAATCAGTTAAGGACGATGACATTCAAAAGGCTATAGAGTTATATAAAGTTATTATCGAAACAGTTGCCGATCCTTTTGACATTCAGCTTGAATATGCCGGGATGCTTCGTGATGCAGGGAAGCAGACAGCCGAAGAAATGCTGCTTCAAAATATGCTTGAAAAACATCCGGCAAATAAACAGATAGTTGGGCGGCTCTTTGATTTCTACATGTATTATGGCAGATACGATGCGGCTCAAGAGTTTATCCGGAATGTGCTCGCGGAAAACCCGGACAATTTAGAGCTAAAGGAAAAGCTGATAGACGTGTATATACGAAATAAAGAATATAAGCAGGCCGCTAAAAAAGCACGGGACTTTTTGCGGCAGGCTGACAATTCCCCTGTGTTTAACAAACGGATTAAAATTATGATGGCGGATATGTATTTCGAACAGGGCCGCATTGAAAAGGCGAGGCGGATTGCTGAGGAAATCAAGGCTGATGACCTCAAAAATATCAAAGCGCGTTTTATTTTAAGTAAAATTCATTTAAGGGAAGGCCGGAACCTTCTTGCTGTTTCCGGTTTCAGACATCTGGCGTTTGAAAACAATCAGCGACCCGATTTTCCCTACTATCTCGGCCTTGCGCTGCTTGAGAGGGAAAACGAGTCGCTCGCCGTTAATGCATTTCAGGATGCGCTTGATCGGGACCCAAAATACAAACCGGCCCTGATGGACCTGGCCGACATATTTGTCAGAAAAAAGTATTACGACGAGCTGCGGAAAAGAATAGCAGAATATTTAAAAATAAACCCGGATGATGATGAAGTGCGTGAGCTGCTTGATACAATAACCTTTAAGCGGGAGTCGGCAATGGATTAACTCCAAGGAAAAAATCGTTATTTGATTTTTTTGAATTCGGCTGTTTCGATATACAATGCACCGAGTTCAAACAGGGAGCGCAGAGCCATGGAGCCGTTGACCGTAGAGCTGCCTGATGTGCGGGGGTAATGCCGTACGCCAATCTCTTCTACGCTGATATGAGACAGACGGCATTTTGCGATTATTTCAGCGTTTATAAGCGGCCCTGTTGAGCGGATATTCAATTTATGATACAGACTGGTATTGAGGAGTTTGAATGCACAGTTAACATCCTTTATATCAAGAGAGAGCAAGCTGTTCACAATGGCATTATATACCCGGCTCAGCATTTTTCTTGATGAGGGGTCCATTCTATCTATGCGGTATCCCGTAACCACCTTTTCCCGCTCGTTATCAATAAACGGTAAAAAAGCGTCAAAATCCTTTATGCTGAACTGCCTGTCGCTATCGGTATAAAATAAATACTGACAGTTCGCTTCACTGAAACCGTCCCTCAATGTTTTGCCGTACCCTTCCAGATGTTTATGATTGACGATTTTTAAAACGGGAAGCTCCCGTGCGATATTGTGAGCTGTTGCGGCGGTATTATCAGTGCTGCCGTCATTAACGAGTATTATTTCATGCACGATTTTTTTCTGATGGAAATAATCGTGTATCTCCCGGATTAGCGGCCCGATGTTTTCTGCTTCGTTATGTGCGGGCAGAATGATTGAAACGCTGTTTGATTGCACTGTATCCATGCGGTTCCTATGTGTGGTGTGCAGGTGAGAAGATGGTTTTAAAAATCGGACCGGAAATTAATCAGCCGCTCCCGGATTTTTGTCTTGAAGGTCGGCAATGCAATTTTAGCTGTCAGTGTTATATTTTTTCTGAACGCGCTGAACATGAGCCTGAAAAAAGAAAGCGGCTCTGCGAAAATAGCCATAAACGGGTACAAGCTGTTAAACAGTACCCTGCCCGGCCATTTTTCCCTGTTGCGCACAAAGAAGTCTACCCAGGATGAGGGGATGACCGGTGTCAGGCGAACCAGTTTGTTTAGAAAGGTGCGCCTATAGCCGAAATAATTCTGAATATCAGGATCCTTTCCATTGCCGAACCGCTCTTTGTACATCGTGTAGATATCGGTTCCTTTATAGAAGGTAAGCGAGAAAAGCTGCAGCTGAAACGGCTTGGGCACCTGTTTCAGGACCGTGATTGTCTGTTTTACATCCTCTTCTTTTTCGAAAGGGTTGTCGAGAATAACGTCGTAATAGCCGCTTATTTTGTATTTATTGCACAACCGGGTCGCTTCCAGAAATTTCTCATTTGAAACGTTACGCAAAAAAACTTCCCTGTTTGTTTTTTCGCTGCCTGACTGCAGTCCCATAGTTACCCATGCAAGGCCGGCATCCTTGAGAACAGCTATTTTTTCTTCGGTAAGATGAAGAGGGGTTGACCGTACAATAAACGGCAGATTGATAAATTTCTTATAATCTGCCGCGAATTCACGGTGCCAGTCTGCTGTTTGCGCCAGAAAGCAGTCGTCGTGAATGTTCATAAGAATGATTTCGGGGAAAAGCTCGATTTCCCGCTTCATTTCAGCCAGAAAATTCTGCGGTGACCTTTTTCGTATTTTTTTGACCCCATAGAGCCTGGTTAAAAAGGAGTTGCAGCAGTAAGCACATGAAAACGGGCATCCGCGCGAGCTGATAATATTGAAGGCCTTTCCGTCATAGCGGGTATATTTTTTAAACAGCCTGAGATTCAAAGGGGCGATCACTTTGTTGTAGTATATATATGAACGCTCCGGCCAGTGTCCCGGGAACGGGAGCTCATCCAGATTTTCTATAAATGGACGAAGGGGATTTTTGGTGATTGTCCCGTTTTCACTGTAGGCGATATTTTGCAGGTTATGAATATTTTTCCCTGTATCTATGTTCTCTGCGAGGTCAGCCATAGCATCTTCGCTTTCACCGATACAGACATAGTCGGCATAGGCAAGGCACTCCTCAGGATTGATTGTCGGGTGGATGCCGCCGGCAATAAAGGGCAGCCCGGGGAACTGTTTTTTCAGAGAAGTGCCTAAAAATTGTGCAAAAGGCGCTTCATAGCTCATATACCCGCATCCGACTGCGTCAGGCCGATGAGCCGCTATGAAGTCATTCAGCGCCGATGCTGCGTGTCTGGAGTGCCGGGGAAGAAAGATGATGGATGAATCATGTCCCCGGCTGAGCAGGTATGCATGGATGTATTTGATGCCGAAATTTTCCGTTGTCGGCAGAAGAGAAAGAAATACTATTTTCATGGACTGTTTCGTCCCCGGAGCGGTTTTTTCAAAAAATGCAGTATCTTTTTTATTGTATATCTGCGGTACCGTCTGACAAATCGTGAAGCATCGACATCAAACTGTTTGTGTTTGTCCAGGACGCGTGCAAAGCTGTGAGCGAGCATACCCAGGTTCGGCAGGTATCGGTATATTTTTATTTTTATAAGGAACCTGTTGAGCCGCTTCGGCAGGACCAGAAGAAATACCAGATACGTCTGAATGCGCGCAAACCTTTTTATGTTGAGGGTGCCGCCCTGAATAAAAGAGCGAGCGTTCATCCCGATATTGATATCTTCTATGTCTTTGTCGGTCAGCATATTATGCTGCTGTGCGATGTCGATGATTTTAGTGCGGGGATAGTACCGGAGAAAGTAAACGCTCAATCGGTTTGGACGGGTTTCATTATAAAATGAAAGCATGTTCACGATGTCCTGTTCATCCTGCGTGGGAAGTCCCAGCATGTTTTCACATATTGCCAGAATGTTTTCCTTTTTGAGGCAGGCTATTGCATTTCGTACTTTTTCATTGCTCTCATGCCGGTTTAAAATGCTTTTTTTGAGCTGCTCGTTTAATGACTGCACCCCCATGATTGCCTGCCAGCAGTTACTTGCCCTGAGAGCGTCCGCCACCTCCTCATCAATAAAGTTAACGTGAATGCAGCAGGTAAAAGGCACATGTATATGTTCACGGTATCCCTCAAGAAACTGGAAAAGCCATTTACGGTCGCTGATAAATATTTCATCCCAGAAATGCACCGCTTTATAATCATACTTTTTCTTGGCATCTATCAGCTCTGCTAAAAGATTTTGCGGGCTTCTGCGGCGAAAGAATTTTCCTTTACCTTTATAGATATAATCCTTGTACAGCCAGTTATTGCAAAAAGTACATTTATTGACACAGCCCCTGCTGGACAGACAGATGTATCCGTCGCGGATATGCGGCAGTTGCCGGTAGAAGATATCCTTGTCAGGAAACGGCAGGCTGTCAAGGTCCTCAACAAGCGGGCGGACATCATTTTGAATTATTTCGGTGCCTTTTTTGCTCCAGACGTTCGGGATTGTCCGGCAGATGCTCTCCTGGGTAATATTGCCGACAAGATCCACAAGCGCCTCTTCTCCTTCACCCATAATCACGTAGTCGGCAGCTGAATACTGCAGGACATACTCCGGCACTGATGTCGGGTGAACACCTCCAAAGACGATGGGAATATCAAAGTGCTGCTTTATTTTTTTAGAAAGCCGGACTGCCCAGGGAAAATTATCCGAAACCACGGAAAATGCAATGAGGCCGGGGCTGTATCTGCGGATGTCTTCAATTATGATATCTGAATAATCAAATATTTTGCTGAGAATGGGGTACTTGAGGAATGTGTCGTCAAACAGCTGTGGGTCAAAGCACAGGTATGTGTTGTGACCGGCAGCTTTTAATGAAGCAGATAAGTATTCAATAGCCAGTGTTTCGCATGCCGAAGAAACAAATACCACATTCATAATGACAGGATAACCATTTGAAAAAAATTATTAAGAAGTGCTCCGAGGAGTAGTCGTTCGCCTTTGTATCAAGCCTTTGCATTTCTTCCCGATGTACCCTTTCAGCGTGTAGCCGGCAACGCTCCAGCCGGCCTGCAGGAGAAAATACAGCCTGTTCGGGTTTGTAATGGAACGGAAGAGGTACCGGCAGATGACAGACGGCCTCAAATAAAATTTTCTATACATCCTCTGATGGCTGTCTATGAGCTGCTCCTTGGTCATGCCGTTCGGTATAAAGACCGGCTCCCAGAACCCCAGCTTTTTCCAGCTTTGTTCAAAAGATCCATGCTGAGAAGCAGTGCTGTAGAGCTCCGCTCCCGGCATCGGGGTGCAGTAGGTCACATGAAAATCCTTTACCCCGCATTCTTTAATGAAGCGGGTTGTTTTTTGTATCGTTGCCGGGGTTTCACCCGGACAGCCGATCATGAAATAACCGCGTGAGTGTATGCCGGCTGCATTTGTTTTTCTTACCACATCCTTTATTTTTTCTGTTGTGGTCCGCTTTTTAATGTTATCGAGAATCTGCTGATCTCCGCTTTCAATGCCGAAGGCAATCTGCCAGCAGCCCGACTTTCTGATCAGCCGGAGGAAATCGTCGGGGAATGCCTCTGTTCTGGCAAGGCACGACCAGCTTATTCTATAGGGTTTCCTTAGCAGCCCCTCGCATATGCGAAGCACTCTTTTTCGATCGAGCAGAAAATTATCGTCATAAAACATAATGTCTTTTATGCCGTAATTTTTGACAAGTATGTCGATCATTTCCAGGGTGTATTCCGCACTGTGGCCGCGATACCGCTCTCCCATAAATGGGCGGGCACAAAAGGTGCATGTGCCGTTACAGCCGCGGGAGGTCACCAGGGATGATGAGGGCTGTTTCAGACAGCTGTGCGGAGAGGGTTTGTAAAACCTGTTCAGCGGGGGCAGCAGATCCCATGCAGGATAGGGAAGGTCATCGAGGTTTTTAATGTGCGGGCGAAAAGGGGAGCGGATTATATCGTTTCCGGCACGGTATACAATCCCGGGGATGTCGTGTAAGGGGGTGTTGTTTTTGACTGCATCGATGATATCGATCGTGGTGTATTCTCCTTCATTGACAACACCGATATCGAAGCTGGGAAACTCTGCAAGCGTTTGTTCCGGAAGAGAGGAGACGTGTGCGCCGCCGACAACTACAGGTGCGTTTATACGGCTTTTTTTTATGGTTGATGCAAGCTCGTGTGCGTTAATGATGGAAACAGTGGAAGCGGTAAGGCCTATAACGGATGGTGTGCAGTTTTTGATTTCAGCGATTGTTTGTTCGATATTCAGATTCAGGGCAGGGGCATCGAGAATGACCGGCCGGTATCCTTTGCTTTGAACGGAAGATGCAATATAGCACAGCCCCAAGGGAGGGGTCTGACTGCCTACGCTGGCAAAACTGCCGTAGCGCTCGGCCATGGTTATCGGCACATTGATGAGGAGTATATCAGCGGACATATGCTCTATAAGACTGAAAGGGTTCAGGTTAATTCTAATGTATATACCATTTCACATCGGTGCTTACAACCAGGGCCGGCTTCAGGAAACGGTTTGTGTTCTGCTGCGGCGCCGGCAGCATATAGTAATGAAAGGGATCTCAATCGATGAAATCAGCAGCTGTATTTTCTGCGAAATTCATTGAAGCGGATTCGCAGCAAATCAAATCCGCAAATCGCCACATTTTTACATACCTTGACTTTTGATCCGCCGACATGCTTCCAGTACACAGGTATTTCTTTTATTTTATAGCCGCACTTCTTTGCAATAAAAAGGTTTTCGGCATCAAAGCTCCAATTGTCAAGTGTTTGATTGGAAAAAATTTTTTTAACTGTGTCTTTACGGTAGCATTTAAAGCCGCAGGTGTAGTCCTTAATGTCCATCCCCAGGATTTTATTGGTAAAAAAAATATAACCGTAACCGAAAAATTTTCTTTTAAAGGGCGCATAATGCTTTTTTGTTCTGATGGCGATATAAATGTGGTATGCGTCCTGAAAAAAGGGCAGAAAGGCATCGATCTCATTAATGGACGTAGAACCGTCGGCATCGATAAAAAAGATATATTCTCCTTGGGCATTGAGCATTCCTTTATTTATTGCCCCGCCTTTGCCCCGATTTGTTTTGAGTGATATTATCGAAACGGAGCCGGCGCTATATGCTTTGAGAATGTCCTGTATTACAGTAATGGTATTATCAGTGCTTCCGTCATCAACGATTATAATTTCGTGAGAGAAGGGAAACGTATGCAGGTATGCGGTTACATCAGAAAGAAAGCTGTGTATTCTTTTCTCCTCATTAAAAACAGGAATGACAATGCTGATATAGGGAGAAGCAGATTGGTGTGAATTCATACACTAAACCATAATTCAATAGTTTTTATAATAGAGAAAAAAATACTACTATGATATTACATTATGAAAAAATGTCCAGAAAACAAAATCTTACATATAATAACCTTGCTAATATTATACATTTATCATGATAATTGTATGCATTTATAATTATTACTTATCGGAAAGAAGTGACGGAGACTTCATGTGAAAATACGACATTTTAACTTTCTGCTGATTATTATTATTCTGGGAACGGTATTGCGGTGCTGGAATATTGAACAGAGCTTCTGGTGGGATGAAATCTGGAGCACAATGCATTATGCAGCATCAGACAGACTGTGGGCTGTGGTGAGTTCACTGGGATACTATTTCAACAATCATGTGCTGTACTCTTTATTCTGCCGGGTATCGATTTCGTTTTTTGGGGAAAGCGAGTTGACCGCCCGCTTGCCTGCGCTTTTAATGGGTATTTTTACAATTCCGCTGCTGTTTTTTGTCGCGCGCAAATGGTTTGGTACTCTTACAGGTTGTACGGCTGCATTTCTTCTTGCCGTTTCGGCCTTTCATGTAGAGCATTCAACCGAGGCACGGGGATACAGCACGTTTGCCTTTTTTTCACTTCTCTCGTCCTTTTTTTATTTCGAAGCCGTTTATTCCAACAAACGACATTTTTGGATATTTTATGCACTATTTACTACCCTTGGTTTTTACACACACACTTTTATGTCCGCTGTTGTGTTAGCACAGATTCTGTGTACGGCGATGTACTCTATCTGGTGGAATAACTTTGAGCTGCACTCTGAAAGGAAAAAGATGATACAGCGATTTTGTGTATCTTTGCTTGCAGCCGGCGCAGCGACCGTGCTTTTGTATTCCCCTCTGCTGAAGTCGTATGCATTGAATATCGGGAAGGTTAAATTAGTAACGGTTGACCGGCTGCCGTTTTTGAAAGATCTTGTGCAATCTCTTTTCCCCGGTGCGGCATCGTGTTCCGGGCTGCTGTTATGCGGATTCTTAGCGATAACCGGAGGGGTGAATGTGTTTTTTAAAAATAAGGCTTTTTTTGTTTATGCCATATTGTTGCTTTTTTCACCGCTGATTACTTATTTGTTAATCAACCCGATGTTTGTATATGAGCGATACTTTATTTTTGCATTACCGTTTTCCTGTATCATCATGGCCTGCGGCATCGTGCGTGCATCTTCTCTCATGGCCAAATCGAGGCATACAGCCAATGGCATATGTGCGGCCTTTTTTTTAGCCGCCCTCTTCATTCTTCAATTTCCTGATCTTTGGGAAACTATAACCGCCGACCGTCAGAATTATCGTGAAGCTGCTGCATATGTCGAAGACCGCATACAGGGGAATTCAGCAGTTATTTCTCTGGGCTACGCTGGAGCGCATTTCAGCTATTACGCTTCGGTGCCGGTAGATGTTCCTGAAAGCTATGCACAGTTTCTCGATATTGTCCGGACATATGATCATGTATGGTGCCTGGTAACCGCGTGGCTTCCGGAGCTGCGCCCGCCGCACGAGGATCGCCGCCTGTATGCCGAAAAGCCCGAGCAGGTAAAAATGTATGCATATGTCAAAAAACATTTCCGCCTGATAAAAAAATACAATACACGATTTCCAACAAAGATTTATTATTTGCAGAAATAATTGGACACTTCCCCTGCAGTCGCAGGCTCGGACAAAGCGAAGCGTGTCCGGCGATAATGCGCAAAAAATCCCTCCCGGCCTCCCTTTGCGATAAAAGGGAGGAGACTACCCTGTTCCCCTCTTTGGAAAAGAGGGGTTAGGGGAGATTTTTTAACGATGATAACATACCACGAGTCGGGGCGGTGATGACAGTACGGGCAGAATGCCCCGTTTTGTCAACTGGTTTGAGTTATTTGTTTTTGCAGCCGCTTAGAGCGGCTCATTAACCAAGACTGAGGCTTTGCCGCAGGTTATGCACTGGATGATTTATAGGCGTATCGCTTGCGCCTGCTGCTGCAGGATTTTATCGGCTATCGAATTCATTTTTTCGAATCCCGGGCTCTATCGGATAAAGACACCTCATATAGAATGAATTTGCTGTTTTCATACACTTTCGGCAGCACAAATTGTTTTGGTTTTTCTGTAACAATATACCGGGCTCCGTATTGAGCGGCCGCGTCGATGATTCTATCGGTTGTCAGGCTGTTATACCCTTTTTTTATGAGATTGTATTGTGTCCAGCCGAGAGCATGCATCCGTTCGAACCACTCGGATGCAAACTGATTGTCAAGATAAAGCATCGTTGATCCCTCAGCCCAGTCCCCTAAGACAGCCCTTAAGGAATACAGTGTGAACCCGTTCATGTATGGGGGCACAATAAACAGCTCATCTTTACGGGAGTGCGTGCGCGCAAATAGCTGGATGTCAGCCCATGGATCCTGCCTGCCCTGAAAGTAGCCGTGATAATAAATCCTTGGCCCCCCTATATCATAGAGTATCCCGGCATCCAGAATCAGGAAAAAAATCATGCCGTATACAGCAGGTTTTGTATAGAGCCGGCAGCCTTTAAACAGGTAAAGAATTGCAAAAAAGAGCACTGCAAAAACGCCAAAAAGTATCATCCGAAAACTTCCGCCGCTGCAGGTTGCGTGCACAAGGAGAGCCGGCAAAATGCACGCACATAAAATTACAGGGAATTTATTCTTGAGAACCGGTATTCTGCGGGTCAGATGCTTTTCGTGCAGCAGGTACACAAGGAGCGGAATGAATACGGCGAGATAGTAATATGGGAAGAATTCGCAATAGCCGGTTAACAAAACAACAAAACAGAAGACAAAAATACGGCGTGAAGGAGATTGTGTACACAGTCTGCCCAATATGATGCCGATAACCGGCAGTGCGAGAAAAAGGTAAATGACGGTGCTTCGCCACAAACTTAATTTGATAATGAAGGGAACAGGATAGATATCGGCAAACACGGTACCCGCCGCGCACATAAATGCCACGCCGATCACAAGCATCCCCACCATACGTTTTGCGTTTTTGTTGCCAAGATGACGAAGGCATATTACGAAGACAATAAGGAAAAGGCCTGCCTGAAGAAACAATGCGGGATGCCAGGTGGAGGGAAAGCAGGTGTACCCTGCGACCCATTTTACCCCCCTAAACCAGATATCTCCGTAAGCAGGGGTAGAACCAATATGGATTATGGAGCGGTACAGTACGGGAGAAGCAGGGAGAAGAAAACATACAGCTGATTTCATTATATTTATACTGGTAAACTCTTTGCGATTAAACAGCGCGTATACGAGATATGTACAGACAAGAAAGGCAGCGCACATGGGGTGAAAAGCGAAGGCTGCACCGGCAAGAAAAAGCGAAAAAGGATATTTCCTCCTGAAAAAAAACACCAATGACCATATGCTGAAGGCGTAGGCATAGGGCAAACCATGATGAAAAAAATTAAGATACGGGGCCGGGGACCCCAGCGTCCATTTATTAAGCTCGTTGGTATAAAGGAGTGCGGCTATAAAGCCTGCTGCTGCGCTGCGGGAAAATGACCAGGTCAGGCAATAAAGGCCGGATATAATAAAAAACATGCTGATAATGGACTGGATGATCCCGAAGGTTTCAAAATCGAAATATTTCAATATAAAGGGGGCTGCGTCATAGAACAGGGAGATACGCACCCCGGTTCTGTTTATTGCCTGCACATAGATGGATTTTTCAAAAAGGGAAGGGTCAACCATCGCCCTGATTGAAGAAAAATAGGTGCCCACGGTTAACTGGCGATGGCAGGGGTAATGGCCGTTCATTATAAACGCATGAATCGTTATGCAGAAAAGAACGGCGATAACGGCAAAGTTTTTTTTCGACATAAACATTCTTGGATCGGAAACGTTTTTCGCATACTTCGCAGCTTGTTGCTGCGGGGGAGTATCAGCCGATACACCTTCCGGTTTTTACAGACGCCACAGCGGCACTGTGCATACCGTTTTGTTTATCCCGATAGATTCCGCGCCTGCATAAATGACCATGCCCCGGTCTGCAGTATTTCCTTTAAGCGAACACCATTTTTTAATCGAATTTGTGAACTCACGGGAATAGGTTTTTGATGATTTTATTTCAACAGGTAGCAGGTCCCCGCCTATTTGCACAATCAGGTCGATTTCATTTCCTGTTTTATCCCTCCAGAAAAAAAGCGGCGGTATCTCACCGATATGAGAAATTCTTTTATACAGCTCGCTGACAACAAACGTTTCAAAAATATTTCCAAAAAGGGGATGTCCTTTGAGCTCTTCCGAAGTTCTGATGGAAAGCAGAAAGCAGACAAGGCCGGTATCAATAAAATACAGTTTTGGAGATTTTATGAGTCGCTTTGAAAAATTTTTATGATGCGGAGACAACAGCACAATGATTCCGCTGGTTTCGAGCAGAGAAAGCCATTTTTTCACCGTGGGCTGTGATATGCCGATTGCGTTTGAAATAGATGCATAATTGAGAAGCTGTCCGGTAAAAGAGGCGCAGATTTTTAGAAAGTTTTCAAACGTGCGGAGGTTTTCAACATTGATTAAGCTTCTGATATCACGCTCTATGTATGTGAGCACATAATTTTCCAGCCACTTTGGGGCTGTGAGATTTTTATCATGAATGCGCGGATACATACCCGTATGAATAATCTTATGCGAAATGCCGCCATTGGGAATGCTTTGCTTTTTGGGCTTTATTGAAAAAATATCCTCTACAGAGTTGTCTGTTCTTGTCTGATACAACTCCGGCAGAGTAAAAGGAAAAAGTCTGAATGTAACAATGCGGCCTGCAAGACTCTGAGAAACGTTTTCCATGAGGAGAAACTGCTGGGAGCCGGTGAGAATATATTGTGCAGGTATATTCTCGGTGTCGACGCGTTCCTGCAGATACGAAAAAAGATCAGGCACACGCTGTGCTTCATCAACAATGATGCGGTTTCCGTGATCTTCAAGGAACCCCCGCGGGTCGTCTGCTGCGGCATGCCGGAGGTCGATATTCTCAAGGGAAACGTAACTGTAATCGGCAAACAGATAACGTGCAAGTGTTGTTTTGCCGCTCTGCCGGGGGCCGACAATTGCGATTATCGGATATTCGCGAGAGTATTTTCTGATGGAATGGGAGAGGGTTCGAGGTATCATGTTTGCAAATATAAAGTTTAAATTTATATTTGTCAATAATTGTCTGGGGCAGAATGCTGTTTCGCCGGTTACGCGATCAGGCGATTTTTAAGGATAACCCACAGGGCTTTGAGGCCGTCGATGCTGTGTATTTTTTTTCCGGCATCATAGGTTCGCGGCCGGAAGTCGATCGGTATTTCTGCAATGTTTTTTGAAGCACGAGCAAGCTTATCGCTTAATTCAAAATCAAGATCGAATCCTGAACAGTAAAGGGTTAAAGACTGCAGCAGTGAAGTTCTTACCAGTTTGTAATTAGTTGCAACATCGGTGTAGTGTGCATTAAACAGAAGGTTGGTAAGCCAGGTGAGAAAACGAACCGCCCAGTAGTTGGCGGTGTAATGGTGGTAGCGCTTACCGCCGAGCACGCGGGATCCGTAGACCGCATCGAGATCCTCTGTAAGCGCTTTGTCGAGCAGCTTTTTGTATTCGCGCGGGTGATATTCCAGATCCGCGTCCTGGGTTATCGTATAATCCCCGGTGCAGAGAGGTATGGCGGTTCTGATCGAGGTTCCTTTGCCGAAATTTTTGGGCTGGAGCACCACGTGTACATTGTCATCGGTGATGCCGGTGAGAAGATCGCGGGTACCGTCTGTGGAGCAGTTGTCAACGATAATTATTTCTTTTGTCCAGCCGCTGCCGATCTCCGCTTCCTGAACGCGTTTTACCACTTCAAGAATGGTTTCTTTTTCGTTGTAAACGCAGATGATAACGGACAGTTTCATATTGTATCGTCGATATAGGAACAAAAGCGGCAAAACATATGCAAAAGCTCTAAAATTTTCATTCAGGCGTGCAGAGTGGAGTATATTTTATGGAGGCAGGGTTGTCAAGCAGAATGCTTAAATTGGAACTGAATCCGGGGGGCTTACAGGGAGGTGTCTATTTTGTCAGGTGTGTTTTTTGTCTAATATTTTTCTGCGCCGCTGACGCTCAAAGGGAGCCAGATCCGCGGCCCGGCGAAGAATATACAGCTCAAATGTCGATTGGCAGTACATGTCGCTGCAGTAGAGAATTTTTCCCCGGATGATATCAAGGCTCAAAAAGGAATCTGCTGTGCCGACATCGACTACATCAACCTGTGGTACCTGAAACAGGTTTTCAAGCTCCTGTGCCATTAGAACCTTATCCAGTGCTGTCGGGTGAAAATCTTTTTTATAATGAACCCCGATATCGACATCGGAGGTGCTTGAACCGGCTGGACAGCTGTCGTCTCTGACAGCTGCGGCTATTTCCAGGGCTCTGCTGCCGAATGCATATATCGTCCAGGCATTGTATTTTTCTGCAATTTCTGAAAGCGTTTTTCTCATCATGACCGGATTGCGTATCTTGTGGATGGTAAGCGTATGTAATATACAGGTATTTACAGCACTTATCAGACTTTGTGTTGAAAAGTATAGTGTAAGGAAAAAATGAAGTCAATAAAGCATAAGCAGAAGTTTTCCAATTTAACTGCTGATTAATAGTGTAATCCTTTCTAGCGTGAGTTTATTATGATGTAAGACAAAAAGCAGCCTAACCAGCTAAGATTG
>CAZUMW010000060.1:0-22426 GCA_964621615.1 uncultured Thermodesulfobacteriota bacterium
AGCCGCTTAGAGCGGCTCATTAATCAAGCCTGCGGCTTTGCCGCAGGTTATGACTGTGGAGCAATGAAAAAGGTGTGCACAGGTCGAACAGCCCTGACAAACCGGGGTATAATAAAAGGAATACCCGTATTGTTTTTGAATAACACATTCACCTCAAACGAACAACCGTTACGCCCGCTCCCCCCGCTGTTTTTTCGCCGGGGCTGAAATCGCCCACAGCGGCGTGTTTCTTGAGGTGTGTGTGAATGCCGTTCATTAATCTCCCGGTGCCTTTGCCGTGGATAATCTCTATGGTGTCGGCGCCGGCGACCAGCGCCTGGTCTATTGTTTTGTCGACAACGGGCAGGGCTTCATCAACCCGCATGCCGATAACATTAATCTGCTTATATCCGGCCGCGGGGGCAGCCGGCGTCTTTTTTTGTTCAGCGGCGGGGCGGGGCGCAGCCTGCGGCTGTTTTGGCGCTGAGCCCGAGCCGGCGGGAACGAGCTCCTTAAAGCCTGTCTTGATTCGCATCCGGCCTACGGACACTTCTGCACGCTTTGCTTTTTCATCCACGGCCGTGACGGTGCCCTGCTGATGCAAATGGGGTACGGCCACCATCTGTCCGACTTCAAGCCGGTCGGCCCCCCCGGCTTTAAGAGGCCGTCGCGGAAAGCGGCTGTGAAGCTTTTCCTGTACGCGGTCAAGAGCATTCTGCCCGTAATCCTCATCAGGGGATTCGACTTCCGGGCGAATCAGTCTGCGCTTTTTTTTCTGTTCTTTTATAATGCCGCGAAGCTCATTTTTGCTTTCCCGAAGCAAGGCCCGGGCATTGTCCTCGAACCGGTCCATGATCTTTCTGTGACGGCTCTTCATTGTTTCAAGCAGGCGAAGTGCCGCGCTTTGAAGCTGCTCAGCCTCCTGAAGCGTTTTTTTCAGGATGCTCCGGTCATGATACATGTCCCGGCGCGTGCTCTCAAGGCCCCGGACCATTTCAGCAATTTGTTTGTCAGATTCGGGAATGTATTTTTGGGCACGCTCAATAATGGTCCCGGGTATGCCGATGTCGCGAGCGATGCTGCACGCGTTGCTTATTCCCGGCACGCCGTACACCAGCCGGTAGGTCGGCCGGTGTGTTGCGGGATCAAAGGCAACTGATACGTTTTCAACATCTTCGTGCTCGAACGCATATGTTTTTAAAATGTTGAAATGAGTGGTAATAACAGTCGCGCATGAGCGGGAGCGCAGATGGTCAAGCACCGCCACCGACAGCCCGCCGCCCTCCATGGGGTCCGTTCCTGAGCACAGCTCGTCGAGAAGCACCAGGGAGGCGCTGTCGGCTGTATTCACTATTGTTTTTATGTGCATCATGTGCGCGGTAAAGGTGCTGAGATTTGTTTCTATTGCCTGCTCATCGCCGATGGCCGCGAAAATCTTTTTGTACACCGAAACTGTGCTGTTTTTTAATGCAGGTATATGAAGCCCGGCCTGTGCCATAAGCGCAAAAAGGCCGAGCGTTTTCATGGCAACCGTTTTTCCGCCGGCGTTTGCCCCGCTGATGACAAGCGCGGCGGTTGACTGTGTTTTTATGAGATCGATCGGAACGACATCCGGCCGGTCAAACACCCAGCACCCCTGCGCCTGTGCCGACTGCCCGCCTGCCTCGCCCTGACCGTCTGCCTCGGGCTCGATGAACCGGGACAGCAGTATCGGATGCCTGCACTGTTTCATGTCGATCAATCCTGTATCTGCAAGGATCGGCTCGGCGGCATCAAGAGCTCTGCTGAATTGTGCTTTTGCATGAATCATATCTATTCGCTCAAGCACGTCCAGGTTTGTGAGGATGTCCTCGGCGCGGAGGCTGATCTGCCCGGTGATGTTTTTAAGGATGCGGATTTCTTCATAATACTGCTCCTTATGAAGAATCTGAAGCTCATTGTTCAGGTTCACCACTGACATTGGCTCTATAAAAAATGTCGCCTTCGTCTGGGACTGATCGTGCACAACCCCGTCTACAAGGCCTTTGCTGTCGCTGCGCACCGGAACGACGTACCTGTTATTTCGAAGCGTGATGAAATCATCCTGAAAGGCATGGCTGATAATGTCATCATGTATCTGATCCTGAAGGGTGCTGAGTATGCTGAGGCGTAGTTTTTTAATTCGCGAGCGTATCTCTGCAAGCTCAGGGCTTGCGCTGTCGCGTATTTCTCCCCGGGGTGAGATGCTTTTGTCGATGAGAGACGTTATGTCCTTCAGGGGGATAATACGGTGTATGCCGCTATATATGTGAGGCGCTGCTTCATTGTGGGCGGCAAAGTAGCTTTTAAGGGCATGCGCGGTGTCAAGCGTATCCTTTATGCGCATAAGCCGGCTCTGCTCAAGGTAGAAATCTCTGATGAGAGACTGGCTTACGGCATGACGTATATCGTAAACACCGCTCAGCGGAAGAGGGCCGCCGGTTTCGATCTCCGCTTTCATTTCGGTTGTTTCTTTGAGCAGCACCGAGGCGTCGCTCAAGGATGTCACCGGCTCCAGGTTTCTGCACAGAGATTTTCCGCCGGAGGAAACAGCAAACGATTCAAGAAATCCGCATATTTTATCGAACTCTAAAACGGTACGCGAGTGCCTGTCCATGGAAAAAACATTCAGATTTTGACATTTAGCTGATGCCGGTGCGGCTCTTGAGAGCGGTGAGCGCTTTCCGGTCGCTTTCAAACGGAATGTCCCGGGGAAGCGCATCGAGCGAGAACCACTCCAGGTGCATGACATCATCCTTTGGGTGAACGTCGCAGGATTTCAGCTCTACCGTAAAGTACAGATTAAGCAGGGCAGGGCCGCCGGGCCCGTATGTTTCGGCATGCGCTGAAACAAATCCGGTTATGGTGCACGGTACGCCTGTTTCTTCGATCACTTCGCGGCACAGAGCTTCCAATGGGTCCTCGCCATACTCCAGAAATCCGCCGATGGTATTCCATTGACCGTAAAACGGTTCAATGCCGCGCATGGCAAGGAGAATATTGCCCCTGTCGTCAAGAGGCAGAGCGCCCACGCACGGGCTCGAGCTGTGATACAGCGAGCAGCCGCACGATGAGCACAGCTGCTTATACGGGTTGCCGCCCCTGAGCTGCTCCCCGCATTCAGGGCAAAAGCGATAGGGGATCTGCGGGTATTTGTCACTCATGCGTATCACCGGCATGTTATACTGTATATGGTATCCCATATTATGAGAAAGAAAAAGAGATGTCAAAAACAATAAGCGCCGGCCGGGCTTGCCGCTGAGGAGTTTATTGTGGTATACTTCCGGCGCCGCAGCACAATCCAAAACAGCCAATAACATGACAGGGGTGCCCCGCAGCAGGCTGCGGAGCGCATTATTCTGATGTCGTGCGGTAATGAAAGCAAAAAAATGGCATCTGCACTTATGTTTGTCGGTACGGGCTCAGAGAGCGGCAAAAGTATACTTGCCGCTGCGTTTTGCAGGATTCTGAAGCGCCGCGGCTTTCGCGCTGCCCCGTTCAAAGCACAGAATATGGCACTCAACTCAGGGGTCACCCCTGACGGCAGAGAAATGGGCAGAGCCCAGATAATGCAGGCTGAAGCAGCGGGCATTGCGCCGCACGCTGATATGAACCCGATTCTGCTGAAGCCGACATCAGAGCGGGGCAGTCAGGTGGTTGTGCACGGGCGGGTGTACGGCACTATGGAGGCTGCCGGCTATTATGCCCTGAAGAAAGGGCTTTGGCCGTATGTTGCCGAAAGCTATGACCGGCTTGCATCCTGCCATGATGTTATTGTTCTTGAGGGCGCGGGCAGCCCGGTTGAAGTGAATTTAAAAGAAAATGATATTGTCAATATGGCTATGGCCGATTATGCGGACGCCGGGGTTGTTCTTGTTGCCGACATCGACCGGGGCGGGGTCTTTGCCTCAATTGTCGGCACCGTTTCTTTGCTGCAGCAGGATGAGCGGGCTCGGCTCGCCGGATTTATTATAAACAAATTCAGGGGTGACCCTGCGCTGTTCAAAAAGGGCGAGTCGTTCATACTTCAGAAAACCGGCCTCCCGGTGCTCGGCATTGTGCCCTGGGTTGCCGGTTTGTACATGCCGGGGGAGGATTCAGTCTGCCTTGATCGCAAATCATCATTCAGGTGCGGATCCGGCGCTGTCGCGGCAGCGGTCATACGCCTTCCTCATATGGCAAACTATACTGATTTTGATCCTCTCGAGCACGATCCCCGCATTGATGTGACCTACATCAGCGAGCCTCCGGGGCTTGGCGAGTATGACGTCATCATTATTCCCGGTAGCAAAAATGTAGTTTCGGATTACCGCTACCTTGTTGAGAAACAGTTTCACCGCTTCCTGGATGCCTACCGCGGAAACGCCGGACGAATCATGGGTATTTGCGGCGGCTATCAAATGCTCGGAGAGTCGATTTGCGATCCTTCCGGGATTGAATCATCGGAGGCCGAGGTAGCAGGGCTCGGCTTTCTTCCGGTTTCATCGACCATGCAGCCCGACAAAACAACGCGCCGTGCTGCCGCTGATATTATGCTTCCAGGACAGGGAAGCCGGGTCCGCGTTGAAGGATATGAGATTCATATGGGAGAGAGCATAATAACCGATCCGGAACGCGCTGTGCAGATCGGGGTTCTGGAGGGCAGGGCGGCCGATGCAGGCGTCGCCTCATCTGACGGGCGGGTGCTGGGAACGTATCTGCACGGAATTTTTGACAGCGAGCAGTTTGTGCGGGCGTTTTTGCGCTGGGCGGGCAATTCCGGCACTGATGCGGACGCCCCTGCTTTTTCATACCGGCTTTTCAAGGAGCGCAATTATGATATGCTTGCCGATATCGTCGAGCAGCAGGTGAACGTCGACTATGTGCTGGAGAAGTGCGGTATCGAACCCACACAGAGATAAAGCGGCCGGCAGAGCGGTTTTTTTCAGCTGTTTTTTGCAGCCGCTTCGAGCGGCTCATAAATCAGGCCTGCGGCTTTGTCTCAGGTTATGACTTGAACCCCGAGCCCCGAACCGTGACCCCGGAACCTATTGAAGCCTGAAAGGAGCAGCGCATGTCTCACCAACAGATTGTCTTTGCCGCTTTCGGCACGTCTACTGCTGCGGTAAAGACCTATAACCACTTCGAGTCTCTGGCCCGGGAGCGGTACCCGGATGAGAAAATAGCCTGGGCGTTTACATCCTCCATGCTGCGGAAAAAGCAGAAGCAGGAGGGTGTCCACTGGGAGAGCCCGGCAGAGGTGCTCGCACGCCTCAGCTGCGAAGGCTGCCGGCGGGCTGTCGTTCAGTCGCTGCATGTTGTCCCGGGCGCGGAGTTTGACAAGGCGGCCGCTGCGGCACAGCAGGCACCTCTTACGGCGTCTGTGGGCAGACCGCTGCTTGACAGCCTGCACGACTGCGAGCGGGCTGTCTCGTGCCTCGACGATCTTATTGCAGATCCGCGGGAGCAGATTACTGTCTTTGCGGCGCACGGCACCGATCACGAAGACGGCGGCAGGATGTATAGGGAGTTTGAGCGGCACCTTTCGAAGCGGTATCCTGAACACGTCTACGTCAGCATGGTTGAGGGTGAGCCTTCGTGGGATGATACGATTGAAAAAATACATGCATCACCCCTCAAAAGCGTTCGGTTTATTCCCCTTATGTTTGTTGCCGGAGACCATATCATTAATGACGTTATGGGAGAACGGGATGATTCATGGAAGCGCTCGCTTCCGGGATACGAGATCTCAGCATTGCACAAAGGCCTTGGATACCATCCCGGCATTGCAGATATATATTTCGACCATCTTCGCAGCGCGACAGAATCTTTAAACCGCGAAGATGTATAGCTGTACGGGATCATGGCAAGTATTTTTTTTGTTATGCCGCTGTTCTATTGTGCATCGATGACAGAAACATTCTGTTTCAAATGGCGGGGGTCGGTAACGCTTACAAGTATGGAAGAGACTTCTGTGCGGCGAGCGAGGAACCGCAGCGCTTGCTCGGCGGGATGCCCATCAAGCCGTTTGACATAGTCAAGGCTTTTTTTGAACAGGGCCCTGTCGGCATACAGGGGGTTGAAGCGGCGGATATCTTTTCTGCCCGGCGTGAACGGCTTTGTTACCGAACCGGTCAGCATCCCCTGTGCAAGCGGGCTGTAACACAGAAGCCCTATGTTGTTTTCCCGGCAGAAGGGCAGCATGTCGGCTTCCGCCTCCCGCTGCAGCAGATTATAGCGGGTCTGTATGGATACGACCGGTGATGACCCGAGCGCCAGCTGTGCCTGCGTTCTGCTGAAGTTGCTTATCCCGATATGCCGGATAACCCCGTCGGCGCGCAGCTGATTCAGCGTCTCGAGCGCCGGCTCGATTGTGCGCTCGGGATCAGGCCAGTGTATCTGGAAGATGTCGATATAGTCAGTCCTGAGCCTTTTCAGGCTTTCTTCAATTCCGCGCAGCACCGCATCCCGGGACAGGTCATGAAAAACTGCGCCGCGATCATTCCAGGACAGCCCGCACTTGGTTGCAAGGATTATATCTTTGCGCCGGGAGTACAGCACCTCCCCGATTATTTTTTCAGAGCGGCCGAACCCATACACCGGGGCGGTATCATACAGCGTTATGCCGTATTCCGGGCACTGCTCAAGGGTTTTTTTTGCCCTGACAGGATCGACGTGTCCCCACCCCGTTTGGCCGAGCTTCCATCCGCCGTAGCCGATTAACGATACCTGCGGGCCGGAGGAACCCAGCTGTCTGTACTGCATATTGACTCCGCTTATGTGATGTGCCGCCCCTATTCAAGCACGATGTCCAAAGGTGCAGCGGTAATTATATTGTTTTAGGTTAAGCAATGGAAATTGCTTCAAAATAGACAAACTATACATAATATGCGTATAGACAGTACCCTGCAAATATATAACAGCAAAACAGCAGCGGGCGAAAGCTTAAAAATTACAAGATTGCCCTTGACAATGTACTTGACCGGATATTATATGTTGATGTTCAATCCTGAACTTTGCGCAATGAACAACCCAAGGATAAGGAGATGAACTGATATGCAATTAGAGGATGTGAAAAACAGAAAGGTGCAGGAATGGGTCAGGGAAGTTGCTGCTATGTGTCAGCCGGACGGCATAGAGGTATGTGACGGCTCGCAGGAAGAATATGACCGCCTCAGCGAAATGATGGTCGAAACCGGAACATATATTAAGCTGAACGAAGACAAGCGCCCGGGAAGCTATCTGTGCATGTCGGATCCAAACGATGTTGCCAGAGTGGAGGGCAGGACCTTTATTTGTGCAAAAAACGAGCTGGAGGCAGGGCCCACCAACAACTGGACGGATCCCGATGAAATGAAAAAAACCCTCAAAGGTCTTTTCAAGGGATGCATGAAAGGGCGCACATTATATGTTATTCCGTTCTGCATGGGACCGCTGGGATCGCCGATCGCGCATATAGGTATTGAAATTACCGATTCGCCGTATGTTGTGTGCAATATGCGCATTATGACCAGGATGGGGGCAGCTGTTCTGGATGAGCTGGGCGAAAATGGTGAATTTTGCCCCTGTCTGCACTCTGTGGGTGCTCCGCTGGATAAGGGGCAGAAAGACGTGCCCTGGCCCTGCAATCCCGACAATAAATATATTGTGCATTTTCCCGAAGAGCGCAGCATCTGGTCGTACGGGTCAGGATACGGCGGCAATGCCCTTCTGGGGAAAAAGTGCTTTGCGCTTCGGATTGCATCGGCCATGGCGCGCGACGAGGGCTGGCTGGCTGAGCATATGCTGATTCTGGGCATTACCTCTCCTGAAGGGGAAAAGCGCTATATTGCGGGGGCGTTTCCGAGCGCCTGCGGAAAAACAAACCTTGCAATGCTGATACCAACGATTCCGGGATGGAAAGTGGAATGCGTCGGCGATGATATCGCCTGGATGAAGTTCGGCCCCGACGGCAGGCTGTATGCGGTGAATCCCGAGGCGGGTTTTTTCGGCGTTGCTCCCGGCACGTCGATGGAATCAAACAAAAACGCGATGCTGTCGATGCAGAAAAATTCCATTTTTACAAACGTCGCGCTGACCCCTGACGGCGATGTGTGGTGGGAGGGCATGACCGATGAGATGCCGGAAAAGCTGACGACATGGAAGGGGGAGGAGTGGACCCCCGGCTGCGGCTTGCTTGCCGCGCACCCCAATGCACGCTTTACCGCACCGCTTTCGCAGTGCCCTATAGCCGACCCGGACTATGATGAGCCTCAGGGGGTTCCCATTTCCGCTATTCTTGTGGGCGGCCGCCGCTCCTCTGTCGTGCCGCTTGCGCACGAGGCGTTCAGCTGGCAGCACGGTGTTTTTCTGGGGGCAAGCATGTCTTCGGAGAAAACAGCTGCTGCGGCAGGAAAAGTCGGCGTGCTTCGGCGGGATCCGTTCGCTATGCTGCCGTTCTGCGGCTACAATATGGGCGACTACTTTTCGCACTGGCTTGCCGTCGGCACCAAAACCGAGCCGGAAAAGCTCCCGAAGATATTTTATGTCAACTGGTTCCGCAAAAGCGACACCGGTGCTTTTCTCTGGCCGGGTTTCGGCGAGAACAGCAGGGTGCTGAAGTGGGTTTTTGAACGGTCGAAAGGGCAGGGCGGAGCCGTTGAGTCACCCATCGGCTATATCCCCAGCCCGGAGGCCATCGACACCAACGGCCTCTCCCTGGGAAAAGAGCAGATGGAAGAGCTTCTTGAAGTTGATGTTTCAGAGTGGAAAGCAGAGCTTCCTGATATACGCGAG
Source organism: uncultured Thermodesulfobacteriota bacterium (assembly GCA_964621615.1). Classification (GTDB taxonomy): domain Bacteria; phylum Desulfobacterota; class WTBG01; order CAIYCZ01; family CAIRTM01; genus CAZUMW01. The sequence continues at coordinate 8,752 of CAZUMW010000060.1, forward strand.
CATTTTGAGCGATTCGGCGACAGGCTGCCGAAGCAGCTGTGGGATGAGTACGCGGGGCTTGAAAAGCGCCTTAACGAGCAGAGCTGACACTACCAGAGCAGCGCTACAATGTAGAGCAGCAGCATAACGACGCTCAGCTCGACCCACGGTCTGATGCTGGTGCTGTCCTTAACCCGTGGTTTCTCCTGTTTTGCCTTTTCCATAGTCACCTCTTTGCTGCATAGTGAGGGGGTGGCTTTTTTTATTGTATCCCGATATAAAACAGGAAAGTTGCTTTTCAGTGAAACCGCGGCTCTTCGGGCGTTATGTCAGGGTCCATTGTATGATATACCCGTAGATCCGGAGAAATTCTGTTGCGGCCCTTGCGCTTTGCGTCATAGAGCATTTCATCGGCTTTTTTGATTATTTTTGCCGCATCCATCCCCTTTTTAAAGGTAGTAACGCCGAAGCTCGCCGTCACTGAAATAGCGCTGCTTTCCCTGTTGATGTCCAGGTGTTCTGTTATTTTACGCAGGCGCTCGGCAAGCTCGATGGCTCGCGCGTATTTGGTTCCGCGCAGCACCAGCATGAATTCCTCCCCCCCGTACCTGGCAAGGTAGTCGCTTTTGCGGATCGCAGCCAGAACCCGCTTTGAAACCGCCTGCAGCACTGCATCGCCTGCCTGATGACCATGCGTGTCGTTGATGTGCTTGAAATGATCCATGTCAAACATGATTACAGAAAGATTGCGGCCATACCGCTCGGCGGTCGCAACATCGTGCTCAAGATGCTGCATGAGCGCACGCCTGTTGTAGCAGTGCGTGAGCGGGTCTATCAGTGCTGCGCTTTCCAGCTTTTTCATGTTCATAACGTTTGCCAGAGCTGTTGCCAGCGTCCGCAGCACGATATCGAGCAGCTCATGATGATAGCCGAGCATCGTACGCTGCGGCAGCAGGTACAGCACGGCGCTCGTTTGGCCTGAGGACAGATCAAAGGACATGATTGATCCGGTGTCGATATTGGTCAGACAGCTGTTTTCGCGGCCGTCGGTGTTTTCAAAGTACCGGATGTTCAGGTATAGGTTTTGCGGCGAGAAATCCTGTTTGATCGTCTCGAGCACGGCTTTGTCGTCCGTTTTCGGATCCATCCAGATGTCGATACCGCCGTTGATATCTTTGTCATACATGGCAAATGCAAAATATTTATAATCCAGCAGGCGGTAGAGGCAGCGCGACGTTTGATATATAATGCTGTCAATGTCCTGCTGCTGTGTTATCTTGAGTATAAAATGGCTCAGCATTCTGTGGTCGAATCTGCGGGTGGTCCGGTAGAAAAAATTCAGGCTGGTAAAAATATTGGTGCACAATCGTTTCACTGCGGTAACCATGGACTCTTCTCCCTGTGTTGGAGCTTTTGCTTAACCAATTAAGCAAATTCAGTGCCACGGCTTGTTAATATGGAATATCAATTGGTTAGCTGTTTAAGCGGGCGTGAGACACGGAAAGTAAGGAAAAATTTTCCCGCTGAAACATAGGGGCTGCGGTCGGATTTTTGACAGATAAGCGAACCTGCCGGCCTGCGATGTCGTGGTCTGCGGCGTCACTTGTCCCGGTTGCAGTGAGGACTCACCATCTCCCCAGCAGGTCATACAGTCCTGTGGGAAACGTTATAAGCCAGGAAAAAAGTGTATCAAGAAATGTCAGATAAAAGTTGAGGGCCGTCATAATCAGTATGTATTGCGCCGGGCCGCCGAACCTGTCCAGCATGTTTTTTCCGGTAACGGTTTTTCCGGTGTTTCTGGAAAGAAAAAACGGTATTGCCCGGTAGCACAGCGGGATTTCAATAAGCGATCTCACGGCGCCTGCTGCAAGGGCTGCGGGAATATACAGGCCGGGATCGGCAAACAGCGAGCCTGTTGCGGCACGGTCCGCTGACAGCACCCCTGCACACAGAAGCGTCAGCCATACCGTCATGGTGCCGGTGCCTTTGAGAATTCCTCCCAATACCGGGGTTGCCTCGCGTGAAAAGCGGGCGATTGCCGCAGCGCCGATCACGGTGGAAATCAGTGCTCCCAGGGGTCCGTACAGAAAAAATGACACCATCCAGAAAAAGCTGATCGGGTCGAAGGCGGCCGAACCCCAGAAAAACCGGGGCTTTTTCATGATGCTGACGGGCGCTGAACAAAGCCCGATAATGGTGCTGCCCATGAGTATGTTCAGGTCCATACTGTATGAAGTAAATCTACAAATGAATATTGTCAAGAGGAGTGAATGATATACGCAGCTTCCGGAAAGTTGATTTCCCTTTTAAAATGTCTACATGGTAAATTCCTCCCGTCCTCCCTCTGCAAAGGCAGTAGCTGTAATCACCACTGAAAAAGTGAATACCGGGAAAGCACTAAACAGATGACATATAGCTTTCCCCCTCTTTTTTAAAGAGGGGTTAGGGGAGATTTGTGCAGCCAGACAGCGAAACGGTCACCGCGTCCCCCCTCTCGGCACCGGTCAAGTCACGTGCGCTGCCGTTTTTTACCGACAGCTCGAGAAAGCCGCTGCTTCCAAACAGGCAGAACAGCTCATTGTCCGGCGCATGGCCATAGGAGGAATGCAGCGGGCATGATGTGCGGTTTTTAAGATCAGCACAAAACGGAGTGTAACCGAATATATTTGTAATAAAGCTGAGGCTTAAATTGGTGATCACGTTGCCGAAGCGGTCAATGTGGATGATTTCACCCTGTGCTTTGTGCGGTGAAAGGCGATGCGGTGCCGGAACAGGAAACCGGACACACTCTGAAACGGTCTGTCCGAAGGAGTCCGGATGCACGCCTGCTGCAAGATGTGCTGCGGCAGGAGAAAAAATGTCCCTGCCGTGAAAAGTAGCGCTGCACTCGGGGAGAACGTATTTTTTTTCGCTCAGCGCTATAATCCTCTTCGGTTTATGGGCGCTGAGAATGAAACTGAAAATCCCGTTGTCCGGTCCGATGAAATAAGAGCGTGCGGTTTCCACGAGCAGCGGCCGGCGTTCAGTTCCCACGCCCGGGTCCACAACGGCAACGTGAACAGTCCCCGGCGGGAAATACCGGTGCGCCGTATACAGGACAAATCCGCCGGCCCGGATATCCTGCGGGGGTATCGTGTGGGAAATATCCACGATAGTGCACTGCGGGGCGATGGCCAGAATGACCCCCTTCATTGCACCGACATAGCCGTCGGCGGTGCCGAAATCGGTAGTCAGGGTTATTATGCCGGAAGGCTGCATAATAGGCTTCCAATCTAGTTTATAGACTGCGGGGCTGTTGCCGAAACCTCATCTGCTGCGTTGCGCTTATCATCTGTTACAGCGACATAAAAAATATCAATAACAGGCAGATAGGTAAAAAAGTATGTTTTCAGGGCAACGGGCGTAAGCCCGTGGGTATCTACTTATCACAGATGAAGATATGGCACAAAATGTTTCACTATTTTGCTTTTGACATACGTCTGTTTTAGTATATAAATAAAATAGCGTAATATTAAAAGCTATACGAAACAGAGTGACGTTTGGGCTCACGTTCGGAGGCTCTCAAAACCGGAATCGGGCTCGAAAAGCACAACATTTTCCTGCCGGGCGTGTGTTGAATTTGATAAAAATCGTTAACCGGCGGGGTTGTGTAACGTTAACGGTTTGTTGAGTTGAATTAATATTGTACGATACCGGTTTCAATAGCGGTGCAGACAAAAAAATATACCATTGTGTAATGAACAGGGGATATATCCGATGAAAAAAGGCATATATGCAGGAGCTTTGTTTTTATGTGTCGTGGTGTTTTCTTCCCTCAGCGTGGCGCAATGTCCGCCGCCGGGACAGCCTGATTATACGATCTATTGTGAAGATTATTTAGATTTATTAGATATTGATTACTGGTGCTGCCCTCCGTCATATCCTATCTGTGATTATTATTTGAACACAGAAACAATGGAATATGAGGGGTATTGCTATTCAGCAGGTTCAACAACTTCAATTTACAGCCCGAGCACTACAACCATAGATATTACCACCTCAACCGCGCCCTACACAACAACAGCTCCATATGTGACCACTACCGTTCCCTATACCACCACCATTCCCGGCTCGACGACTTCTATTCCCGGGGTGTCGACCACGACCGTTGCCGGAACCGGGGGCTCAGGCGATTTTATCGTCGCTATTAACACAAACGGGCAGGATGCGCCCTATACACAATCAACGGGAATTCTGCCGGGTACCAACCCCTCGGTGCCCACAGGGCTGTTGTACCGGGAGGACGGCCGTCCCATCCCCCAGATGATCGACACGATCGGGCCGCGTCCCGATGTTTCGCTGTTTAAAAAGGCAAAGCGTCGCCTGCAGGAGCTGAAGGCGCGCGGAGTTATGCCGGTTCAGATTTATACGGTCGGCGATCAGAAAAATTTCTGGGTAAAAGATGACCGGGACACGGCCTGGCGCCAGGTGGCTGCCACCGTGATGCGTGAAAGCGAGCACAGCATGCTTTTTGTGGATAACTCGCTTTCCCTGTCACAGGCAACACTTGACAGCTATAGTACCGAATTTGAAACCATGTACGATATTATTTCTGAAAATATCGGCCAGTTTTCTGACCGTGACGGCAATCAGAAAGTTGCGGTTTTTGTATACAGCATGAATGACGGCGGCACTATAAATTCTTTTATGGGCGGATATTTCTGGAGCAAAGACTATGCTGATGATGCCACGGCCCAGTCCCAGGGCATGCGAAGCAATGAGATGGATGTTGTTTATATACGCGGGAATGAGCCGGCAGGATGGGAGCAGGTCGGCGAGGATTTTTATGACTACAACCTGACAACCCTGGTTCACGAGTTTCAGCATCTGGTCCATTTCGGCGTCAAGGTGTGGCAGACAAATAATATGGAGAATTACTCCGATACCTGGATAGACGAAATGATGGCCATGGCGTCGGAAACCATGTACTTCAAGCATAAGCTTCAGGAAACCCCTGCCTATACGCATCCCGCAATGGCAGGAAACGGCTACCTGTCGGGCCGGATCGAGTATTATAACGCCGATCCGAACCGCACCATACGAAATGGCCACGGTCTTACATACTGGGACCGCCGGGGCGATGTTCTGGCAAATTATTCCCTGTCATATCTCTTCGGTCAGTATCTGACGCTGCACTCATCAAACGGCCAGGGCATTTTTAAAGATATTCTCAGTTACATGCTTGCAAACGGGGTGAACGATTACCAGGCGGTTGCCGGTGCGGCATCACAAAGCATTACCGGGATCTCGACATGGGACGATCTTCTCAAAAGTTTTGCGATTGCAAATATGGCCAATGCAGCATCGGGGCTTTACGGCTATAAGGGACAGCTTACCCTCACACCACGGGGGCCCGGCGGTACCAACTCCCGGCTGCATAACGGCGGCTGCGCATACCGTGTTGTTTCAGGGGCTGTGAGTTCGCCGTCTTTTGCCGGAGCGGATGTGAAATTCTACGGTGCAGACGGCAATGAGCTTGCCGGGGGTGCATCATCCGGAAATTGCGCCGCATCGGCTGTTGTTGACGATGGTGCCGAGGTGCTGGCCGCACTGCGTGATTACCGGGATACGGTTATGGCTGATACCCCGGCAGGGCGGAAACTCATTGCACAGTATTACCGGCACAGCCCCGGACTGATTGCGCTCTGCGCCGAAGACCGGGATCTGTGTCTTGATGTCAGCAGATTTGTTCAGCGATTGCTGCCTGCTGTGAAGCAGGCGTCGATATCGGACACGGCTGCCTTTCCCGAACAGCTGCAGGATGAGGCGATCGAGCTTATCGAAACGGCATCTGACCAGTCTGATGACGGGCTCAGGCGCTTTCTTCAATCGCTGAAAGCGGAGATAGCTTCAGGCAGGCTGCCGGGAGCGGATGCAAAACAACATGACGACACAGCCTGTGAACAGGGCTGTAAAAAAACAGGAGCTGGATGGTGAGCAGTCGTTGGTATTCCTTGAAAAAACACACAGCCTTATGTGCCGGGCTGTGCTTTGTATGTATTTTTGTTATATCGGTTGTTTTTTCCACCCTTGAGGCAGTCGTGGTCCGGCCCGTGAACCTTGCCTATCTGACCGACAGAGCCCGGACTGTTTTTTCCGGGATATGTACCGGCAGAGACCTTCACTACGATACCATCCTTGACCGGGAGGTATATCTGTATACCTTTGAGGTTCATAAAATGATCAAGGGCATTCCCCGCAGGAGCATTACGGTTAAAACAAGCAAGGCGCTGGTCGATCTGGGGCAGATACCGGTGTATGAGCCGGGCGAAGAGGTGGTGCTTTTTCTGACCGGCAAAAGCAGGATCGGATTTCAAAGCCCTGTCGGTCTGGGCCAGGGAAAGTTTTCGGTTATCACTGCCGGTGACGGCACAAAGTCTGTTATGAATCAGTGGGGCAACCGGAACCTTTTCAGGGGTATGGATGACATTACACGGACCGATCTGTTTCAGCTGAATCCTGCCCGCGCTTCACTTGCCGGGGTGCTGAGCCGACAGAGAGGACCGGTAGCCTATGAGCGCTTTCTGGATCTGGTTGGGATACTTCTTGATACACGATTGCAACGCAGCGGGGGAGGCTCATGACGGGGCTGCTGCGAAGCACAGCGCGTTTAATAATTATTATGATATCATGTGTGTGCGTCTGTGCTGCAACGGTGTGCGCAGAGGGGCCGATGGCGGTCTATGAGGGCATACCGGTTGTTTATAAGGACACGGATTTTCCTTTGCCCTACAGCCCTGACAGCGGCGATCTCGGGCAGTTTTCTCATGATACGGCGGTATCCCTTGTCGATGAGTGCTTTCTGGTGTGGGAACATGTTTCTACAGCGACTGTACAGTTTAACAATGCGGGCGAAATGATCGAAGACATTGATGCGTCCAATTACACCGATTATCTGAACAATTATTCAGACGGAATCAATCCTGTTATTTTTGATGACGACGGCAGCATCATTGCCAAAGAATACGGAAGTGAGAATGTTGAGCTGATATTGGGTTTCGCCGGGTCTGCCTATATTAATACGAACTATCTTGAAGGCGTCGCCGTCCTGAACGGCGTGGTCTCCAAGTATTTTTCCTATGAGCAGTTCAAGGCTACCTTTGTGCATGAATTCGGGCATTTTATCGGACTCGATCACTGTCAGATCAACCTGCGGTATGTGGCCGACGGCGACACGGCAAACGACCAGTATGTACCCACCATGTTCCCGACAGCAACCGACGACGACACCACCCTCGGATCTCTTAACCCGGATGACGAGGCGTCGCTGACAATGCTGTATCCTGCAGGGAATGTGGATACCTATTACGGCACTATTTCCGGGCATGTGCTGCGTGCCAGCGGCCTGCCGGTGCTTGGCGCCAATGTTGTTGCGGTAAAGCAGGGGGATGAGCAGATGAGCCGCTTTTCCTGCGTGTCCGATTATCTTGAGCAGGGGACCGGTGCCTATGATATCCTGGTTACACCCGGCACGTACCGGGTGTATATCGAGCCGATAAACAGTTTTTTTACCGGTGGTTCTTCTGTCGGTCCCTATTCAGAGCACAGCGGTGATAAGTCGTTTGTAAACCCCGTTGATGAGCAGTACTATAACGGGCTTATACCTGTCGCTGCGGGAGAAACGGTGCAAAATATCGATTTTGGCGGCTCTGCTTCAAGCAGCTCCTCTACGGCCCCGCCGTCCAGCTCGACCTCAAGCGTCACAACCTCGACGACAACCGTTTATGAAACGACGACCTCGACCGCTGTGCCGCAGACAAGCACAACAACAATCAGCGGTACAGATAACAACACAACTACGACAACAGCTTCAGAAATAATCTGCCCCGACGATACTCCCATTGAGTGTGTTGATGAGTCGCAGGGGGTATACTGGTGCTGCCCGGCGGAAAGGCCTGTATGCGGAACCGGTGAGAACTGGGGAACCTGTCAGTCTGATATTGCCTGCCCGGCAGAGGCGGCAGCGGGGCGGGACCGTGAAGCGCTTGCCGTGCTCAGAAATTTCAGAGCCCGGGTGCTTGCACGCCATCCGGACGGCAGAGAGCTTATCCGGCTGTATTATGATCATTCATCAGAGCTGCTGAAGATTATCAGCACAAACGCACAGATCCGCAGCTTGAGCATAGCGGCCCTGAGAGCGCTTCTGCCTGCCGTCAGGGAGCGCATAGCCGGTGACACCGCTTATGTTGACGATGATACGCTCCGGCGGCTGACGCTGCTGTGTGATGCAGTTGCGGAAGAGGCGCACCCCCGCCTTGCTGCGGATGCAGCGGCCTTTTGTGCGTCGCTTGCCGGAACCGGCATGCTTGAACGGCTCGGCTTTATATCCCCCGCCAGCGCTGCGGCGGAAACCGGCGCTCTCCGGTAAGTCCTGAATGTACACCTGAATTTCCGACAGAGAACCCATGCCCATGAAAATTTCAGTTGTTATTCCCGCATTAAATGAAGCAGCCACAATCGGTGAAGTTATTGAGGGGTGCCTGCCGCATGCTGATGAGATTCTGGTCATCGATGGTCACTCTCAGGACAGGACGAGGGAGGTCGCCGAATCCTTCGGCGTCCGCGTTGTGCTTGACGAGGGGAAGGGGAAAGGCTGTGCGCTTCGCAAAGCCCCTGACTATGTCACGGGTGATATTATCGTATTTATCGATGCCGACTGCTCACACGACCCGCACGATATTCCCAATGTGGTGCTTCCAATTATAAAGGGCGAAGCGGATCATGTCTCAGCCTCGCGCCTTATCGGAGGCTCAAGCGAGCTGCACGGCGGTTTTGACGAGTTTTTACGGCTGACCGGAAGCTCCTTTATTACCGCATGCATTAACCGGCGATTCGGCGTTACGCTCAGCGAAAGTCAGAACGGTTTTCGTGCGATCAGGCGGGATGTCATGCAGCAGCTCGATCTCAAAGAGAATATCACCACTATCGAGCAGGAAATGATAATGAAAACCCTGAAGAAAGGGTTTCGCATTGCGGAAGTTCCGAGCCATGAGCATAAGCGCAAAATGGGCTACTCGAAAATCAGCATCCGCAAAGTCTGGTTCCGGTATGTCTATACGCTGATAAAGTATCTTTTTTTCTGACGTGAAAATTTTACTCCTTAACCCGCCGGCTAAAAATACCAGGCAGTGCGCACAGGACAAAAGTAGGCCGGACAAATTTTTTGTCCGGCAATAATAATATGTAGGGGGGCTGAACCGCTCCCTATCTCCGGTACACGTCCATGAACGTTTTCCTCCTTAACCCCCCGGCCAAAAATCAAAGGCAATTTATTCGCGAAGGCCGCTGCACCCAGGAAAAGGGCGTGTGGGGCGTGCTGTGGCCGCCGGTATCGCTTGCAACAATCGGCGCTGTTCTCGAGCAGGACGGCCATCGCGTGCGCATTATCGATTGCCCGGCTCAGGGGGTCAGCTGGGATGCGCTGCTGCAGACGGTCGGCCGCGAGCGCCCCGGGCTGGTTATCTGGAGCACCGGCACCCCGTCGATTGAAAGCGATCTGAGCCTTTCCGGCGCGATCAAGCAGCTCGCGCCCGACTGCTGTACCGCGGTGTTCGGGACCCATGTCACCGCACTTGACCGTCAGTGCCTTCAGGAATATCCGGAGCTTGACTGTATTATTCGCAATGAGCCGGAGATAACCGCGCGCGAGCTTGCACGAACCCTCCGCAGCGGCGGTGATTTCGGCGCGGTGGCGGGCCTTACCCGGAGGGCCGCTGACGGCTCTGCGGAAGCAAACGATCCCCGTCCGTTTGCAGATGATCTGGATGGCCTCCCCCTTCCTGCATGGCATCTGATAGATATTGATTGCTATCGCCTGCCGCTAAAGGGACGGCGCTTCCTGATTGTCGCCCCCCAGCGCGGGTGTCCGTTTAGCTGCAGCTTTTGCACCTGCCACACCTATTACGGCCGCCGCCTGCGCACCAGGTCGCCCGCAAGCGTGGTTGCCGAGATTGTCTGCGATATAGACCGGTACGGGGTCAGGGATTTTTTTATGTGGGCGGAGACGTTTGTTGTCGACAGGGATTTTGTGGCTGCTGTGTGCACGTCCATTATTGAAAGCGGCCTTGAAATATCATGGACCTGTAACAGCCGTGTTGACATTGTGGATGAAGCTCTGCTCCGGCTTATGAAAAAAGCGGGCTGCTGGATGATAAGCTTCGGAATAGAGTCAGCCGATCAGCAGGTGCTTGACATGGCCGGCAAGGGCATCACTCCGCAGCAGGCAGCTGATGCAGTGAAGGCGGCGGGCAGACAGGGGATTAAAACAGCCGGACATTTTATTCTCGGCCTGCCGGGTGACAGCGAGCAGTCGATAAATAAAACGATCGCTTTTGCCCGGACGCTCGGGCTCGATATCGCCCAGTTTTACTGCTGCGTAGCCTTTCCCGGCAGCAGGCTGTATGAGGAGGCGGCACGTGACGGGCTGCTGCGCGGGAACGATTTTTCAGCGTTTACCCAGGGCCATGCCTCGCTGAACCTGCCGGGCGTGTCTGCTGAAACGGTTGAGGCCCTGCGCCGCCGTGCATATAAATCTTTTTACTTACATCCGATGACATGGTATAGAACACTGAAGATGTTCAACATTCAGGGCATACGAACGGTGTGGAATATTTTTGCTGATTTCACCAGGTGGTCCGGGTGAATAAGCCGGAGCGTGCAGACCGCAGCGGGAGGACAGATATGGTGAAACTGATTGTCGCGCCGACTGAATTTGAGATGAAACTGCTGCAGGATAAAATCGGCTGTGCACGGGAGGAGGGCATGCTTGATTTTATTCTTTACAGAGGCAGCTATCGCAGCAAAGATATTGTTCTTGTTAAAAGCGGACCGGGCATGGCAAATGCCGCTGCTGCAACCGCACTGGCCCTGGAGCGTTTTAAGCCGGAGCATGTTTTCCATGTCGGGGTGTGCGGAGCATATTCAGAAGATATGAGCATGCTGAAAAAAGTCGTTGTCGGAACGCAGGCTGTTTTTGCCGACACCGGAGTGGATAATGGCGAGCAGTTTCATACCCTTCAGTCGGTTGATCTGGCGCTGACCAAGGCGCCCGACACTGACGGGGTGTACAATATTGTGGATCTTGCGGAAACCGCTGTTGCAAAACGATTACAGCGCGGCTGCTTTCTGACCGTTGCCGCTTCTTCAGGGAGCTTTGAGCGTGCGTCAAAAATCAAGAGCCGGTTCTGCGCAGAAGGGGACCGCCTTTGCTGTGAGGATATGGAATCTGCCTCTGTAGGCCTTATGGCGCTCAAGGCAGGTATTCCCTGCACCGTGATACGGGCGGTATCGAATTTGTGCGGCGACCGCGATTACAAACACTGGAAGCTTTCTGAAGCTGCAGAGGCAGCGCAGAAGGAGCTGCTGAAATGCCTGTAGCGCGTTACATCTGTTTTTAGAATTATATAGGCCCATCTGCACATGCTGACCCTCGGCATTTCCCCCTGCCCCAATGATACGTTTATTTTCGACGCATGGATTAACCGAAAGCTTTTTTCAGCCCCGCCGGTTTCCTGCACGTTTGATGATATCTCCACCCTCAATGAATATGCCTTAACGCAGCAGCTTGATGTCGTAAAAATATCGTTTTATACATACGGGCTGGTTAAAAATTATTATCGGCTGCTGAATGCCGGTGGGGCGCTTGGCCGGGGATGCGGTCCGCTACTGGTTGCGAAAAATGCTGAGCTGAATCGGGAGACGCTTGCAGCGCCGAACATAACGGTTGCGGTGCCGGGGCGCTACACGACAGCGGCACTTTTGCTTAAGTTGTACCAGCCGGCGCTGCATAACATACAGGTTATGCGCTATGAGAGCATCATGCCTGCGGTTGCAACTGGGAGCGTTGATGCAGGCGTTATCATACACGAAGGCAGGTTTACCTTTGCACGCCACGGCCTTGAGATGATTGAGGACCTCGGCCTCTGGTGGGAAACAGCAACAGGTCACCCCATACCGCTCGGCTGTATCGCTGCACGGCAGTCTCTCGGCACACCCGCTCTACAAAAAATAGAGCAGACGATCCGGGCAAGTTTGCGCGCAGCGCGCAGCAATCCTGAGCAGGTGATGCCGTTTATGCAGCAGCACGCACAGGAGCTTGATCCGGATGTTATTCGGCAGCATGTATCGCTGTATGTGAACGATTTCACTATGGAGTATGGGAATGCCGGTATGGCGGCGATTAATTGTCTGCTGAAGAAGGCGGAGGAAAGCGGGCTTTTGCAAAGAGGTGATACGGCACGTTAATAATCCAGAACAGGCCCCCCTTTGCTAAAGCTACGGCGGGGCAGGGGAAAACAGCGGAAACCGCGGGAAATATGTGTGCGGGTGCATGAACGGGTACGTGTACGGAAAAAGCTGACCAGCTTTGCAAAGCCGGTATCTTCATCGCGAAGAAAAAATGTTGACTTGCACCCGAAACTATCTTACCTTAAGTAAGAAATCATGAAAAAAGTATTATTCATTGGGAGGCTGACATGCCGACTGCGACACTTACAACCAAAGGACAAATGGTTATTCCCAAGGCCGTACGGGATCATTTAGGCCTTCATCCCGGGGACAAACTTGATTTTATTATCCAGGAGAAGGGGGATGTACTTATCCGGCCTGCGCTCAATGATATTCGGGGGTTGCGAGGTTTGTTAAAACGCCCGGGAATGAAAGCCGTTTCCCTTGCAGAAATGGATCGGGCTATACGTCGGCGCAAGAGGTTTGAGTGATGGTAGGACTGGATACAAATGTTTTAATACGGTATATCACGCAGGACGATCAGCATCAGTGCCGTATTGTTGACCGGGAGATTACAAAGGCCCTTGAAAAGGATGAAATTTTCAATATACAGCCTGTTGTTCTCTGCGAGGTTGTCTGGGTTCTGGAAAGCGCGTATGGATATAATAAAAATGACATAGTAACGGCTCTGGAATATATTCTCAGAACGGCACAGTTTGTGGTCATTGACAAAACAATAGTCTGGAAAGCAGTATACTCTTATCAGGATGGTAAAGGAGATTTTGCAGATTATTATATTGGCCATATGAATAAAAAAAACGGTGCAGATACTACCCTTACTTTTGACAAATTCTTAAAAAAGAACAATCTATTCAAAGTGCTCGTATAGTATAACCTGCATAATCCCACCGAAAATGACCAGTAACCATCTTTAAAAGTTGTTGCACAGGAGCTTGATCCGGATGTTATTCGGCAGCACATGTATCGCTGTATGTGAACGATTTCACTATGGAGTATGGGAATGCCGGTATGGCGGCGATTAATTGTCTGCTGACAAAGGCGGAGGAAAGCGGGCTTTTGCAAAGAGGTGTTAAGGAACTCTAATTCGTTACCGTGATACGTATTTGTCACGATAATGTTTAATTTCACGCCTGTTAATGTTATCCGTGACAATATGAGAATCGGCATGGGACCGCGACTGCCCGGATGGGTATCGCTTATGTGTAATTTCAACATGTGGTGATCAGGCCGGGCTATCGGGAGTAATGTTGAACCGATATGTTTCGTTGTCAGCGAAGCGGTTGTCGTTGTCGTAATCGAGAAGCCTTCGATCAGAAAACGCAAAAAACGACAACGACAACGACAACGATTAAATTATTGGTATCGTTCAAAAGTGTAGGTATCAAGGAATGCTCACCGCAGTCACTTGAAT
>CAZUMW010000061.1:0-22096 GCA_964621615.1 uncultured Thermodesulfobacteriota bacterium
CAGCCGCTTAGAGCGGCTCATTAATCAAGCCTGCGGATTTGCCGCAGGTTATGACCAACCGGTAACAGAAAGGATGGATTGCGACTATGGCTGAAGAACAGGGAACAATTGAAAAAATGCTGCAGGCAAAGCCGTTTAAAATTTTTGACAGCCACGGCCACCCGGGGCTTGAAAAAGAGGGGATTGCAGACCGGCCGGGCTGTATGGATTTCTGGTGCGGCAATACGGTTGTGGCCCGGAGCATGATGGGTGCGCGCGCGCTTCTGGGAGACAGTAATCCGACAAAAATTATTACGAGCGCAGCAGAGTGCCCCCCGATGACACCGGAAGTGTTTGTCAAATTTATGGATGACAACAATGTTGAAGCGATGTGCCTGCAGGCCATACACGGCATAACCGACCCGTGTCCGGATTACCCTGAGGGGTGGAAGTGGTATGTGCCCAATGAATATGTGAAAAAGCACTTTATTGATGCCCACCCGGGACGCTTTACCGCTGTTGGCGGGATTCATCCCCGGTACGGCAGCAAGGCGGCTGTTGAAATGGTTGTTTCCGCCTATGAAAACGGATTCCCCGGATGTAAGTTTCACACGCCGACATCCGGGTATCCCAACAATCCTGATATGTATCCGGCCTATGAAAAGATGGTCGAGCTGGGGATGCACCTTCAGGTGCACACCGGCGTTGAGGAGCTGCCGGGAACGCGTGCCAAGTATCAGGATCCGCTGTATCTGGATGACGTGGGAATGGATTTTCCTAATTTGAAAATACTGCAGCTCCACTGTGGCGTGTTCAACAATCCGATGCAGGGGCTGTGGAACGTCATGAAGTTCGACAATATGTACACTGACATTACCATCCCGCACCCGACCCTTATGCATTTTAAATATTACTGGGATATGGATCATATGCGGTTCCTTGAGTTTTTTATGCCTGATAAAGTATTTTACGGCACCGACTTTCCGCTCACCATGCCGGCGTATCGCTCAATGATCGACAACATAATGAATATGCCGCTGAGCATGGAATTTAAACAAAAGCTGATGGGCGACAATTTCAGAAAATTTACCGGCTGGAAACGCGCCTGAGCGGGTAACAGCTCAAACAATTGATATACAGGGGAATGAACTATGAATTCTGAAGTGGTTATTGCAGGTGCCTGCCGAACCCCGATCGGCCGTTTTTTGGGATCTTTATCTGAAATACATCCGAAGGAGCTCGGGCGCATTGCGGGCGCAGAGGCATTGAAGCGGGCAGGTGTTGGGGCTGGTGATATCGATGAGCTTGTGTGCGGCAATGTGATTCAGGCCGGGCTGGGGGGCAATATCTCCCGGCAGATTCAGGGAGCCCTTGGGATCCCCTGGGACAGGCCCGCCTGTACGGTGAATCAGCTGTGTGCGTCTGCCATGCGGGCTTTTGAAATCGGCGCCCACAACATACTGCTTGGAAAGACGGATACCTGTCTCGTCGTCGGTGTCGAAAACATGACCATGGCGCCCTACCTTATTGCGAAAGGCAGAACCGGCTACCGGATGGGACCGGGAACCCTGGATGATGCAATGCTGCTCGATGCCCTCATATGCTCTATAGAAGGATATCATATGGGAATGACAGCCGAAAATATCGCTAAGCGATACGGCATTACCCGCGCTGAGCAGGATGAGCTGGCGCTTCTCAGCCAGCAGCGGGCGGCTGCTGCAATACGGTCGGGTGTTTTTGGCGAAGAGATAGTTCCGGTTGAGGTTGTACAAAAGAAAAAAGCGGTAACATGTGACACAGATGAGCATCCGAGGCCGGATACGACCGCCGATGTTCTGACCGGATTGAAGCCGGCGTTTACAAAAGACGGCACCGTTACGGCCGGCAATGCCTCAGGAGTGAATGACGGAGCCGCTGCAGTTGTGCTGATGTCGGGCGAGGCGGCACGGAAGCGGGGCATAGTGCCGATGGGCAGGATTCTTTCTACGGCCAGCGTCGGGGCCGAGCCCGCAGTGATGGGTCTTTCCCCTGCGTTTGCCATACCACGGGCGCTTGAGCGCGCCGGGGTCGGCAGCTCCGATATTGATTATTTTGAAATAAACGAAGCGTTTGCCGCACAGTTTATCGGCGTTGAGCGGGTTCTTGAAAGCCAGTACGGGATTACCCTTGATCGGGAAACGATAAACAGAAACGGGTCCGGAATATCCCTCGGCCATCCGGTCGGGTGTACCGGCCTGCGGATTGTCGTCAGCCTTGTGTATGAGATGAAACGAAGCGGCTGCTCCTGCGGCTGTGCCTCACTGTGCGCCGGCGGCGGCCCCGGGATGGCGGCGGTTATACAAAACGTGCTGTGATAATAGAAATAAAACCACACCTGAAATATGGAGCTGAATATCAATGCTGTGCGATACCATATTGTTACGGAAGCGGATGCTGAGAATTTTACGGCACGCGATTTTTTTAACTGCGCTGCTCCCCGCCGCAGCGCTATCTCCTCAAGATGGGTTTGCGGCCTATGAACTTATGGATGGCAGGCTTATCATCAGCGGGTTCATCAAAAACACCACCTACATTCGCACCTCGGTCTATGACCGTGAATTTGAGGCGGGATACCCGAACTCAAATCATGACTCCCGGTTCGATTACTCAAACTGGTCAGGCTACCTGGAGGCGCTCTATTCGGTAAAGGAAAGCTCCGATCTGACAGTTCGGCTTTTCGGCGGCCTCAGGTACTGGTATGAAATGTCCATGCGCCTGGATGACGAGCTCAGAAGAAGTGTCTATCACGAGCAGCGCAAGGAATACATCAGCCCACGCCAGCTTGAGGATGTTATAACAGAAGCCTACGTCGACATAATCAGAGGCCCCTGGCAGGTAAGAATCGGTAAGCAGATTGTTATCTGGGGGCAGCTTGACGTTAACCGTGTTGCAGACGTCGTTAATCCGCTTGATCTGCGCTGGGGCGTTCCCGGTGTCGACAACTGGGAGGAGATCAAGCGAGGGCTCTGGATGATCCGGGCGTTTTATCAGTCTCAGCTGCCCGGCTGCCTGTCGTTTGAATTTATATTCAATCCTGGAGACTATAAGGGGCTGATGCTTCCGTATCAGGGAACGCATTGGGGTCCTGAATATTTTAAAAACGCGGCGTTTACCGGCGGCATCAAGGAGCGGGGTCTGTATTCATGGCTGCATGAGAAAATGAATCAGGACCATCCCACCTGGAGCCTGGCAAACAATTATGAATTCGGGTTCAGAATTCGCGGCTTCACCTGGAATATAGACTGGACCTTTTTGTACTGGAACGGGCTTTCAGACGGACCTACCGTCGCTCACCCGGGCCGCGTGTCCGATCTCGCCTCACAGTATGTGTTATCGGGCATCAGGGCGGCCATAACCGGCGGCAGGCTCGACCCGGGAGCGCTGCCAAGACGCGAAGTCTTTGAGTACAAGCGCTTTCACACCATCGGCGGTACGGCCCAGACGTTTGTTCCCTGGCTGTATAACTCTGTATGGCGCCTTGAGTGGTTTTATGAAGTCGGCAGCCCGCTAAACAAGGGTGCAGGCGGGGACGGCAGCGCGGTATATGACGAGGTTCGCCGCGACATTTTCGGCTTTGCCGTGCAGGGAAACTGGAAGATCAGGATACCCTGGTTTACCAGAAATGTGTGCACGTGCAAGCAGCTCGATGTATCCATTACCTATTTCCGCGAACAGGTGTTTAACCACGATCATGATCTGGTAATAGCAGACCGTGCTCACCCGCCCGGGGATTCCGTTACCGACTCTTTTACGGTGTTTATGAAGCAGGAAATGTTCAACACGTCATGGGTGTTTACCTTTATCGGCAACTACTACCTGCGCTGCGGCAAGTGGATGGCGGTACCAAGCATTACATATGTGTTTCCTGAATATGTCATGGACGGCGGGCTGCGTTTGGATATCGGATGCACGCTGTACGGCGGCGCGCGCCATCACTACAAAACGCTGTCCAACATGATGGAGCACAAGGACAGTATTTTATTCAGGCTCCGATGGGAGTTTTAGTTCCGGTTGTTCTGTAGAAAGAATCATTATATTGTCTTCGTGCTGTTGAGGGGTAGGCAATATTTCTGAACTGCCGGCTGAAGCTGATTGCGATTCATCTGCTGATGCGGGCACCTTTCCGGTATGGGCATACTCAAAGGCTGAGCTTGTACGGGTGCGGCAGCGGGAGAGGAAATGGGGCGCGCCTGAAGACAAAAAGTTGCATTTTACCATCGTTCCGTATAAAACGGTTATGCCGATCAGCGGCTGCATCAGCGAAACGAAAAAATATGCGTGTAAGCATTGATCTTGATCCTGACATGTTCTCGATCTGCTATCTGCAGAAAACCTATTAACTGTTTCCGGAAGGGGGTATAGTATGAAAATTTTTGGACTTTTGGGCAGCCCGCGGGTCAGCGGAAAATGCAGCATGCTGCTGCAGAAGATGCTCGACGGCGCTGCCGACGGCGGTGCCGGGGTGAAGCGCTTTGATCTCATAAAATGTAATGTTCAGCACTGCATGGGCTGCTGCAAGTGCATGTTTGACGATCCTGGGCAGACAATCGGCAGATGCCCGCTGCCAGATGATGTCCGGGGCATGCTTGAGGAATACATCAGCTCAGACGGGTACGTTTTTGCCAGCCCTGTGTATGACGGCTCTGTGACATCGCTGATGAAGAAATTTCTGGAAAGGAAGATTGCGCTGACTCACCGTGCAGAGGATGCGTATGCAACTATAGGAGCCGCACGGGCCCCTGCTGATTTCAGGAAAAAGGCGGTTATGATTGTTACAGGCAACTGTGCGGATGAATACCGGGAAGTTATGGGCGACCCCTGCTTTGAAATGATGGAGGGGCATCTGATGATAGAGCAGATTGAGACAATCGAGAAGCTGTATGTGGGCAGTGTTGAAAATATCGATGACACGACCTGGAATGAGCGTCTCCAGACCGCATACCAAAACGGAAAATCACTTGTAGAGGCAATACGGGCTGAATAAAAAATATTATGAAAACAAAAAGCAATGTACAGGAAATGTCATCCGATGCAATTGATGCCTTCCTGCGATCTCACAGTGCAGGGGTGCTTTCTCTTACGGACGGGTTAACCGCCTACGGTATACCGCTGGCTTATTTTTATAATGAGCGGCACATTTACCTTACGCTTGGCCGCTCAGGCAGAAAAATGAAGTATGTCAACCCGGGGGGATCGGTTTCCTTTACCGTTTTTGATATTGCAGACGGTTTCGGCAGCCCCGGTAAAACCGGGTGGACATCGGTTATTTGTGAGGGAAGCCTTGAGCACCTGAGCGATGCAGAGGAAATAACCCGTGCGGTTCGCGCCGGCGAACGGCATATGGGAATGCCTGAGGGTACGTGGGAAGACCTCCTCCAGATGACGCTGCGTACCCCTGAGCATTCCAATTTCTGGCGGATTTACCCCACACGGATCGGCGGACGCACTGTTGCTGATGAAGAAATTGTATTTGAGGAATAAACGAAACAGCCGGGCATAAAGCGACCCGGCTGTTTCGTTTTATTGTGATTCCCTGTTTCCGGCTCCCGGATTCTGACAGCATTTTTGCCGTTTGGTATTCTTTAGTTGTAGGGCGGACACGCTGCCGCTTTGTCCGCCCTACAGAATGGTTCTTTGCAGTCATAGTTGCAGGGCGGACACGGATGTGTCAGCCGTTTCCTGAAAAAAATCATCCTGTGCAGAAATAATTCATTGACAGCGGAGGAATCATACAGTATATTTGGTTGTATATGCAACTAAAATTATTCCTCAGGATATTCGTATGGACAGCGTTGCCATTGTTGAACATATTTCCGCCATTACCGGCAGAGAGTATGTAACCGCCGAGCCGGCTGAAATATATGCCTATAAACAGGATGCCAGTGTTTTCGGCGGTACCGGTGCCGCTGTTGCTGTTCGCCCCGGCTGTACCGGGGAAGTATCTGAAATTATGGCATTTGCCCATGAGCACCGCATCCCGGTTGTAGTGCGTGGCGGCGGGGCGAGCATTTACGGACAGCCTCCCGGCGAATCGGCACATACCGTGCTGCTTGATATGACCAGAATGAACAGGGTTCTTGAATTCAATGCAGCAAATATGACAGTTTCGGCCGAAGCGGGAATTATTATGGGTAAGCTCGCCGGTGCCTGTAAAAAAGAGGGGTATTATATATTCAGCCCGATGGCGCCGCTGCACGCGGTTTCGTTGGGCGGCTGGATTTCAGGTACGGCTGGAGGCGGCGGTATATGGACAGATATTGTCAGCATGACGGTGGTCCTTCCTGATGGAAAGATTGTGCGCACCGGAAGCGGGCCCGCCACCAATGTTAAGCAGTCTCTGGTGTATAATCGGAACATCGGCGGCCCTGATCTTAGCGGGCTGTTTATCGGGGACGGAGGGTCTTTTGGAATTAAAACCGAAGTATCGCTGCGCCTTGCAAAGCATCCTGAGGTTACCCGTGCGAGTATAGCTACGTTTAGCCGGCTTGACCGCGTGATAGACATGGTAACCCGTCATGTGGAGCGGGTGAACCCGCACCCCTTTGATCCTGTTATGGTGTTCGGTCCTGGGGCAATTCGAAATTTTGTACCCGGCATTGAGGGTGAATCATACTATGTTATGGGGATGATGCAGGGGCACACCGCTGCGGAAATGGATGCAAAGCGTGCAGCCTTTGACGATATTGCACAGCAGCTCGACGCGGAGCGGGATCCGATGATGGACGCCATGGCAGAAGCGATGTCTGCGCCTGCCGAGAGCGGGGAGAGCATGGAAATGGGCGGTCTGAGCCTTTTTAATTCACTGGGAATGGCCGCATGGCTCCCCTTTACGGTGCCCCGAACTAAATTTCTCTTTTATTTCCCGAAGCTTATGTCCTGGCGTGAGGATCGGCTCAGAGAGGCGCGCGACAAGGGCTTTACACCCCGGGCAACGTTTGAATTTTTTGCCCCGATCGATCAGTGTACCATCATAGGTGAAATCGATGTGTTTTTTGATGATGTTGAGTCTTCTGTGCTCGATGGCTTTGTCAGGGAAATAATGCGCTCATTTCAGGAGTTCACTCATGAGCTCGGCCTGGTTGATTTATACAATCAGGGCATCATGTCGAACCTGAATGCGCGCTACTGGTCCCCCGGATATAAGCGGCTTTTTTCTGATATAAAGGGGCTTCTTGACCCCCATGGCATATTAAATCAGGGGTTGTGGAATGTTGACTGAACTGGAAAAAGTGCGCCGGTATATCTACAACTGCAGAAGATGCGGTGTGTGCGGCAGCAAGGTTACTCAAACCGTTCCCTATGTCTGCCCCGTCAGAGAGAGCACCGCAGGCTTTGAACATTTCTACGCGCGCGGAAAAGTTATTATAGCGCGTGGACTGCTGGAAAAGGATATTTCTCTTTCCCCGGGCCTGGCAGAGGCAATCTACAGCTGTACGATGTGCGGAAACTGTGTTACCCAGTGCGGGAGCACAGATGAAAAAACAGGAGAGCCGCTTGTAAGAACAGAGCGTATAGTAGAGGCAATGCGTGCGGATGTGCTGCACTCATATCCGCAGTGGGTGCCGCAGGCATACCATGCTGCGCTGGCCGCCACGCGCAATTATGACAGCCCGTGGGGGGTTCCGCGAAGCGTTAAGGGCAAATGGGCGCGAAAGCACCCTGTTCGTGATATTAAAAAAGACCCTGCAGAAATTCTTTTGTATTCCGGCTGCACGATGCCGGCGCAGCCTGAGCTTTCCGCGCGCCTTGAAAAGGCTGTAGCAGTGCTTAATCTGATGGGTGCCGATTTTGCCATTTTGGGGAAAAATGAGCCGTGCTGCGGAAGCGTACAGCGGAAAATCGGAGATCGTGATCTGGCACGGGACATGATGGAGAATAATATTGCATTATTTAACAGCCTCGGCTGTAAAAAAATTGTGACCCTCTGCGCAGGCTGCTACCACACCTTGAAACGGGAATACAGTGAGGCAACAGTGCCGTTGAGCGCAGAGGTTTTGCACATTACCGAGTTTCTGTCTGACTGTATTTCAGCGTTGCAAAACAGCATGCGAAATTCGTTTTCTGCAAAAGTCGCCTATCATGACCCCTGTCATCTTGGACGGCATTCGGGTGTGTATGATCAGCCGAGAGCGGTGATTCGGTCCGTTGAGGGTGTTGAGATTGTTGAGCGCGCTGCCACCCGCGAGAACACGATCTGCTGCGGCGCCGGCGGAGGTATGCGGCTGTTTAAAGACGGTACCGTTGCTTCTGCAATAGGAGGGGACGCCGTTACGGCTGCACAGGAAACAGGGGCTGAAGCTCTTGTGAGCGCGTGTCCGTTTTGTGAAATGAATCTTGGTGCAGCGTCACAGCAGCGGGAAAAGCCGCTTCCGGTGTATGACATTATCGATATTGTGTATGAGGGATTGTTTGGTTCGTAGGTTCCGGGTTTGTTGTACACCGGTTGCACGCACATTATCCGGTTGTTTTGTTTATGCAAAACCCGTCCGGAGCTGTGAGCTCAGTCAGCGCCCCGGGCCCGTGCCGACGAAAGAATTGTTTTGGACACCAATGGAATACAATATACATGGATGCTGAGTCGTTTTCGCCGGATAATTTGCTGGCAACGCTGGTTACGAGAGCATCACGCGCGCTGGTTAACCGGCTGCAGTCCATGTTTGACGGCAAGGGATATGATATTACCGTTGAGCAGTGGATGATTTTGCTGTTGCTGTGGCAGAACAACGGTCAGTATCAGCAGCAGCTTGCCGAAAGCATCGGCAAGGATAAGACAACCGTTACCAGGCTTGTGGACGGCCTTGAGCGCCGCAGCCTTGTCGTGCGAAAGTCCGGCGCTATAGACAAACGGCAAAAAGCGGTTTTTCTGACCGCGGTCGGTAAAAAGCTTGAGCAGGACCTTATCCCGCTGGGTATTGAAAATGCGCGGCTGGCACAGCAGGGCATTTCTTCTGAAGAGCTTTCAATATGTAAAGATGTGCTTCGCAGAATACGAAATAATCTGCTTGAAGCAAAACCGGTCACCTAACCATATTCAATGAGGTCACGTCACATGGAGCAGGAACGAAAAAAAACGCAGTTCTCGGTGAGTGAGGAGCTATGTATCGGCTGCGGCCTGTGTGTTACCGCATGTCCGATGAAAATACTTGAAATACAGGAGGGCATCTGTATCATCACCGACCCGTTTCGCTGCCTTGAGTGCGGCACCTGTATGCGCGAATGCCCGCAGGACGCTATATTTATCGAAGGCATCAGCGACGCCGCAAAAAAAAGCGATACACAGCAGTCAGCTCAAAAAACCGCTGAGAGCGCGGCAGCGTCTCCGGAGGGCGGCATAGCATTTACGCCGATTCTGGATATTCTCCTTGAAGAGATAGCGGACATAGACCGTGAGCAGATGCTTGAGTACAAGGGGGTCGATATCCGTCCGCTCAATGATTTTGTGCTTGAAGGCAACAGGTGCTTTACCCGAGCATACAGCGCCGACAAGCTGCATAAAATCGGCGTTTCCAGCATGAATTTTTACGGCTCAATGCGCGCCGATGTGCTGGTAATTTCACCCGCCCCCGAATACGATTTTCCCTATTACGTAATGGACTGGGACGAGTCGGAAGATCACATCTTTTTTATATGCGATCTGCTCCCCTGTGATGATTGCGGAAGAAACCTTGATTATCTGCATCGGTACTTATACGAGCCTCTTGAAGAGGCATATATGAATTACTCCACCATGTCCGGGCTCAGGCCGAGCATGTTTTACTGGGTGAGAGCTTTGCATTCACCGTATCTGATAACGGGTACTATTGACAAGCGGACCCCCGGGAGCGTGGACATGCTGAAGAATTGCGCTATCGATTATTTGAAGGCATGGCTTTCGATTTACCGGGATGCACGGCCCTGCGATCCTGAGTCGGATTATATGAAACTTATTGCGCAGCGCAGAAAAAATATTACTGCACTGTACAGTGAAAACGATCCGGGAAAAGGATCGCTGGATAAGTTTCTGGGCGAAGAGCTTGGTGAAGTGTCAATTTCAATTATTGAGCCATAACCCCAATAAAAAGGAGCTCACCATGGCTGAAAAAAGCAGTTTTATTACCGCCGCTGAAAAAGGGCTCAGCCCGGTTATGCAGCAACCTGCCGATGTCGACCCGCAGCTGCGCCGGATTGAGGCTGAAGGAGGCACTATTGACATTGATGTATATACTGCTGATAAAATAGAAAAAGTGGTTTTCTGCTCTATCCGCATGCATGATACCGGCGTGGTGGAGGAAACAGCGCTGGTGTGGCCCGATGATGGGCATTGCTTTCCGGTGCTGTGGTGCAATCTCACAATTGTTCCCGGCGTGATGAACGTTCCCATTTGTGATTTCATACCGCTTATGGATCCTGTTGTCTGGCCAGGTTATGCCGATACCTATATCGAGCCGCTGAGCGAGCTGAAGCCGAAAGGCATCGAGCTGTTCGGGGATGAGCTGGCGGATAAAGCGGTCGATCTGCCTTCAAAAACCGTGTACAGCCTTTCACCTTATAAGATGATAGTCAATCTTACAGAGACGGGGCTGGAGCGCGTTCCTGATGTAATCGGAGAATACATAAAAACATATATCGATCTGTGGAAAAAGGCACAGCCGCTTGCCAGCGAGGATGAGCGCTCGCACTACCGCCGCAAAAAAGATTCGACCAGAGTGCTTATGAAGGGAAACGATCCCGGCTACCCGTTTATGATAAGCGTGTTTGGAGAGGAGAAAACCGGGAAGGTGTTTGATATTGTATTTTGATCCACTATTTTTTGAAGTAACGATAAGACATGATGGGGGCGCGCGCAGCGCATGGCATTTTTGGGAAGATAACAAAAATACTTCTATCTGAAAGGAAATTGTTATGATGTATGATGTTGCTGTCGTCGGCGCCGGCCCCGCAGGACTTATGGCTGCGAAAACAGCCGCCCAAAGCGGGCTGAAGGTTATTGTTGTAGAAAAAAGGAGAGATGTTTCGCAGATTACCCGCGCGTGCTGCGAGCAGTGGATTATGGATGAGGATTTTGAGGGTGAAACAATCCGCATTGACGGCGGGCGTGTCGAATTTATCCGCAATCGATTCAGCGTTGACTATGACGGCCCCCTGCACCCGGTTACTGATAAGTATTTTTATTCTCCCTCAGGTAATAGAATACACTTTGCCAACGAAGACAATAGCCCTATTGTGGTCAAGTTTGATAAAGGCAGGCTTCTGCAAATACTATGGGAGCAGTGCGAACAGGAGCGCGTAGCGTTTATGCCGGGCACAGTGGTGTACGGAGCGCGCGATGGGGATGACGGAGTAACCCTTTCAGTTACTCAAGACGGCACCCACTCAACCGTTACGGCTCGAAAAATAGTTATCGCAGACGGTGTCAACGCAGGCCTGGCGGATAAAATGGGGCTGAATGCTGAGCGCTCCTTTTTCGGTACCGGCCTGTGCATTATCTATCACCTCGAAGGAATCGGTGATTTTGAGCCCTCAGCCCTCAAGACATATTTCGGCCGGTCCTATATGGGCATGGCACCGCTTCTGATAGGACCGTCGATGGCACAGGACGGCGCCGGCTATCTGGTGGTAACGGGCAACAAAAAGATGCCTCCTGAGCAGCTTTTCGCCACAGTCACGCAAAAGGGCGCGCTGTCGCCTCAGCTTAAAAACGCCCGCATTGTGAAAAAAGTAGGCTGTACGGTTAAAGCATACAGCTCAATGCGCAACCCCTGCCGCGGCAATGTGCTGGTGATCGGTGATGCTGCCGCATATGTTGAGGTTGAAGTGCAGGGCGGTCTGATGTGCGGCTTCCGTGCAGGTAACGCGGTCGCGCAGGAGCTGAACGGATATGACGGCTTTGAGGAATATACCAGCTGGTGGAGTGAATCATTTGAGTTTAACAGCAATGAGGCCCTTCGAGTGGCACAGGGCTTTGTGCTGGTGCCGACCTATACGGATGAGGAAATCGACTATCTGTTTTCATTAATACAGGATGAAGTTCTTGAAGGCACATACAATCAGTATAAGTCCCCCCGGCTGATGTGGGATGCAATTTTAAAGCACAGCGAGCGTATTGCAGCGGAATACCCGGATATACATAATAAAATGACTAAAGCCCAGGTATCGCTGAAAGATATGCTTGGTTAAGAAAGTTGAAAGATTCATAGGTTGAGAATTCGGAACAGCAGTATAATCTTTGACATTATCCTGCAACCCGGTAACCTCTACAGAGGAGATTTGTGCCATGGCCGTGACGATTGATACAGATAAATGTCTTGCATGCGGATGCTGCAGCGATGTGTGCCCCGAGGGTGCTCTGGAGCTTCATGAAACAGCAGTTGTCTATGATGATTACTGCATCGATTGCGGGTCCTGCGTTACCATGTGTCCTTCAGAAGCAATCTGTGAATAACAATACCGGATGCTCCGGATAAGAGCCTGCCCCCTGTTTCATATATGCCGGGGGAGTGCCCGGAGCGGGGATGATAATCCTGTGGCGGACAAAGCGACAGCGTATCCGCTGTCCTTATTTTCGCCGTATCTTTTCAATCGGTGGACACATCCGTGTCCACCCTGCCAGATTTTCATCCATCACCGTGGGGAGGACAAAGCGTCAGCGTGTCCGCCGATAATTGGAAGCCGGCATTGCCCGGCCCCGTCCCGCCAATCAAGCCTTCAGTTGACACTCCCTGCCGTGTTTGCTACTCTTTCTGAATATCAGTCGAAGTTATATATCTCAGCTAAAGCAGCCGCCTGCCGGAACCGGTGCCACATATGAAAATAAAACGGTCAAAAATAAGCGAGCTGAACCGGACACGGCCCGTGGGCCAAAATGTCACTGTTGCGGGATGGGTGCGCTCACGCCGGAGCGGCAAAAAGGTTCACTTCATAGCGCTTAATGACGGCTCCACAATACACAGCCTTCAGGGGGTCGTCGATGCTGGTCTCTTTGAAGAAAGCGTTATACAGTCCGTTACTACCGGGGCGTGCGTACGGCTGAGCGGGACAGTTGTCCAGTCGCCCGGAAAAGGGCAGCCTATAGAATTGCAGGTTACGCAAATCGAGGTGTACGGCCCGGCCGACCCCGATTCATACCCGCTGCAGAAAAAGGGACACTCGCTTGAGTTTCTGCGCCGGATTGCACACCTTCGCCCCCGCACCAATACGTTCGGGGCGATGCTGCGTATCCGGAACACGCTGGCATATGCCATACACAGCTTTTTTCACAGCCGCGGGTTTTGCTGTCTGCACACCCCCATTATTACCGCATCGGACTGTGAGGGGGCGGGGAATATGTTTCGGGTAACGACCATCGATCCCGGCGATCCGCCGCGCACTGCACAGGGGGGCATTGATTATGAAGAGGATTTTTTCGGCCAGGAAACGCGGCTTACCGTATCCGGACAGCTTGAAGGTGAGGCCGGCGCGCTTGCCCTTTCCGAAATATACACATTCGGGCCTACATTCCGCGCAGAAAATTCACATACGCCGCGGCACCTTGCTGAATTCTGGATGGTTGAGCCGGAAATGGCTTTTTATGATCTGGATGACACTATTGACCTTGCCGAAGAATTTATTATACAGATAATCAAAGACGTGCTTGAGCAACGGCACGATGATCTTGTATTTTTTAACACCCGATACGATAAGGGATTGATTGAACGGCTTTTGTCGGTGACGCAGGGGACCTTTGAGCGGATATCCTACTCGGACGCAATAGACATTCTTGCAAAGGCTGACGCCTCATTTGAGTTTCCGGTCGGCTGGGGATGTGACCTTCAGGCAGAGCATGAGCGCTATCTTGTGGAGCGCTATTTTAAAAAGCCTGTTGTGGTAACGGATTACCCGAAGGAAATAAAGCCTTTTTATATGAAGCTCAACAGTGACGGGAGTACCGTGCGGGCAATGGATGTGCTTTTCCCCTATATCGGGGAGATTATCGGCGGATCGCAGCGCGAGGACTCGCTCCGGGCGCTCTCCGAGCGATTGAATGAGACGGGTGTGGCGGAGAAAGATATCTGGTGGTATCGAGAGTTGCGCATGTTCGGATCAGCCCCGCACAGCGGCTTTGGCCTCGGGTTCGAGCGCCTGATGCTTTTTGTGACCGGCTTAAGCAACATTCGTGACGTCATTGCATTTCCCCGGACCCCCAAAAACGCAGCATTTTGACAAACAGCACGCTATATGGATGACGGCATTCAGCTTTATATGAGCGATGAAACCCAGAC
This sequence comes from uncultured Thermodesulfobacteriota bacterium, assembly GCA_964621615.1. Lineage (GTDB taxonomy): Bacteria > Desulfobacterota > WTBG01 > CAIYCZ01 > CAIRTM01 > CAZUMW01. The sequence goes on from CAZUMW010000061.1 coordinate 14,256, forward strand.
GCTCAGGGATATCATCCGCTATTCCATACAGGACAACGATATCAGCGCGTCGATCATATATGCCCTGATGCAGCTCAACCGTACCGGAAGCTGCATCGAGGGAGCGCTCGAGAATCGCTCTGATTTTCTCGAAATTATAAAGCACGGCAGGGTGTTGACATTTCAGCCCGGCGCAACCCTTATAAAAAAGGGAGAGGAGGGCAGGTGTCTGTATGTTATCCTGGACGGCACCGTTATTGTCACCCGTGAGGGAGCCGAACAGGCTGTTATGCAACGGGGGGCAATGGTTGGACAGATGGCTGTTTTGACGGACAGGCCGCGCAATTCAACCGTTGTTGCCGGTGACGAAACAGTCACCGTGCTGGCTATAAAGAAAGAGACCCTGTTCACCAGCCCCATTGTGTATCGCTGCCTGCTCGGCAACGGGCTGACGATTCAGGGCAGGCAGGGCACCTATGAGCTTGGAAGAAAGCTCGGCGAGGGTATGACGTCGAAGGTGTATGCAATAGGGGGCGAAAACAGGAAGCTGTGTGCGAAAGTGTACCGCCATGATCTGCAGTATGAGGGAGACTATATAGCAAAGTTTATCGGGGAGCACTTTACCGGTCTGCGCCATCCCAATATTGTGAACACCTATGAAATTGTTGAAGCCTATGGGACTTATTTTATCATTATGGACTGGGCGCAGGGCATGCATGTTTCACGCTCAAACAGCACGTCGCTGCGGTGTCAGACGCTGCGGCAATTGATTACCGAATATGGGCGCCGGAGCGCCCCGGTTCCGCGGTCATTGACAGAGCGCATGTTTTCCCACATCGGATCCGCGCTGTTATATACCCACCGGCGCGGATATGTTCACCGTGATGTGAAGCCGGAGAATATCTTTATCGATATACGGGACAGCGAGCCTGTGTTTATGCTGGCGGATTTCGGGCTTGCACTTCCCATACACAAGCGCCCTGAAAAAATTAACGGAACACCGCATTATTTTCCTCCGGAAACACTCGATCTGCCGTCATCATCGATCGGTATAGAGCCGGCTGCAGACTTGTATTCGCTTGCGGTTGTGTGCTTTGAAGCTCTCACCGGCAAAAAACTTTTCATGGGTGAGTCTGTCCTTGATATAATCAGACAGCACCGTGAGTCGCCTCCTGATTTGAGCATGCTGCCTGATAACATGTCGCCGGTAATGCGTGAATTTATCCAGAAGTCTCTGAACAAACAGCCTGCAGACCGCCCGTCCGTAAGCCGCTTTGAGCAGTTGCTGCGGGCTGCTGAAAGAGAGATGCCGTAACTGAGGTCGTAATTGATGTCCCGTAACCGGAAGCGTGTTTCCGTGTGCGATGTCCTGACAGGTGCAAAACGGGGGGATGCCGGCGGAATTCGGGAGCCGGACGGCACAATACAGAAGAGAAGAAAAAAACGTATGCGCGGTCCAGGGCAGCTGCTGGAACAGCGCACGTTCTCTTCGGTACGGTAACCCGGCGCTTTCCTGTTGCCTATGAGAGAAAAGAGCCTTTTATGTCACTTGGAAAAATAACCTCAGCACTCAAAGAAGGAAAACCGCTTCGTATTGTCGCAATCGGTGATTCTCTGACGTTCGGCTGGATGGTTGACAAGGGATATGTGCACTTTCTGGATGATATGATTGCCGGGACGTATCCCGGCAGCTGCGTTGATTTTATCAACAGGGGGATTCCCGGTGATACCGCAGAGGGAGGCCTTCGTCGCGTGTATTCCGATGTGGTTGACGAAAGGCCGCAGCTGGTTATTATCCAATTCGGTCTGAACGATGCCTGTAGCGGATATACTCCTGCTGAGTATCGCAGCAATATAGACTCCATGATTAAAATAATAAAAAGCTATACCGCTGCTGATATCATATTGCTGTCCTCGTCTGCTGTTTTGTATGAAGATGAGCGGGATGCGGTGGAGCGGCTGTATGACCAGCTTGAAGCCTCAGGCGATGTGAACGGGTGCACGGTCGTGCGGGCCCATGAATACTGGTATGATGCAATCAAACAGGGGGAGCAGCATGAAGCGCTGGTGCAGGCCGATGGAGTCCATCCCACGGAGCGCGGGTATCGGCTTATGGCCGAAGCGGTTATGCAGAGCCTATAGCATACGGATCGTTGCTTTTGGTGCGGTACTGCTGTGTGCCGTTCCTTCTGCGGCTGCCCGGAGCTGGGAACAGCGGCCGGAATGCTATGAGGGGCACGGGGCTTTTACCCAAAAAGAGTATGGCGCCTGCGAGGATTGGCCATACAGTGCCGGCCGGGACGGCTGCTCTCACTGCGCCAGGCTTATACTCCAGTGCTGGCTCGAGGGGGTCGATGTGTATGCCGCGCTGCAGAAAATGTTTATCGGCCTTTTGATTAACAGCCAACAGGAGCCGGCCTGTTTCCGGGTTGCAACCGCCGGAGATATGCTCGATCTTGTTGAAAGCGCTCTGGCCTACCGCATTTGTGCCGTGCAATATGCTGAGGACGATCCGGATGAAGATACCATAGCAAAACTGCAGGCTGTACAGAAATCCATTCTTGCCCTTGCAGAGCTGCTGTATATTGCTGAACTGCTTACCTGCAGGTAAGGAGACATGAAGGCGCTTTGTTTTTCCCTTATTATATTATGTCTGTTCGGTGTATGTGCTGCCGTATCACCGGTATGCTGCAGCGAGCCTCCGGCGTACGGCTGCAGCGCAGCCGCGAGCAGCATCCTATCGGACAATGCTACTCAAGCCATAAGCTGTGCGCTTAATTTAGTATTGTCTGCTGAATATGCTGTCCAGGCGCTTATTTTGGTCATTCAGTCACAAAACAGCGAAGATCCGGGCGGCGATCTGTTTGCCGCCGGCGTTACGTTTCTGCTTGCGGTCAGCTGGTACAGTGATTTTCTGGACTGCACCCGGCCGGATGATGATAATGAAACATCGAGGTCGTGCGGCTTATGGTGCAGCGATAACCTTTTGCAAAAACATACCCGTCGGGGACATTTCTGATGCGGCCACCTCTTCGGGTGATCCGCACGCCACCACTGTCCCCCCGCCTTCGCCCCCTTCCGGGCCGAGCTCAATGATGTAATCAGCTGTTTTTATGACGTCCAGGTTGTGCTCTATCACGACCACCGTGTTGCCTTTATCAACCAGCGCGTCCAAAACGTTCAAAAGCTGTGCAACGTCGTCAAAATGAAGCCCTGTTGTGGGCTCATCGAGGATGTACAGCGTGTGCCCGCGCGTTTTTTTGCCGAGCTCCCGGGAAAGCTTTATGCGCTGTGCCTCGCCCCCGGAAAGCGTGGTTGCCTGCTGGCCGAGCGTCAGGTACCCGAGCCCCACGTCGTTGAGCACCTGCAGCTTGTTGCGTATGGACGGGATGTTTTCAAAAAACTGCATGGCATTTTGCACGGTCATATCAAGCACCTGTGCGATGTTTTTGCCTTTATAGGTTATTTCAAGCGTCTCCCTGTTGTAGCGCCGGCCGCCGCACACGTCGCAGACGACATACATATCAGGAAGAAAATGCATTTCAATTTTTATAAGCCCGTCTCCCTGGCATGCTTCACATCTTCCCCCCTTCACGTTAAAGCTGAAGCGGCCGGGACGGTACCCCCTGATTTTTGACTCCGGCAGCTTTGCGAAAATATCGCGTATGAGGTTGAACAGGCCGGTAAATGTGGCGGGATTCGAGCGGGGGGTTCTGCCGATAGGCGACTGGTCGATGTGGATAATGTTCTGTATGCTCTCATGGCCGCCGATTGACGTGTGGGCGCCGGCAGCCATGGATGTGCGGGATATTTTATTTGACAGCGCAGGGTACAGGGTGTCAAGCAGCAGGGTGCTTTTCCCGGAACCGGAAACGCCTGTTATACAGACAAACAGCCCCAGCGGTATATCAATGCTTATGTTTTTAAGGTTATGCTCTGCGGCGCCGCGCAGGCTGAGCAGCGGACAGGCATGGGCTTTTCTGCGCACAGGAAGCGGAATGTGTTTTTTGCCGCTCAAATAGCGCCCGGTAACTGATCGCGCATTTTTTTCGATCTGCTGCGGCGTTCCTGCTGCGACCACAGAGCCGCCTTCAGTGCCCGCGCCCGGGCCAAGATCTACAACATAATCAGCGGCACGGATTGTTGCTGCATCATGCTCCACCACAATAATGGTGTTGCCGATATCACGAAGCTCGCACAGAGTGTTCAGAAGCCGCTCTGTATCGCGCGGGTGCAGCCCGACACTCGGCTCATCCAGAACATACAGCACTCCTGAAAGCCGGGTGCCAAGCTGGGTCGCCAGTCTGATTCGGTGCGCCTCCCCGCCGGACAGCGTGCCGCCGACCCTGTCGAGGGTTAAATAGCCGAGGCCGAGATAGGCCAGAAAGTACAGGCGATGCCGTATCTCTTTTATGAGAGGGGCAGCGATTGCTTCCTGCTGCGGCGAAAAGGTCAGGCCGGATATAAAATCGCGTGCGCGGGTTACCGGCATAGCGGTGATATCGGCGATGGAGCAGCCGCTGATTTTTACAAAGAGGCTTTCTTTTTTCAGGCGGGCACCCCCGCATTCTGCACAGGGCTGCCCGGTCATGTAGCGGCGGATATCGTCCCTGACCTGGTCCGATTCCGTTTCATGGTAGCGCCTGTTTAAGTACGGTATGATGCCCTCGAAGGCTTTTTTGGTGCTGTAGGCTCTTTTTTCATCTTCATAGGTAAACGGGATTTTTTCATTTCCTGAACCGTATAACAATACGTTTTGAATGCCTGAGGGCAGCGCATTAAATGCGGTGTCGAGAGAAAAACCGTAATGGCGCGCGAGCGAATCGACAAAATAGCTGAAGTAGGTGCCGGTGCTGTTTGCAAGCGGCGCAAGGGCACCCTCGCGAAGCGTGCGCGAGGGATCGGGAATGATACGCGTTATATCGGGAACAAACGTGTGCCCAAGCCCTGAGCATGCGGGGCAGGCGCCGTAGGGGCTGTTGAAGGAAAACGTTCGCGGGCTGATTTCAGCATAGCTTATTCCGCATTCAATACACGCGTGATGCTCGCTGAAGACCATTTCCTCAGCGGAAAAGGGAGCGATCTGCACAATGCCGTCGCTGAACTGCAGAGCGGTTTGCAGCGAATCGGCAAGCCGCTTTTCGATTCCCGGTTTGATTACCAGCCGGTCGACAGCGATATCGATGGTGTGCTTTTTGTTTTTGTCAAGCGTGAGGTCAGATGACAGCTCCTGCATGCGGCCGTCTATGCGCGCACGGACAAAGCCGTTTTTGATCATGCCGGAAAGCTCTTTTTTGAATTCCCCTTTTTTGCCCCGCACAACCGGGGAGAGTACGATGATTTTTTCACCCGCGGGGAGAGCCATAATGCGGTCAACCATCTCCTGGACGGTCTGAGAAACGATTTCCCGCCCGCACGAGTAGCAGTACGGGGTGCCGGCGCGGGCAAAAAGCACGCGCAGATAATCGTATATTTCAGTGATAGTGGCAACGGTTGACCGAGGGCTTTTGCTGACGGTTTTCTGCTCAATCGCGATTGCCGGTGACAGGCCCTCGATTGCATCGACGTCCGGCTTCTGCATCTGTTCGAGAAACTGGCGGGCATAGGCGGACAGCGACTCAACATACCGGCGCTGGCCTTCTGCATAGAGCGTGTCAAAGGCAAGGGACGATTTTCCCGATCCGCTTTTGCCGGTGATTACCACAAGCCTGTTTTTCGGTATTTCTACAGTGATATTCTTAAGGTTGTGGACCCGTGCGCCTTTAATGGTGATGTGTTTCTGTTCGCTCATTTTAATACGGTTTGACGGTTTTTACTAATATAGGGTAATGTGACGTGGTGCGAACATTTGTTTTTTCGGGCATGCAATGACCGTATATGTAATTGCAGAAGTAATAAATACGCTGAAAGGAAAGGCTGTAGATATTTTGTGTCTGTCGGAATCACATGTTACCAGATAGTGGTTACATATGGATATTCTATAAGTTTTTTGTCTTTTGTGATAATGGGGATGCCCATCTGTATTGCGGTGGCGATAATAATACGGTCCGCCGGATCAGGGTGAATCGGCTGCTTCAGGGAGACAGATGCCATCACGATAGTGTTATCAACAGGGATAAACTGTAAAAATGTCAGCCTTTCTGAATGTTTTAGCCATTCGCTGAGGCCAATTGACAGTGTAAGCCTTTTTCTTTTAACAAGCAGGGCGATTTCCCACGTGCTGATGCATGACAGATAGATGGTTCCACTGTCCACTGCATGGTCGATAGCTTTTCGCGCACGTTTTGAAAGCATATCCGGCATGCCGGCAAACCATACCCATGTGTGGGTGTCGAGCAGTATCATTTCAAGACCTCCCAGTCCGTGTCTCCTACCGGTTCGGTCGGATCGGTAAAGCTTATGACGGTATCACGAAGTGGCCGCAATGCTTCATTCGGATCCTCGCAATAGGGGATAATTTTTAAAACCGGTTTTCCGTGGTCGGTTATTATTAACTCCTTGCCGGTGTTCTGGACCTTGCGAAAAAATTCAAGTGCATTTGGTTTGAATTTTGATTTGGAAACGGTTTCGGTCATGGGCTGCCTCCTTTATACAAAACAAGACTATGGTCATAGTACCATAGTCATAAATGTTTTTCAAATGTATCATTTTTGAATGGCTGCAGCCCGGGCCATGCGGGATGCCATGAGGATAGCGCTTATCATGCTTTCGGGGTTTGCCGTTCCGGTCCCGGCGATGTCATATGCAGTGCCGTGATCGACTGATGTGCGTATAATGGGCAGCCCGAGGGTGATGTTTACGCCGTCTTCAAAATGAAGCAGCTTGAGCGGAATGAGTCCCTGATCATGATACATGCACACAACAGCGTCATACATTCCCTGGGAGGCATAATAAAAGAGCGTATCGGCAGGGCAGGGGCCGGTAACAGCGATGCCGCGTGCCTGTGCCTCTTTTATCGCCGGCATAATAACAGTTTCCTCTTCATGCCCGAACAGGCCGCCTTCTCCGGCGTGGGGATTGAGCGCGGCAACCGCAAGGCGCGGCTCGGGTATGGCGAAAAGCTGCTGAAGGCTGCTGTGTGTTATGCATAGTGTGTCGAGAATGGATGTGCTGTCGAGCCGGGAGGGAACATCTGTAAGCGCACAGTGTATGGTGACAAGCACCACACGCAGCGTTTCGCCTGCAAGCATCATGACCACTTTCCGGGCTCCGGTGAGATGTGCGAGCATCTCGGTATGCCCGGGAAAATCATATCCGGCATCGTGCAGAGACTGCTTGTTGATCGGAGCGGTTACGACGGCATCGATCGTGCGGTCACGCGCAGCCTGTACGCTTTGTGTAATATACGCGGCCATTGCCGCACCGGTTTCTTTTGTGGGGCGTCCGTATTGTGTGTCAGCAGGGTTCAGCTGTGAGGCCTCAATGAGGCATATCCGGTCGGACGGCAATGCGGAAATATCTCTACAGGACGCTTCTGTGAGCGAAATAGGGATAGTAAGCTTTTTTGCCTCACGCTCAAGGATTGTCCGGTCGCCGAAAATGACGGGGCGGCAGCAGTCGGACACACGGTTGTCATTCAGCGCTTTTATTATTATTTCAGGCCCCACGCCGGCCGGATCACCCATGGTGATGCCGATACGGGGGCGGCAGGTGTTTTTTCGTGTAGGATTTGACATAAAAAAAATAATTTTGCAAACGGCAGTAACAGCTGCACATTTTTTTTATTCCCCCCTTTATTTCAAAGGGGGGCCAGGGGGGATTTAAATTGGTTCTTTTATGTCTGATGATTTAAAGGAAATCCCCCTAAATCCCAGTAATTTCCGGTTAGGTTTTTGCATATGAATGCGGGCTGAAGTTTTGTT
>CAZUMW010000062.1:0-19592 GCA_964621615.1 uncultured Thermodesulfobacteriota bacterium
ACACAGATAACTATTATGATTTTCTTTTTTTTATCTTTCATCAGCGATAAAACATCGTAACATAATGAAAGTGCTTTGCAGTCGAATTTTTTAGATCAGCGTTTTTTTCGAGCCATGCTATGTTGTAGCATGGACTTCATGAAAATTGAATATTAAAAATATATACCAGAACGTAATAAACACCCACTGCTATCAAAACTACAGCTGTTATCCTCCGAACCCAATATTCTGCTTTTGTAACGGTGTTGAATAATCGTCCGATATTTTTGACTCCCGCTAAAATCACCAAGGCAAACCCCAGCACCGGAAGCCCTGTTCCGATACCGTACAGCAGTGGCAAAGCGACAGGAGAACTTTGTTTGATCGAAAGCGAAATGAGGCTGCCGAAAAAAAGGGCCGCCGACACCGGACAAAAAGCAAGTGCAAACAAAACACCCAGGACGAAAGCTCCTGCAACCCCGCCTTGTCTCAGCCTTTCAGCAGTATCCTGAGAAACCGTTAATCCCGAAAATGAAAAAGAAAATACCCCCAGCAAAAACAGACCGGTTACAATAAGCACAGGACCCAATACTTTGGGCATTGCTGTCTGTAGAAAATGTGAAACCAAAGGAACGTTTAACAGCGAAGCACTGATAAGGCTGCCGAGAGCCGTATAGGCCACCGCACGGCCCAGTGTGTATGCAATGCCTGATGAGAAAACCGCAACTGTGCGATCCCCGCCTTTCACAATATAAGACACCGCTGCAATGTTTGACGCCAGCGGACAGGGGCTCACCGATGTCAGAATGCCCAGCCAGACAGCTGAAATTACCGGAATAGAGGACAAATCCATTACAGATCCTTAAGATATTTTTCTGTTTCTGTTTTTACATAAGTGAAGAATGCGTCTTCATTGTTTAAATGCTGCCATACTTTTTGCAGGTTTTTCCATTTGACCTGCTTGCCGTCCTTATATTCGACCAGAACCAGAGATCTGGTCACCAGCTGATACTTCTGGATAAAATGTTTATTTTCAGGCTTGTCTACATTGACTGTCTGAAAAACCAGGGTTCCGTCCTTGAGCTGTTTGTCAAAATACGTCTCAACAGCCTCTCGTGAATACTTCTCTATGGTTCTGCAGCTGCCGCAGCGGAAGTTGCCGTGAAAATAATACGCCTTGACATGGGCATCCGCGCCGCTGACTTCCCCGGAAGCGGCGGGCGTAGCGGCCGCCGACGGCTTCCCTTCAAAAAATTCATGAGTACCCCAGACAGCACACCCGGCCAGAATTACAACCATCATTATTTTCTTTGTTTTTTTCAGCAACAACATTTCGATCCTCCCGTGTTATCGGTTTTTTCGCCTGATTGCACCGCGCAGGTCGAAGTAACCCTGTCCCGAACCGTTTGTTTCACCGTGTTAAGCATTTCATTGTTCGTAGTACCATCAAATGCACACTTTTCAAAGCCGAGCTCGGTCACGACAACATGATGCGTCAAAGACAGTTGCGCTCGCTCCATGGTTTTCTGTGTGCAGCCTTCTGGGCAGCCGTCAATACCCACAACCTGTTTGCCGGCCTGTGCCATTGCAATCATGCTTTGAACATTGCCGCCGATAGCGGCAAGGCACAGCATTTTTGCTACGCCCTCCTGTTGCAGATCAACAGCAGCCTGATTGGCAACCTGCCCCACGTTAGCAGCGCCTGAGCAGGTAAATACAAGGATGTCACCCTGTGAACAGCAGTCGTTTGACATAGAACTCAAAGCCTCCTATGCGATAATTTTTTTTATATCCTCAACGCTTAACACCTTCCCCGCGCTTTTAACCTGCCCGTCAACTGCCAGGCCCGGGGTAAACATCACTCCTGCGCTGGTGATCTGATTGATGTCCTCAACCTTGCTTACCTCGGCGCTGATGCCAAGTTCATCCAGCGCCTTCTGCGCGTTTTCCATCAGTGTTTTGCATTTCGGGCATCCTGTTCCGTAAATTTCAATTTTCATAATCTGCCTACCTCCTTCATGTTTGAATATTTTTTGGTTTATTTCTTGCTGATGCCATGGCGTAGATGCAGGGCATCAGAAACAGCGCCACCAGAACCTCCATCAACAATCCTCCAATAGCGCCGACAGCCATAGGCTGAAGCAGATCGCCGCCTTCGCCCAAATTCATTGCCAACGGAACGAAACCCGCGATGGTGCTCATGGTCGTCATCACACGCGGCCGGAACCGGATGGCCGCGGCATTCCGGATGGCTTCCACAGGAGGCTTACCCTCATCAACACGCAATTGCTCGGCAAATGAAAGCAGGAGTACACCGTCGTTGACAGTGGCTGAGATCACGATAAGCACGCCGATGGCTACGGTCGCACCGATGGATAAGCCTGTGACGTAAAGCCCGCCCACCATACCGATCAGGCAGACAGGCACGCAAATGATTATGAAAACTGGCAAGCGCAGACTTTCAAACTGCACAGCAAGGACCACGAATGCGAAAAAAACCGCAAACATAAGGATCAATCCCGCAGTGTATTTCATCTCTGCCATCATTTGGGCCTGTCCGCCCATTTCAAAAAACACACCGCGCGGGGCGCCGAGTGCGCGAACAGCTGTTTCGGCCCGGCGGATCGCTTCCCCCACGCTGATGCCGGCGGCATCAGCTCGGACCACAACCTGTTTGGCTTGATCGTCACGTATAATTTCAACAGGACCCACGGACCGGCGCACCTCCGCCACATCGCGCAGGTAAAATTGACTGCCGGCCGCGTTTTCGATGATCAGGCCTTCCAGGTCTTCCTTGCCTGTAATTTCGCTTTCAGGCACCATGACCCGGATATCGTAATACTCCGAACCCTCGCGGTATTGGGTTGCGATATCACCATGCACAAGGGATCGAAGGGTCTCCGCGATTTTCCGAACAGAAATACCGAGAGCCGATGACCGGGCCCGATCAATGTGAATACGAAATTCGGGCTTAGTCATGTCCATGGAGATGTTGACCCCTGTAAGTCCGTTCACATCCCGAAGCTTTGCCGCTGCCTGCTGCGCAAAGGCATAGATAGAGGGAACATCCGGGCCTTTTATCTGCACCTCCACCTGCTGTTCGCCGATCTTGCGAATGCCCTTCATCTTCCTGTGCATAACCGGTATCCTGGCGCCGGGAGGCGCGATCTTCCCGATCAATGGCCGGAGACGTTCGATGAATTGATCGGTGCTTTCCCGGCGTTCGGTTCTGGGAAGGAGTTGGATATCGACTTCCCCTTCATGCGCGATCTCATACGTATAAAGCCCCCAGACCTTTCCGCCTGCAAGGGTGAAGTAACTCTTGACCATTGGATCATCGGCGATTCGTTTTTCGATTTCCGCGAGGATCGTGTTCACTCGCTCCACGGATGTCCCGGCGGGCATTTTAACCTTTGCCATGACCCGGCCGTCGTCAATTTCGGGTAAAAATTCCGAACCGGTGTGTTGCAAAAGCGGTACAGCTGCTCCAAAGACTCCAAACGCGATGAGAACAACCAACCATCGCAGCTTCAATACCCGGTCCAGACACCAGCCATAGGCCGCAGTTGTTTGCCGGTTGACGATAAGAAAAAGGCCGCCCAAACCGCCTTCTCCTTTTGGTGCAGTCGACCTTCGAAGGATACGATCCATTAAGAGCGGCGTTATTGTCCAGGCGACAATCAGGGAGAGGACAACTATACCGGCAATCACCATCACCAGTTCTTTAAATAAAAGCGCCACCAAACCCGGAACCATCAAAAAAGGCAGCACAAGGGCCAGAAAGGACAGGGTGGCGGCCAGAATCGGTACACCGACCTCTTTTAACCCGCGCAGTGCGAATCGGGTCTCACCTGCCTGTTTCAACCGCGTGATGTTTTCGACAACGACAATGGAATTGTCGAGCACCACGCCCATGGCTACGACCAGTCCGCCCAGAGAGAAAATATTTAATGAAAAATTCGCCATGCGCATGAGCACAAAGTTCGCCACAAGCGTCAACGGCAGGACGATGATCATAACTACGATCTGCCGCCACTGGCCCAGGAATATATAGGTGACCAGCACGACAAGAATGCCGGCCAGAATGGCCGAATCACGAACGCTGTTGATGGCCGCTGTTACATAATCGCCCTGGTTTTCCACTACCCCGAACGTAATATCGGGCGGGATTTCGTCGCGAAGCGCTTCAAGTCGTTCCTTAACGCGCCGGGACACATCCACCGTATTGGCCTCGGCCTGTTTGAGGATATTAAATTTAACACAGTTACGGCCGTTAAAGCGGGTGATCACGCGAACCTCTTCGTGGGAGTCCTCAATGCGTGCAACATTTCGGAGATAAACAAGCTGGTCACCGTTTCGAGCCACAACTACGTTTCGAATTTCATCGAGTGATTCAAATTCACCCATGGTGCGGGCGATGATCTCCCGGGATTCCACGGTAACACGGCCTGCAAAGGTCTCACGGTTCTCCTCATACAAGACGTCCGCAATACGCCCGGGGCTCAGACCATAGGCAAGCAAACGCTCGGGGTCCAGATGCACCCGGATTTCACGTTCCAGGCCTCCCACAATCTCGACCCCGGCCGTGCCTTTGACCGTAACAATGCGGTCTTGAAGCCAGTTGTCCGCCCATTCCCGAAGCCAGACCAGATCGCGTTTATCCGACGAGATCGCCACCTCCATGACCGGAAGTTGGGAGGGGTCCGCCTTGATGATGACCGGAGGGTCCATGTCGGGCGGCAATTGTCGCGCCACACGGCCCATGGCCGCAATTACATCCTGATATGCAACCTCCACCTCCACGCCGTATTCGAAGTTGACTAACAGCGTGTACATCCCTTCAATGCTCGATGATTCAATGTAATCCAGATAATCGACCGTTGAAAGCACCCGCTCGAGGGGATCGGCGATATTGGTGTCGATTTCTTCTGGCGTAGCCCCCTGCCACCAGATATGAATTTTGATCATCGGGTAGGTGATCTCGGGCAGGTAATCTACATCGAGCCGGGTCAGACTGAACAGGCCGATAATAAAGACCGACAGGGCCAGAACCCCGGACGCGATGGGACGTTTCAGCGCGGCTTGTGTAATCTTCACGGGTGTGCTCCCTTTCCGATCTCAGGGCCGCTGCTCGCGGAGGAGGCTGAAATCCGCACAGCGGCCCCGTCCTTGAGCGTCTCGTTACCAGCAACCACTACCAGTTCGCCAGGGTTTACCCCTTCAATAATTTGGATGAAGCCTTCCCGTTCAATTCCTGTTTTGACCTTCCGGACCCGGGCCTTGCCTTCCTGGAAAACGAAGACAAGGCTCTCGCCTTTGGGGTTGGCCAGAACCGCGCCCACCGGCACTGTGGTTGCATCACGAACATGGTCAGTCGTGAGTCCGATTCGGGCAAACATGCCGGGAACCAGTTTCGGATTGTTGACGATATCGGCCTCAACAGTCTGCGTACGAGTAGTTCGGTCCAACTCCGGGTAGACACGAATCACCTCACCCTGAAACACCTGACCTGCATAAGCGTCGATACGGACCTCCAACGGCGCGCCTTTCTGCACCTGTCCGGAATGTGCCTCGGGCACCGCAAAACGCAGCACCAGGCTCTGCGGAGAAAAAATTTCCACAAGATTTGCTCGTGGGGACACGTAGTTACCTTCGGCAATCCAGACCCTGGCAACAATGCCGTCCCACGGTGCCGTGATTTTATAATCGGCTGCTTGTGTCTCTGCAGACGCTAACGCAGCTCGCGCTTGTTCGAGATTCGCCTTGGCGATGTCGAGTTGATCTCCGGGCACGGCTCCGCCTTCCACGAGCCGACGGATACGGTCGAATTCGTCCTTTTGTTTGTTCAACTCCTCAAGGGCCGACCTGACCGCCGCGTCGACCCCATACTTGCGTCCAACCAGCACCAGCGTCTGATTCTTAGCAACGATGTCCCCTTCCCGCACAAAGCACTCCACCACAGGGCCTTCTGCCGGCGATGCCATGACCGCGACCTTTGTGGGTTCGATCACACCCGTCAGGCGAACAACGCTTTCCATGTCCTGTTTGATAGCTGGTTTGACCGCAACCAGAGGCGGTTTCTTTTCTGTGCCAAATTGCCTGCCCGGCGCATTAGATTCTTTATGCCCTGCCAGTGTAAGCCACAGAGCACAGGCAAGTCCGGCAATAACAACAATAACTGTCAGGAATGTACGTTTCATTTTCAATGGGTTTCTCCAATGGCCAGCCGGTACAGGGCCACAGCGGTTCCATAGTCGGCCAAAGCCTGGTAAAAATTTGTCTGTGAATCAAGCATAGCCGACTGGGCATCCAGCACATCCGTAATAGAACCTTTTCCCAGATTATACTTTAATTGTTCGATTCGTAAGCTCTCCTCGGCTTGATCAACGGAACTGCGGTTTGCTTTGATCCGCTCGCGGCTCGAATGGATGTCCAACACCGCAGTCTCAACTTCCAGGTGGATTTGCAGTTCGAGTTTACGCAGCCGCTCCCGAGACGCCGACAAACGGGCAAGTTCCTGATTAATCCGGGCGTTGGTCAACCCACCTTCAAAGATCGGCACAGATAGAACTACCCCGGCATTGCCCACGTCCTCGTCCTCTCCTGATCCGGCAACCCTTCCTCCATAGCTTCCGACAAAGGAAAGCGTGGGCAGGTGACCAGCCTTCGCCACATCCACGCGCCTGGCCTGGGCCTCGAGTTCGGCCCTGGCTCCCATATAGTCGCTTCGGCGTTTCAAAACATCCGGGAGAAGTGTTTCCGTGGAGCGAACAGGAAATGGTTCGAAAACGAGCTCCCCCTGAATAGAAATAAGCTCCGGATCATCCTCCAGCCCCAGCAGGTTCGCCAGCAGTCGTTTTTCAATGGCCAAAATATTTTGTTTGCGTACCAGGCGTTGCTTGAGATCGGCAAGCCGGACTTCCGTTCGAAGCAGGTCTACCCTGGCTGCTTTCTGTGCCGATAATAATGCTTTAACCTGTCGGTGTTGGGCTTCCATGGCACTGGTCGAAAATTCCAGTGATCGAATCGCTTCACGCTGCCCGAGCATCGCATAAAATGTGCTGGATACATTGAAAACCAATTCCTCGCGTGTGCGGGCCAATCGCTGTGTTTCAGCACTTTTGAGAAGTTTGCTGGCGGCAATTTCACTGATGATACGGCCTCCGGTAAAAAGGGGCAGTTCCAGGACCAAATCGCCACGATATATCTCGCTGTCGAAGATGCCCGGTTCACCGTTGTAACGGGCCTGGACCAGGCGCTGATCATCGAGGTAAACTCCATAATCACCTACCGCCTTGAGCGTTGGCCATCGCTGGGCCCTCGCTGCATCCAGGCTCGATCCGGCCGCCGACACATCCCACTGCGTAGCGGCAATTTCGGGGTTGTTAGTCAAAGCGATCTGAATGGCTTGTTCCATGGTCAGGGGCCCCTGAATTGAAATGGCTGGGGCTCGATCCGGTGTGGGCGCGGGATTAACGGGAAGCGGCGGAATTGTACGATACGACACTGGTGAATATGGATCCGTCGGATGTATGAAGGCGCACCCCGTCAACCCCATGAATGTGATTATCACGACAACGAAAAATTTCTTCAGACCGAGCAGATTATTCATCCTGCATTATGTCTCCGTACGAAAGTCTGTTCATGCGAGCCAATGTGCGTTCTCCATTCAATACTAAAAAAAGGCAGGGGCCAAAGCCTCATCTAAATATTCTTTTCTATAGCAGCCTTAACTGCTTCCCTCGCAGGCACATACCCCATGCTGGCAACCTGACCGTCTATCAGTAAAACCGGGGTCATGAGCCAGCCCTCGGCATCTGCCTTGTGCTTGCAGGGCATGAGCATATCGTCCAGCGCCTGCGACCAGCCGACAGACGCCAGTCGATGTACGGCATCCCAGTCAATTTCAATACCGGCCCACCCAGCGATGTCATGCGCGCTGCCGGTCCGCCCGAACCTTTGCGCCGCATCGCTGCTGCAGGCAATCTTTTTCACATCCGCTTGCAGGCCGAGCTCACGCATGGCTTCAAGCGTGATCTCATGCAACAGCCGGCAGCGCGGGCAGGGTGGCTCAACACCGATAATGGTGATGTTCATGACGAATCCTCTCCATTGCACACATGAAATCGTATAATCCTGTTCCCTACCGTTCCACCTGCAACCCTTCCAGTTCATCTTCACTGTAGCCCAGTTTTTTATAGGCCGGCACGAATACCGCATTGCCGTTTTCATCAAATGGTTTTTTCATATACGGCCGGGTGAAAAACAGCGATGATTCTTTATGGCAGTCGGCACACCCGCCCGCGCCGAGGGCGCTTCGGGCCGGGGCGATATCATGGCTGAGCTTGAAGGTTGAACCGTACGGAGAATATTCATAAGGCGCAGATTCAAGCGCGAAACTATCCTGCGCCGAACGGTAGACGTCAGGGCCGTCAACCAGCACCACCTTTCTGTTCTTCAGGGCACCCTTTTTCTGCAGGTACGCGGTCATGGATGTAATGGCTGCATCGATTTCCTCGGGCCGGTTGATTTCGATGAACCCGTCAGCGTTATCATCGGTGATGGCAGCGAGCTGCGGATAATCGTCTTTACTGTTCCACATGCCGTAAATATCCTGCATGAAAACCTGATCAAGACCGGAAAGGCCCTTTTCCTGCAGACCAAACCAGACCGAATACAAACTTGCCACCGGATACAGCTTTTCCTTGTACCGGCGAAGCTGCGGACGGTAGAAAAAAAGCGGCTTGCCGGCCTCTTTGACAAAGTCCCCCTCGCCGTAGTAGTTCCACGGCTTGACATCGGGGTCATAAAACGCCCAGATCTTTTTCAGCTTCGGCGTGCGCGGCAGCGGATTGAAGGCCGCGCTGTCCTGCACAAGGGCCGCCTTTAGCGCTTTTTCCGGTATATGACACACCTGGCATGACAAAGCGTCGCTGTGAACTTCAAAAGATTCGGATTCGGCAAAGGATGCATGCCGCATAACCGGTGCGCGGTTCAGGCCCTGTTCATGGCACTCCCGGCAGGTGACAACCGTATTGTCCAGATCGTTCCTGACCAGCGATCCCGGATCATCGCCTTTGCCGAAATTATGATCTTCCCGTGTGCTGATTTTCGGATCACGGGCACTTGTCCCGGCTGGGTGACATTCGATGCATTTCATCCCTGCCCGCAGGTGCACGTCAAATCGCCCCGTGTAACTGGTCCCTTTCTTCTTCCAGTCGGTCTCGCGGTGGCAGAAAAGACAGTTTTCAGTGGGCACTTGTTTTATCATGGGAACATTCAGTCGTCCTTCCGTGTCGAATCTTTCAGCTTTGTACTGCACTGCCGGTTTTTCATTCTTCTTTACGTCCCCCTTTACGGAAGCCAGTCCCGCACCCGCTGTTGCCGCCCACCTGAAATTCAGTGATGAAATCTGTTTGTTTCTTGCCGACATGTCATAGCCGGGCATATGACACAGAAGGCAGTCGGCCTCGATGACGCCGGTCTCCGCCCAGCGCGCTTTGTAATAATCACCGTCAAAATTGTTATCGCCACCGGACACGATCTTGTTTTTCTGATCAGTTGCAAAAAGGTCATAACGATTGCCGTTGCGGTCAGACTCAAGCGATCCGCCGCCGGGATGGCACTTGCCGCAGGATACGGCAAAGTTAAACGAGGTCATATCTATTTCTTTCGCTGACGTGTTTTCTTTTTTCGCCAACCGGCGAAAATTGGGTGCCGGTGTTCACCACCGTCCCCCGTACTGACCCGGGCTTAAAACCCACTGGTACAGCGACGCAAGCTTTTCAGAGGGTTTTTCATCTTTGCCCTGCTGAAAATGATAGCCTTGAGTTATTTTTTTATAATTATGACATCCGGATATGCCGCAGGTCTGCCGGGGGCTGTAAGGCTTGTCGGCATTTTCACCGGTTACAGGATTAATAACCGAACCGGCATCGTCCCGGATAAAAAACGGCGGGCAGACACCGGTAAAGGGCTGCTTTGCAAAAGCATAATCAGCTGTTAGAAGCATAAAAAAAACAGTTCCAAGTGCCGGTACGATGGACCATCTGAATTGTCTTTGTTTCATTATCCTGTCTCCTTTCCAAAAACTTTTTGCTATTCAGGAAAAACGGTCTTTATGGTTATCTCAAGCATGGTGCGTGCCCTTTTTGGAATGGGCCTAAAAAAATGTTCCAAACAGCATTCCGGTAAAGGTTGCCATAACTATCACCAGAACAACAAACACCACGGTCTTCTTTGTTCCCATAATTGAACGGATAACAAGCATGTTCGGCAGTGACAGGGTCGGACCGGCCAGCAGCAGGGCCAGGGCAGGGCCTTTACCCATACCGTTGCCGATCAGACCTTGCAAAATCGGCACCTCGGTCAGGGTGGCGAAGTACATGAACGCGCCGACAACAGAGGCGAAAAAATTGGCGCCGAAGGAATTGCCGCCCACCAGACTGCTGATCCACTGAGAAGGTATTAAACCTTCCGTGCCGGGACGGCCCAGCAGCAACCCTGCCACGAGCACACCCCAGAACAGCAAAGGGGTAATCTGTTTGGTAAATCCCCAGGTGGACTGCAGCCAGTCGCCCGTCTCTTGCGTGCCTTTGGCAGATATAACCGCCAAACACAGTACGGCAACGCTAAAAGCAATCAGCGGCTGCGGGAAAATAAACGCGCATACTGCTGTTATGAGAGCTGCGGCGGCAACTTTCCACCAGGTAAGATTGAAAAAAGCAACCAGAATTGCGGCCAGGGCGACAGCCGATATGCCGGTCAGAATCCACTTCGCTTCATACACCGCATGCCACACACCTGCCGGTTCAGCAGGCGCTCCCCAGTTGGCGAATACCAGCACCGCGATCATTGCGCCGAAGTACACAACATTCTGCCACAGGGGCCGGACAACTTCGGGCTCGGGCAAATGCATCTGCGCATCAGCCTTTTGCATTTCTTCTTTCCTGAACACCATGTGCATCGCCAGACCGATTATAATGCTGAACAGCACCGCCCCGACTGCGCGGGCAATGCCAAGCTCCGGGCCCAGAATACGCGCGGTCAAAATAATAGCCAGCACATTGATTGCCGGACCCGAATAAAGAAACGCGGTTGCCGGACCAAGACCGGCGCCCATTTTATAAATGCCGCCGAACAGCGGCAGCACCGTACAGGAGCATACCGCCAGCGCTGAGCCGGAAACGGATGCAACCCCGTAGGCCAGCACCTTGTTGGCCCGGGCCCCCAGATATTTCATGACCGATGCCTGACTGACAAATACCGCAATCGCGCCGGCGATAAAAAATGCCGGAATCAGGCATAAAATCACATGCTCGCGGGCATACCACTTGACCAGGTGCAGGGCTTCCAGCACGGCTCCGTCAAAACGGGGACTGCCAAGGGGCAGGTAAAAACAGGCCAGAAAAGCAGCGATTAACAGAAGCAAAATTTTAAATTCTTTGTTCATTGTTATTCCTTTGAAATATGTTCGCTTTGCGATGGAATTGAACAACAATCAGTCTGAAGGGTGCGCCGTGCGCACCATTCACAGCCTTGTTACCAGAGGTGCATATAACGCACGCATCTACTTCTCTAACACATCAGGCAAAGTTTGCACATAATCCCTGACCTGATCGCGCACCCCGCGGTAACAGTTCAGTTTTTCCTCATCTGTTGCGCAGACAGCCGCCAGTTTTGGCGGATCGTCAAAACCGACATGCACAACTTTCGTGAGGCCGGGAAAAAACGGGCAGGTTTCATTGGCATGGCCGCACACTGTGACAACATAATCAAATTCCATATCCTTGAATGCACCAACCAGCTTTGAGCGCTGGCAGGAAATATCAACTCCTGCCTCGGCCATGACCTGAACCGCGTGCGGGTTGAGCCCATGCGTTTCAATACCGGCTGAATACGGCTCCAGAACATCGCTTTTCAGATGCCGTGCCCAGCCCTCGGCCATCTGGCTGCGGCAGGAATTGCCGGTACAAAGAAAAAGGACCTTGATTTTTCTATGCTGATTCATGGGTGAGTCCTTTTTTTGGGGGTTCGTTTCAGTCAATAACTTGATTCCGTTTGTGTTGCCGTACGGAATGAACCGCTGGTGCGCTTGCAGAACCCTACCAGCATCAGCATGATCGGTACCTCGATCAGCACCCCGACAACGGTTGCAAGTGCGGCACCCGATGACAGCCCAAACAGCATTACCGCTGTTGCAATGGCTACTTCAAAATGATTCGAGGCCCCGATCATGGCTGCAGGGGCAGCGTCCTCGTAGGTCAGGTTAAACAGTTTTGCAAGCCAGTACCCCAGCCCGAATATAAACAGTGTCTGTATAAACAGCGGAACGGCGATCCAGAGTATCGTCAGCGGATTTGCCAGAATGACATCGCCCTTGAAGCTGAACAGCAGTACCAGTGTCGTTAAAAGGGCTATGATCGTAATGGGGGTAAGCACGTGCAGAAATTTCTCTTTAAACCAATTTTCGCCCTTTGCGCCAATGATTAACCTTCGGGAAAAATAGCCTGCCACCAGCGGAAGCGCAACATAAATTGATACAGACAAAAGCAGCGCCTGCCAGGGAACCGGCAGCCTGCCCACACCGAGCAGAAATCCGCCCAGCACCCCGTACAGCAGCAGCATGGTAAGCGAATTAATGGCCACCATAACCAGTGTCAACCCGTCGTTACCGCGTGCCAGATATCCCCACACCAGAACCATGGCGGTACAGGGAGCGATCCCAAGCAGAATGCATCCGGCAAAATAGCTTCGCCACAGCGGTATTTGCAGCATTTTGATACCATCCTGCAGCACCACAATACCAGCCCCATGCGCTGCGCCGACCGGCAGATCCAGCCCGAAGGGCATCTTGACCAGATCAACAGCCTCTGCGCCGATAAAGCCCCGAAACAGAAACCCCAGAAAAACCATGGATATGCCGTACATGGTAAACGGCTTCACGCACCAGTTTAAAAACAGGGTCAGTAAAACCGGTTTACCGCTTTTGCCCGCGTTGATCACACTGGCAAAATCAATCTTGACCATGATCGGATACATCATGAAAAACAGACAGATCGCTATGGGGATGGATACAACCGGGCCACCGTTTACGAAAATTGCCATACTATCGAGTTTCTGCGCAACACCGGGCGCAATTTTTCCGAGAACTATGCCCCCTGCGATGCATAATCCAACCCACAGGGTCAGGTACCTTTCAAAGATACTGGTCATCTTCCGCTCTTTTATCAGTTCGTTTTTATTCATTGGCATCCTTCCATGGTATGATAACAGTTTCTTTGCGAATAAAAATACATATAGGCATAAAGCTATTCATGTCTCAAAAAAAATCCCCCTTTTTTACACAGTTCATGCCGGCACAGGAGGGTTTTTGCTTTTTTACGGTCGCTGTGCATTACGGGGTCATCATTGAGCCAGTTCATTATCGTTGCCTGAATAACAGGGCTGTATTTGTTGATCTTTTCCCTGCACAGGCAGTAGTCAATCCACTGGCCGTTTCGTTCATCCTGTATGAGGCCCGCGTTTTTCAGGATGCTCAGGTGCGTGGAGACACTGAGCTGCCTGATGTTCAGCACCGCCGCCAGTTCGCATACACACATGCTCTTTTTCTCAAACATCTTCAATATGCGAATGCGGTTTCTGTCTGCTGCAGCTTTGAGAACAATAATTAAATTATCCATACGAAACCATTCTAAATAGCCATTTAGCTATAAGCATAGGCAGTTTCAGATCAGTTGTCAACTGCTGTTTTTTCTTAACACTCCACATTTTCTCTTCCGCCATTAAAAAAATGTAATGTGATTATTGACACACACCGGCCCTCAGGCTATACTTTTTCTTAAAGCACGTTCTTGTCAAAATCAAACAAAACACAACCTGCCGCGAACAAGCAGCTATGAGTGACACTATTGATCTTGCATATTTCAAAGAACGCCTTGTGGATCGCCTCAAAACAATTGCCAAAGATCAAAAACCGATCAGGCCGGTGCAATTGGACCAGGCGCGTGTGGGGCGTCTGTCCAGAATGGATGCCATGCAGCAACAGGCAATGACAAAGGCAGCAGCCCGGCTCACTGCCATTGAGAAGCAGCGTATCCGCACAGCGCTTAACCGTATGGACTCCGGCGAATACGGCTACTGCATCCATTGCGGGGAAGAAATCGCCGAGGGACGGCTGAGAGTTGATCCCAGCGCCCTGGTGTGTATCGCATGTGCCCGCTCAGCAGAGAGGAAGCAGGACCGGGAAAGCCTTCGTACCGATCTGGATCCCTAGGGTTTTATATATCAAGCTATCAAGCTGCGCGTCAAACCGCGTTTGGGCGTTCTTACCGCTTGACAAGCCTGCCTGAAAGATGTACCATTTCTTTACTTATGAAAATAAATCATAGTGCTTTGTTGTCTGCAAATTGCAAACCGTACTCAGCAACCACAGCAAAATCCTCAAAAACCCCGCTTAACAATATGCGTTTCCGGCTGACGCCGCCCTGAGCGTACGACACACGGCATCCGGGAAACAATCGGCGCGTTTTCACCCTGCAAGTCTTTGTCTGCCCAGCATAAGCCTGTTTATCGGGCTGTCTTTCCCTCATGCAGAGTCAACCGTTTACAGTAATGGCTCATGAATACCACTGCTGATCCGGGAAAACCACACGGTAAAGCACTAAAGCCCGTTCAGGGGAGCCGTACAATATCCCTGGCAGTTGCGGAGACAGACAATGGAATCATTAATAAACACCTCACAAGGAGAACGCATGTACAAAAAAGTAACTACTCAACTGGGCGGCAGACCTCTGACCGTTGAAACCGGCCGCCTGGCAAAACAGGCCAACGGCGCGGTGCTAGTCACCTGCGGTGAAACCGTTGTGCTGGTGACCGCATCCGCCGCACCTGAAGCCAAACCCGATATTGACTTTATGCCCCTTACCGTGGAATACCAGGAGCGTTTCTACGCTGCAGGCAAAATTCCGGGAAGCTATTTTCGACGCGAAATCGGCCGGCCGACCGAAAAAGAAACCCTGACCTGCCGATTTATAGACCGGCCGATCCGGCCGCTTTTCACTCCCGGCTACAGCAACGAAACCCAGATCATTGCAACCGTGCTGTCAGCCGACCAGGAAACCGATCCAGACCTGCCGGCCATGCTGGGAGCCTCCTGTGCCTTGGGGGTTTCCGATATCCCCTTTCTCGGCCCGATTGCCGGTGTGCGTGTCGGATTCATTGATGACCAGTACATTCTGAACCCCACACCGGAACAGCAGCAGACCTCACGTCTGGATCTCATCGTTGCCGGTTCGCGCACAGCGGTTGTAATGGTTGAGGGGGGTGCGGACAGTCTTGCTGAGGATGTAATTCTGGACGGTATTTTTTTTGGTCACCAGGCCCTCCAGCCGCTGCTTGATATTCAGGAAGAATTGCGAGAAGCCGCCGGCAAAGCAAAAATGGTCATTGCAGCCCACCCAGTGGATCCGCAACTCGAACAGAAAGTGACGGAACTGGCCGCAACCGATATGCTGCGGGTCATTTCCACGGTCGATAAAAAGGAGCGTGAAAACCGACAGCGGGAATTACAGAACAGCCTGGTCGAAGAGTTAACCTCTGTCCATCCTGAGCGCACCGTCGACGAAATCATTTCCCTTATAAAGGGTCTCAACAAAACCATGATGCGCGACCGTATTGTCAGGGAAAATGCCAGAATTGACGGCAGGCAACTGGATGAAATCCGCCCAATTGACTGTGATGTGGCGCTGCTTCCCCGAACCCACGGATCCGCGCTGTTTACCAGGGGCGAAACGCAGGCCGTTGTCACTGCCACGCTGGGCAGCTCCATGGATGAACAGAGAGTTGAATTACTGGACGGCATGACCTTTAATCCGTTCATGTTGCATTACAATTTCCCGCCGTATTGTGTAGGTGAAGTACGGTTTCTGCGCGGTCCCAGCCGGCGCGACATCGGGCATGGAGCCCTGGCTGCCAGGGCCATCCGCGGAATATTACCTGATCGGGAATCCTTTCCCTACACACTCCGGATCGTCTCGGAGATAACCGAATCCAACGGTTCATCGTCAATGGCAACGGTCTGCGGCGGCAGCTTGGCCCTGATGGATGCCGGTGTGCCGATCAAAAAGCCTGTAGCCGGGGTGGCCATGGGACTGATCAAGGAAGGCGACAATGTCATCATCCTGTCCGATATTCTCGGAGATGAAGATCACCTTGGCGATATGGACTTCAAGGTGTGCGGTACCGACGAAGGGGTGACTGCCCTGCAAATGGATATCAAGATCGAGGGTGTTACCAGAGACATAATGGGCAACGCCCTCGCCCAGGCCAGGCAGGGCCGTCTGCACATCCTGGGCAAAATGCTTGATTGTCTTCCCAACCCGCGACCGGAGCTGCCCGCACATGCTCCAAAGCTGCTTATGCTGCATATCAAACCGGAGAAAGTCCGTGACATCATCGGTCCCGGCGGCAAGGTGATCAGGGGACTGTGCGCCGAGTTCGGGGTAAAAATAGATGTTGACGATAGCGGCACAGTACACATCTTTACGCCGGATGATGAAAGCGGCGCAGCTGTGATTGAACGTATAAACGCTATTACCGAAGAGGTAGAAATCGGAAAGACCTATAGCGGCACGGTTCGCAAAATCATGGATTTCGGAGCATTTGTGGAGGTCCTGCCCGGAACCGACGGGCTGGTGCATATTTCCCAGCTTGCAAACCATAGGGTGGAAAACGTTTCGGATGTGCTGCACGAAGGCCAGACCGTCAGGGTCAAAGTTCTCGAAATCGACGCCCGTGGAAAGATTCGCCTGAGCATGAAGGCCGTCGAAAACAAAACACTTTCCCAATAATCGCATACACACCGCGAAACATACCATGCGGTACAGGTATGAACGTTACCGCACAGCGGCATTCTCTGGAAAACCAAATGGACACATCCTGTGACAAACTGCTCAAGAAAGAAATCGGCCGCCGCCGGACCTTCGGCATCATCAGCCATCCAGACGCAGGCAAAACCACCCTGACTGAAAAACTGCTGCTTTTCGGCGGAGCCATTCAGATGGCGGGAACAGTCAAAGCTCGCAAGGCCGGCCGTCGTGCCACGAGCGACTGGATGGCCATAGAACAGGAACGCGGTATTTCGGTGACCAGCTCGGTCATGAAATTTAATTATCACGGTTTTGAAATCAACCTCCTTGATACGCCCGGTCACCAGGATTTTTCAGAAGACACGTATAGGGTCCTGACTGCGGTTGACAGTGCGCTTATGGTGATCGACAGCGTCAAGGGCGTCGAGGAACAGACCCGCAAGCTGATGGAGGTTTGCAGGATGCGCAACACGCCCATCCTGACCTTCATCAATAAGCTCGACCGAGAAGGGATGCCGCCCCTCGAAATTATCGGCGATATTGAAGAGAGCCTGCAGATTGAATGCGCCCCGCTCACCTGGCCTCTCGGTATGGGCAAACAATTCAAAGGCACCTATAACCTGTATCGCCGGGAACTGACGCTCTTCACCCCCGGCGGACAACGTCTTCCCGAAAATACAATCACCATCAGCGACCTGGATGATCCGCTGCTGGAAGAACTTCTGGGAGCACAGTTCGGTGAACTGCGCGATGATATCGCGCTGATCGAAGGAGCCACCAACCCCTTCAGCCTGCAGGATTTCCTGAACGGGAGCCAGACGCCGGTTTTTTTCGGCAGCGCTCTCAACAACTTCGGCCTGCGTGAACTGCTCGACACCTTTGTGGAGATTGCACCGGAACCGTTGCCCCGGACGGCTGCAACCCGACTGGTGGCGCCTGAAGAAAACGAATTTTCAGGATTCGTGTTCAAAATCCAGGCCAACATGGATCCGGCGTACCGGAACCGGATCGCCTTTCTGCGCGTCTGCTCAGGCTGTTTCAAGCACGGCATGCGAGTCCGCCACCACCGCCTCGGCAAGGATCTGGAAATTGCCAATCCGATCATTTTCATGGCCCAGGATCGCTCGTTTGCTGAAGTTGCCTGGCCCGGTGACATTATCGGCATTCACAACCACGGTACTATCCGAATCGGCGACACCTTTTCAGAAAAAGAACCGCTTGCCTTTACCGGCATACCCAGTTTCGCCCCCGAACATTTTCGCCGCGTGCGGCTGAAATCTCCCCTCAAGACGAAACAATTCAACAAAGGGGTGCTGCAGCTGGTCGAGGAAGGTGCCATACAGCTGTTTCGTCCTTTGGCGGAAAGCGCCATAATCCTGGGGGCAGTGGGCGTACTGCAGTTTGAGGTAACCGTGGAGCGACTCAGAGCCGAGTACGGCGTTGATGCGGTCTACGAACCGGTTGAATATGCCACCGCACGCTGGGTTAGTTGCACGGACAGGGAAATGCTGGACGCATTTAAAAAAGAGCGCTATGCGAATCTGGCGCAGGATTCGGAGGGCAACCTGACCTACCTGGCCGCGAATGAATGGCAAATGAACTACACAGCGACACATTGGCCGGCCATAACGTTTCACAGGACCCGTGAATACAACTGAACCATATACATACATGCCGGCACCATGATCAACATGACGGAAGAAGACGAAAAGGCCTGCCTCGAAAAGATCAAAACCCGGCTTGTTGCAGCACTGACTCTACTTGACCAGAGGGTACACCGTTACGACCGCAATGTACGTGAGTAGTAGTTTTCGATTAAAACAACACTGTTTATCTGTACTAGAGTTTGTAGTTACGGAGACAAAAAAGTTTAAAAAATCCGAACTTTTTCCTTGACAAAAACTTAAATTTCGTGCTTCGCGCGGCTCCTAAAAGCAAAATTTTTCAGGAGCCGCATTATGCTTATTGAGGTCTATCACGACTGCCAGCATGTATGCCGTCATCGCAAGCAGGCGCCCAATTACCGGTACACAACCACGGATGAGCATATGCCGCCGCAGCACAAGTTTGTCAAAGGCTGGTCGGCACCCTGGTTTATTGCTCAGGCACATAAAATCGGTGAGGCAACCGCAGAGCTTATCTCCCGGATTCTTGACGGCAAGCGTCATCCGGAGCAAGTGTTTCGTGCCGCCATGGGGGTGTTGAATCTCAAAAAACAGTATTCTGAAGCGCGCCATGAGAAGGCTGCACGCAGGGCGCTGCATTTTGGCAACGTCAGCTATCACGCAATGAAAAACATTCTTGCAAAAAAGCTTGATGAAGAGCCGCTGCAAAAAACCGCCCAGCGCCAGTCGCTTCTACACGACAATATCCACGGGCGGCATTATTACAACCAGTAACCAGGAAAGGAGAACAACGATATGCACCTTGAGCAGACCTTATCCGTGATCAGCTGGGCCGCCACTCTATTAAGGTCACGGTTGACATTTACGGGCATCTGGCCCCGGGGGGGAACAAGGAGGCGGTTGATAGGCTTGATGATGACGCAACAGAACGCAACCTATACGCAACCTGCGGCACAAACAAAAAACGGACGGCCGACCATGCTGGCTAACCATCCGTTTTTTGTTTACAAAATGGCGGGGACGACGAGACTCGAACTCGCGACCTTCCCGACGTTTACTGTCGGGACGTACTAACCAGCGCTTCGATCATGTCACTGCGCCGCCAGGATTTGATCTGCCG
>CAZUMW010000063.1:0-19464 GCA_964621615.1 uncultured Thermodesulfobacteriota bacterium
GATACTGACCGGGAATCCTTCTCCTTACAGGTGACAACTATCCTAACACAGGGGGGGTCACATCTTAACAAATAACTATTCGGCAATGATGCAATCAACTTTTTTACCTGACTTTGCAGGCTTTTGTTTCTCTGAAGTTTTTGCTCAAAACCTTCACAGTACATCGTTACCCCCGCACCGGAAATACCGCTAAAATACTCTCCCGGCTTTGTGTTTGACAGGTTGCTTTTGTTGCGTGCGATATACATGGCGATTTCACAGGCCGGATCACCTTTTCTGCCGCGCTGCACTATGTCTTCCCTGCGGCAGCCATATTCCCGGCATACAATCTGAACACGTGAGGGATCTTATATGGACTGGGTTCTGATATGTCAATAGTTATTTGTTAAGATGTGACCCTGCTTTTGTTCTGCTTTTGTTCTGCTTTTGTTACTGCTTTTATTTATTGAGTATTATTACCTTGTAAGAAGTGTTATTACAAAAAAAAGACAGCACAGGCACGCCAGTCCCTGAGAGAAGCTCATGGCGGGGACGGTGTGAACCGCGAAAAAGATATATGCTGCAGCTGCTGCATAACAAAAAAGTCTGATCATATGGGTTGTCCACTCCTTGTTACTCAGATTCCTTGAAACGCACGGCCTCAATATTCCATACCTGCGGCTCTAATAATGTGTCTGTTGAATGTATCTATTTATGTTTATATATACGCCGGCAGAGGACAAATTTTACAGAAATGTGCAGCGCTGTCCGCTTTAGCGTGTTCTGAGGCGGGATAAAAACCTTGACAACAAATAACCCGGTTTATTATGGTTACTGAACACAAGTACAATAACTCTTCTGCCCGTCTTTCATGAAATATATCGCCCCCTCTTCTTTCGATTGCTTTGTCAGGGACTATACTCCTCAGGTGCGTAAGTCTATCGCTTCCCGCAAAAGAAAGTATCAGACCAGGCTGGCTGAAGACGATCTGGTGCAGGAGTTTTTTGTAAAGAGTTTGCGGGAAGATACTCTTGAAAAATATGACCCGGAAAAAGCGTCTTTTAAAACCTATCTCGATCGTGTTATCAATAATTTTTTTATCAGTGAGCTGAGAAAACAGTTATCGCATGAACAGCGGGAGCTGATAAAAGACAGCGCACCCCTTGATGAAGATAAAAAAGTTGTCGAACCGGCATGTGAGGCCGAATCAGAACTGTTCGGCTCCGATGATGATTATCTGCTGGTTCTACGTATTATAGATGCGATCCCCAGGGTTGAGGAGCGGGTGCTTATTAAGCTGAAGCTTTATCATCCGGGGATACACCTTTGTGATGATGAACGTGAATTGCTTAAGAGATCATGTAACTGCAGCAATTCAGGTATCGAGCAAAAGCTTCTGGACCTCTATGAAAAAAAGCCCGGCTCGGGAAACGGTCTTCGAAATGAAGATATAGCCTCTTTTGTGCCCTTTAGTGCGGGCAGCATCACAACGACATTTCAGAGGCTTGTAAAAAAACATATTATCGAGCAGTATATGATTATGAAGGGAACACAGGACTGATGTGCTGTGTTGACGGTACCGGATACCGGCTGACCATACCGGGTCAGAACAGAAAAAAACATACCATACAGCGGGCGTGGCTGATGTCGCACTTTGTAAAACATGTCGTACTTGAGCCGGAGCTTTCCCTGCATGAGGTCCTGCACATAAGCCCGGACAGGGTGCAGCGTCTGCATAAAGCGCTTGATAACGAGCTGGGGTGCCGGCTGGTGAAGGATCCGGGCATACTCGATATGCAAAAAGTGAGCGTGTGCAGCCAATGCGGCAGCGCAGATGACTGCTACCGGACTGCGCTGCCTCATCAGGAGCGCTACCGCGACTATCTTGCCGATATTATCAGACATGACCGGAACAATCCGCGGCATGTGTATTTTCATTCGCAAACCGACCGTAATATGCTTGTATTTGTCAACGGGTCGGGCGTTATTGTCATGACCGGACGCAAAAGTACCATGCTTGAATTGAAATCAGGCTACCGGCCCCGTGCCGATGCCGCCTATGACACCATTATGATGGACCGCATGAAGCAGCTGTTTCCCGAACGCTATTTTCTGAAGCAGGCACGGGAGTGTATTCGCCGTCGGGTAAAAACGGGACGTTATTATGATGCACAATTTGTTCTTACAGAAAACTGGTAACCGCCATGGACACTTCCAGTAGCAACCGGACGCTGATCGAACACCACGACAGGGCACTTGAGGAACTCGAGCTTGCCTCTGGGCTGCTTATTCATGATGATGAAAAGGATCCCGACCGCTCGCTTGAGCTGAGCCTGACCGAGGCCGGATACGGGGCGGCCTGTTTTTCGCGGGCGTTGCGCTGTGCCGGTGCCGGAATGGAAGCAAAAGGCATGCGGCAGGATCTTTTCAACTCTATTGCCGACAGCATCAGCCTCATGAGCGGCAGCGGCCGGGAGCGCCTGTATTCATTTCTGACCGTCTTTTTTGATCCGAAGCGGCTTGTCTCGGGCGCCGAGGGCTTTGTCCGCATGATCAGGGACAGTATCTCGCGCGGAACCTTTGATGAGCTGCGCCGGCAAGAGTCCTTTCAGGACAGGACGCTTGATTATTTTCTTTTTTTCGATCGCTTCCATGCACTCAAGAACCCTGATGACAGCCCGTTTGATCCGGAGTGCTGGTGCTCAAAAGGGCTTGAGCAGCAGGTAGCGGCTTTTTTTTCAAAGTTGCAGCCGGTTTTCGATACCCGGAGCGCTCAGCTGGAACACTACCGGCAGGAAATGCTTATCCCGAAGGAGCCGGCTTACGCACTGTGGTTTTATCGGAAACCCCTTTCCGCCAAAGCCTTTATCACCTTTTTGCAGGAAGAGTTTTCTCCCGCCCGGCAAAAGCGCACCGGGGCTGTCCGGGCAGCCGTTTCGCTTCTTCCTTCGGCTCTTTCAAAAAAAATCGAGGGCCTGGGGCTTGAGCAGCAGCTTGCCGGGGTTTCCTTCCGGATGGAGAAGCGATTTCAGTCGGCTATTGATGATATTGCCGATGCGCTTTGGGCGTCACCCGGTGCAGAGGTTCCTGTCTGGTCTGAAAAAAAGGATGACGTTTCCTATATATTGTCCCGTCACCGGCAGGAAATCGACCGCTGTGTGTACCGCCTTAAACAGGATCCGGACATGCCGCCGGGACAGCGCCGTCAGGCGCTGATTCTTGCCTGCGTGCTGACCGGCGATGAGCACATGCTGCAGTCCCTGCTTTCGGAAATTGATGAACACGATCAATGAGATACGATCTGTTTCCCGCCCTGTTTGCCCGCATCGAGGACGAAATCGAGCGCGGGCTGTATGAACAGGCACGTTCACGCCTGAACGGCATAGGCACCGGTTCGCTATCCTCTGAACAGAACACAGTGCACAGCATTCTGTGTGCAGATGTATACAGCCGCACGGGACGGTTCCAGGAGGCCCTAAATATCCAGAAGCGTCTGCTTGATACCGGTGCTGAAACAGGCCCGGTTCGGGCGTTCATCCACCTGTCCCATGCCTATACCTGCGGATACACCGGCGATATCGACACAGCACGTTATCATTTCAAGCGGTGCCGCAGCTGCGCCCGGACCGCCGGCATCGCCTCTCTGCCGTATTATGCTTCACTCGGCGAGTATGACATTCTGTTTCATGATTATAACTATGACCGCTTCTGTTACGATGATAATAAAACCCTTATAAAACAGATTACCGCAACTGCATCAGAGGCGGCACGCGATTCACTGTTGTCGGATGAGGACAGGAGGGTCATCACCGGGCAGCTGTGCTTCAGGCGCGCAGTGCTGCTGTGGCTTTCCGGAAAATATGCACAGGCCAGGAATGATTTCCGGTATGCCTGTGACACACTGTCGATGTTTTTCCATGTCTGGGCTCTGTTCGGGCTTGTTTATTGTGCACACATGCTCTCATCTCCCGATAAGCAGATTTTGCAGAAAAAACTTTCCGCAGCCGTCAAGCGGTCGGCCTGGCGGGAAAATGCCAAAAAATACTGGCCGGTTGCGCTTCTTGCGGGTCGGACCATGCAGGTGACCGGACGGCCCGATAAGGCGCAGAATTTTTACCGCGAGATACTGCTTAACGTGCGCACCGGCTATGCAAACCACTCGCCGGGATCCGCACGGTATGCCCGCTATCTTACAGCATATTTTTATCCGGTCTACCGGGAGGCCGTGCATCATCTGCTGCAGGTGCAGCGCAGCTACCGGTATGCCCTGAACCGGGCAGAAATGTTTCGCGGGCGGTTTTTGAGCGAGCAATATAAACGGTGTGCCGGCACAGAAGCCGTCAGAAAAAACCTTACCCCGAATATCCGTATCGACCATATCGGCGAAACCATCGGCAGGCGCTTCGGCGGCGATGTATCGCTTCTTTACTGTTTTGATTTTACCTGTGAGGCCACGCTGCTTTTGTCCCGCGATGCGGCCCGGACTTTCAGACGAATTCACATACCGCAGTCCCGGTACGAAAAGATTTTCCGGGTATGTGAGCAGCCCTGTTTGCGGCAGTCCGATATTGATACGCTTTCAGAGCTGCTTGCGGATGTGACCGGCGCAGTGAAAACGGGCAACCTGCTGGTTATCCCGCACGGCATGTTCAATCACGTTCCCTTTCAGGGGCTGTATCGACAGGGGCGTCCGCTCGGGGCCGATGTGTCGGTTTCCTGCTGGCCGTCGCTCCAGATGGCGGTACTCGGTGAAAAACCGGAACGTTCCGCCGGCGGCCGTTTCCTTTTTATCGGAACGCGAAGCGACAGTGCTTCTGTTGGCGAGATAGAGCCGCTTTCCGGGCTGGTACCGGATGCCGTAACCGTGTTTGACCCGGATGCCGGACAGCTCGCCGAACTGCTGAGCGGAGGGTGTTCCTGTGCTCATATAACCGCACATGGCGCTGTCCGCCGCGACGGCTGCAGCACCTCCGTCAGGTTCCAGGACTCAGAAATAGACCTTGCAGACGTTATCACGCAGTGCGGTGAAGTTCCCCCCGCCCTGATGCTCAATGTGTGTTACGGCGGTTTTATGCAGCACTCGACGGAAGACATGATACTGGGTCTGCCGGTTTCACTGTTTCAGAAAGGCATGCGCTGCGCTCTTGTGCATACCCGCCAGGCGCCGCAGGAACAGACCGGCCGTTTTTTCGAAACGGTATATACAAAGCTGCATAACGGGCACAGCATCGGCGATGCCTGCAGGAAGGCGGCTGCCGAATTACCGGAGGCGGGTGCGGCATTTCCCCGCCTGATGGGAAACAGTCTGCTGAGGGTTTTTTGAGGTACGTAAAAATATGTATGGTATAAATATACAATTGTATGGTATAGGCATACAATTTTTTAGTCACGCGGACAAAAACTCCACCATGCACAAACCGGGTACTCCAGAATTTTTTTAAGCCGGCAGCCTTGCCTCACGCTTCCCCCAAAAAATGTTACCCCTCCTGTAAAAAACAAGGATTCCCCTGCGTATATGATTATAACAGGCTGAATTCATCATGCAGGAGGACCGCAATGGCAAACCCGCTCAACATACCTGAAACGATTATCTGCTACCATCCCGAACAGAAAAAGCTTTATATGAATCAGGACCCCGCCTGTATATACCCCCAGTGGGACAGCAGAAAGGGAATCCACCGCCGCGGCGGGAACTTTGCGGCAATGGTTGCCCGCAAACACTATGAAGACCGGGGATACCGGGTTCTGCCGCAGTATTATCTGCTCAGGTGCAAAGGTCAGCGTGCCTGGAATGAGGGCTTCAGAAAAATTGCCCGCATATTCGGCAGAGAAAAAATGAGTGCTTTCCTGACTTCCACACAGCATCTTGGCGGCGGCGACCCTGACCTTTTCGTGTACAGCCGCGATGAGTCTGAATGCTTTTTCGTTGAGGCGAAGGCGGCCGATACCGGTGACCGGCTCAATCACAATCAGCTCAGGGTGATCCCGCTGATTAAGAAATATCTATGTCCGGTATATCTGGCGATTATTGTGCAGAACGGCAAAGGCAAGTAAAAAGAGATATAATCGTTTTTTTTATCATTAAATATTATTATTGCACCAATTGATTATTTGTAATAGCATTCTGATTATTTGTTATATGAATAATTCCCATTCAGCATTTTTAAGCTTGTTAAGCTAAAAATGTTAGCATTCAGCAACCTTTAGTCGGACACATGATTATGCAGCCGGTCTCAGCAGCAGACAATACAGCAAAAAAATATTGTATTGCAAACGGTCTTTACAGTACCGATTTCGAGGCCGTGCGCCTCAGGTTTACATTTGCCGCTCAGGATGATTTGATTATGCCCGTGCACCGTCATGCAGTGCTGCGAAAAACCCTTGCCTTTTCAATGAAACGAATTGCCTGTGTTTTTAAACGGCAGAGGTGTGAGGACTGTGCGCTTAAAAAAAGCTGTACCTATGCCTACCTGTTCGAAACACCCCAGCCTGAAGATCAGCCGGTGTGCAAAAACCATACGGCAGTACCGCAGCCGTTTGTCATGTACCCGGAAGATGATCAAAAACGCACTTATCGTGCTGAAGAAACCCTGTCGGTGATGCTTTCACTGTTCGGCAGTGCCGGGAAATATCTTCCGTATTTTCTGTATGCATTCGAACAATTGGGCAGGCGGGGAATCGGTAAGGGCCGCGGCAGGTTCTCGCTGCGGCAGGTTGCGGTGGCCGACAGCCAAACCGTGCTGTATGACGGCAGCGACAGTGTGAGCCCGGTTATGCCCCATATGGAGACATGGAAAGAGCTGTCTTCGGATGCGGCTTACCGGATTAACCGGCGGTTGACGCTTCGTTTTATGACCCCGACACGTATCAAGCATAAAGGGGCTTTTGTTTCTGTTCCGGATTTTCCTGTACTCATAAAAGCTCTACAGCGGAGAATTTCAGATCTTTCCGTTTACCATTGCTCCCGCCCGTTTGAATGCGATGTGCGCACGCTTATGGACAAAGCAGGGCAGGTGCATGTGTTTCGGAAAAGTCTTGTATGGAAACGCTGGGGCTTTTCAGATAAAAACCGCTCGCGCATGAAGCTCGAAGGCTTTGTCGGTGAAATAATATTTGAGGGGGATCTTTCCCCCTTCGTGTCCCTTATTGTGCTCGGCACCCTGACCCATGTGGGCAAAGGTGCCTCGTTCGGTATGGGGAGGT
This sequence comes from uncultured Thermodesulfobacteriota bacterium, assembly GCA_964621615.1. Lineage (GTDB taxonomy): Bacteria > Desulfobacterota > WTBG01 > CAIYCZ01 > CAIRTM01 > CAZUMW01. The sequence continues at coordinate 7,183 of CAZUMW010000063.1, forward strand.
ATGAGATAGTAGATTGAGAGATTGTGTTTGAACAATAATCCAGTCCGGGGGAAGTTATGGATGATACTGTTTATAAAATAGCACTTGCAGGTTTACTGCACGATATCGGAAAGTTTGCCGAGCGCGGCAATATGAAAGTCAGCGCAGATTATCTCAATGATAACGCCGATCTTTATCAGCCGTATTACAACAACCGCCATACGCATCGGCACGCTGTTTATACAGCTGCATTTATTGAATTTATTCAGGATTTGCTTCCAAAAGAATTCAATATGGCCCAGTGGGGTCTTGAGGATTCGTTTGTAAATCTTACCGCCGGTCACCATCGGCCCGAAACGCGTTTGCAGTGGATTATTGCAATGGCCGACCGGATAAGCAGCGGCTTTGACCGCTCGGAATTTGATGAATACAACAAAGGTATCAATGTAAAGGATTACAAGAAAACGCGCTTGCTTACATTGTTTGAAAATATCGCACCGGATGGTAATTTTGCAAAAGAGAGTCTTGATCAGTTTGATTATCGCTACCCTCTAAAAGAGCTGTCGCCGGAACATATATTCCCGGTCCGTCATTCTGAAGACTCTGCGCCCGGCGATGAGGGGGCTTCTGATGAATACAGTGAACATTTTGAAAATTTCATATCCGCCCTGAAGCAGCTTACCCACCGTAATCATGTGCCACTGTGGTTTGATCATTTTGACAGCCTTTTTATGATATATGCATCGCATATACCGGCAGCCACCGTTGGCAGGGTGATTCCGGATGTTTCTCTATATGATCACTCTCGAACTACGGCTGCACTGGCAGCTGCGCTGTATCTTTATCATCGGGAAGACAGCACATTCACCATGAGTGACGTGCAAGACCGAACGGAAAAAAAGCTGCTTCTTGTAACAGGCGATTTTTATGGTATTCAGGATTTTATTTTTGCATCAGGAGGAGAAACAAACAGAGCCTCTGCAAAACTGCTGCGCGGCAGATCATTTGCCGTATCGCTGCTGTCGGAACTTGCAGGAGACTATATCTGCCGCGAAACAGGGTTGCCTTCATCATCGATTGTATTAAATGCGGCAGGTAAATTTACCCTTATTGCACCGAATACAAAACAGACTTTGTCCAAAATATCTGCAGCAGAAAAACATATTAATGAATGGCTCATGAAACACTTTTACGGTGAAACAGCAATGGGAGTTTCTTTTGTAGAAGCATCGGGAGATGATTTTGTCTCTGAAACCTTCGGGCATTTGTGGGAAAGGCTATCCGGCCAGATAGAAAAAAGAAAATTCTCAAAAGTGGATCTGGATACATACGGCGGGGCAGTTGAGGAGTATCTTGGCAATTTTAACAACGAATTGACGGAAAACCTTTGCCCGTTTTGCGGAAAACGTCCATCAGATGCTACCGCAGAGGGTGATGAGCTGTTGGGCGATACATCGTCAGCATGCAGAATATGCCGTGATCATATTTATATCGGAACACATCTGGTAAAAGCACAGCGATTTGCGATAACTACGCCGGATGCCCAACTGTATGGCGGAGGTCTGCTTGAGCCTGTGTTCGGCAGATATCAGGTTTCTTTTGATGTTACAGGAGAGCTTTCCTCCCTTGCCGCAGACGGATCTCTGCTTAAGTATTGGGATATCGGGATTAGTGAAAGCGGATCCATCACCAAAGATATCACTGCAAAATTTGTAAACGGATATGTTCCATCCTATTCGGAAGAAGACAGAACAGAAGAAGCCGTCGACAGATTTCTCTACGGGGCAAAGTCCGATAAGAAAAAAAATAAACTGTTTGATTTTTTGACGTCAAATAAAGATCAGCCGAAAACATTCAGCCATCTTTCAAAAATGTCCTTAAACAAAAAAGATGATGGAACGTTCAGCGGTGTTGAGGCGCTTGGCGTTCTCAAGGCTGATGTCGATCATCTCGGCCTTGTGTTCGCGTGCGGTTTGAAACATCCGACACTTTCACGTATAGCCACACTCAGCCGTCAGCTGAACCATTATTTTACAGTTTATGTGCCGTTTTATCTGAAAACGACACCGTTGTTTTCAGATGTGTATACCGTTTTTGCCGGGGGTGATGACCTTTTCCTTATCGGGCCATGGAACCGTATTATCGATTTAGCAGACCATATACATCAATCTTTCAAAGAATTTGTATGCTTTAACAGTGCTATTACGCTATCTGCCGGGATAAGTGTAAACCGGCCTGCAGAACCTGTCTCTGCACTTAATGAACGGGCGGAAACCGCCCTGAAAAAAGCAAAAAACAATAATAGAAATTCAATTACCCTTTTTGGTGAATCAGTAAGCTGGGATGATTTTACCGAACTGCAGGAATTGGTCGGAGAAATACAGTCATGGATTGATAAGGATTTTATCGGGAAAAGTATGCTGTACAAGCTGAACAGCTTTATCGACATGGCAAAAAAAGAGCAGCAGCTTTTAGAAGAGCAGAAACAAGTTTTACTGGAGGATTGGTCATGCCTTCGATGGAAGGCTCAGTTTAAATATAACCTGGCGCGCAATGTGGGCAGAAATTTAAAGGGGGATGAAAAAGCGGCAGCCGTTTCACAGGTTGAGCAGGCAGGGGGGTGGCTTATGAAACACCGCGGGGCTTTGCGTATACCCCTCTGGAATATTCTATATAACCACAGGTAAACAAATTCTAATTACATAACGGGAGGTTCCATATCATGGAAATAGCATTTTGGCAGGACAAAAACATGAAACATATCAGGCCCGATCTTTTTTCGGATCAGGCTGAAAAAATTGCGAAGCATATATTCAGTGAAAAAAGCGAGAAGCTAAACAAACCGACGCAGATACGAAAGTTCTTTGACGAGGTGATTCGCTTCGATGCTGTGATGAGAACAGAATCGTCATCTTTTGAAAGCATCCTTCCGTATCTGAAAATGCTTAATGCGAAGGCTTCTTATGCAGCAGGTAGAGGGCTCGTGTCTGAGGGATTTAGAGATTTTATCACCAGTTCATTAAAGGAAGTAAACGACCGGGATGATTTTGAAGCGTTTTCCAAATTGTTTGAATCGGTCATCGGGTATTATAAGTATCTTTTTGAAACAGATAAATCAAAGTCTAAAGGAGGCAGAAAATGAGACTGACCGAAATAAAAAAACTGGAGGGAACGATAACCCTGCTAAGCGGTCTGCACATCGGATCGGGCAACATGGAAATGCATATCGGCGGTACCGACAGTCCGGTGATAAAGCATCCCCATACCCTTGAGCCGTATATACCGGGCTCCTCATTGAAAGGAAAGGTTAGATCTCTGCTTGAGATGGAAAGCGGTCTCATGGTTCATACGGGCGGGAATGTTGTCTCCGGAAAAACCCTGCAGGAAGATGCCGTGCAGAGCGACCCGGCTTTGAAAGGAACATGCGAGGCGATTCTGAAAATATTCGGCTCAAGCGGTGCCGACACCGATGAGTCGGGAATCGGGCCGACCCGTGTATCATTTTCAGATTGTTATTTGAACGAAAGCTGGAAACAGCGTGCAAAAGATAACCGCTGGCTGCTTACAGAAGAAAAATCGGAAAATGTCATCAACAGAATCAAGGGAACGGCAGATAATCCGCGCTTTATCGAACGGGTTCCCGAGGGTACGCAGTTTGATATGATGATTACCTACAAGGTCCTTGAGCAGTCAGATGATGAGTTGTTTGAAAGCGTGTTTTTGAAAGGTCTGAAAATGCTTGAAATGGATACACTCGGCGGAAGCGGCAGCAGGGGGTACGGCCGGATTGCGTTTTGCTTTTCAGATCAAACCTTAGATGAAAAATTTAAATCCCTTACGGTATTTAAATAAACAGGAGGCAGGATTTGAAGGTATATGAACTCTATATAAAGCCCCGTTCCGGATGTGGAACCCCGCTGAAAGGAGATACGATTTTCGGTCAGTTTTGCTGGCAGCTCCTTTACGATGAGCGCCTTGCTGCTGTTCCATTCTCAGATCTTGTAGCGCAATATGCTGAGAGGCCGTTTGTCGTGTTTTCTAGTGCGTATCCGGCCATACGGGCCGGCGATTCGAGCCGGTATGCCTTTCGCAAACCGGCTTTGCCCTATCAGGAATTTTTCGATGACGGTGAAGATAAACGAAGCCTTATAAAAAACAGGAAATTGTTCAGAAAAAAAAGGTGGATGCTGGTGGAAAAAAACCAGCGGATTGAATCATTCCGGGAGCTTGAATATATGGACGACCGGTCACTGATGCAGAAAGCATTTAAAGGGGCAGTTGATATATACAGACAACACATTTTGTCTGATGAGGAACCTTCCTTAGCGGCCTCATTTCCTCAGCCGCACAATACTGTTTCACGGATGACCGGAACGACCGGGGAGGGGCCGTTTTCCCCGTATATGATCGAGCAAACGGTTTTTCATCCCGCAATAGAGCTTGTTTTGTTTGTGGGTGTTGAGGAAGAAATGATCAGTATTGACGGGATATGCAGGGGTCTGCAGAGAATCGGGGATACCGGTTTCGGCAAAGATGCCTCAACCGGTCTTGGAAGGTTTTCGGTTGGTGATGTCCATGAAGCAGATCTTTCCGGATTCGGCCCCGAAAGTCCCACTGCCTGTTACACGCTTGGGCCGTGTGTGCCTGAAAAAAACGGGTTTGAAAAAATGAACTTTGTGCCGTTTACCCGTTTTGGAAGGCATGGTGACAGGCTCGCAAAAGCCGTCAATCCTTTCAAAAACCCGGTTATCATGGCCGATGAAGCTGGTGTGTTTACACCAAAGGAAAAAGATGTATTCAAAACCCCCTACATAGGCCGGGCTGTTTTAAACGTATCAAAAGCTGAACCTAAAACGGTCACTCAGGGCTATAGCCTGTATCTGCCCGTTACGGTGGAGGAGTAGCATATGCAAAAACCGTTATATGTAAAGCTTCATGTTATATCACCTGTCCACATAGGCTGTGACGATGTGTATGAACCTACCGGGTTTGCTGTCGATACTGCCAAACGAAAACTGGTTGTGTTCGACCCCTTTGAATTCATTAAAAATCTTTCATCCAAAGACCGGGGCGTGTTAAGCTCTATTTGCATGGAAGGCACCGTTTCATCGATTATAAAGCTCTATAAATTTATCGCGAGCCGCAGCGTGCAGGGACGGGAGGTCCCTGTTGCCGAAGATTTGTTGTCCCACTACGGCACAGTAAAAGCACTGCCCACACATAACGAGCGAAAACTGAAACAGGAACTCAACCGGTTTCAAATAAGCAGGACCGCCTATAACCCTTATGATGAGGGTGCGTATATCCCCGGCTCATCGCTCAAGGGTGCACTGAAAACTGCTTATTTAAGCAGGCTTGCCGGGGAGGAAGGGATAACAAACTGGCCTAAAAAAAAGGCGGGCATGCTTGAGGAAAAGTTGCTTAAAGGTAATTTTGCAACCGACCCTTTCAGAATGGTAAAAGTGTCTGATCTGGTGCCGGCTGACAATGTTAAAACAAAAATAGTGTATGCGGTGAATAAAAAGAAAAAACTTTCAAAATTTGACGCCCAAGGGCCGTATCAGGTCCTTGAAACCATTCAACCCGGGTCTGTTTTCAGCGGGTGTATCAACATTGAGATACCGGATAAGAAGGCGGATATAACAAATCCTGTAACTGACAAGCTATTGATAGATACCGCAAATGATTTTTATAGAAATGTAGTCAATAGCGAATCTTCCATGCTGAAGGCAATTCAGGTTGATGCATCAATACCCGCACGGATTAATGAACAATTTAAAGGCTGTTTTAAAAAACGAACAGCGGTGCTTGTCCGAATCGGCAGGCACTCGGGAGCGGAATCGGTTACCATTGAAGGAAATCGGAAAATACAAGTTAAGACCGGTAAGAATATATACATAGATAGTGACCACGCTACCACTGTCTGGCTTGCTTCTGAAAACAGAAAGCCGAAAACAAACATAGGCCTTGAGCCTTTCGGGTGGGCGGTACTGGAAATAACAGACACTCCGGCAGTCAGCAAACGGTGGGAAGATGATCGGGAACAGAAGGTCGAATCGGTTTCGGTGACGGACCGTGAAGATTTGCAGGCTGAGCAGAAAAAAGTCGACTCTGATTTTGAGGACCCGGCCCAGGTCCTCAAACAGCGCATCGATGCGTTGAGTTTTGATAAAATAGCCGGAATGGCAGCATCTCTTGTTGCCGATATCGAAACGATGGAACCGGTCGAGAAGCGTCCTGAAATTGCACGGCATTTTATGGAAAAGATAGGTAAAGACAAAAAGAAATTCAAAAAGAAAGAATGGTTTGCCAAATTGACGTACATGCAGGAGTAAAAAGCGAACAGGGGCTTTTGAGGTGAATTGTATGATCAAGGCAATGATTGTAAGTGTCGGCGGAACCGTTGAGCCGATAATTAAGTCGGTGTGTAAATATAAACCGGAATTCGTGTCGTTTTATGCTTCGCAGGACACAATTTTGAAAGCGTCTGACATACTTGCTGTTACGGCAGAAGAGGGTGTCCATTTTGAAGATAAAAAAACCATAGTCGATGATCCGAACGATCTTCTTCTGTGCTTTGAAATGGCAGAGAACGCTGTAAACCACATTAAAGAAAAGCAGTATAAAGGTGATGAAGTGATAGCCGACTATACAGGCGGAACAAAAAATATGTCGGTAGCTCTGTCTCTTGCTGCGGTAAGACACGGCTTTGCTTTTTCATATGTGGGAGGATCTGCCAGAACAAAAGATGGGGTGGGGGTTGTCATCGATGGTACGGAACAAATAAAACAAAGCATAAACCCATGGGATTTTCTAGCCGTAGAGGAGCGGGATAAGATTGCCCTGCTTTTTAATCAATATCAGTTCAAAGCGGCAAAAGATCTTGTTGATTCCCTGCTTGCAAAGAACATAACCGGAAAATCTATTTTTAAAAAAATAGGGTTTGCAATAGAAGCGTATAATTTATGGGACCTGTTTCAGCATAACAATGCTCTTGATAAGTTTAAGCGTGCACAGCTTGATGAGCTCATAGAGGAAGCCAACACTGCCGTCAGGGATTTTGCACGGGAGACAAAAAGGCTTCAGCCGTTTCTGCAGACCCTTGCAAATGATAAAGGGAAAGCCTCTGCAGGCTTTATTCATGATATGTATGCGAACGCTCTGAGAAGATTTTACGAAGGGAAAATAGACGATGCGGTATTGAGGCTCTACCGTGTTGTTGAAATGTCGGCCCAGGAACGGCTTCGAAATGTTTATAATATTAATGCATCAGATCTCAAAGCATATCAGGTGCCCCATGATTTGCGGAACCGTTTTGTGAAAAATCACACTGACACCAGAGACGGAAAAATTAAAATCCCTCTGAGCTCTTCATTTGAACTGCTCAGGATCATGGGCGATGAGCGCGGCAGAATATATGAAAAACAAAAAGACGGATTTTTGAATGTTCAAAGTGCCCGGAATAATTCATATCTTGCCCATGGATTTGATTGCTCGAAAGAGAATACATTTAACAACCTGAATGATTTTATAAAAAAGTTGCATTTGTTCGACAAAGACAAACCTCCGTGCTTCCCGAAATTACGGTTCAGATGATGAGCACCTTCACTCTTTCACGATTTCGTTTTACCGTCGAGCTTTTACGGGACGGTGAGCTGCCGCCTTTTAAGGGGTCCTGCATACGCGGTGCGCTGGGGCATGCACTTCGCGAAAGCGTGTGTGATGCGGAAGGTGAGGCGGACTGCCGAAGCTGCGGTTCACCGGAAGAGTGTGTGTATGTCAGGATGTTTAAGCCAAACCGGGAAAACGGCATGAGCATTCCGCCTGCGTATGTGATCGATCCGCCTCCGCTGAAAAAAACACGTTTCTGCCGGGGGGAGAACATAACTTTTGATTTAACGCTTTTCGGATGGGCGGCGGACAGTGCGGGCCAGTGGATCCACGCGGCGAATCAGTGCGGGAGAACGCACGGCCTTGGCCGGGGGCGTATCCCTTTCGCACTCAAGAAGGTTGAGAGTGTTCCATTAAGGGGGATACCGCATGCGATATACACCGCTGAAAGAGGAATGGTGGGCAATGCGGGGATGATTACGTATGATGATATATGTAATGCGTATGGGGCTGGAGGCAGCAGTCATGATTCACTGCATGTTCGTTTTCTTACCCCGCTCAAATTTAAGTCAAACGGGCGGTTTAAGGGATCAATTACCGAGCATGATTTTGCGGACCTTCTATACCGGCGCATAAAGGCCCTTTCACGGTTTTATCAGCAGGAGCCTTTATCCGCCGATTCGTTTAACGGGGCGGCTGAAAACATAACACTTGAAAACCCGCAGATGCGTTGGGTTAGCCTTGAACGGCGATCTGCGAACCATCCTGACGGAGTTAATCTCGGCGGTCTGGTGGGCGGGTTTTCCCTGAAAAATACTCCCGCCGATTTTTACTGTCTTATGAAATTTGGGGAAATGCTTCATCTGGGAAAAAACACCGTGTACGGATGCGGAAAATATAGAATAGAAAGGCAATAAATAGCTTGATTTTGTTTGAAATGATGTAGTAAATTAATTCTTTATGCAGGCATGACGGCAGTTTTCCACAGATTTTTATAGTGGTATGATATTCCTTTATTTTTTGAAAATATAGGGCCGGAGGTGCTTGCATTAGAAAATAGCAAGTTATTTCAGGCTGTTATGATAAGGTTTTGTATGCAGAGAGGTAAATTTATGCGACTTGACTGTGGAAAAAAGGGGGTGCTTGCATTGATACCGTTTTCGGCCTTTATTTATGCGTCCCTCCGAAGGGTGCGGATTGAATAAAGCCCCGGTAGTTAAGGGGATTGCGACGGAGAAAATCATGACCCAGAAAAAACAGGAAGCAAAGATTGAATAAAGCCCCGGTAGTTAAGGGGATTGCGACGTATCTTACATTTTCCAGATCGACATCGCAGCGGTGATTGAATAAAGCCCCGGTAGTTAAGGGGATTGCGACTTTTACAGCTGCGTCTTTTTTCGGTGCGTCTTTCGATTGAATAAAGCCCCGGTAGTTAAGGGGATTGCGACTTCTGCTCCATCTCGATAGCTGCAATAATACTGTTGATTGAATAAAGCCCCGGTAGTTAAGGGGATTGCGACCTATGTGCTTCATACACAAGCGCGCAAAGTAAGATTGAATAAAGCCCCGGTAGTTAAGGGGATTGCGACTATCGTACAATTCAATATGGCCTACTACATTCATTGATTGAATAAAGCCCCGGTAGTTAAGGGGATTGCGACTTCAACTAATTGCCCCGCATCAAGCTGTAATCTTTGGATTGAATAAAGCCCCGGTAGTTAAGGGGATTGCGACCTTTTCGGCGGTGATCCGGTCAATGCGGGTCGGTAGATTGAATAAAGCCCCGGTAGTTAAGGGGATTGCGACTCATCAGTTATAGTAATACTCAAAAGGGGCCAGTCTGATTGAATAAAGCCCCGGTAGTTAAGGGGATTGCGACTTGTCCTATTCTCTGCGTTAATGCGCTCATGGTGTAGATTGAATAAAGCCCCGGTAGTTAAGGGGATTGCGACCCGTTATGAAAGACTGCCTCCGGTATATCTTGAGGCTGATTGAATAAAGCCCCGGTAGTTAAGGGGATTGCGACGACTGCCTCCGGTATATCTTGAGGCTTGCATCCTTGATTGAATAAAGCCCCGGTAGTTAAGGGGATTGCGACGTGCTTCCTGTTTTGTTGCTTTTTTCTGTGACATAGATTGAATAAAGCCCCGGTAGTTAAGGGGATTGCGACTATGCATTCAATTCTGATATCACTTGGCCTACTCTTGATTGAATAAAGCCCCGGTAGTTAAGGGGATTGCGACGCACCCACTTTTCTCATCGTTTGCTTTGTCTGTTTTGATTGAATAAAGCCCCGGTAGTTAAGGGGATTGCGACGCCTGTGTCATGTTAGCAGGAACCCAATCAAGTTCGATTGAATAAAGCCCCGGTAGTTAAGGGGATTGCGACAACTTTCATCATTTTGAAAAGTCTCAACCGCATCATTTCTGATTGAATAAAGCCCCGGTAGTTAAGGGGATTGGATTAGACGGAAATATGGGGACGTCCGTTAAATATTGACAATAAGATGATTTGCTGCTAGAAACGAATCCATGCCACGACAAGGACGCATAGATGCCCCGGGAGCGTTGCATCACATAATCATCAGGGGAATAGAGCGGAAGGCACTCTTTCGAGACCAGACCGACCGGGATCGGTTTGTTGAACGGCTTGGAACGGTAGTCGGCGATACCGCGTAAGCGATCGACAAACTACCCCCCCACCAGTAGAAAAACAGAACCCTGCGGCTCTCCGGCATGGCAGGCACTCTTTCCTCCCGCTGCCTGCAGGCGCAGCAGGGCAGCAGCAGTGTGCTTGAAACACTGGCTCTGCTTGTTCAGGATGAACTGGACTCCAGGCTCTCGCGGCTGATCGAGAGGCGATTTAGTTCCTCCGGGCTTGATGAACGCAAGCTCATGCAGGACTTTGACTGGTCGTTCAACCCCAGGCTGCCAAAAAGAGAAATTCGGAAAAAAGCTGAGGGTACTGAATAGAAGGAACAATTTTATTGAGGTTAAGCTGCGGAAGTATGACAGTTGACAAAAATTATTTGGGATGGTTTCGGTATTGTTCACATTAGTCGTTCAACGTTTAACGCCGGCGAAGCCGGGCCGTCCCGGTAGTTAAGCCGTTGTGGACATTTCCTGTCTTGTAATGGATTACTGTTTTTGATAATCTGTAAAAAAATTTGCACAAAATATGCCTGGTCGGGGCTGCCGGAATGACAAAAGAAGAAATTATAACGTACTGGATCGATTCGTCTGAGATTGATTTTAAAGCTATGGAAAGCCTCTTCAATAACGGACATTATGTATGGGCTCTTTTTATCGGGCATCTTGTTTTGGAAAAACTCCTTAAGGCCGTTTATGTCAAAAATAACGATATCTCGCCGCCGGCGATTCATCATTTATTGAAAATTGCGGAGTCCGCGGACCTTGGTTTAACAGACGATCAAAAAAATTTTTTACTCGAGGTGACCACGTTCAACATAAACGCGAGATATCCTGATTTCAAGCAGAGATTTTATAAAAGAGCCACGAAAGATTTTTCTGAAAATTATATTGATAACATCAGGGGGTTCAGGCAATGGCTGCTCGACAGGATAAAAGGGTAGTCTATCGTATTATCAATGATTACATCGGCAAACTCAGAGAGAATAATATCCCTCTCTGGCGCGTTTATCTTTACGGGTCGTATGCAAAAAACACGTATGATGAAAACAGCGATATTGACCTGGCTGTTTTCTGGGACAAGGATGACATTATGGGGTTTGATGAGGATGTTGAGTTGCTTAAATTGACCAAAAAAATAGATCTGCGAATCGAGCCGCATTCATTTGCCCGGGCTGATTTTGATGAAACCAATCCCTATGTAAAAGAAATACTTTCTACAGGTGAAAGAATTGTGTAGGTGGAGAACCGGGAGAGTAATTCTCGTAAAGCATGATCAATCAGGGCTTTTTGAAGATGTTAATGGGTGACCCCTTTTGTCTTTCCAAATTAAAAGAAGAGCGCTTAACATCGGCGTTCAGTGGAGCGCAAGAAGCGCGCACCCACTGATGCCGGGCGGTAGCGCGGAAAAGGGGCATCATTGAAATTTAAAGTTTTTAAGAACCTATTCAAACCCAAGAACATTGAGGAAAGGTTATTCGTCTATGGCTCATTAATTTTGTTTGCCATTGCAATCACATTTTATTTCATATTGTCGGCTATATTTAACACAACCGATACCTCTCAATTGTTAGCAATACAATCTCAGATCAAGGTACATATTAACATTCTGCGATTTGAATTTATCTGTATTGGATTCCTCGGGTTTTTTCTGTGCGTTCTTTGCATTCGGCGAATACGCCTCAATGGTTTTTCGTTGAAAAATATCGGTAACTTTATTGCAGCAACAATAACTTATTTGACGCCGATAATACTTAGCTTTGTATTAATCTATTCGGTATCTTATGGTTTTCAAATACATTATGAGACATCAAACCGTATTGCAGAAAAAATGCAAAGATGCCTAGAAACTGGCAGCCTAACAAATCAAGAGAAAGTGCTGGCAAGTAATATCGTAGCAAATAATGAATTTTTAAACACAGGAACAATACTCGAAGTTTACAGCGATAATGGCAGCAAAACTGAATATGTACCTTCAGACTTAGACATTCTGCCTAATCTCACGAATTTGACCGGCAAATCCCATTTTATTTGACCGGCAATT
>CAZUMW010000064.1:0-18782 GCA_964621615.1 uncultured Thermodesulfobacteriota bacterium
TCCCGACACGTCGGGAAAACTGAATCCACCGGCTTGTAGCCGGTGGTAGTTCAATAAGCAATTATTTTCTCACAGCGATACCGATATCACGCAGGTTCTTTTCAGACATAAGCCGTGTACGAATGAACGATACTGCATTGGCAAGTGCAGGAGATGACTCCCTGCGGATTTCCGTCATTATATCATCTATTTCACGAAGCTGTTTCGCGGTTATAACTATTTCCGAACCATATACAATATCCGATTCGATAAGCGGGAGAATGGATTGAAGAACCGTCTGTGTCTTCAAAAGAAGAGCAGGGCGGTTTTTCAGTATGCCGGTAATTTCCTCTGCATGTGCGTAATAGAGGCAGGTCAGCGTCATTCCGAACGGCGAAGCAGACAAATGCTTTTTGCGGAATGCGCGTATCGTATCGAGCGATTCCGTGTTGTTATCGGCTGCGATGCGGGCGGGGCACTGCTGAAACAGGCGTACCTCCACCGTAAACTGCTGCACATCGGACATGCCCCCCGAGCCGGTAACATGAAGCTGAACCGCATGGGTGCCTACCTGGCTGAACGCAGGCTTCCAGGTGATTACACCGACCGCTTCATCGATTTCCATTCCCTCCGGTGACTGCTCAAGCGTGTAGGCAAGTGTCTGATCCCCTGCATCGGTCAGAATATCATAAAAATACAGCTTTCCCACAGCAGCGGTTTCAGGCGGTGTGGATGTGATTGCCACCGGCGGGGGCTGTGGAATTACAGAGGTCGTTGTGCTGGTTACGGACGACGTTGTCGATGATGTTGTGGATGAAGTCGACGATGATGTTGATGAGGATGTGGATTCATCTCCGCCGCTGGAGCCGCCCCCTCCCGTGTTTCCGCCGGAGCCGTCTTCCTGAGCCGAGGTGGATGATGTCGTTGAAGTTGAGCTTGAGCTTGACGACGTGGTTTCATTGTCTGCCGTTGTTGTCGAGGTCGTTTCATTGTCGGGCACAGTGGAGGTTGTCGAGCTGGTTGAGGATGTGGACGATGACGATGTGGTAGATACAACACCTGCTGCCTGTGTTGCTATTTTGAGGGAGCCGCTGGTGTCGTCGATGTAGCAGATATACGGGATGTTCCCGCTGTCAAGGGCGATTGAGCTGTAAAGCCCCACATTGTTTTCGCTGCCGTCCACTGTTTCAGTTTCCCAGGAGCCGGTGTAAACGGCATATTTCAGATTGCCGTTTGTTGCGTCATAATAGCTGACGTGCGGTATTTCTGTTACCGGGGTAAGAACAAGACTGGAGTACCTGCCCGCATCGCCCGTGCTGTCCACTGTTTCCCTGAGCCAGCTTGTGCCGCGGCAGGATTTGCAGAAATATCTCAAATCGCCCTGCGTTTCGTTGTAATAGCTCACGTGCGGGTTGCTGTCAGCGTCAAGCGCAAGCGATGCATACTTTCCGACCCGGTCCTGGGTTGCCCCGTTTTGCCCGCCGTCTCCGTCGAGCACAAACCGGTGCCAGGTATTGCACTGCAGCACACCGTCAACCACCTTGCAGCAGTTGGGGCCCCGGCACCAGTATTTCAAATGCCCCATTGTCGCGTTGTAGTATGCAGCATGGGGGTAATTGTCCCCATCGAGGGCAAGCGATGAATACAGCCCCACATTTCCGGTAGAATTTGTCGATACCCCTGTGCCGTCGTCAGCGACAAAGCGATGCCAGGTGTTGCACTCGTCACCTTTGCAGCAGTAGGGTCCGCGGCAGAAATATTTCAGCTGCCCCAGCGATGCATTATAATAGCTGACATGCTCCTTGTCGGCGGAATCAAGCTCAAGGGATGCATACCTGCCCACATCGCCGGTTGAGGGCTCGATGGTGCCGTCGTCAAGCGGTGCCATCAGCTCCCAGGCGCTGCCGTTGTGCACATAGCATTTCAGCTGGCCGCTGTCGGTGTCATAGACGCTGATATGGGGCAGCCCTGAGGAGTCGATCTTAAGCGAGCAGTCTTTAAAGCTGCCGCTCGCGATCGCTTCAGTCCACCACATGCCGGCGTCGAATTGTGCGTATTTCAGTGCTCCGTAGGGATCTTCACAGTATGCGATATGTATTCGGTCGCTGCCGTCTATTGCGATGGAGCAGCAGGCAAAGGAAAACCCGGATGACGGGCTGTCGTCAACCACTCCGGTATACCACTCGGCCCCGGCGGGGGAGCAGAAAAGCAAAAAACATATGAGAAAAAAGACAAAACCTTTTGTATGCGGACAGCCTGTGTGTTTCATGCCGGCTTCCCCTCTAATGAAATGATTGAATATTCTCATAAATTTATGATTATACTGTTTATTGAATATTAATTCTCAATTGCCCCAGTGCTGCGGGAGATTGTATGTTTTTTAATACAAATGAAAGTGTTGTATTCAGTTCAGGTGATGCATGCTTCTGGAGCTCTTTGATGAGCACAATTATTCTCCGGTAAAGCGTTCGGCTGATAGTGATGCGGCCGCCGTCCCGCACGCTGCGCGCAATGTTCGGCATAAGGTGCTCCAGGGTGCGTTGTGCTTTTTGCTTCAATCCGGGGTGCGATTGCAGAACTGCAATCACTGTATCACTGTGCACATAATAAAATCGTATGAGTGTCAGACCGAGCGCCGATCGGGAGAGGTATCTGTCTCTGAATGCGCGCAGCACGGCAGCATCCGATGAAGAGCTCAGCAGCGCGGCCGGACAGGCGGCCAGGGGCTTGACGGTTATGTAAAACGATTGTGCTGCGCTGTTTCCTGCTGCGTCGGCTGCGTGGATGTCCACCTGGTGCTTACCGAGCTGATCGGCTTCGGGTGTCCACGTTAATACGCCTTTCTCTGTATTGATTTCCATGCCGGCCGGGTGCTGAAGCAGTCTGCAGGTAACAGGAGGATCGCTGCCATCCGTCTGGACGATATAATAATAGAGCAGCTCAACGGCAGCTGTAGCAGGGGGTGAAGACGTGATAGTCAGGGCCGGAGGCGGTGACTGAGTGATGGTGGTTGACGTTGATGAGGTAGCACCCGACCCCTCCTCACCCTGGAAGAGCGAAACGGTGATGCTGTATTCCTGAGATGCCGTATGGCCGTGCCGGTCCTGAATTTTTATTCCCACCCGATGCGCGCCGACCTGATTCAGAGATGGTGTCCAGGTGAGCATACCCTTGTCCGTATTTATGTCCATTCCGCGCGGGGCGGTTGTAAGCGAAAAGCTCAGCTCCTGTGTGCTTCTGTTAGCTGATACAACATAATAGTACAGCGAGCCGACTGCTGCATTTTTTGCCGGGGTGGAGGCTATGGCAAGCGTGTCGGATGAATCGCCCGGTTCACTGGTTGTGGTGCTGTTTTCTACAGTCGTGGTTGAGCTGGAGGATGTTGTCGATGTCGTGGGGTCAGGGGATACGCTTGTTGTGGTCGTCGTTTGTCCAGGTGTGCTTGTGGTTGATGAAGTCTCGATTTCACCGGAAAGGGCGGCATATTTAAGTGCGCCGTTTGATTCATCGTAATAGGCTATGTGCGGCCTTCCGGTGCTGTCAACAGCCAGAGATGAATAGTCCCCGACATCTTCGGAATCATCTGCGATATCAATCTGCCAGGAACCGTCATAGCGGGCATACTTGAGGTTGCCGTTTGTATCGTCACAATAGCTTATATGGATGCAGCCGAAATCATCAGCAGCGATTGAGGTGTATGTGCCGACATATCCCATTGTATCGATTGTGACGATTGTCCAGCCACCCCACTGTTCTTCTTTATACGCATATTTAAGATCGCCGCGCCCGACATTGTAGTAGCTGATGTGCGGATTGTTGTCGCTGTCAAGTGTAATATCGTTGTACAGGCCAACGGTGTCACCGCGGTCTACAATGTCATCGCTGCCGCCGCTGCCGTACAGATAGTGTAAGTCACGCCCATCATAATTATGAAAGCTGATGTGAGGGTCGTTCCGGTCATCGATTGCAAGCGAGGAAAACCCGGGCTTCCCTGCACTGAAAAGGGTCTGTGTGTTCCAGCGGATTCCGTTGAAATACACATGCCGCAATTCCTGCGCATCATACTCACCGTAGCAGATGTGCGGGTTGTCACGGCTGTCTGTTGCGATCGAGGGTTCACCGGCAAAACAGTCTTCTTCGATAGTCTGTATTTCCCAGGTGTCATCATTAAGGCGGGCATATTTTAATCGAAACAGGGAGAAGTCATAATAACACAGGTGCGGTGTGCCTGTGCTGTCAAGAGCGATGTCACAGCCTGTACCCACATCACCCCCGGCGTCAATCGTTTGAATGATCCAGTCTGTGCCGCTCAGATATGCATACTTCAGGTCGCCGTTTGTGTAGTCATAATAGCACACGTGGGGCCTGCCGTTCTGATCGAGCGCCAGGGATGCATCGATGCCGACAGTACCTGCTGTGTCGATTGTGTCGATATGCCATGCGGCATATGCACCCGTTGCGTGTGCCAGAAGAAGCAGGCAGCAGACTGTTATTGTTATGAGGTGTCTTGAGCCCATGTACAAAGAAAAAACTATTGACAGTCCCGAAAAAAAAATGCCTTTCGGTGTTATTGAGAGCGAAGCAATCTCTTCTCTCCTGCGCAGTTGAAATAAACGGGATTGCTTCGTCGTTCCACTCCCCGCGATGACCTGTTTTCCGGCTTTTTACAGTACAGTTAATTTTTGATCGATAAGAAAAATATATTTTCGAAAAAAACAAAAGCAGATGTGCATACTTTTATTGTAGCGGTGATTGTTGCCATGTCAACACTGTTAGTAAATATAATATATTATAGTCGTCAGTAAATTGTAAATCAGAAAACAGAGCGCGGGCTGCCGCTGCGGCCGCCTTCAGGAGAAATAATTCAGGGTGCGGGTGAATACCGAAACGGCAGAAGACGTGAAAATGCCGTTCATGATGACAGCAATGCCCTCCCCGATAACCGGAGGGGAGGGCATTGCGTGCTATGGTCTATTCAGTACCGGACCGTTACGGTTTGGTTATTTGTGTCCAGGTGCTCAGGTCGGTTGTGTAGAGTACATGATTGTTCAAGTTGACGCCGGCGATATCGTCTTCGTACCCATCATCATCAACATCGAGTACAATCAGGTTGTTAAATTTGTTTGCACCGATTTTAGTCCAATTGGTGCTGTCTGTTGTGTACAGGATGTATTGGTTCAGGTTGATAGCGGCGATATCGTTTGCATAGCCATCGCGATCCAGATCTCCGACTGCCATGGTGCTGAATTTGTTGGCGCCTATTTTAGTCCAATTGGTGGTATCGCTTGAGTACAGGATGTACTGGTTCAGGTTAAGCCCGATGAGCTCATCTTTTTTACCGTCTTTGTCATAGTCGTAATAGGCCATTTTGGTGAACTTATTGGCGCCGATTTTGTTCCAGTTGGAGGTGTCGGTAGTGTAAAGCATGTACTGGTTCAGGTTAATACCTGCGAGATCGTCATTATACCCGTCTCCATTAACATCGCCTGACAGCAGCGAGGTGAACTTATTGGCACCGATTTTGTTCCAGTTGGTGGTATCGCTTGAGTACAGGATGTACTGGTTAAGATTTATGCCCGCAAGATCATCACTGTATCCGTCAACGTTTCCTATATCGCCGAAAGCAAGCTTGGTAAACTTATTTGAACCGATTTTACTCCAGTTGGTGGTGTCAGTGCTGTACAGCATGTACGAATTCAGGTTAATGCCGGCGAGGTCGTTATCATAGCCGTCTGAATCGACATCACCAGCCGCTATTTCATTAAATTTATTTTCACCAATCTTGTCCCAGTTTGATAGGTCGGCAGTATAGTAGACATAACCCTTGGTGTCGACGTAGACGATATCGTCTCTGCCGTCCAGGACCACTGTGGTGGATCCTGTCTGGGTGATTGGGGTAGTGGCGTTCATATCGCCGGATACCAGACCCGGTATGGTACGCACATCAGTACCTGTTGCGGTGTAGCTTTCATCATAGACCGAAACCAGCCCCTGCATATCATCGTTCGTCAGGGTCACGGCACGGAAGGTTCCCGGGCTCACGGAATATGTGTCATTCATGACCGCATAGGCTGTTGAGGTTCTGGTCAACCCCGCTGCATATCCCAGAGCATATAGCATGAGTGATTCGACTTCATAACACCCGGTTGTTGAAACAGCACTCAGGCATTTATCGGTATTCAAATAGATATCGGCTTCGGTTATGGTTGATGTCGTGCTGATCATGGTTATGCTGACCGCATCTGAAGAAGCACCAAGACCGACAAACCCAATGGTGTTGAGGCCGTCGCCTGAAGTGGGGGTTACTTCTGCTGCAGTTTGTGAAACTGAAATGGAGTAACTTGTTGCAGGTGTTGCATTCCACTTGGCAACCGCACGGTATACTTTGGTCAGCGTTACAGATTCAACGCTGGTATACCCTGGATCATCGTAGGCGAAATTGTCCAGCTGATATGAGGTGCTGTTGTCCCCCCAGGCCGAGCCCTGAGCATTGTAGGCCCATGCCGGTGCAGCACTCATGGCCATGAGTGCACAGACAGCAGCGAGCAGTATTGCTTTCATAAGTGATGGCTTTCTTCCTGTCATTGTTAACTCCTCCTTGCAAAGTAAATAAAATTTTTAAGCATTATTTTTTATACCGCCCGTATTGTTTTCAACCCTTTCCGGGCCGTTGCAGCGGATAAAAAAGTATTTCAGCGGTACTCCTCCCTGATGTGTTTTTGTTCATAATTACCTCCGTGTAAATATGATTGCTGTTTGTCATACGCCGTAACCGATTTATTGTTTCAAAAAGCATATGCATTAGACAACAAAAAAACCGGCGCTGCATATGCCTTTTTGTTGCAGAGTATGGTTTTACGTTTTCTTTTCTTATCGGCAGATTGCGGAAAAAAGTTAGACGGTGCGCAGTATTTTTCACTGCAGCAGCATAAAAAAAGGGGATTTTTTTTCCCTCCATTTTGATCATTCATTGAATGAACAATCAGGCTGTGCCGGCGCTCCTTTCGGGGGCGGTAAGCGCTGCTGACCGTTTACCTGGTGAATGTTTGTGCGTGCTGCATGCTACTGCTGATTTTGTACATTTTCAGCAAACAGCTGTGCAAGGCGTTCCTGCAGCTGTGAAACGTTCTGCTGCATGTTCAATTTTTTCATAACCCTGATACTGTTTTTCATGAGGGCGATTGCATCCCGGAACCGTTCCTGAGCGGCGAGCGCGTCGGCAAGTCTGATGTGATACCGAACCTGGGCCGGGTTGAGTGCGACAGCGTGCCGGAAATGTTTTTCCGCATGATCTGCATAGCCGAACTGCAGTGCAATGTCGCCCAGATGCGCATGTGCCTCGACCGATCGGGGGTTGTTTTTCAGCATGTTCCGGTAGCCCGCTTCCGCTTTTCTCATATGGGAAAACGCTTTTTGCGGCTTTCCTGCCTCAACAAGCAGCCCGGCAAGATTATAATGCAGCCCGGCGGTATGTGCTCCGGGCATGTTCTGTTTATTGTATACAATGCCTTTTTCATATACTGACAGTGCTTTTTCGCTTGCCCCGGTTTTTTTGAGAATGCCGCCGACCACCAGAAACGCGTCTACGGATTTAGAGGGATCGACGGCAAGCACTTCATAGAGCTTCTGCAGAGCCGCCTCGGCATCACCCTGCCAGGCATACCGCTGCATCTTTTCTGCAAGATGTCGTGCCCTTTCTTCCGCTTTCAATGACAAGGCGAATTCAACGTTTTTATGCACAACCGGTATCAGCAGATTTTCAACCGGGGCATAGTCGTCGGTGAGTATCAGCCCGTCCGCCTTTGCTCGCAGCGCGGCGATCTGGGCTTTGCTCAGCTGCCACAGCTGCAGGCTTTTGCGGTACTCGCTGCCGACGCCCTTCATGTCAAGCCGTCTATTAGCAGCGACGATCACGAAGGTGCAGCGGGTATCGCGGGGGATATCGGGCTCGGAGAGCACATATACGTTGGAAAAGGTCTGCTTCAGCGTGTTAATCACCGCGCCGAGGAACAGCCCGCTGTCATACACATCGATCAGATTTACCATATAGATGCCCCCGGGCTTGAGCACCCGCGTAACGCGCTCGTTGAACTGCCTGGTAACCAGCTGAAACGGAACCGAATAATCGTTTATTGCATCCTCATAAATAAAATCATATGCGAGGGTTTCCGCGCCCATTTTTTGTTTTTCAATAAGCTCATCGATATAGTTGCGGCCGTCCATGGTTATGGTTCGAATCGATGTGCTGCGGGAAAGGCCGAACGCGCTCATCGCCGCTTCGGTGACGGCAGGGTCTATCTCCACCACATCGATACGGCTTCCGGGCCACATCGCCTCGATGTAGCGGGGAAATGCATAGCCGCCCCCGCCGATCGTGAGCGTTGAAAGTATTTCTTTGTTTTTGCTGAAGCGGTGAGTTACGGCAGCGTAGACCGGTTCATAGGAATAGCGCAGGTCTGTGATGTTATACATGTTGATCCGGCTGTGAACGAGCTTGTCCTGCAGAAACGCGCGTATTTCCGGGTTTTGAGAAACGCGCTTTACCGCTATATAATTATACTGGCTTTCGTCCTCATATATGACGTTTGAATCGGGTATTGTGCGCAGTGCCAGCTTTTCTCCGGCTGCTTTTGTCCAGGGCCACGGTGCGGCTGCAAAAATAAGAGCTGCGGTAAAAATAAGCAGCCAGGCATAGGCGGGGCCGAAATCGGGTTTATATATAAGCGCCATACACAGCATAGCTCCGGCAAGCATCCAGATAACCGGAAGGGTACCAAGTGAGGCAATAAGAAAATAGCCGGCAGCAAACGTGCCGACGATACAGCCCGCAGCGCCCCATGCATAGATATTGCCCACGGTCCGGCCTGTGGCGAGCCCTCTGTCAAGAGCTGCTTTTGCCACAACGGGGCTGATGGTTCCCAGCAGCAGTGAGGGCAGCAGAAACACGATAGTCACGTGCAGAAAGGTGCGCAGCGGCCAGCTGAACTGCCACAGCCACGTCCACTCCGCAACCAGGTTGTTGGCCAGTACCGTTATGACGAAGGCAGCCGATATGATACAGAACAAAAGGGCGATTGTCTTTTTTGAGCAGAAGCGGTCAGCGATGCGCCCGCCGGCATAGTTGCCGATAGTGATGCCCGCAAGCACGACCCCGATCACAGAGGTCCAGGTATACAGCGTGGCGCCCAGATGGCGGGACATGATACGGCTTGCAACAAGCTCGAGTATCAAAATGGCGCAGTTTGAAATAAATACGGTTGCGCAGGGACCGACAAGTGCCCATGCAGACGATGAAGCAACCGGTTTGTTTTCCGCAGCCGTAACTGAATCCGCTGCGGCAGAATAGCCGCTCCCTCTCATCAGCAGGATGCTGGTGAGAGCCAGCAAAACCAGGATCGCTGCAATTATCCAGATAATGGAGGTGGTTGTTAGTACTGCTATCAGGTAGAAGCCGGCTGCAAACGTGCCGGCTATGCTGCCGGCTGCGTTCCACGCATAGATGTCACCGACTGTTCTGCCGGTTGCCAGTCCGAGATCAAGCGCCCATTTGGCGATGACCGGGGTGATGGCCCCCAGCAGCACCGACGGCACAAAAAACACCATGCCGACATGCAGAAAAACCCTGGCGGGCCAGCTCATGCTCCACAAAAGCCTCCACTGTCCCGCAGCAGCGTTGAGCGGAAGGGTAAGGCAGCAGAACCCGGCGGCGAACACAAACAGTGCTGCCAGTGTTTTTCCCGGTGCGTACCGGTCCGCGAGCCGCCCTCCCAGATAGTTGCCGATGCTTATCCCCGCGAGCACGATACCGATAATCGCTGTCCAGGTGTACAGTGAGGAACCAAGGTGGCGGGCTATCAGGCGCCCGGCAACAAGTTCCAGTACCATGACACAGAAGCTGGCAATAAATACCGCCCCGCAGGGAACAATAAGCGAGCCCTGCCGGGCAGAAACCGGTATGGAGTGAGCTCGTGCCGCCATAAATACGCTGTTGAAATTGTGCAGAATGTCTGTTCAGAATTATTTGATGGTATTATATATGCAAAATAAAGGCCAATATGCGCTTAAAAGGAATGCAGCGGGAGCGCTTACGGTTTTTCTATTCTGGTCCAGGTGCTCAAATCTGTTGTGTACAGCACATGATTGTTTACATTGAGGGCAGCTAAATCGTTTCTGGCTCCATCGCCGTCGAAGTCACCGCAGATAAGCGTGCGCAGCCGATTTGTCCCGATTTTCTGCCATGCGCTGCGGTCTGTAGAATACAGCGCGTATTGCTGGAGGTTGATTGCTGCAATATCGTCGGTGCCGTCGCCGTTAAAATCACCCCGGGTCAGTGAGCCAAACTTATTTGCCCCTATTTTCCGCCACTGTGAGCGGTCGCTGGTATACAGAATATAGCGGTTGAGGTTGATTGCCGCAATATCATCTGAAGCCCCGTCGCCGTCAAAGTCTCCGCTTACCATCGTGTTAAACCTGTTTGAGCCGATTTTTTCCCAGCTGATGAGGTCTGCCGAATACAGCATGTACTGATTGAGGTTAATGCCGGCTATGTTATCGCTGAACCCGTCGGCGTCGAAATCGCCGGCAACAAACGAGTCAAACTTATTTGCTCCTATTTTCCGCCACTGTGAGCGGTCGCTGGTATACAGAATATAGCGGTTGAGGTTGATTGCCGCAATATCGTCTGAAGCCCCGTCGGCATTAAAGTCGCCGCCTAAAAGTGAGAGGAATTTATTCGATCCGATTTTGGTCCAGGTGTTCAGATCCTCTGTGTACAGAATGTAGCCGTTAAAGTTGATGCCCGCAACATCATCGCTGCCGTCGTCGTTGAAATCGCCTGCCGCCGCGGCGGTGAAGCGGTTGGAGCCGATTTTTGTCCAGCTGTCGGTTAAATCGGTTGTATAATATATATATCCCTGCCGATTTATGTATCCGATATCATCCCGGCTGTCGCCGTTAAAGTCCCCGGCTAGTAAGGCCGGGGTGATATACGTGCCGCTGTACAGTGCTGTGAGCCCGTTTATATCATCCTGTGCAAGCGTGCATTTGGTTCGGTCGACCCGGGAATACATGATCGCCGATTGGTCCGACGTGTGTCCGAGGCCCAGAGCGTGGCCGAATTCATGCAGCGCAACGGTTTCAACATCGGCGGACGGCGTCTGCCCCCACGGCTTGTCACGGTTCAGGCGCACGTCAGCATCAAGAAAATAGTTTCCCTTATACCAGTAGAAGCATCTGCCCCAGTGCTGTGAAGAAAGGGGGCCGAAGTCGGCGATATTTTCACCGTTGTTTGTGCCGTATGCGTGACTTGCGGTAAGGCCGCCGTAATACAGCACCAGCGATGAGCCGGTAACGTTTGACCAGGTTTTCATGGCGCTCTGAAAAGCCGACAGTGAGTCAGCCGGACCATATTGCGTGTTGATAAGAAATGTTGCGGAACTGTTCCGCCATACCGGGCCTTCAAGGGAATACGCATCTGCCGGAGCATCCATAAGCATATTCGCGCCAATGGCTATCAGCACAGCAGATGCTGCTGCATAGGCAGCTGAAGCGTATGGTTTTTTATTGTTCATAGCGATAAAATCGGCTATCCGTTGCTGTGTGCCGCGCGCTTGATTTTTTTTATAAGCTCGATAAGCGGCAGCATGACATCAAGCTCATCAGCCTCTGCTTTGTTTTTTATAACGCTGAAACCTCGCTTGACAGCGATGCCGTCTCTTCTGATGGTGTAAACCCCCTGTGCTGAGCCGTTTACCGTAAAGGAGGGGATAAACGTATTGCCGGCTTCGGGGATATGTTTATAATTGAGAAAGAGCATGACCCGCTGCCCTTTTTCAAGGCGCGGGGCATCGGTGACGCCCAGGCGAAGATCACCCACCCGGCCCCCCGGGTATTCGACCCGAAGAAGCTTCCGGCTGTATGAGCCTTTGTAAACCTGTGCAACGCTGACCACCGCCCCGGTAAATATGTGTGTTTTCTCCTCGTTCCAGAAGCAGGAAAGGCGCAGGACAGTGCCCTCGGCTACGAGATCGGCACCGCATGTGAGCTGGTGTGTGCTCAGCCCGGCCATGAGTGCCGCAGCGTGGGGCTGTAGGGCAAAAACAGCAAGCAGACATATGCATATGGAAAAAAATTTTAATTTCATGGTAAGTGCGGGCGAAAATCGTTCGTTCAGATTGCAGTTTGATGAACAGAAACGGCAAAAAGGAGTCTGTCTCGAAATATTTTTATAATACTATAGCTTTTTCCTTGATGAAACCCCTTAACCATCAATTTTACATTAAATAAAACAGCATGATTGTGTCGATACGTATAAATGGATGACATAGCTTTTGTTAAAAATTTATGCAATTGAGATGCCGTATTATATTTTTTGGTCATTGTTTGTCCACACGGCAAAGCCGGAACCCAACAGGCCATTTATTTTTCTGTCGTCCCGAACCGGCTTTTGTTCAATGTTTTCATTTATTTTGGACACGTTTGAATTTATATGACGTTTCATTCTCTGTATGGCGTCGTAATTTTTTTAATCATATTACTGTTTGATGTTTCCGTAACAAGTCGAAAATCGCGTCATTGCACTTCTCGCAATGACACCAAGCGGAACTTTTTTACGGGGCAATCACTATGTGAGGAGTTTTTGCAGCAATGAATCCCCCGAAAACAAATGCCTTTTTCATGGCCATGGTGGCAGCGTTGTTGTGTGCCGGCTGCTACAATTACAAACCGGTACAAAATGAGTATTATAAAGACGGCACGCTTAAATCGGAATGGAATTATAAGGAGGGGGTGTGCAGAGAGTATTACCGGGACGGGTCTCTCAAGGCGGAGCTTCATTATGACGGCGCCCTGAGAGACGGTGTCTGTACCTGGTACGACCGCACGGGTAATATAACAAGGCAATTCACCTATAAGAACGGAAAGCGTGACGGACTGTGCAGGCACTTTTACACAAACGGTAATATTCACCACGAGAAGAGATACACTGACGGCAGCATGCACGGCGTACAGAAAACTTTTTCCGCTGACGGCAATATTGTCCTCAAAAAGCAATCCTATAAAAACGGCCTTCGTGATGGAGCCAGCGCAGAATATGACCGGTCCGGAAGAATCCTCCATGAGCGGCATTATCGCCTGGATGCGCTGGAGCAGGAAAAGCTGTATGACGATAAGGGGCGATGCAGCCAAACCGTGTATTACTGTAACGGAGAGGAGATGCGGCGCACCATATATGACTATAATGACCGTGGGGAATTAACAGCTGAGCGGTCTGTACGGGAGGGGAAGCAGGACGGTATTACGCGGCTGTATAAAAACGGCGGCCTTCGCAGCGAAATACAGTATAAAGAGGGGCTGCGCGACGGGCCTACAAAGCGCTATGATGAGCAGGGGCGGCTTTGCGAAGTCATCGGTTATTCAATGGATCGAAAAACAGGCGATAAAAAGATGTTTGATTATTACGAAAGCGGCCATTTGAAAACAGAAAAGCTTTTTAAAAATGACAGGCAGGAAGGCTTTACCAAAGTGTTTTTTAAAGACGGTTCGGTAAAGGAAATGATCCTGTATAGCGATGGCGAGCGCGAGGGTATTGCCAGAAAATATTACCCAAGCGGGAAGCTGATGGTAGAGCGTATGTATGTGGGTGATACATTGCAGGGCAAGAGCACGGTCTATTTTGAAAACGGCAGGCCGAAATATGTCGAAATGTATGATGGAGGGGAGCTGGTAACCCTTATGGAATATAACCGGCAGGGCGCGGTGGTTATGGACTGACTTTAATCAGGGCTGCAGCTTAGAGGGGACGGCCCGATACAGATTCCGCTTTCGTTGGCGCAGTTTGTTACGTATACCCCCGGCTGAGGCGCC
This sequence comes from uncultured Thermodesulfobacteriota bacterium, assembly GCA_964621615.1. Classification (GTDB taxonomy): domain Bacteria; phylum Desulfobacterota; class WTBG01; order CAIYCZ01; family CAIRTM01; genus CAZUMW01. The sequence goes on from CAZUMW010000064.1 coordinate 13,843, forward strand.
GCAAGGCCTCGCGCTCTTTTTCGATAACATACTGCACAATTTTTTCCCGCAGCTTTTCATCGATATCTGAAAATTCCGCGCCGCAGAAAAAGTGATACGGCTTCCGGTCAATGAGAACGGTCTGTTCGGTCTGCATCAGTGAGTGGACAGTTATCGAACAGGGTATATTATCCCGCCCCGGTATTGAAATCACCACGTTCTTTATCTTTCTGCCGATCCACAGCACGCTTTTCGAATATGTTGTATAAAATCCTATGCCGCCCCCGCTGATATTGGCGATTTTTTCCCGCACCGGCGTTTCGTCAAGCGAAAATGATATGTAGGCAGGCTGGTTAACCGGCGGTGAAATCCGTAAATAATTTCTGCGCTGCACGCGCCAGATTACATTCGGAAGCGTAATGCGCAGCGCCGGCAAACCGTCAACGGTCTCGTTTCCTGTAAACGTCGCGGTAAAGGTATAGGGAATGATGAGCAGATTCCTGTCATCTTCTTTGAGGTTAAAGTCGATGGTGATCAGGGCGGCATCTGCAATCAGTGTGTTGCCTTCCTCGGGAAACAGTGAATCAATGAGCAGCCAGCCGCCGGAAAGCCTGACAAGCGATGAGTTGAAAGAGCGCTTCCGTTCGTTCATCCTGACTCTGAAGCGAACGCGCTGCTTTTTTGCATCCTTAAGCAGCTGTTTGATATCCGACGGATTGTCGATTTTTTCTGCGCGTGATAAGCGCCGCGGCCTTCTTAAATAATTAATGAGACGGTACAGCATATACGCGACGGCAAACGCAACGATAAGATACAGGAAAAGTTCCTGGAAAAAATCAATGCCGAGCGTTCCGAAGCTGTCCATTATATACCCGTATGCACAGCGCCTGTTACTGGCGTCCATGAAAAGCAAACTGCTGCGCCGTAAGGCGTCAGTATCTTAGCCGGTAACAATGTTTTGAAGCTCCCACAATTTTCGCAAGCGGGAGTTCCCCTGAGCCATAAGCTCATCAAAGGTTCCCTCTTCTGCCACCCGGCCGCTGTCAAGGATATAGACATAATCCGCATCGCGAAGGGTGGAGATGCGGTGAGCGATCAGGACCACGGTTATGTTTCCTTTAAGAGCGGTAATGCTCTGCTGTATGGCAATTTCGGATTCAACATCGAGATGGCTGGTCGCCTCGTCCATAATAAGCAGTTCGGGGTTCCGGAAAAGCTCGCGCGCGATAGCGACCCGCTGGCGCTGTCCGCCTGAAAGCGTCACCCCGCGCTCACCGATTACGGTTTCGTAGCGCTGCGGCAGCTGCTCAATGAATTGTCTGCACTGTGCATCACAGGCAGCTTTATGTATTTTTTCACGGCAGCCGGGGTCGGTGTAGCTGCATGTCCACATGCTTATATTATTGGCGACCGTATCGTTGAACAGATAGGGCTCCTGCGTGACATAGCCGATGCGGCTTCGCCAGTCTGCGGTATCGATTGTGTTCAGGGGAGCGCCGTCAATTGTAATGCTGCCTCTTTGGGGCGTAATAATACCGGTCATGAGATCCACCAGCGTGGTTTTTCCGATACCGGACTCACCGATAAGTGCTATCGTTTTGTTTTTTGGTATGTGCAGCGATACGCTGGAAAGCACGGGCTTTTCATCATAGGCAAAACAGACCTCCTGAAAATCAACTGCTTTGCTGAAAGACGGCGGCGGCGCTGAACCTTTGTGCTCACGGTACGCCTGCATTTCACGGGATGCCCGCGAGACTGCTTCTACGCCGCCGAGAAACGAGGAGAATGCCTGCCACTCACGCTGAAAGCCCATAATATGCTGGATGATGCGGTAGAAAAACATGATCGAAACCAGCAGGGGGGCAAGGCTGCCCTTTGCAACGGCGACCTGGTAAAACATAAGGGCGGTAAGGTAAAATATCACGATAGGCTCGCGAAGCGCAGCGGTCAGCGCTGTGAGCATCTGGGTTTTGTGCTGCATTGTGAACAGTGAGCCGATAATAGTACGAAGCTTACCCTGTATTCCGGCAACTGCGCTGGTGGCTTTCAGATATTTGAATGACTGAAGGAATTGCACAATAAGGCTGTTCAGGCGTGAGTACTCCCGCGACGTGAGCATTGAATACTGCCTGGTCGTGGAGGAGACATAGCGCAGGCAGTATAGAATAATTGTACCGAACACAGCGGTTGCAACGGTGAATTTCCAGTTTATACAAAAGGAAGCAAGCAGAAAGACGCTTATGGTTATTAAGATTATAACAATATTGCAAAATCTGCCGAATGCAGCAACGTACCGGTATGTCTCCATGATGATGAGATTTGAGAAATAGCCTGTTTCCCGTGTTATAAAATATTTATAGTTCACATCTGCACATATCTGCAGCATATGGAATCTGACATCGCGAGCCAGCCGTGAATACATCAAAGCGGCATAGGATCCTTCTGCAAATTTGACAGCCCCTTTAACAATAAACACCCCCAAGATAAGAGCAAGCAGTACATACACCGACGGCGACAAGCCGAAAAAATGAAGCGTGGTGTAAATGGCCCGCTCGATCGCATTGGCGCTTTCGGGTGTCATGTTTGTCTGAACCAGAAGAGGTAAAAATAAAGCGATGCCGAAGCTTTCAGACACCCCGGCAAAAAAGGTTATCAGGGTAAGCCCGATAAGGCGATAACCGGTATATCGCCAGAACAGACTGCCATAGTATATAACCGGGGAAAGGATTGGTATGCGCATCGATAGCTGTACGGACACGTGAACAGTTAAATGATTTTTCACACAATAGGATACTATTGTATTATTTTCAAGCAGTTATTGTGATCACATCGGTGCAAAATAGAAAACCAGGGGTAAGCACAGTCTGCTCCGCCGTGCCGGACTGCTTTTGGAGGATATCGATATTCAGTGCACAAAAAAACCGCCCGCGCATTGAGCGGGCGGTTTTTTCATTATCACTGATAAGCCGGGATAAGGCAGCACAGGAAAAACTAGTTTTTAGCGTATACGATTTCCGCCTTGTCTTTCAGGTTGGCGATATACTCTCTGATCGCCTCATTTTTCTTTTCACGAACAAGGGTGTCAGCGATATCCGCCTTGACATCCTTGAGGGTTTTGGTCTGGGCTTCGTTGTGCTCCAGCGTCTGAATCAGATGGTATCCGAACTGTGTTTCAACTACCGGGCTTATTTCGTTTATTTCCTGGTCGAATGCCGCCTTTTCGAAAGCCGGGACCATTCTTCCCCGGGAGAATGTGCCCAGGTCGCCGCCCTTTTTGCTGCTGGGGCATTCCGAGTGCTGTTGTGCGATTTCGGCGAAATCAGCCCCGCCGACTATTTTCTTCCGGAGCGCTTCGATTTTTTCCCGCTTTTCTGCCTTTGCGGTTTCATTATCCTCGTCGCCCGCTTTTATGAGAATGTGGCGGGCATGAACCGATTCCGGCTCATCGAATTTTTGCTTGTTGGTCTCATAATAGGATGCAATTTCTTTTTGTGAGGGCTGTTCATCAACCTGTACCTTTTTGTCGATCAGCTTTTGCACCCTCAGGTTGTAGCGTATTTCATCACGCATAGATTCCAGAGACATGCCCTGCATCTGGAGAACCGTTTCAAGTTTCATGTTTTCAGGAAGCTGCTGGCGGTATTTGTCCAGCTCGGCGTCGATGTCTTTGTCTGAAACGGTAATGCCCTGCTTTTTGGCTTCCTGGTTGAGGATGGTTTTGGTTATAAACCCCTGAGTGAATTTTTCTTTAAGCTGTTTGGTGATCTGCTCACGCTGCTGGGTGAGCTGCTTTTTCTGCTCCGGGGAAAGCTGTTTTTCAAGGGCATTCAGCTTACCGTCCACCATACTCTGAAGCTCTTTTTCGGTAAGCGGCTCACCGTTTACTTTGACAACGAAATCTCCGGAGGACTGCTGCTGCGCCTGGTGACCGCTTTCAGACGTCTGGGCAGCCTGCTCCGCCGCAGTGCCGCTGTTGTTGCCGCAGCCAAAGTGCATAAAAAGCGAGATCAATGCCAGCATTACGATCCCATTGGTAAGTTTTTTTGAAATCATGCGGAACTCCTTTCAAAAAGTGTACAGTGTTAGCTTCTGCTTTTGTGGTTATAGGCACTCCCGCCCGATACCGTACAAACTGGTACTGGCTATCCTGCCCTGTTATGTGCCCTGCTTGTTACAGAGGCAATTCCATACAGGGGGGAACCGGCCGTGTACAAGAGGCTATAAGAGAGAGGCTGTGCGGGATTGCGTGTAAATATATTGTTACACAGGTGCATTGTATAGACAAGAGCGGATTATGTCAAATAATAGAAAAAAATATTTTATTAAAAAAATGCTTTTTTGTATTTCAGATATGTCTGTGCATTTTTTTGCCGCTTACAGCGGAGGGAGTGAGTTTGAATATTTTTAATGCCGAAGAGTTGGCCGCTGCTTTTTTATAAAAATGTATGCGTTTTTGCAGATAGGACTCATCGCTGATGTTTTGTTTTTTCATGTTTGCCCTGATAACATCTTCAATGCCGCGCTCTTCGGTGACGGGCTCAAGAACACCGTCGATGACCGCTGAAGACCACTCGGTTCTGTCATTGTTCCAGCGGTAGGCGGTAAAACAGACCCGGGGGTGTGACTGCAGATAGTGCCACTTTCTGCCCCGCGGGAACATTGAGAGGTAGACGATGCCGTCGATGCAGACAAAGCCGAACGGAAGACAATATGGCTGATCGCCGTTGGTGAATGCCAGGACGCCGTCCTGAACCGTTTGGAGAAGTTCCCGTATTTCTTCAGCGCTGAGATCCTGCATGTGTACGCTCCTTTCTCAGGTAACCGGACAGACATATCGCATATGTTTTTATGTGTCGGCCGGCAGAGGGTGAGAGATTGTCATTGCACGGCATTGAAGCTGTGTCGCAATGATATATTTTTGTCATTTCGAGCGCAGCGAGAAATCTTGTTAGTAAGGTATT
>CAZUMW010000065.1:0-17285 GCA_964621615.1 uncultured Thermodesulfobacteriota bacterium
TGGCCGGGTTCTGTTTGTCTGTGCTGGGAGCGGGTAGTTTATGGATCGCTTACGATTTTTTGATCTGAAGTGAGTACCCGCTTTCTGATTTAAATCCTGGATGATTGTTTCAAATGGGATTTTTTCACCGGTAGTGCCGTCATCCGTATTCTGTATTTTCTTATCTTTGATTTCATTAATTTGTATTTCATTACGTAGACCACTGGTTTCCAGATGGGTGTCACATGGTTGACACCCTGCAACCAGCCTGTGTACGTGGGGATCATATGACGGGAGCTTCGACGGCGTATACCGATCTCGCCGGATCTGCTGGTGATCATTCCATTTGGCAATTTGAATGATTTTTTCCCCGTCAGCTTCAAACCAAATGATGAGACCAACCTCTGATAGCGATTTTAACCAGTTGTTGATATCCTCAACGGTACAATTTTCCATCGGGAAAACGATTGCCCGGATATACCTGGGATCACCCTGAAGGCGGCCGTCGTCATCGGCGTGAGGGATCATCCACGTGAACAGCAGCTTCTCATGCAATGTTTTGAGATCCGCGATTTTGATGCTTGTAGAAATCGACTTTGAGAGCATACGGCGATTTGACATTTTAATCAGCCCAGCAATGTTAATCTGTCATGTGGTTTCGAATATCAACGAGGCAGCGGACAATATTATTTCCACGACATTTCAGTTTATATTTTTTGCGTTTTATTTATTACCGTTTGTTTTTTAAGCCAGTTTTCTAACTCTTCTGTTGAATACAGTATTTTTCTACCCGCTTTAATATAGCTCGGCCCTTTTCGTTGAGTTCGCCAGTTAGCCATCGTCCTAGGGTGAAGGCCATATTTTGTTCTTAATTCTTCGGTTGTAATAAATTTTTTCATCTCCGAGCCTTTCTAATGCATCTGGGTGCATTAAAAAATGCAAAAAATTTTACAGTTTTGCTTTTATTTTTTCCCAAACAGGCTTGGTGAAAATAATAGTTACCAGCGTTAAAGCATGATCACTCGTTTGGAATTTTTTTGAAATTTCTCTAGAGGGGATAACTTCAATATCAGCAGTAAATCCGTCTTTTAATTGTTTAAAAAACAGAATAATAGCGCAATCAAAATTGTTAAATTTATTCAAATAAATTGAAAAAGAGTTGAGAATCAATTTTATCAAAGAAGATGGGTATTTATTGTCATTTAGCAGTAACGCTCTCAGTATGCCGATTTGTACAAGGTTCACTTCGGAATATTCCCGGCGCGTTCCTGTTCCATGAGGATTGTGATAGGGGCGAAAAAACTCCTTTTCAGACCACGATATCAATGTTCGTGTCTTTAGGTCCGGAAATATTTTAAGAATATCTGCGTGTCGGTAAGTTTTCATTATTATTAATCCTAATGCATTGGAATTCATTTGTCAACCATCAAAATCACGAATGGTACAAATTTTAAATTTGGTTGCCATAACAGTATCTTTTGCAAACCAAATCCCGATCGGGACTTTAAAATTTCAGGAACTTACACACCGGCGACCTGAACGATTTTGGTTTGTAAAAAATCATTTTTCAGAATCATCAGTAAGATAGCAACGGAGAATATTGTTTGAAAATCGTAGCAAATGTTCCTACAATAATAATTATACGGAAATAGCTCAAAGGATAATCCTATGCAAAAAGGCATGTTGCTTACCAACAGGCGGACTATTTATCGAAAATCGTAATAGATGGAAAAATTTATTTTGTAAGGGCAGCGGTTCAGGAGGCTGAAAAGCCGCGGAGGGGAACAATCAGCATAATTTATTCTTATCTGACTATGAAACATATAAGGCTGACGTTGAGGATGATCCTTCCGGGTTTACTGCGCCAGGGGCGCGCCGACGATCCGTCCACCCGTCAGCCCTAAAGATGAAAAATTTAGCATCCTGGTTGGCTGAAGTCAAAGCAGCTTACGGTTATTAATAACAGAAATGAAGCAGCAAAATGAATAACAATCCGGCACAGGGGGCGAACATGAAGAAGGAAAGCCATAATACCACAAATAAGCCCGCAAACGACTCCAGGCCCACAAGAATAAACGCACGGATGATGGTTCGCGTAAAGGGGACCGGGGAAGAGGGCTGGATGACACTTCCAGAACTGATAGAGAAGTACAAACCGGAGTGGATACAGATTGGAGACAAACGGGTTCCGATAAAACCGGGACAGTAACCCCGCGACCTGGCTGGCGTAAAGACCTTCTTAAAGCCCACGATTATTCCCTTTCAAAAAAACAAAGCCTTTCAGGCTGACCCGAAATTCCTGCAAGATAAAGAAACGCTTTTCCAGGATGCCGTTGATTACGGTACCGGGGCACAGCTTACCAAGCTGTTGCAGCAGGAAGGCAGTATGTGGCTACCAGGATGCCCGTCAAATGATAGATGCTGTTGACTGCCGCATATCACAGCGGTCAAAAATTTTCTGGACCATGTGAGAAAGCAGAATGAGGAGTATAAAAATGCTGGTTAAATTAGGAGTGGATATTTCACAGCTGAACCGGGAAGCCCGCCGGGCCCTGAAGGTTATAGAAGATGTCTTTAATAATATTGCCGGCGAGGAAGCGGTAATCACCAGCACGTATGAGGGCGATCACCGGCCCGATTCCCTGCATTATTGCAATGATGATATTGACATCCGCAAGCCCCGGAAGAAAGGCGGACAGGTGTTTTCTGAGCTAAAAAGGCGGCTGGGCGGTGATTTTGATATTATCAGTTACGGCCGCTCGGCTATTTATTATGTTGAGTATGATACGGGGTAGAATTTTTTGTGGATGTATAAATTTTTGGAAGCAATTCAGCCGTGATGCTATTTGACGCATATTGTTCCTCGCCATCAGATTGACATATGCATCAAATAATAATATATTTGCATTATATTTTTCAATAAACTACCCCGCCGCAAGCGGCGGGGAATACAACCCCAAGGGATTTAAGTGATTGAATAATTATTTCATATCACATACCCTCTTCAGAGAGTGACGTAGAATATAATGTTATTTGCCTGGCTGGGGGAAGCACTCAATATGGCAATTTACAACAAACCAGTCCGAAGTCTGATGAAAGATATGGCCGACGCATTTAAATTGCAGGCTGGCCAGCAGTTTACAAAGAAGCAAGCTATTGATTGGTTCGCCGAGCACTATCCCAAAATCAAGACCGGAACGATCACTGCCCATTTGGTCCGCCTATCAACCAATGCCCCAAGTCGCCTTCATTACAGCGCCAAGCCTAACGAAGACGATCTGTTCTTTCAACTTGACGGTGGACACTATCGGCTTTATGACCCGAAGCAAGATCCTACGCCGATTCACAGTGCTGACGACAAACCCAATGGAACAACGCCTACTGAAGATGATGAAGATACTGAAACACGGGGCTCGGCTGAATTCGCTTACGAATCTGATCTGCGTAACTATCTCGCAAAGAATCTTTCGGTAATCGAAGCAGGCCTGAAGCTTTACGAAGAAGAAGGAATCAATGGAATTGAGTTTCCGGTTGGCGGCCGCTTCATCGATATTCTGGCCGTTGATTCTGGCGGCGCGTTCGTGGTCATCGAATTGAAGGTATCCCGAGGTTATGATCGTGTAGTTGGACAGTTGATGCGTTACATGGCATGGATTCGCAAAAACCAAGCCGAACTTGGCCAGAAGGTTCGTGGCATTATCGTCGCTCGCCAAATCAGCGAAGACCTATTGCTGGCCTGCTCCCTACTACCGGATGTTCAACTGTTCGAATACGAATTGTCATTAGCTGTCAAAAAGGTAGATACCGATAGCAGCAAATAACCTTGCTGGTCCAGGGGACGGCAAAAAGCGCGCCGCCCCTGACCAGCCCGTTAGAACAATGAAATATACATACAAGAAACAACCCTCATCAGAGGAAACCGAACCGCAACAAAGCAAGAGAAGGATGTCCCCATTCGGCCACCTTTTCAGGTTCTTTGGCTGGTGGTTCGGATTCACGGGTCTCTACTCCATGTTCGCTGTTTGCCCTTTTTGTGGGCAACAGGGGTGCCCGGTAGGTTTGGCCTCCGCAGGGACTTTCGGAGCATTCTTCACACTTTGTGTTCAAGACTGGAAACTGTTATTCAGGTTTCTGAGAAACAGGCTGTCAAAAGAGAAGAATGAGGAAACGAGTTCTAACGAAGCCATGCACTCGGACGAAAATTCCGCTTCGCTCCATTCCCGCCGGTGAGCGCGGCGTTAAGCCGACGATGAATGGTAAACGGCCTAACAATAATTGACAATTAACAACACCTTTAAAATTTCCCTTCCCCCTCCGGCCACTTTATGGTATTAAAATGAAAAAGCCGTACCCGAATAAGCTCACCATAAATTTGCCACTCTTGCTTTCCTTTTCTGCGTTCCCGATATACTCACGCCGCCATTTTGAGTGCAATCTGAAGAGCCCGCCTGTTAATATCCGCACTGCTGCCGAACCACAGACTGTTGAGCGTATTGTCCTGGGTTTTTCCCCGGCCGTAATTTAAATATTCATTGACCGCGTTGTATGCCCCCCACAGGGTTTTGCCGGCAACATCACTGCCGCGGCCATGTTCAAACAGCAGGCTGACCGCGGGTATGATTTTTGTGCTCTTATCGGCATCGGTTTGAAATACCAGACTGACATATTTTATAAGGTCTGCATGATTTATTGACCGTCTGCACAGCTGGCTGTATTGTTCCACCGTTGCCTGAAATTCTCGTTTTGCAAGATCCATGGTTTCACGTATCACCTCAAGGTTTTTGACCACTTCGCCGGTATGCCGTACCCGCAGGAGCGTACTGGCCCTGGACTGATGCGCCATGCTGAGCGTATTGTTGCAGACAACCCGGATCGGCACAAAGCCGACGCTGACCGACAGGCTGCCGTCATGTGCATTTGACAGCAGAATGTAGTTGCAGATCTCATCTTTTTTGCTGACAATAAGCGGCCGGGTATTGGCCCTGGCAAGAATCCAGATCCGTTTCCCCCCTTTCAAACTGCCCGCAGTTTCAAGAAACGCCTCCCCGCTGTCAAGAAAGGGCTGGAACCAGGCAAAGGCATCATTGTTTTGAAGCGGCTTGTAGTCTTTGCCGACTATGCCCAGCACCCGGTTGTCTGATTGCCTACAGCAGGCAAACATATCGGATACCGGACTCGGCTGCTCTTGATCATCATAAGTAAAAACAGTTTTCAGACTGACCTGCCAGTCGAGCCCGGCAGCGACAATGGCCTCCTTCATGCTGAGATCCTTATTGTCCGGAATCTTTTTGCCAAGGCCGTGCCATGGCGTTTTTCCCCGGTAGAACATGTTTTCGACTTCGCTGGCCATGATAAATGCCCTCCATGAAGATGTGGTTTTAAAAAATGGCGGGTATATTTTTCAGATCCGTGCCGAAGGAGTTCCGGAAATGACGTTTTATGAACCAAATCGGGGAAGGTCCGCGGTTCGTAAGTGTTTAATGTTTCATCTGCACATTTGAAATTTGGTCTGTAAATTATTCACTTTCACCAACCAAACTGAAGGCTTTGTATGGCTTCAGCTTTCCGGTCATCATTTGTGTGCAGGTACACTTCGGTGGTCCGTATATGGCTGTGCCCCATAAGATTCTGGACCGTTTTTAAATCATTGCCGTTATCAAGAAGTGATGTAGCAAATGTATGGCGCAGCACATGAGGGTGTACCCGCTTTTTGAGAAGGGCTTTCTTCGCAGCCCGCTGTATCAGTTTATCCACTGCTGCCGGGGTTAGCGGCCGCGATTTATATGGACCGTGTTTCCCCAGTGTATTAAATGCTGCTCCGGCAGGATCGGTTCCGTTTCCCTCAGCTTTCCAGTAATCCCGTATGGCAGACAGTGTTTCTGTTTTCAGCGGCACTCTTCTGGTACGCTTTCCTTTACCGACAACATCAACCACTGCCTGATTTCTATAGGTTGTAATATCGCCGACCTTCACCGAGCACAGTTCAGCCTTCCGAAGCCCGGTAGTCAGCATAGTAAGAAGAAGCGCATAGTCCCGTTTCCCCTGAAGGGTCCTCCGATCCGGCACCCGCAGCAGTGCATGTGCTTCCGCAGGTGTTAAAAATTCACTTTCCCGTTTCATCCCGCCGCCTTTCTTTGCTTAAAAAAAGTAAATTTATATTATATTAAGCATAATTAACAACTGTCTGAAATTAACAGTACCCCTTGCACCATTAGTATATATAGTCTATATTGTAGACATAGGATATTTTATCACCATTGTCAATATTATTATTGAAGCCGCACGCAAATTTGTGTAGATTATATCTATGGAAAACAAAACCCGAAAAGTCGTTTCCTTCAAAGCAGACCCGGAAGTACGGGAAATTCTGGAAAAACTGGCCGCGGATGAATACCGCCCGCTGTCGTTTCAGGTGGAAAAGATTGTAATAGAATGGTTAAGAGAGAAGGGACTGCTGAATAAAAAAGAAAAGTAAATGCGATTGGATTATTGTTTTTTTGTAACACTACCCCGCACACTGCCATCCATTTATTCGTAAAAACCATAAGCCTTTAATTATCCACACACATGATTTTTTGCACGCAAAGTATAAACACCCTGTATTATTGCGTTTGCCATGTTCATGACAAATACCGCAATTAAATATAAAAAATGATGTTATTTTAAATAATTGACTAAACATAATGCATTTGATAATCTTTGATCATTTGGCAACCAATAACGTTCCCAAACAAAACATCTACAGTTGCTAAATCTCGCCATGCTCACCCCGTACCATGCAAAATATTTTGCTTATGAACTTACCCGACAAGGGGGATCCGGGGTAGAACGCCTGTCACGGTCTCTATTTGATGCCTGTGTCGATCTCAACCCGCATCAAATCGAGGCCGCCCTGTTTGCGCTGCGATCTCCGATTTCTAAGGGGGTGTTGTTGGCTGATGAGGTCGGTCTGGGCAAAACAATTGAAGCCGGCATTGTGCTTTGTCAATATTGGGCTGAGAATAAACGGCGGCTTCTCATTGTATGCCCGGCATCACTTCGCAAACAGTGGAGCCTTGAGCTTCAAGAAAAATTCAATTTACCCTCAGTCATTATCGACGCACGGGCCTATCGTCAGGCTGCTAAAAACGGTACCGTTAATCCATTTGAAGCCCCATCGGTTGTAATCACCTCAATAAACTTTGCCAGCCGGAATGCAGATAAAATTCGGCTGACCGACTGGGATCTTGTGGTCGTTGACGAAGCCCACAAGCTGCGCAATGCATACCGCCCCAGTAACAAAATGGGGCAGAATATCCGATGGGCACTTGAAGATCATAAAAAAATTTTGCTTACCGCAACACCGCTTCAAAATTCGCTTCTTGAGCTCTATGGGCTTTCTACCATTATTGATGAATTTATTTTTGGTGATGAAACCTCCTTTCGAGCGCAGTATGCAAACATCGGTACGGATGTTGCTGAACTTCGCAACCGATTAAATACCTTTTGCAAGCGCACGCTTCGCAGCCAGGTGTTGGAGTATGTTCGCTATACGGAACGCCGGCTTATCACCCGCCCTTTTAAGCCTTCCGATAATGAACACCGCCTGTATGAAGCGGTTTCTGCTTTTTTGCAGCGGGAAGACACCTATGCTATTCCAACAAACCAAAGACATCTGACCATCCTGATTTTGCACAAATTACTGGCGTCATCCTCACATGCGGTTGCCGCAACCCTTGAGACCATGCGGCAGCGTCTTTGCGCAATTCGTGAGGGACTTACTACCGAAGATGATGTGGCAGAACATATTATCACTGACGAAGACATAGAGGACGAACTGCTGGAAGAATTCATCACCGGTGAAGAACCGCAAACCGAACCGGAAGGAGACGACCAATCTGCTGGTATTGATCGCCGGAAACTTGATGCTGAAATCAGGGAACTGGAACGTTACGCCTCCTGGGCGAACAGCATCGACATTGACACAAAATCGCAGGCACTTCTGAAAGCACTTGAAATAGGCTTTGCCGAGCTTGATTCGATGGGCGCTGAGAAAAAAGCGGTTATCTTTACAGAATCGCGCCGGACACAAGCGTATCTAAAAAAATTTCTCGATGCAAACGGTTACGCTGATTCAGTAATTACTTTTAACGGAACCAATACCGATCAACAGTCCCGCGTTATTTATGACCGGTGGGTTCGGACAAACCAGGAAAGCGGTCGCGTGACCGGATCGCGGCCCGTTGATACCCGCACAGCCTTAATAGAATATTTTCGTGATCATGCCTCCATAATGATCGCAACCGAGGCAGCTGCAGAAGGCGTCAATCTACAGTTCTGCTCGCTGGTTCTGAATTATGATCTGCCATGGAATCCCCAGCGGATCGAACAGCGTATCGGACGTTGCCATCGGTATGGCCAGAAATTTGATGTGGTTGTTATCAATTTTTTAAATGAGCGCAATGCTGCAGATCGGCGTGTGTATGAATTGCTGGATGAAAAATTTCATTTGTTTCGCGGCGTTTTCGGGGCTTCCGATGATGTGCTTGGCAGCATTGAGTCCGGGGTCGATTTCGAAAAACGTATTTTGTCGATCTACCAGCAATGTCGCGGTTCTGAAGAGATTGAAGAAGCTTTTAATAACCTTCAAAGTGCAATGGATGACAGCATTCAGTCCAGAATGGCTGAAACACGTCAGATGCTGCTTGAGCATTTTGATGAGGACGTGCACACCCGTTTGCGAGTGAACCTCGACGGAACACGTCAGCGGCTTGATCAAATGGGCAAACGCTTCTGGCTGCTTACAAAACACATAATTGATACACATGCACGGTTCGATGATGATAACTATTCGTTTGACCTTGTAAATACACCAATTGATGAGGCTGAACCCGGCCGTTATCATCTTATTTCCAAAACAGAGCGGAACATTCCCAGCCATTTTCTTTATCGCCTTTCTCACCCCCTGGGTGAACATGTTATTGCAGCAGCCAAAGAGACTGCCTGCCCTTCCGCAACCGTCACATTTGATGTTTCCGACCATCCGACTAAAATATCACTCGTAGAGAGACTCAGAGGTCTGGCCGGCTGGCTTTGCCTTCAGCGGCTGCTGATAACGTCTTTTGAGCGGGAAGAATATTTATTGTTTTCGGGAATAACTGACGAAGGCCGATCATTGAACCAAGAAACCTGTGAAAAGCTTTTCCATTGCCATGCAACGGTTGACGGTGGCATAATGATGCCCGGACCGGATTCGGATCGGTTGACGGCAGAGGCGGACCGTCATGTTAAGGCCATGGTTGCCCATTCGCTTGAAACAAACAACCGCCTGTTTAATGAAGCGCGTGAGCGGCTTGAAAAGTGGGCTGATGATATGGTGGTTGCTGCTGAAAAAGAATTGAAGGATATAAAAAATCAGATAAAAAACAACAATCGGCAGGCTCGATTGGCAGAAACCATAGAAGAGCAGCATCAGGTGCAGGCCCGCATACGTGACTTTGAAGCAAAAAAACGGCGTCAGCGCCGGCGAATTTTTGATATTGAGGATGAGATTATCGAAAAACGCGATTCATTAATATCAGCGCTTGAAAAACGTATGTCACAGCAGACAACCCTGGAACCGCTGTTTACCATTCGCTGGAGTGTCGTGTAAGGAGGAAAGGTTCACTATGTCACAAAACCTTGAAAAACTGAAAACACTACTGGCAGAGCTGTTTATGCTTGACCGGGCAGATTTGGATTTCGGTATTTTCCGCATCATGAATCAGAAACATGATGAAATTATGCAGTTTCTTGATAAAGATCTCCTGCCCCAGGTTCAGGAGGCATTCACGCAGTATCGCTCGTCGGACAAATCGATGCTGGAAGATAAATTACAGAAAGCAGTAGCCGGTGCAGAGGCTGCCGGCTTTGATCCGGATCAGTCACCGAAAGTGCAAGATCTGCGTGAAGAGCTCTCTGCCTACACCGTTGATATTACCCAGCTTGAAAACGAGGTTTTTTCCGATCTGTACAGCTTTTTCCGCCGCTATTACCACAACGGCGATTTCCTTTCACTGCGGCGTTATAAGGCAGGAGTATATGCCATCCCGTATGAAGGCGAAGAAGTAAAACTGCACTGGGCCAATGCCGACCAGTACTACATTAAGTCATCCGAATACCTGCGCGACTATACCTTTAAACTCGATAGCGGCAGCAGGGTCCACTTTAAGCTGACAGACGCTGATGTAGAAAAAGACAACGTTAAGGCTGCCGCCGGAACAGAGAGACGTTTTATTTTATCAGAGGAAAATCCTGTACAGGAGGAAAACGGCGAGCTGTTCATCCGGTTTGAATATCGTCCTGATACACAAAAGCGCAAACAGGAAGTGCTCAACCAGCAGGCAGTTGAAAGCATTTTGAGCATATCCGGCTTCGCAGAATGGGTTGCTCAGCTTTCAGAACCGAGTCCGACGCCTAAAAATCCGAAACGCACCCTTCTTGAAAAACACCTTACCGACTATACTGCCCGAAACACATTCGATTATTTTATTCATAAAGACCTTGGCGGCTTCCTGCGCCGGGAACTTGATTTTTACATCAAAAACGAAATCATGCACCTTGACGATATCGAGGAGGCTACCGCCCCTCGTGTGGAACAGTACCTGAGCAAAATCAGAGTTATCCGCCGCATCGCCCATAAGATTATTGATTTTCTTGCACAGCTGGAGGAATTCCAAAAAAAGCTCTGGCTTAAGAAAAAGTTTGTCGTCGAGACAAACTACTGCATCACACTCGATCGGGTACCAGAAGAACTCTATCCAGCTATTGCAGCCAACGATGCCCAGCGGCAGGAGTGGGTTCGTCTGTTTGCTATTGACGAGATTACGCCGCAAACCATTACCGAAAACGGTCAACAGATGATCGGAGATGAAACCGTTGCCTACAGCGAGTCGCTCACCGTCGAATTTCTGAAAGACAATCCCTATCTGGTGCTCGACACAAAATTTTTTGATGACGATTTCAAAACCGCTTTGATAGCTTCGATTGACAATTTGGATGAGCAGTGCGATGGACTCTTGATACATTCAGAGAATTTTCAGGCGTTGAATCTGCTGCAGGAACGATATCGGGAACAGGTTAAGTGTGTGTATATCGATCCGCCGTATAATACTTCAGAAAACACTTTCCTATACAAGAATGCCTATAAACATTCTTCATGGATGTCTATGATGGCTAACAGCTTAACCATTGTGCCAAACTTGCTGAATCGTTTTGGTGTTTTGATGGGAGCAATTGATGATACTGAATATTCAAACTTCAAAACCTTGCTGTCGAATGTGTTTGGGGAAGAAAACTATGTTGGAACAGTATCTGTCGAAGTCAATCCTGCTGGGCAGAATATCAGACCCAACGTTCCTGCTCGAAGCCATGATTA
Source organism: uncultured Thermodesulfobacteriota bacterium (assembly GCA_964621615.1). Classification (GTDB taxonomy): domain Bacteria; phylum Desulfobacterota; class WTBG01; order CAIYCZ01; family CAIRTM01; genus CAZUMW01. Next base: position 11,375 of record CAZUMW010000065.1, read on the forward strand.
CTTCCATATATTTTCTAAACATATCGAAGAAATCAGAATGATTGTAAGAAGCTTAACATCAGAGGAGCAAAAACAATATAAAGAATAAGACAGTAAAGGCCTTTTTTATTGGGACAACCTTCGTCGCAGAGGTGGCAATTCACGACCCTCTGATAGGCCAAAGCAATGGTTCCCTCTTTTTGTAAATGGTAAAAAAGTCCGAGTGCCGGAAATGGAATGGGATGATTCATCAAATAAATGGATTATTCAAGAAGAATGTAATTCGGATGAAGTGGCAATATGGCCAATTGATCCAAAAGGTGAAAAAAGGATTTGGCGTGTAAATCCAGATGGTGCACGCCGCGAAATAGCAGAAGATGAAATTTCAGTAATTCATAAGGCTGGTCGTCAAGAAATTTCTAAAAAATCACGTCAACCAGAGGGGAAAAAACCGAAGACTCTTTGGACAAAGCCAAAGTACTCGGCAACTAGCCACGGCACCAAGCTATTGTTTGACATCCTTGGATCTGGTATGCATTTTAGTTATCCCAAATCTATACATTTAACGGCAGATGCCATAAGGTATTGGGCTGATGAATCAACTGAAATATTGGACCACTTCGCCGGCTCAGGCACCACAGGCCATGCCGTTATTAATCTCAACCGTGAAGATGGCGGAAAAAGAAAATATATTCTTGTGGAGATGGGTGCTTATTTTGATACGGTGCTGAAGCCGCGTATTCAGAAAGTGGTGTACTCAAAAGACTGGAAAAACGGAAAGCCGGTATCACGTGAAGGCATCAGCCATATGTTTAAATATGTCCGGCTGGAGTCCTATGAGGATGCCCTCAACAATCTAAAGCTCAAACGCACTAAAGGCCAGCAGGACCTGCTGGCTCAGGTAGACACGTTCCGGGAGGACTACATGCTTTCGTATATGCTCGATGTTGAGAGCCGGGGCAGTGCATCGCTGCTGGATATAGAGGCGTTTGAAAATCCTTTTGATTACAAACTGAATATTGCAACCGGGAATGTCGGTGAGAGTAAACCGGTGCGGATAGATCTGGTGGAGACATTCAATTACCTTATCGGATTGGCGGTTGATCATATCGACCATATTCGCGGCTTTCGCGTGGTGCAGGGAACAACCCGCAAAGGCGAAAAAACGCTCATCATCTGGCGTAACCTGCAGGAAAAATCAAACGGGGATCTGGATACTTTTTTCCGCAAACAGGAATACAATCCCCGTGATCGTGAGTTCGACCTGATTTATGTGAACGGTGACAACAACCTTGAAAACCTGCGCCGAGAGGATGAAACCTGGAAAGTCCGCCCGATAGAAGAGGAATTCCTGCGCCGCATGTTCAGTGTTAAGGATGTGTGAGGGAGATCTGTTTTTTTCAGGTCCGAAACGCGGCTGATATTGGCAGTGAACTTCACAAATTCAAGAAACCAGCCATATCCAAGGTGGGTGCAGGCAACAAAATTAGATGAACCTTAGATAAACCTTAGACAAACTTTAGATGAACTTGATACCTTTAATATCATGAGTAAACATCCGACAAAACTACCAGCCGATTACGCGGTTCTGCTTGCCGAAATAAAGAAACGGGTCCGCTCTGCTCAGTATGCTGCCCTCAGAGTAGTTAATAAAGAGCTGGTCGGCCTGTATTGGGACATCGGACGGCTGATTGTGGAACGCCAGGCCGTGGAGACGTGGGGTAAATCAACTGTCCAGCAACTTGCTGGCGATCTGCAAGCGGAATTTCCCGGTACAGGTGGTTTTTCGGCTTCCAACCTTTGGCGCATGAAGGGGTTTTACGAGTCGTATCAGGGTGTTGAAAAACTCGCACCACTGGTGCGAGAAATTGGCTGGAGCCATAACATCGTAATCATGGAGCGCTGTTCCGATCCGCTGGAACGTGAGTTTTATATTCGAATGACCTGCAAATTTGGCTGGTCAAAAAATGTACTGATTAACCAGATCGAAAACCAGAGTTATGAAAAATCACTGAGCGGCCAGACTAACTTTGACCAGGCATTGACGCCGGAACTGCGTGCACAGGCCAAACTGGCGGTGAAAGACGAATACACTTTTGATTTTCTGGAGTTGGGGGAAGAACATAGCGAGCGAGAACTGGAGCGTACGCTCATTGCTCGTATTGAGGAATTTCTGACAACCATGGGGGGGCAGTTTACGTTCATGGGTAGCCAGTATCGTCTAGAGGTGGACGGCGATGAGTATTTTATCGATTTGCTGCTGTTTCACCGCCGGCTGAAGGCACTTGTTGCTATTGAGCTCAAGATTGGCAAGTTTCAGCCTGAATTTGTGGGCAAAATGCAATTCTACCTCACCGCTCTCGACCAACAGGTGCGCCTGGAAGACGAAAATCCTTCCATCGGTATTATTCTCTGCAAAGAAAAGAACCGGACTGTGGTTGAATATGCCCTGCACGATGCCCGTAAACCCATTGGAGTTGCGACGTACCGTATCATGAAACGTTTGCCCGAAGAACTCAAGGGGCAGCTTCCGTCACCGAAAGAAATTTCCAGGTTGCTTGACAATATTGGATGACTTTTCAAATCAGCACAATCCGAACGGTCATTGGCAGGGGGCTGTTGTGTTGTGTAGTGCGGGATATATCATAAATGGCTTTTTCGAATAAAAAGAACAAAACAAACGACAAACCACTGAAATTTGACAAGAAACTGGTATTAAACCAGTGGATAATCAGCCTGTTTGAGGTGGATTGTCTGGAAAAGCTTGCCGACGGCATGGCAAAGCCCGAATATGAAGGGTTTGATGAACAAAACATCAGCCGGTTTTATCGCTTTTTCAAAATGCGCCTTTTTGAATGGCCGCAGCTGCCCTGGGACGTGCTGCTGGAATACGATCAGAATATTGTACGGCACTGGAAGCAGATAACGGCTGCGAGGAACTTGTCCGGCAATACACTCTATCCGAAATATTTTCAATATCTGTCGCTGCTGTTTATGGAGATCTATCTTGACCGGTATTTCACCGATTCGGACCGGTTGCTTGCCGACTTGAACGAGCATCTTTCCGAGTTTAATCAGGATAAACACAAACGTGACCGGGTTGAACCGTTTCGCAAAGAAGATCTTAATAAATTAGCTCTCTGGAATGCGACCGGTTCGGGGAAGACGCTGCTGATGCACATCAACATTCTGCAATACCAGCACTACCTGAAGCGGTCCGGCCGGCGGCGGGAACTGAACCGCATCATTCTTTTGACTCCCAACGAAGGGCTTTCCAACCAGCACCTTGAAGAGTTTGCCTTGTCCGGCATTGATGCCGAGCTGTTCTCTGAGGGGAACCGGGGTCTTTTTACCGGCTATGCGGTGCAAATTATCGATATACACAAACTGCGTGAAGAAAAGGGCGAAAAGACGTTTGCCATAGATGCGTTTGAAGGCAATAACCTTGTGCTTGTCGACGAGGGCCACCGCGGTGCCAGTGGAAAAGAATGGCTTGATAAACGCAATAAACTGTGCGAACAGGGGTTCTCCTTTGAATATTCTGCGACCTTCGGTCAGGCCATGAAGGCAAGCGGCAAGAAGGAGCTGGAACAGCTGTATGCCAAGTGTATTTTATTCGATTATTCTTATAAGTATTTTTATCGCGACGGTTACGGTAAAGACTACAACATTTTAAATCTGGAAGATGATTCAGATGAATCAATCCGTCAGCGCTACCTTCTGGCCTGCCTGGTAGCGTTTTATCAGCAGCAAAAGCTCTATCTTGACCAGCGAAAAACCTTTATGCCGTTTCTTATCGAAAAACCTCTCTGGGTGTTTGTGGGCGGAAGTGTTAAAGCGGTCAGAACGGAGAACAAGCGTAAGGTTTCTGATGTTGTCGATATCCTCCTGTTTCTTGCCGGGTTTGTCGATCAGAGAAAACGACGAGAGACCATTTCAATGCTTGCCGATTTTCTGAGAGGACAATCGCATCTGCAGGATCAAAAAGGCCGGGATATTTTTGCCGATATATTCACCTATATTTACAACCGCAACATGTCAGCCGAGGAAATGTACCGTGATATTTTAAAAGTGCTGTTCAATGCCGATACTCCTGCGGCAATTCATGTTGAGCAGTTGAAAGGTGCCGAGGGAGAGATTGCGTTGCGGATCGGAGACTATGAACCTTTTGGCCTCATCAATGTCGGTGATGCGTCGGATTTATGTAAGCTATGTGCACGGCACAGCGAGCTGGTTGTGAGTGACCGTGAATTTTCCGGGTCTCTTTTCGGCGCAATCAATGAAGCTGATTCAACAGTGAATATCCTGATCGGTTCAAAAAAATTCACGGAAGGATGGAACAGCTGGCGGGTGAGCACCATGGGTTTGATGAATATCGGACAGAGTGAAGGCCCCCAGGTAATTCAGCTTTTTGGTCGTGGTGTCCGGCTGCGGGGATACGAGTTTTGTTTGAAACGCTCCAAACGAAATCAGCGCGTTAAGCCCCCCAGGCATATCGAGCTTCTTGAAACGCTTAACATTTTTGGGATTCGCGCCAACTATATGCGGCAATTCAAAGATTACCTTGAAGAGGAGGGGCTGCCTCCTGATGGTGAATATATTCATGTTACACTTCCGGTCATTAAGAATCTGGGCAAAAAGAAACTTAAAACAATAAAACTGAAAGAAGGGGTTGATTATAAAAGACAGGGCCCGAATCCGACACTCTCTTTTCCGGATGATCATTTGCAGCGAACACCCATCGCACTTGACTGGTATCCGAAAATACAGGCTCTCGCCAGCGACGGTGTGGAGAACACCAGTGATGAAGTCAAACCGCAGACCGGAAGGCTTGGCGAGCGGCATATAGCCTTTATGAATATCGATGAAATCTATTTTGCTTTGCAGCAATATAAAAACGAGCGCTGTTTGTATAATCTGAATCTGAGCAGAAGAAACATCATACAGCTGCTGACATCTCCCGGCTGGTATACATTATTTATCCCGGAAGATGAATTGCGGGTTGAACGGTTTGACCGGGTACGGCGCTGGCAGGAAATCGCAATAGCGCTGCTTAAAAAATACTGTGATAGATTTTATCAGCATGAACGCGCCCGCTGGGAAAATCAGCATCTCGAATACGGCGAACTTACCGAAGATGATCCGAATTTTTTTGATGACTATTCGTTTTATCTTGAAGAGTCATGCCGGGATATCGCGGAGAAGCTGATTGAAATTAAAAATATGATCGAGTCCGGCAGCTTGAGGGCTTGTGAGTTTAAAAATCTGCAGGTGATAGATTTTGCAAATAATCTGTATACACCGCTTGTGTATATAAAGAGCAGTCTGGTTGAGGTCAAACCGATTGTACTGGAAACGGAAAGCGAGCGGGATTTTGTGTTTGATTTGCAGACCTTCTGCAACAGCAGTAACGGCTTTTTTGAGGATAAACAGCTCTACCTGCTTCGTAATATGAGTCGCGGCCACGGGATTGGTTTTTTTGAAGCAGCAAATTTTTATCCTGATTTTATTTTATGGCTGTTGACAGGCGACAAACAGTTTATTTCATTTGTGGATCCGAAGGGTATTCGAAATCTTGCAGGACTCAATGATCCTAAAATTCAATTTTATTCAACTATTAAGGACCTCGAAAAGCGTCTCGACGATCCGCATGTTGTGCTTAATTCATTTATCGTATCGCGTACTCCCTATCAGCAGCCGGCCTGGTGGCAAGACCAGTATACAAAACATGATTTCGAAGCGCATCATGTGTTTTTCCAGGAAGACAGGGATAATTATATTCAAAAGATATTTCTTTCTATCGCCAGTAATATTCAGGCAATCGCATGAATCGAAGGATAAAAAAATTCGACTGCAAAGCACTTTCATTATGTTCCTATGTTTTATCGCTGATGAAAGATAAAAAAAAGAAAATCATAATAGTTATCTGTGT
>CAZUMW010000066.1:0-16650 GCA_964621615.1 uncultured Thermodesulfobacteriota bacterium
ACCTTTTGAACGTGTTGCGGGGGCTTTGCAGAGCCCCGCCCGAACCGGCTTCGTAACTTATTTTGGACACTATTGATGTATTATAAACCATTTTTAACGATTTCGAAACAAATATCTTATATTTCCTGCAGCAGTGTCTTAATTACAAAATCGTTTCTTCCCGAAACTCTGCTTTTTCCTTTTGCTCCGGAATGACGGCTTTGCATTGAAGGGCTCATCCTTTTTAACCGATAAGCAGGCATCGCTGCCGGGGCTCCCGAAGGCACTGATCGTTACGGGGACGCCCAGAGAGCGCTCAAGGGACCGTACAATTGCGCTGTCCTGTCTCGTGATAAAGCTGCATGCCTCACCGGTTTTTTCAGCCCTGCCGGTTCTGCCGATCCGGTGCGTATATGCCTCTGTGGTATCGGGCATATCATAATTAATAACATGGGAAATCGCCTCGACATCAATTCCCCGTGCGGCGATGTCGGTGGCAACCAGCACCTTGTACGCGCTCCGGCGAAAGCCGTCAAGCGCCTGCTGGCGCTTGGCCTGCGAAAGATTGCCATGAAGCGAGGCCGCTTCAACACCATGTTTTCCAAGGCGCCGCGCAAGCACCGTGGCGCGATGCTTTGTCCTGGTGAACACAAGAACCGATGTTGCTGCGCTCCCCTGCAGAATGTCGTGCAGCAGGGTTAATTTTTCGTCTGACTCAACGGCGTAAAACGCCTGTGACACGGTTTCGGCAGGTGCCTGTCTGCCGATATGCACGGCAACCGGATCCTGCATAATGTTCCGGGCAAGGCTTTGTATCTCCCGGGGCATTGTAGCGGAAAAAAGCAGCGTTTGCCGCGACCGGGGAAGCCGTTTGATAATCTTTTTTATATCCGGCAGAAACCCCATATCAAACATCCGGTCCGCCTCATCGAGCACCAGAACCTCTACCGCATCAAGGCTGATGGTGCCGCGTTCCAGGTGATCAAGCAGCCGGCCGGGACATGCCGAAACAATATCGACCCCCTTCTTCAGGGTCTGTATCTGCGGCTGGATATTAACCCCGCCATAGATGCTCATAACGCCCAGCCGCGTTTTGCAGCCAAGAAGCGCGGCAGCCTCACGACTTTGCTCGGAAAGCTCCCGAGTGGGCGCTATGATAAGGGCGCGCACCGACCCGCGGGGCTTTTCTTTGAGCCTCTGGAGTATGGGCAATACAAATGCCGCGGTTTTACCGGTCCCGGTCTGAGCTGTTGCCAGCACATCGCGTCCCGCAAGGATCGGCGGTATTGCTTCGTTCTGAACCGGCGTGGGAGTTTCATAGCCTGCCTTACGCACGCCTGCCATAATATTTTTGTTTAACTGAAATTGCTCAAAATTCATACTTTTTTCTTTCTAATCTAAAGTTCATGATAACAAATGTCTGGTTTCGTTGGTACTGCGCTTCGTTGTTTCTACATTACTGCTCCTTACGTAATCGGGTGACGGTCTGCTGCGCTGAATAAAGAAAGCCCGCGGGATCATTTTAAATCCCGCGGTCTTTTATGATAAAAAGTTACTGGATTCTCGATCAGCGTCACTATGGTCAAAACAATTGTGCTAAATAATAACAGGTATTATCCTGCAAGTCAATAGCGCATACACGGCGTATATTCTGCCGCTTCCCTCAGCTGAGGACTAAAGAGCGATACGTGATCATCTTCATATTTGTCAAGATGGAGAAACAGTGACCGAGCGGCAGGAACACACGGGCAAATCAGGCAAAACAACTGACAAATCCCGTTTAATGCCCGAAACACCATCTACATACCTAATGGACACCACTTTCACGATGTAACAATATCTCCTGTGCCATGTTTCTGAGCATCTCTGCAGTAATGACACAATATCCCTGACCGGAGCTGTTGTTTACCATAATGGATACCTCATTTTCCCCCGGCCCCGGCTCAACGGTAAAGCCGCGTTCACGAAACACAGCCACGGCATCCTCGAAGGACACCGCTGCCGGCTTATGATTCTGCCACTTGGTGCAACGTTCAAAAAACATCAATCTCCCTTTTTGCGACACCGTCGGTGATCCAGTTTTGCTCTGTAAAGGTTATATGCCCTGTTTTCAGACTACCGTCACCAAATGCGCGTCTGAGCGACGGTGCCCTGCAGACTGCATCCCGGATTTCTTCCCGTAATACCGTGTTCCTTCGGCCGGCTGTCATGACGCAAAGATGAATCAACAGCGAATTACCATCTGTTTCCACCGATGCCGTATAATTAATTATATCTTCAATCGGAAACAGCGCTTCATCAAGCGCCTGTATTGTCAGCACATTCCCCCGGCCAGCCGGTAACCGATGCCTGTATCGCCCCTGCACATGCTCCATTCTCCTGAGCTGTGTGCCACAGGAGCATGCATCTGCCAGGAACCTGCTGCAGTCACCGGTCCGGTAGCGTATAAGCGGCATGCCGCGGCGCGTAAGCGTTGTGATGACAACTTCCCCAAAGCTTCCATCCGGCACAGGTACACCAGTTTCATAATCGATAATTTCAACATAAAGATCAGCCTCACGGAGGTGATATCCGCTTTGGGCCGAGCAGTCGACACCGCCGCCGAGGCCGGTTTCAGTAAGGCCGTAGTGATTATAGACCGAGCACCCCCACCTTTGTTCAATAGCTCCTCGTACGGCCTCAGGCACATAGTCCGTGGAAAGAAGGACGCTTTTTATGTTCAGCCCCTCACCTCTTGACATTCGGGCAAGCCACAGCACCTGTGCAGGGATGCCAACCAGGCAGGTGATCGACTCCTGCTGTATAACCTTCAGGGTTGCGTGAGCATTGCGGACCGGCCCGTGCTGAACAGCTGTGCACTCAAGGCGCTGAAGCGCCCGCCCGAGCAAATCGCCCACGCTGGCCGGCCGCCCACCCGGCAAAAGTATCAGCACGCGGTCTTGCTGTGCGGTGAATGTCGACATGCCGGCGCGGAAAAAATCAATGGTCAGCTCAATGTCATCGGCTGTGAAATACAAGCGCTTGGGCTCCCCGGTGGTACCGCTGGTTCTGAGCGTCACAACCCGCTCGATTTCATTCTGGGGTACGCAGAGAAAACGCCTCCCTTCAGTTCTGAGATCCTCCGCCGTCGTAAAAGGAACCTGTTCGATGTCGGCAAGCCGGCTGAGGCGGCACGGAACCTTTTCTAAATGCTTTCCGTAAAAGAGGCTGTTCAAACGTGCGTAATCGAGTATTTCCTGCAGCATGTCCAGCTGATACGATGCAAGCGACGCCTGCAGATGCTTTTCACCTGATGCACCGATTTTTTTCAGAATCCATTGTTCAAGGGGCGTTTTTATCATGAGATGCTTTCTGCAAACGTGCGATACGGGCTGTTTCCTGCGGTGCTGGTGAGGTTATAGGCACAAAACGGAACAAGGCCTCCTTCAGGGTGCATAATATACAGGTAGCAGCGGTGCAGGCGCTCGAGATCCAGTGTCCACGCATCCTGAAATCCCATACCCGATATGGTAACGTGGTGCGTGCGAGCCCGCTCGATGAAGTCATCCCACCCGCCGAGGCTGAGCCCGTGATCCAGAGGTTCCGAACAGGGATAGGACCAGGCGCGGGCGATAACATCGCGGGCTTTTGCCGCGCTGCCGCAGGCACACCCGCATTCGCTGCTCTCGCCGGCGAGCGGATGCAGGCGGCCGTCAGGCATATGAACAAAATTACAATGAAAGGAGCAGAGGGGATGAGTTGCAGCAGGAGGCCGCAGCGACGCTCGCTTAACAAGGCCATTTGTCTGCGTTTCGATCGCCTGCATGACTTCGGGCAGGGTTATGCGCCCGCTCTCGCCGGGCCGGTCCGGATATCGTCCAAAATAGCTGACCGGCTGGAAATGAACGCCGCGGACAACCGGCGTTCTGCTCAGGCCGAACCGGATAATATCACCGATCTGGTGATCGTTAATGCCGGGAACAATCGTGGCGACAAGGACCGCCCCGAGCTGATGCCGCTCGCACTGGTCAACTGCGCGCCGCTTTATATCCATCAGGGATGTCCCCCTGAGTGTCTCATAGACGGCATCGTCAACCGCATCAAACTGCAGATACACGGTTGAAAGCCCAGAATCTCTAAGGCGCTTCACATAGTCACTGTCGGCACCGATTCTCAGGCCGTTTGTGTTAACCTGAATGAAGGCAAAGCCCATTGTACGACCCATTGCGACAATATCCGGAAGGTCGCTCCGCATGCAGGGCTCTCCGCCTGAAAGCTGTATATTAAACGGCCCGCCGGCTTCGAGCAGCCGCCCATACCAGGTTTCAATAACCTGCAACGGAGGATCCGGAATGGTGCCTGCGCCGGAGCCGGCAAAGCAGAACCTGCATGAAAGGCTGCATCGCTGCGTTACCTCCAAAAGCACGCAGCATGGCTGCTGTCCGTGAGCGCTGCAGCCGATACAGTTAAACGGGCAGCCCGGGGGTTCGGGCAGCAGCGGAGACGGCGGCCCGTATCCCAGCCACGTATCGAAGGTGTCGGCTTCACGCCAGATAACGGTGCAGAAATCGCCGTGAACCGGGCAGGATTTTTCAGAATACACGCTTCCGTCACGCAGAACCCGCCGGGCCGGAATAACCTTCAGGCACTCGGGGCACACGCTGCGGGTTGATGAATGCGTTTTGTGCATTTTTTAAAAAATCGGGACGATATTCAGGAACACTCCTCAGACGGGTCGATCCCGTTCTGCGTGAGAAGCTCGATTGCCTTGCGGTATGATTCCAGAACAATATCTTTGCATACGCTTCTGTCCGGGCTGCGCATCAGGATATCTGCACAGGTGATCCCGCCGAAGCGCGATTCAATTTCCTTATTAAACCAGCGGGCAAAATCTGTGAGCATCGTTGCATATCCATCTCGGGTTTCTTCAGCATCGGACCCCTTGCCTGCATAATAGGACAGCAGGCAGGCCCCGCCCGAAAAGGCTCCGCAGACGTTGCTGCTGAAGGCAATGCCGTTGCACAGGCCGGCCAGCGCCCGTATCAGATCCGGGTTTTCTTTTCCCTGCATATCAAGCGCCATCATGAGCATAACCTGGCTGCAGCAGTATCCTCTGCCGCTCAGCCCAAGCATTTTTAAAAGCGTATCATCCATGGAAAGTATCCTTTCGTGCTGCTAAGAGATAGTACCCTGTGCGGCTGTTAATGGTTGAAAATGCGCTGCAGGGGACACCCTGAAGCACCATATTCGCCCCGAGCTCCCTCAGGGCCCTGGTATGGTCTTCCCACAGAAACATCCTGAAGCCGCAGCACCTGAAAAAATCCTGTATGGAGCCGGCCCTGTCACGATCATACACATCGGAAACGATGCACATGCCGCCCTGTCTGAGGACGCGACAGAATTCCCGCAGCGCCCTGTCTGCATCGGAAAGAATCGACAGAACACACTCGCACAGCACGCAGTCGACCGCTCCGGTCTTTACCGGCAGCATATCGGCCGCAGCACGGATACAGAAGCCGGGCATTGCGGCAAAGACATCGATACCCCATGAGGAAAATCCCCATCGGGACCGGAGGTGGCTGACCGCAGCCCCTGTGCCGCAGCCCACATCAATTACCCGTGAGCCGGGGTCTAAACAGCAGGCCGCCACAGCTCGATCAGTCAGGTCAAGGCCGCCGGGTCGCATAACATCCCCGGTCACCCCCAGAACAGCCCGGTGATCTGCAGGCGTTGAGCAGCGCATCACTTATCCTCGAGAATCTGCTCGGCTTCAGCCATGCGTGTCAGGGCAAGCTCCTCAGGGATAAACACAATACCGCACCGGCTGCACCGGAACAGATCAACCGGGAATGAGCTGCCAAGATAGGCAATCTCGACCGTTCCCTTCTCGAGAGGAATATTACATGCTGCACAGCGCCATAGAGTTGTTTCCTCATTTGCAGCAGTCATGATCCGGCCCCCTCGACAATTTCCATTCGGTGGCTGTAGGCATTGTGAATCCTGTACGCTCCCTCATTCGGGCCGGAATACTCGATCCAGCAGGTGACGCTGCCGATTTTGCTGTAGGCAAGGCTGTGCCCGGTTGCTGAGCTGACAAGCTTCCGGCCTGTCCGCTCAGCGGCGGCGATAACCTGCCGGGCTTCATCTATCAGTATAAATCTCTTGTCAAGAATGGCCTGCATATCCGGCTCTATCAGCAGTTCAGGCTCAGCAGTGTGCATGCTTTCATCCATATCGCTGTGCTCAATCTGTGTGCGCAGTATGTTTTTCAGCCGGGCGCGGTTCTCACGGCGTTGTGACCAGCCCGGGCACTGCCGCATTCCGCGCACATGCAGATCTTTTTCAAACAGCAGATCAAGCAGATGGAGACAGTTTTTTCCCTGAGAGGCCAGAAGATCGCGACACATGCTGCAGTAGGTAATGTAATCGGCGGGGCTTTCGCGTACCCGCTGCTCTATGACCTTCCGGGCAACCCCGAAATTTGCAAACCACATAAGGCCTCCATAGCTGCAGCAGGTTGTTTTGTGCCGGCTCAGCGGCAGCTCCTCTATAGCACATCCCGCTTTTTTCACAATGCTGCGCACGCTGTCATGCAGGCCGGCGTCATGCCTGGCTGAACACGGATCGTGTATTGAAACAGTGTTGGCAAACTTTTGCTGCTCCGGGGCAACTGAAAAGAACCGATCATCAAGCATCTGCCAGAGAGACACGGTTTCAGCATCGGGCAAAAGCTTGCCAAGGGAACGGCTGCAGCTCGGACAGGCAATAATGATGGCAGGGCTTCCCAGCTGCCGATGACGAGAGGCCAGGTCTTGCCTCACCTGCTCGCACAGATCGTCACGGCCGGCCCAGTCGGCAGGTGTCCCGCAGCACCCCAGCATAATTCCCGCATCACCGTCAAGCGCGTCGCGCAGAACATTGTATGCGCTTACCACATGCTCCGGAGCTGACGCGCACAGCTGACAGCCCGGAAAAAAAACATATGAGCACTGCTCATTGCCGGGGCCCGCACTGGTCAGCATACACGAATCGCTGTTTGCAAAAAGCATGTCCCGCAATGCAAAATCATGCGCAGACGGCGGCATGCGCTTCTGCCCTACCATGGTACGGCGCGCAGCGCTGCAGACCTCTGCCATATTAAGCCCGTTCGGGCACACCTCGGCACACAGGCCGCACAGGCTGCAGGAATTTATCAGTTTATTTGATTTTCTCATCCCCATGACAATTGAGAGATTGTTGTAAATCTCTCTGATATATTTTTTGGGGTATCCCTCAAAGGACTCCAGATAGGGGCACACCTTAACGCATTCAAGGCACTGGCACTGCAGGCACCGCGCTGCTTCCCGCTGGGCCTCCTCACGGGTTAACCCTTTGGCGGGATCTTCCGGCACACAGGGAGTGACCGGCTCGACTTCGTCAAGGTTTGTATACAGAATGGACTGCTGGCTTCCCTCTCCAGCACGTGCGGCCGTGAGGGATGCGCCCTGGAGATACCGGTCGATGCTTACTGCCGCCCGCCTGCCGTCAGCAACAGACAGAATCGGCGAGAAGGTGCCATCGGCACGAAGCAGGCTGCCGCCTGCAAATACGCCCTCCCGGCCGGCGACTTCATAGGTCACCGAATCAACAGCAGGGGCGTAACTGCCGGCTCCGGCTGCGATATACACGGCATCAAACCCCGAAACGGCATCGGGGTTTGATGCCGTGTTGATGTGAACCTCAGCCCCCATGTCAGCAATGATTGAAAGCTCCTGTTCCCCCCGGTCAGCATCGACACGGTTCCCGGCAGCAGACCACAGGCTGCCGCCGGGCCGGTCTACTTTTTCAAAAACCGTTACCGAATATCCTTTTTTTCTCAGATCAAATGCAGCGGTAAGCCCGCTCAACCCGCCGCCGATAACCGCAATGCGCTTCCCCCGTGAGGGAAGGAGCGGTATGTTCACCCTGCCAGGACCCGCTTCTGCACAGGCGCGCTCGAGAGCGGCGATCTGTATGGAGCCCCCGGTGCTGCCCCGGTTACACACACGCGCACACGGCTGATCGCAGATACTCCCGATAATGTAAGGAAACGGAAGCGCTTTGCGCAGGACCTTGAGCGCTGCATCCAGATCGCCCCGGACAATATGTCCCGTTACGGAGCGGACATCAACGTGTACCGGACACGCTGCCGTACAGGGCGGCCGGCATTCCTGTATGCATTTTTGTTCAAGCTCGCGCAGCTTTTCCTGTTCCATACACGTTTCCAACGGTTGCGGTGCGCACGGCACACCCGCATCTCTGCGATATACTCCACCTCGTCAAGAGCATGATCCTTTTTATTCCGGGCATGGCCCGGTCCTGCCGGACGTGCTCTTCTGCCTGTTTTCTCCTACTTTTTCTCCTTAAGCCCTGCAAGCACCTTCTCTGGAAGTGCCGGGAGGTGCCGGACGCGAACGCCCGTACCGTCGGCAATGGCGTTGATGATTGCTGCGTGCGGTGAGGTCAGCGGGAGCTCGCCCACGCCTGCTGCGCCGAACGGGCCGTTCTCGCGCGGCGTTTCGATATACATGATATCAAGGTCATCGGGAATATCGTTCACATAGGGAATGCCGCAGGCAGCCATGGTCGTGTGCTTTTGCAGGTCCTCGAAATCCTCTGTCAGGGCAAGGCCGACCCCCTGCGCCACACCGCCGTATATCTGTCCGTCAACGGCAAGCCGGTTGTTTATTTTTCCGATGTCGGCAACGACGGTCATCCGGTCGACAGCGGTTTTGCCGGTGTTCGCATCAACCGTAACCTCAGCCATGAACATACCGTACATATACACGGCAAAGGGCCTGCCCTGTGCTGCAGCATCACAGTCCTGATTCATGACCGCAGACCACTTGCCTTCATGGCGAAGCGGAATATTCTCTTTTACCATTTCATCATAGGTGCGGTATGTGCCGTCCGGCTTTTTCATCGCCTCGAGCAGCCTGTCACAGCCGTTCCTGATCGCATTGCCGGTCACCACCTGCTGGCGGCTGCCCCCTGAGGGGCCGGAATTGGGCGTGACAGCAGTGTCGTTCATATCAAGCTTTATCTGTTCAGGAGCAATGCCGATGGGCTGCAGGGCTTCGTGGGCGGTCCCCAGCGCACCAATATCGGCCCCCTGTCCGTGATCCTCCCAGGATGTGCCCAGGGTAACGCCCTCAGGGGTCAGCTCAACCCATATTTCAGAGGAATCAACACCGTCAAGCCCGCAGCCGTAAATTCCAAGAGAAACTCCCACCCCTTTTTTCAGCGTGCTGGTTGACTCCTTCCTGGCTTTTTCTTTTGCTTTTTTGTACAGCGGCCGCAGCTTGTCGATCATTTCCGGGAAGGTAAACACTTCGGGCGTCTGCCCGGTGGGCGTGGTATCTCCAGGCCGGTAAACATTGGCGGCACGCAGCTCGAGCGGGTCCATACCCATTTTCTCAGCAAGCTCATCCATAAGGCTTTCAGAAGCAAAAAAGCTCTGCGGAGAGCCGTAGGCGCGAAACGCCGAGCCCCATGCATGGTTGGTGCAAACGGTCCGGCCGATGCCGCGAATATTGGGAATACCATAGCCTGCGCCAATGAACTGAGCGCCGCGAAGCGTGAGCAGGTCGCCGAACTCTGAATAGGGCCCGTGATCCACCGACCAGTCGCTCTCCATGGCGATTATTTTGCCGCTCTTATCCGCGCCGTATTTGAGCTTCACAAAAAACGGCGAGCGCTTGCCGGTATAGGTAATATGCTGATAGTAATCGTATTTCAGAAACACGGGCCTTCCCGTTGCCATGCAGGCCACCCCGAGCAGCGCTTCCATAGTGGGGCTGAATTTGTAACCGAACGTACCGCCGGAGGTATTCTGCACAATTCGCAGCTTTTCCGGCTCGATGCCCAAGCCCGGAGCGATCATGGCATGGTGCAGATGGATGCCGATACTTTTTGACTGAATGGTGAGCCGCTCCTCGTCATCAAAATAGGCAAAGCCCACATCGGGCTCAATTGTCAGGTGGGGCTGGCGCTGCAGGTAGTATTCCTGTTCGACCACATGCTCCGCAGACTGCATGAGCGATGCCGTGTCCTCACCTTTTTCAATGGGCTGCTCAAAATACACATTAGGGGTGCCGGGATGAATTTCTATGGCGTCATCCGCCATAGCGGCAGGAGCGCTCATATACGCGGGAAGCACTTCAAGATCGACCTTCACTTTTTCGGCTGCAGCGCGGGCGTGCGCCTCGGTATCGGCGCATACAATGGCGATAGCGTCTCCGTACTGAAACACCTTGGTATCACACAGTATGGGGCGGTCCCAGCCGTCGCCCTTGTTGGTGGGAAAGGTAATCAAACCGGTAATGCGGTTTTTTCCCTTCACGTCCTTGTGCGTCAGGATTGCATGCACGCCGGGCATTTTTTCCGCCTCAGATGTGTCAATCCCGCGGATATTGGCATGTGAGACCTCAGCCTGTACCAGCGCAAGCTGCAGCGTGCCCTCAGGCAGCTTCAGCCCGTAATCGGCACCGTAATCGACCGTGCCGGTCACCTTTGCAACAGCCGAGGGCCGCGGGTATTTGGTTCCCCAGATCCTGCCGTCTTCAGGAAGCTTGAAGGCAAGCTGATCCATGGTCAGCCCGCCGCGCACAACGCGGGCGGCATCCATAACCGCATCGACCAGCGGCTTATAGCCGGTGCAGCGGCAGACGTTTCGGTGTTTCTGAAACCAGTCACGCACATCCTGACGGGACGGCGACGGATTCGTGTCAAGCAGCGCCCTGGCCGACACGATAAACCCGGGGGAGCAGAAGCCGCACTGTGCCCCGCCGTGCACAACCCATGCAAGCTGTAGGGGGTGAAGGTTTTCCGGGGTCCCGATTCCCTCTATGGTGGTAATGTGCGCACCCTCGTCAACGCGCTTCATTTTAGTGATGCAGGACCGAACGACCCTGCCGTCGATAATGACCGAGCATGAACCGCACTGGCCGGTTCCGCAGCCGACCTTCGTACCCGTAAGGCCGAGCTGACCGCGTATGACATCGGCAAGCGTTGCCTCCGGATCGACAATCAAATCCTGCTCAACGCCGTTTACTGTAAGCTTTTTCTTGATCATGCCGTCTCTCCTTTGTGAAATCCCGATTTGTGATTACCCCCCCGCATGGACGTGCAGGGCAGGCCCAAAATATAAAAAATGACTTGTCAGCATGTACGCTTCCTGCCGCAGGGCAGAAATACCCCCCATTGCACGGCGGGAAATGTTCATGCACATCTTTTTGGATTTAAATCGGAATTGGTTTCAAGGGGAGAGCTTCAGCAGAACACGGTGCTGCAGGTGCAGTGAACTCCTGTTTATCCTTTTGACACCCCTTACCAAATCCGGGAGGCACAGCCCTTTCGGGCCATACCCTATCGGCTGCAGCTCCATGACGGGCGTTTTAGGTGCATGCAGCTCGGGGTTAATGTGCACAACAGTCTATATGGTGAGAAAAAAAACGTCAATAAAAAATGATGCCCCTTGGCCTTCAGAGAAGACCCTTATTTGGGACCCTTTCCTGAAGCACAGGTGGGGCTTTGGGTGGCCATTTGGGCTAGATCGAACTTCTTGTTATGATAGGAAAATATCTGGATACTTATAATTTGAAAGCATAAGAAAAACACAGGTGCAGCACGTTTATCTTTTTGAATAACGTAAAATTTTTTAACATACACTGGGCGTGCGAATAAAACGCTGTTTTTTTCTTTAAGCTGCTGTATTTGCATATTTTTTAGTGTTCAATTTTGTCGCAATATGCTAAAAGGCACTTATAACCACTCAAACAATACAGTCTCAACATTCTTTTCCACAGGATATCAACAGTACGTGTTAATTACTCTGCCCGCTCGGTCGCAAAAGCTGCGATACCCCCTTACTATATACATCTTTTATCTTTTATCTCTTTTCCTTTGTCGATACAATCGTATGCCCGTGCCGGGCAAAAAACGCAGCCCCTTTTTATTAATAACAGAGAGATAAAAAGCCTGTGAGTTTTACCCTTCAAAAGGTCGTTCCGTGGGGGCGCTCGCTCAATGAATACATAGCCATGTTTTCCTTATCACCGGGCGATCTGAAAAAGCGAATATTGGGGTGCGGAGACGGGCCCGCCGGCTTCAATGCTGAATTGAGTTCGCGGGGCGGGGCGGTCGTTTCAGTCGATCCGATTTATCGATTTACCGTCGATAAAATCAAACAGAGGATAGATCAGACATATGAAACAATTATCGAGCAAACACATGCCAACCGGGATGAGTTTGTCTGGAAAAACATAAAAACCGTCGATGAGCTGGGCAGCATCAGAATGAAGGCAATGGAGCGATTTTTAGAAGACTTCCCCCGCGGAGCCGGTAGATATACTGCCGGTGCGTTGCCGTCGCTGCCGTTCAAAGACAAACAATTTGACCTTGCGCTGTGCTCACATTTTCTTTTTCTCTACAGCCAACAGTACAGCCTGGAATTCCATATGAAATCGTTATATGAGCTGTGCAGGGTTGCAACCGAGGTCAGGGTTTTTCCTCTTCTTGAGCTCGGCTCAGTAACGTCACGGCATCTTCACACGGTACTTGATACCCTGCCTGAATGCGGATTTGAATGCAGCGTGGAGAACGTGCCCTATGAATTCCAGAAAGGCGGCAATGAAATGCTGACGGTACAATCCTGCACACCCTGACAATGATCCCTGTTGTTACGCACACATAAAATTATGACAGCCGGGTTCGCACCGGCACATATTCCGATTAATATTCAGTTTCGCCCGGGAAAACGGTATTTTTCTCATCTTTATACGCTTACAATTTCCATTAATTCTTTAACTCTATTTGTATTCTGTCGATACACAAAAAAAGCCTCTTCGTTGAGGGCTTCTCTCACCGGGAGCAATAATCGGCATAAAAAAACCATTGAATGAAAAAACGAAAGGAATTGTTATGCACAGAGCGGAAATATCAATAACCGCTGCATGTCTGCTGCTTATCAGTGTACTGTTTGCCCCCGCAGAATCATCGGCCGGATGGAGCGCCATGAGCTCGGGAACCTCCGACTATATTAATGGAATATGGGGAAGTTCGGGCTCGAACATATATGCAACGATGGACGGCGGGGGGGTTCTTCACTATAACGGTACGGCGTGGTCAATCTCCACAAGCGTCATTGCCGGTGCAAATACGCTTCGCGGAATCTGGGGCTCCTCCGTAACCGATATCTATATTGCGGGCGGCGGCCTCGGCAGCGCCGGCAGCATTTCTCATTATGACGGCACCGGCTGGACCGCCACTTCCAGCGGGGTGAATTCATGGATGATCGGTGTGTGGGGTTCCGGCCCCAATGATGTGTTTGCAGTCGGGTATAACGGTGAAATTATTCATAACAGCGGCTCTGGCTGGAGCGCGATGACAAGCGGCAGCACGGTCGACCTGTACAGCGTGTGGGGCAGCACAGCAAACGATGTCTATGCCGTCGGGAGCTCAGGCACAATACTGCATTATAACGGCACCTCATGGTCTGCTGTCTCAAGCCCGACAACCGGACATCTGACTTCAGTGTGGGGATCATCTGCAACCGATATATTTGCGGTCGGTGACGGCATTATTCACTATAACGGCACAAGCTGGAGCACAATGTCAAACCCGGCATCAAGCATGCTCAGAGCCGTATGGGGATCCGGGCCAAACGACGTGTTTTCAGTCGGCGATCAGGGCACCATTGTTCACTATGACGGCACTTCCTGGTCTGCACTAAGCAGCGGCACATTGTATGCGCTGTCAGCTGTGTGGGGAACTTCCTCCAGTAATGTATTTGCCGGTGGTAAAAGCGGTACGCTGCTGCACTATAACGGCACGCCGGCGACAACCACAACCACAACAGCCGCTGCCGCCACAACCACAACAACCGCTGCCGCTAACACAGCCCCCTCGGCAGGGTTTACCGTAACCCCGCCGGTCGGCGATACATCAACGCTGTTTCACCTTGAACCGTTTTCAAGCTCTGACGCACAGGACCCGCTTGCCGATCTTGTTGTGCGCATAGACTGGGAAACCGATGGCGCATGGGACGACACCATAAAAGCAAATCAAGATACTGATCACGCATATGGTGGAGATGGCGACTACACCATCACCATCGAGGTCGAAGACACCGGGGGCCTCACCGATCAGGCAACTCAGCAGGTTAAAGTAATCACGTCCTCTTCAGGCAATTCCAGCCCCTCGGCAGCGTTCAGCATAAGTCCCTCATCCGGTGATACGGCAACAACCTTTTCCTTCGATGCGACGGGATGCTCTGATGCCGAAGACAGCACCGCCGCACTGGAAGTCATGTGGGATTTCGACGGGGACGGCATATGGGATACCGGCTTCAGCACAGGGAAGACAGAAACCCGGCAATACAGCACTGCCGGTACGTATATGGTCACCCTGGAAGTTGTCGATACCGGCGGCATGACCGACACGGCCCAGCAGCAGCTTATTGTTTCAAGCAGCGCAAGCACAACAAGCACAACAATTCCCGGGAGCAATAATGCTCCAGAGGCTGCTGCGGACGTTTTTCCCGCAGCGGGAACAGTCGATACCGAATTCGAGTTCACCGCAGAGATGAGCTCCGATGCGGAGGATCCGGTACAGGATCTTGAAAAGCGCTGGGATTTTGACGGAGACGGCACCTGGGATACCGATTACAGCACAGACACTGCTGTCATGCATCAATATGAGCTGCCGGGCACGTATTTTGTAACCCTTGAGGTAAAAGATACCGGCGGCCTGACCGATGAAGATGACATTGAAGTGCCGGTTGAGGAAGGCAAATGCCCTGCTGTACTTCTCTATGGAGAACAATCACGGCAGACCACTGTTCTGAAAAAATTCCGCGCCGAGCTGCTGCAGTCCCGTGCCGGCTCTGTGCTGGTCAGCGCCTATTACCGGGCCGATGATACTATCTATGATATTCTAAAAAAACATGCGTCGCTGCGCAAATACGCTGCATCTGTCGGCAATGCTCTGGTAAGACTTATAGCGCTCCGCTACTGATGAAGAAACAGAAAATGCCGGCCCCGGATAAGTACATATTGCACTGCCGCGGGAATATGCACACAGCTATGACGATTACACGACGTGCTGCCGGACCCACGCGGTCAGGTTCTGCAGATCCATTGCCCCTGACTGCCTGCCAATGAGCCGGCCGCGGTGAAACAGGATCATTGTGGGAACAGCCATAATCTGATAGCGGGCGGCAAGCTGCTGCGCTTCATCAATATTGATTTTAATAATACGCACGCTGTCCCGAAGCTGCCGGGCGGCCTGCACGAGCACATGCTCCATCATTTTGCAGGGACCGCACCACGGTGCCCAGAAATCGACGAGCAGATATTCGTGGCAATTGTGCAGGAAATGATCGAACCGGCGGGCGTTGAGCTTCAGAGGCTGCGATGTGCAGACGGGCTTGTGACAGGTGCCGCAGCGCGCGCTCTGGAGCGGCTTCCCGGCGGGGATGCGGTTTACGCTGTCGCAGTGATGACAGACGATGAGTGCATGTTCAGTCATCAGTGTGCCGGATAACGGTCCACCCGTTATGAACAAAAGAGCGCTGCGAGGCGTCCTCATTCAATAAATCCAGAACCGCTTCATTTGTTTGATACGCTTCCTGCAAAAGCCTCGCGGTAAGGCGTACATTGGTAACGGCTCGAGCGCTGCCGGCAGGGGTTCCATCGTTAAGTTTTTTAATGCTGAATCCGATTGCCCGTATACACCACCTGCCGTAGGCCTCTGCCCGTGTAAGCAGCCCGCGGGCAGTAAAGGCAGTGCTTATGAGTATCTGCGATGCATCGCGCAGCTGCCGTACCAGCTCTACAGCGGTTACGAGCAATTCACCCGCTTCCTCGAGCCGGGAAGCTGCTTCCTGAAGCGTATTGATATCTATTGCATCCGGTGTATCGAGCACCTCCTTCAGGTCGGCGTACACAATTTCCTGTGTAAGCATTACAGATTCGACAAGTAACGTCAGATCATTTACCGTTACATCAGTTGCCGGCGCAGTTGTCGTGGTTGATGTTGTCGTCTCCTCCGGGCATCTGACCTCCACGGTCTGTGAGGTAACCAGCGTGAACGGCCTGTCTGTGTATCCCAGGGGCCGGCTTGAAAAGTGGACTTTTGTACGGCCTGCCTTCAATCCGGTAACCTCAACCTCTGTGAGGCGCGCACCGCAGGCTCGAATTATGTCCTCGGGCAGAGCAGAGGTGTCGGGAAAGGAAAAGCTCGTTGTATTGACCGACAGAATGGTCGGATCCTCAACTTCCAGCTGCACATCTATGGCGTTGCAATCATCACTTCCGGTGTCGGTGACTCCGAGCCTGACCGTGTTCGGTCCGCACGTGAGGCCCGCACTGCCGATACTCACCAGGTAGCAGGAATCCGACTGTGTAAAAGCAATGGTGCATGCATTAAGGTTTCCGGGTTCAGCTGTCACAAGCGCACAGACTGAAGCACAAACAGCCGCAATGATTAATTTTTCGAACAAACTGCATGTTTTGTTCATGACCGGCCTTCCTCTCTATTCGAAAGCAAGTATAATATTGTCACGTTTCTCTGTCAATCAGTAGTGTCCAAAATAATGTACGAAGCCGGTTCGGGCGGGGCTCTGCACAGCCCCCGCAACACGTTCAAAAGGTTATGCAGCGGCATGTGCCGTTA
>CAZUMW010000067.1:0-16069 GCA_964621615.1 uncultured Thermodesulfobacteriota bacterium
ATTGAAATTAAATAAATATTTTTTTTCTTGACAGGAGCACTATAGGATGTCCCCTGATCTTTCCCATTCATACGCAAAAACCTAACCGGAAATCACTGGGTATCACCTAATTTTCTAGCGAGACGGAACCCAAGGCCGTTGCCATCTATCTCTGGGTAGTTGTGAGCGCGAAACGACGAACGGCATTTCTTGGCATTGGTGAACCAACCCCCACCCCGAAACACACGGTGGAGGCCCGAAGAGGGCCCCTGCGGATCTGTTGAGGGGCTTATCTCATAATAGTCGCTGTCATACTTATCAGATACCCACTCATACACGTTTCCGCTCATGTCGTACAGACCCCAGGCGTTAGGAACTCTTTGACCCACCGGATGTGTGGTGTAACTTGTTGCATTGTCGTCGTACCAGGCGATGTCGTCAAGGCGGCTTTCATCATCGCCGCAGTAATATTGCGTAGTCGTTCCGGCTCGGGTCGCATATTCCCATTCGGCTTCAGTGGGGAGCCGGTAGTTCTTTCCCGTTAGGCTATTTAACTCATAAATAAAATCCTGAACATCATACCAGCTGACACTTTCAACCGGACAGTCATCGCCACATTCGTAAAATTCGGACGGATTGCTACCCATCACCGCCTCCCACTGCCCCTGGGTAACCTCATAGGCGCTTATCTTGAAGGAGGATACTATTACCTCGTGCTGTGGGTATTCTTCGCTTTCACAATCATTATCACCGTCGCTACAACCCATATGAAACGTGCCCCCGGTTAGCGTAACCATATTATCTTCGATGCTTTCCACAATATCCACATCTGATCCGTTCCGATCACACGCACACAATAACAAAACAAAAACAGAAAACACTGTCAGTATTTCATTGGCATACCGCATTTCCCATCTCCTTTTATTGCTTTATGCATAGAGACAAAAGTGTTTGAGCATGTTTAATTTGATAAAATCGAATTTATAGGCAAATAAGCTTTATATATGAGCAATTATTACAGCCTTTTTGCATCAAAATAATACTATTGTCAAGATAAAACTTTCGATATTAAATGTTGAACCAATTGCTTTTTAATATTATTAGCGAAATATTGCATAATACTAAGTATAAATACTTAATGCTTATATAATAAGAAATGGTTTTTGGAAAACACAGGATATGTTATACTGGGTGGAAAATATAAAACGATGTGAAGGAATGGCTGTAATGAAAAAAGGGAACACAAAGGAATTGCCGGGAAATAGTATTGTCATTTTTTTCGCCTTTGTATTTTTATTTACCCCCCCGGCGTATGGCCAGCAAAAACGGCCTGAGCCGCACTGGTGGAACAATAATAAGGTTGTCATGGAAATTGCGCTGTCTGATAAGCAGATAGCGGGAATTGAAAAAATTAACCGGGAGTGTGAAAAAAAGCACTTTGATCTTATGTCTCAATACAGAAAAAGCCGGATTGAGCTGTTATCGCTCCTTGATGATGAACATCTTAATGTGAAAAATATTAATAATAAGCAGAAAGAAATTAACAGAATCCGCGAGCGCATCCTCCGCAATAGAATCGAAGCAAAAATTAAGACCAAACAGATGGTAGGCCCCGATCAATTTTCAGAACTCAGAAAACTGAAACCCTGGATTATGCGGGTAAACTGGTGGCATTCATCCAGACAACGCCCGCCGAAAACCATTAAGGGAAAAGTGGTCGGGGGGAGGAAAGAAAAAAAAACGAATTGAAAAAACCTACATTTTTGACCTCAAATCCTCAATATGCTCCAAAGCCGTGCGGTTATCGCTTTGGTGAGTAAGCAGCTTCTCCCACCAGGTTACCGCCTCGGCATATCTGTTCATATCTTCAAGCACGCAGGCAATATGTTCAAGCACGGAAGTGTTTTCCGGTTCCATTTCATGGGCATTCTGTAGTATATCGAGCGCTTTTTCCTTTTGCCCTCGGTTGCGATACGCCCATCCGAGGCTGTCTCGAAAAACCACGTTGTCCGGGGCTATAGAAACGGCTTTTTCAATCAGGGAAATCCCCTTCTTAAAATCTTCATCTTTTTTAATATAAATATAGGCAAGATTGTTCAGCGAGGCGGGGTGACGGGGGTTTATTTCGAGGGCTTTTTTAAAAAACGTTTCACCGCGATCGAATGCCGCGTTTTGTGTGTGTATAAGGCCGAGGTTGTAATAGGAAAGGAAATGCCCGGGATTGAGCGTGACCGCCCGATCATATTTTTTGATTGCTTCTGTGCTGTTTCCTGTTTTTTGATACACCAGGCCGAGTAAAAAATGATTTCGTGCATCATCGGGATCCTGAGCCGCAGCACGACCAAATTGTTTTTTTGCTTTCTGATAATTTTCCTGTTCAAGATATATGTTGCCAAGGGCCACCCGGAAGCGGGGATTTGCCGGGTCACGGGAAACAACCTGCTTCATAAGCGACAAGGCGCGGTCAGTATCGCCCTCACCGGCAGTGCTGTTTGCTTTTTGAAACAGCTTAAAGACGCTTATCATGTCCTTGGGATCTTTGAGGTCTTTTTCCGGTGATGACCCGCCGGCGGTATCGGGCGTGCCGGGGTCCCCGCCCACGTGGAGATAGCCCAGCGCCTGAAGGCGGTTTATGGTTCCCTGATCAAGAGGAACGCGATCGGCGGTGCTGTCCTTGGAAGCAGTTAATAGCGAGTCGAGCTTTTCCTTCATCGAGCGGGCCTTCTGACGGTGGGCTCCATATTTATTGTCGATTTCACCGGGATCGTCGGCAATGTTGTAGAGCTCCGGTCGGGGAGCATTGATATATTTCCACCCAAGGCTGCGCAGCGATACAAGGTCGCTCCAGTTGTAATCGGTCGGTATCATAGCCTCGCAGTAGGATGTTCGATGCTTTGGTTTTTCTGTGCCCGATATGATCGGCATAAGGGTGCGGCCGTCTATAGTGTCCGGACAGGCTATAGTGAGCATATCAAGCACGGTGGGAAAAATATCGATAGTACGAACCAGGTTTTCTACATGTGTTCCGCGATATTGTTTTTTTAAAACAGGGGAAGATATAACCAGGGGAACATGGGTTGTTGCATCGTAGATAAAAAATCCGTGGGTCTGCTCACCATGCTCACCGAAGCTCTCACCGTGATCTGCAGCAAAGACGATTATGGTGTTTTCGGAGACGCCCAGGTTTTTTATGGTATCCAGAACGCAGCCGATGCAGTAATCGGTATAGGCTATTTCGCCGTCATAGGGTCTGCCGGGATAGGCTTGTCTGAATGGTGACGGGGAATCGTATGTGGCGTGCGGATCATAGTAGTGAAGCCACAGTGAGAAGGGCTCGTTGAAATTATTTTTCAGCCAGTCAATGGCCTTGCGGCTTACCTCATCGCCGCGGCGCTCAACCGGCAGATGTTTTGTTGCCTGCCGCGGCGATTCAAAGTCATCATGATACAGGTCATAGCCCTGATCGAGGCCGAAACGGGAATCGAGAATAAACGATGAGATAAATGCCGCGGTGTTGTAGCCGTGCTGTTTCATTATTTCCGCAAGCGTGACTTTATCATTTGCCAGCCGGTACGTGCTGTTGTTTCTTACCCCGTGTGCGTAGGGATTGGTTCCGGTGAGTATGGAGGCATGACTGGGAAGCGTGATCGGTGCCTGGGAAAAAGCGTTTTTAAACAGTACACCATTGTGCGCAAGGGAATCTATCACCGGAGTTGCTATTTTTTCATTGCCGTAACAGGCGATATGATCGGATCGGGTAGTATCGATGGTGATGAGAATCAGGTTCAGCTTATTGTTTTTACCGCCCGCTAAGGGCTGATTTTTTTTGTGAGTGTGTTCAGCGGCCTTTGTGCGCAAAGAAAGAAAGTCTTCGATTTCATCTTTGAAGAGGGCGTTTTTTTTAAATGTCTCCAGGTAATCCGCAAAAAAGCGGGCCGCGTCCTGGTATTTAGCCTGCCTGATAAGTGTACTCCCGTACATGAGGTGATAGCGGGGTTCATCAGGATAGGTGCTGACCCTTGTCTTCGCCTGACGGGCCGCTTCACCGTAGGATCCCTGCAGCAGACACGCGTTGATAAAGCCCTGAAACAGTGAAGCATTCCCGGGCTGTTTTTTTGCGAGGTTTAGAAAGTGCTTTTTTGCTTCATCATACAGCATAGCCCCGATGCAGGCATTGGCCAGGTTTTTCCTTGCCCGGTGAAACGAAGGATCAATATCCAGGGCTTTTTTAAACACACGTATTGCCTGCTTATATTTTCCCTGCATGCCATAGGCACTGCCAAGCAGGTCGTGCAATAGAGCGCTTTCAGGATCCTGAGCAAGTGATGAGGAAAGCAACGAAACAGCCTGCTGAAGTTTCCCATCAGATAAATACTTTTGAGCCTGTTTATGCAGTGGGGGGCTTTGTTTTTTTGAATTGGCTGGCGCAGTGTCATTGGTTTGCCGGAAACACAACAATGTATGCGAAAGGTTCCGGGCCCCTTGCGTTTGGAGCGTTGCGGCTGGCGTGCATATCGGTAATAAAAAAAAGGTCAGAAAAAGAGTAAAAAAAGGTCGCATAGAAGTACGGATGTAAAATGCATAGGCTTATATTTGATCAGGCATATAATTATTATTGGCTAGGGTTGGTATAAAGCCGTACACCCCCTACAAGGGTCATATGTTCAATTAAAAGATACGCTTCATAATCAACGTAATTGTTTTTTGTGCTCTGAAAAAATGAACAATTTTTTTTCAACATCTGGCTTGATTTGATACAGTTTGAACGTCGAATAATAGTTGGCTGAAAAATGTTGACCGGTCTGCGCTGACCGGAAATATTTTTTTCTTCTTCTTTTTTTCATGTCACTGAAGCTCCTTTCGTGTTTTTTGGGGAGCTCCATAAAATAACTTTTTGCGGCTTTAAAATCAACTTACTGTACGGTCTTATTGCAAAGTTATCAGTTATTCCTTTAGATGATTAATATTTATTCCTATTTTTGTTCTAAAATAAGGTGATTTTATTTTATTAATAGAACGTTGAATAATATCTCTCAGAGGGGGAGATGCGTTTTTTGACAACTGCTGTGCTATTGAAACTGCTTTAAGGTACTCGTCCGCAGTTAATGTTATTGTCTTTCTGTCTTCAATACGAATAGCATCTGCAAGATCTGTTAAAAATAAAAAAGTTTGAACTTTCAATAAAGGATTCTTATTCAAAAGAGCGGTAACTTCTTCAGCATGCCTGTAGTACCAGTTTATGAGTTCAATACCCGCACGTGATCTAGAAAGTTTTGTGTCACGGAATATCCTGAATAAATTTAGGGTTGATTCATCACATTTTAGTAAAGTCGCGACTGGGCATTTTGCTTCGGCCTTAGTATGGGTTATTTCTAATTTCGGAGTGGAAAATTGTATAATAGAATTATTGTTTACCGGCATTGATATTCTGAATCCGGAATAATCTGTCTGCTCCATATCATTAACATCATGATATATGGCATCAGAAACATCAAAATTTGCCTTATATGTTGCTGTATTTGTAGGATTTGCGATGAGATATTTGTCTAAAATATTACCGGTGCAATTGAAATCATCCCATGTTACGGTGCCGTCTTCTTGAATATCGGTAATATCAATAAGATTGATTGTCGCAGTAGAATTTAGTTTGCTTTGATAATACGATATTTCAAAAAAAGAAATTTTAAATATAGCATAATCATCGATACCAAAATTAATATCACCGATGTCGAATTCAACAATTGTCCGATAATTAGTTATAGAATAATATGAATAATATGTTTTACCATAATAATTAAATAAATATTTATAGGAATATCCTCCTGCCAAATGAACATAATCGGGATAACGGTATGAATATGAACTACAATCATAATAACCTTTAAAAATATCATTTATACAAACTTGATATTTTGCAAATGTTCCATCTGCGATAGGAGAAAGAACCTGTGCATGCGAACAAAGCGAAAATGTGATATTTAATAATAAAATGATAATAAAAAATGTCAATCTGTATAATTTCACAAACAACACCTCTCTCTCAGAAGTACCACATAATTTTTACGGATCTATAACCCAAAAAAAGTTTTGATATCCACAATCTATTTCAATATCTTGAAAAATCATCGTTTATCATGAACATCCAGGTCATATTTTGTTTGGTTAGTGTCTGATTGTAACAGGTTGAAAATCAATTTCAATTGCTCTTACATGCTTTTTTTTGGTTATAGTTCCGAATTTTTAATGCATCACGAAAAAAAAGGGGTCAAATCTGCCCTTGGCTCATATGCATTTACTTTCAAGTTTCTTAACCTATTTCTGACGCTACCTGTATATCGCGGCCTTTCGCACATGCGTTTAACCGCAGGGCACAGCGGTATCATATATTCTGAAAAGATGCCCCACACTCTTCCAGATACGATACTATCGCATCATAGGTACCGGGAACCCGGGTGCTGTCTCCCCTATCACCACGGGGAACAAAAAGAACCATGCCCTCCCGGGCTCTGGTTAAAAACACACGATATTTATTCAAAATATACCTCCGCATATCATGTTTATGTACATTCTGCCAAGTTGTGTTGCTGAGCCGCCTAAAGCACCAGCCGCGTTCCCCGTCTTCCCGTACAAAATCCCCGCCCCAACAGATACCGGTGTAATCCAATTCGAGACCTTGACTGGTGTATTCATTGGCAGTAACTTCAAGAGAATTTGAAGAGCGATAATCACCATGCGGCTTTAAATACCAATGCACGATTTTATGTTTTTCCTGCACGTTTAAGGACACACCGAGCCCTTCCGCAATAAGTCTGCTTGCCCCTGCGCTGGCAAGCAACCCACACCGGCGGGTCCCCCGCGTATGTTGTTTAAGCCATTCTCGACATTCTGTAATTGACCGAACCAACGTAATCGGATACTGGCCTAGCTGTTCTGCAATACAGCAGGCCTCTTCAGGTCGATCATTTAACACAGCATCAACCCACTTGCTAACCATCTCAGAACGATACGATCTCATCGGTACAGTTAATTTCAAGTTATCATTATATGTAATACGCACGTTACCAGGAACACTGTCAGGAAACAACGCGGTCCCGGCAGTCTCTTCAGAGCCCTTAACAGCACTTTCGGGAGCTACCATTTCCCATCTGTCATGATATTTTACAAGAGCTTCACCCCATTGCTGCATGCCTGGTTCGCCTATATTGATTTCTTGTCCGGCACCGACAAGACAGATAATTGCTCCCCAACTACGCTCCCGATCCAAAATCTCCATCAGCAGCTCAGGTTCAGAGGCATCCCGGTCAAATTTATTTTTACCTTGTTTGTGATCCCATGCACGCTGCGCTTCGTCAAAAACAATTGCATTCTCAAAAGATGGATTTTCGAGGTCATGTGAAAAATATTGTTTCAAAAAATCATTTATATGCTGAATTCTGCTTTGCAATTTTCGCCTAATGTCCCCGAGCTTCCGCTTTGCACCATGTGCCTTTGCACGTGCATATTCATCTTGTGCAAGGGCTTCCCTTATCACAAGAACCAACGGAGTGTTTCCTGATAAATAGATAACCTTTCCCTGCCGATTATTCTCATCTTCTGTCTGGTGAACTACATTAAGACCGGCAAGAGTTTTACCTGCTCCAGGAACCCCGGTAACAATGATAACTCGCTTTCTTTTTAAATCACGGGCTTCATGAATCAGGCGTATTACCTCATGTGAACA
Organism: uncultured Thermodesulfobacteriota bacterium; assembly: GCA_964621615.1. Taxonomy (GTDB): domain Bacteria; phylum Desulfobacterota; class WTBG01; order CAIYCZ01; family CAIRTM01; genus CAZUMW01. Next base: position 7,700 of record CAZUMW010000067.1, read on the forward strand.
TGATTGCAAATTATCTGCGTCTGATCTGGAAATTTCTTTTACGCTGTGTCCGGCAAAAATGGTTGTTGCAGCCTCTATAATTGTCGGCACCGGCTCATAAGAAGATCGTTCCCAAGCATCCCAAGCAATGGGATTGCTGGATTTGTTATTTGGTACACCATGTACCCGGAGTATCACATCCGCCAAATGTGATTTTGACGTTACACTGACCTGCTGTATTTGTTTGTTCGCTGCAAACAGTGGCAGCAACGGCGGGTGGCTCAATTCCGTACAACACAAAATCGGACTCATAGACAAGTCATGTGACGCTTTATGAAAGTCCCGCAAATCCAAGGCATATTCTTCCACTTGACGCATATCTGCACTTTCAGCTTCGCTGGCGCCTACTTTCAGCTCAATGATAAAAATTCTGGTTGGTGAAATGAGGACAAGATCAATGCGCTTTCGCAAACGATACAGCGGGTATTCAAGCAGCACGCCCCAGGAACCGGTGCGCTCGTCGAAATCATATATTTTTTTAAGGGTATCGTAAATAATCGGCAGCGAGGCTTCCCACGATTTGCCGAGCGAAACAAGCATCGAATAATAACCGTCGCGGTTATAGCTACTTGTTAAAGCACTATTGATTCTTTGTTGATCATCTAACAAAAAATCGCGTAGAGTGTTTTTATAATAAGCCGGCATAATATCTTTTCAAATCAATTGGGATGAGAAAAAACATTAATTTTTGGTGGACATACCTGCAGCTTTGTCATGCCTGGAAACTTATATAAATACTCACCCGGCAAAACGCTTTTGGCGATGCTTTTCCAGATTGCTTTGAGCGGGCCAGAACTTTTCTTTTTCAGGACGGAAAATTTCACGTTCGCTCAGTGTCAGCATGTGACCGGGATAATTATTCTCTTTGGTAACCAGCGATGAAACAAGCACTCTATAACTGCCGTCAACACTCATAAGCCCCTCATCAAACGACCAGTGACATAGCCTGCACAGCGACAGACCGTTTCCCGGACTGTCATCAGCAGATTCATTCCAGGGTACTATATGAGCGGCCTCAACTACTGTGTGCCCGTCCGGTGTCAACATTCGAATGCCGCACAGAGCACACCGGTGCTGATAAAGCTGCACAATTGCTTTCCTGAACCCCTGATCCCGCACCTTACTTTTATTTTCAGGCGGCTGTTCGTACCGGTAGTTTCCCGGTTTGTCGGTCGCCTGGAGCAATTGTCTGCTGTAGGAATATGCTTCACGCTGCACCTGCCCGCATTCAAGAAGCACCGGCTGAATCTCCGGTGCAAAGTATGTATTGATCAGTGTCATTCGCAACTGCTCCCGGGTCCCGGGGTCACACATCAGTTCAAACAGTTTCTGATCAAGGCGTGCGCCGGCACACACGCTTCGCAGCTTTTTCATTGATGAAATTGAATCTATATCAATGTTCGCTTCGGTGTCGTCATTCCGCACCAGCTGCCACACCCCGTCCCGCGCCAGACGGGGAAACGGATATGCCATGTTCCCGGTTGTTCCGATCGGCATAAATGAGGTCCAGTACTGATTGAATGTATCGACAAGATCAAATGAAGGCTCTACAAAGGGGCTGTTCACAATTCCCTGGGCACACAGATCAAGAACCGATAACAGCAGCAGCGGCTTGTGCGGCGCCTGATAACAGGTATCCGCCGACCAGCGCTTCCGGTTCAGATCCGTTCGGAGATTGGAAAACAGTTGTATATAGTCATAAACTGCAGCCATACATTCAATACCCCTGCTTCGCAGGAATAACCCCGCGCACCCCGCCTTTGGGCTGTTCCACATCGCCTGTATAGCGCGGGATCACATGCACGTGCAGATGCTCGATCGACTGGCCGGCTGCCGTGCCGCAGTTCACCCCGACATTGTATCCGTCAGGATGATACCGCCGGTCAAGCAGCTCCTTCACCGCATCAACGGCATCGATGATGGCCAGCTTTTCCTCCCTGGTTGCATCAAAATATGCCGGCGTGTGCCGGCGCGTGCAGATCAGCACATGGCCCACGTTGACCGGATAGCCGTCATAGACGGCAAACACCAGATCGTTTTTTAAAATCATTTCCTCTTCAGCTTTTTTACAGAACGGGCACATTGGGTTGCTTATCATAGAAATATTTTTTTTGTCTGAAAAACAGAAGTCAGAAGGAGATTTTTGCCGGACACGCCTTCGGCTTTGTCCGGCCTACGGCTGCGCTCTCCGCGCCCTCTATATCTCTGTGGTGAAAACCTTTCTTTTTACCTCACCTTCCGTTTGATCTTTCTCAGCCTGGGGACTTTTTTCAGAATATCGCGCCGGTCCTGACGGAATTGATCCGCCCGGGGCTGTGCTTTCCTGCTGCCGTTTTTTTTGCTTTTGCGGGCGGACATTATGCTTCCGGCGGGTTTGCCGCTCCGGAGACAATAATTATCATTAGCATACAATTTATTCAAAAATCAAATTATATAGACTCATTAGTACCAGAAATAACCAGGAAACGTCAAGAGAATTGACGAAAAACGAAGGGGGCGATCACTCTATGGATAATGGAAATGAATTTTGAGTTGTGAGGTTTGAATGGTGAAAGTGGGGAGGGGGGCGCTAAAACCCCTGCCGGTCTTCTGCTGCCGCAGAAAGGGGGGTGCATACGTCTGTCATATTTTCCGGAGCACGTCCTTAAGCTGTGCCTGCAGATCGGGAAGTTTGTTAACGGCAACATCCCAGACGATAGTATGATCAACGCCAAAATAGTCATGGATGAGTCTGTCCCGCATTCCGGAAACTTTCCTCCACTCGACAGCAGGGCTCATTGATTTGATATCTTCCGGCAGCTTTTTAGAAGCTTCGCCGATTATTTCAATACTTCGAACAAAGGCTCTTTTGAGCGTTGCGTCTCGGGTAAACGTTTCATAATCCAGATCGGAAATCTGCGACAGGATCTAATCTATTTCGTCGAGCATGTGGCAAATATATTCATGCGGCGACAGAGACACGCTCCACCTCCTTTAATATATGCGGGCCGATATGCGGGCTGAGCCCCTCTGGGGTAACCAGTTCAACTTTGCGGCCCAGAAGATCTTCAAGAAGAAATGAAACCTCCATAAAATTATCGAACGTATGCTTTGCAGGTTCAAATTCCACGAGAAGATCGATATCGCTTAATGACGTCTGATCCCCGCGGACAAATGAGCCAAACAACCCTATATTTGTTACCCCAAGCAAGGCAAGCTGAGTGCGTTTTTCCAGAATACGCCTGACAATATCATCTTTTGTATGTACCCTTGTGCCCATCGCGTGTTCTCCGCTTTTAATTATTCTTATATATTAACTGTTTTTTTGTTCTATTCCAATAAAAATTCGACATGAAAAGGCCCGCAAACGCAGGCTTGAAGTCTGCGGCTACCGTGAATCATCCGGGTGTCGCGTCTTCAGTCATGACATCCTTTTTGTAAAGAATGAAGAACCGACCCTTCTGCTGCACACATACCAAATATAATTCTATTTCAGATACAAAGAAAACGCCTTTTGAATTTCATCAGCCGCAATTGCAAAATTTAACCCTTCTGTTGCAGCTTCATTATCATAGTAACGAAAGGTATTCACCCCAACAACTTTACCCGAATCTATATCAATCAAAGGACCGCCGCTGTTACCCTTATTGATTGCTATATCAGACTGGAGAATGCAAATATTATTTTCAGCATTGATAACCTGTCTATTAGCAGGGTCAAAATCAACAAGGCGCAATCCCTTGCGGGAATCTCGATTTTGGTACCTTACAGCACTTATAACTCCTTTTGTTAAACTCCATTGCAGTATGCCTTCCGGTGCACCAACAGCGACAACATCTTCTCCTATGTGAACACCTGATACTGTCCCTACAGGAATATACTGATATTCCTTGCCAGCAAGTTTTACTAAAGCCAGATCGCGCTCTTCATCCGCTGCCAATACACTACCCTTTTGCATACGGCCATCTCGAAATTTCACATTTACTACTTTATTCTTTTTAACAACATGTTGGTTTGTAACAACATAACCGTCTTGTGTGACGAGAAAGCCGCTGCCTCTTGGCCGGGGTGTTTTAATAACGACCGTGCTGTCTAAAAAATGATCGTAGCCGTTTCCGCTTCGATCACTATCTTTTTTTTTTACATTACTCGTAGTTTTATAAGACGATTCATGTTGCATAGGCGGATATATTTTGATCAATCGAACAGATGCTTTATTGCGCTGCATGGTATTTTCAAAGCGCTTCCAATCATCAAACCATCCGATGAGATTGCCTGTTGAATCAAAATGAAAATAGCTTGTTTCCAGTTTGTATTCGCTGTTGTACCATTTAACCGTATACTCTCCCTGCCGTGCTGTTGCTTTCAGTCGTGCTTTAATCCTGCCCGGATAGTCCCAGTGCGGAACGGTTGAAGACATTATTACCCCCACAAATTCACGGGGCCTCTTCAAATCTTTTTTCACAATAGCTATTTCATAATCAGTTTGATGGCTTGCGGTCGTTTCGTCCCCGGAAGAAGTATTTTTTATGGAGACATCACGGGAATACGTCCATATGCCTTCCACAGGATCAAGCGATGAGCGGTTATTATCAATATATTGATTAATATCATCCTTGCTGAAAGTAACTTTCGGCCAATCTTTGGTGCCATAACTTTTTCCTGCATACGCAAGAAGTGTTCTGTCACTGACAATCTGCTCGGAAAGGGTGGTAAGCATTCTTGAAATTGAATTTTCAAGCAGTTTTTTTGTTTTCAAGCCGCACACAAATGTATCTGTTGGGTACGTGATAAATGACAATATGCCCAGAGATAGTACGGCGGGAACATCCGTAACATAGTCAAGAAAAGGAGGTCGATAAAGCAGCGTATCTGTGGCAATAAATTCCTCTACTACTTCATCAGTTTTAATGTCCTTGAATATGATTTTAAGCTTGTTTTCAATATCATATTTTTGGGGTCCATCATAATGCGCTTTAGTGAGCTCCGGCTCCATTTCAACACAGACAACTAACTGCTCATCATTAACCTGTGCAAGATAATCAACAACCCGGACATGTTCAAAGATGTTATCAAGCTCTTCTTTTGTTTCATGTATTAAACCAGGATATAATTCGATAATCAGCTCACGTGAACTGATCGGTTTAAAACGATATGCCTGTGTTCTAATAGAGTTATCTTGCAAAATAGCAATTTTAAGGGGCGATTTAAGGTCGGATGAATAACCTCTGGCATCGTGAAAATCATTTTTAAGATTGCTTCTGTACGTACAGCCGAAAAAAGAAACCATAATCAAAACAATAAAAAGTTTTTGTTTCATTTCCCCTCCTCTAAAGGCACGTTCGCAGGACAAACAATTGTCCTCCCGCAAAATCAATAAATTTAATTCAATATCCCTGCTTCGCAGGAATAACCCCGCGCACCCCGCCTTTGGGCTGTTCCACATCGCCTGTATAGCGCGGGATCACATGCACGTGCAGATGCTCGATCGACTGGCCGGCTGCCGTGCCGCAGTTCACCCCGACATTGTATCCGTCAGGATGATACCGCCGGTCAAGCAGCTCCTTCACCGCATCAACGGCATCGATGATGGCCAGCTTTTCCTCCCTGGTTGCATCAAAATATGCCGGCGTGTGCCGGCGCGTGCAGATCAGCACATGGCCCACGTTGACCGGATAGCCGTCATAGACGGCAAAAACCAGATCGTTTTTATAAATCATTTCCTCTTCAGCTTTTTTACAGAACGGGCACATGGGGTTGCTTATCATAGAAATATTTTTTTGTCTGAAAAACAGAAGTCAGAAGCCGGGAGTCAGAATACAGATTTTTGCCGGACACGCCTTCGGCTTTGTCCGGCCTACGGTAACTACATTTGCAATATGATCCTTCCCGTCATCCCCTGCCGGAAAACAGAAGTCAGAATAAAACAGCTTTCTTATCGTACTTGTTCACGTACACGTACACGTTCACGTTCACGATTCTAATCTCTTACTCACCATCCCGTTACAACAAAGATTTTTGCCGGACACGCCTTCGGCTTTGTCCAGCCTACGGTAACGGGCTGTATTCTGATACAGCATTTTCCATGAGATCGGCCGGCAGTGAAAACTGCGAACCGCTCTGATCGAAATCATCACTTACAGGTATAGTGAACATGATTTTCTGCAAATATTCATCAGCCTTTGCAGCATTGATCTGCGCTTCATCCAGACAATTGTGATATGCCTCAAGGCTCTGCCGGGCTTTGTCGTCTTCGCCGTTTTGCAGATGAAGCATGTAGCGCAGATAATTCGACTCCGCTTTGTATCCGTATATTGCCGCCAGATTCTGATATGTGGATGCCGCAATACCGTATTGCTCGTTATCGGAGCTGAAAATATTCGACCCGGCACCGGCGATCTGCGCAGTACCCGCGATGCTCAGAATAATGAACAAAATGAAAACATGTTTTTTCATATGCGCTCACCTCAAACAAAGATTTTTGCCGGACTATCACTCACCATCCCGTTACAACAAAGGGTGGACAAAAGGCTATCCCGGGCAAAGCCCGGTCCTGCAGCACATAACCAGGAATGGGTGAAGCAAAGCGAAACCAATTATATTTTTTTCATCTGCACAAGCGGCAGATGCTGCGCTCTTTGGAGCACGCAAAAAAAACATTATATCAATCCCGGTACGCACAGCGCACCCTGCATTTCCCACATGAATCAAAAATCCCTCCCGGCCTCCCTTTGAGCTAAAGGGAGGAGAAAAGCATGCCATGATCATGAACCGGGTGATGACCAATGGCATGTGTCCCTTTTTCATTATAAATGTTTATATATTTCCCGCCTGTGTCCAACTCTCAAAATGACGATATCATTGCCTTCCACATCAAAAATAACCCGGTACTCACCTATCCTGAATCTATATGTCCCATTGCACTATTAGTCAGATGTTCGGCATATTTAAATGGATTCATCTTATACCGTATTAGTGTATCCGCAATTCGTTTTTTTATTTGGAAATTGATTTTTTTGATATCACGCACAGCCCGTTGTGTATATATCAGCCGATAGCTCACTTGCCGAAAACCTCTTTGTGTGTTTTTATTCGACCCGCTTTATAATCAGCCCGGGCTTCACGAATGCTGTCAAGATACTGCGGAGCGGTTGCAGCAAGCAAATCTTCTATGAATGTTTCTCTATCCTTTTTTTTCATTTTTTTAACGGCTTCAATAATTTCATCAGAATTGATTTTAAGGTTAACAATGGTGTCCATTATTCTTTCCTCATTGGTGTTTTGTAAAAAGCAATAGCAATGCACGGAAAACCATCCCGGGCAATGCCCGGTCCTGCAGCACATAACCAGGAATGGGTGAAGCAAAGCGAAACCAATTATATTTTTTTCATCTGCACAAGCGGCAGATGCTGCGCTCTTTGGAGCACGCAAAGAAAAGTAAATTCATCTTTCTTTTACTTTGATCCACAATACTTTGCCGGACACGTCCCGCCGGGGCGGGACTTTGTCCAGCCTACGCAATTGTTTTTCTCTCATATTGTCTTAAATTCCCTCCCGGCCTCCTCTGGCGGAAAAACAGAAAAAAAGGCTATCCCGGACAGATTTTTGCCGGACACGCCTTCGGCTTTGTCCGGCCTACGGCTGCGCTCTCCGCGCCCTCTATATCTCTGTGGTGAAAACCTTTCTTTTTACCTCACCTTCCGTTTGATCTTTCTCAGCCTGGGGACTTTTTTCAGAATATCGCGCCGGTCCTGACGGAATTGATCCGCCCGGGGCTGTGCTTTCCTGCTGCCGTTTTTTTTGCTTTTGCGGGCGGACATTATGCTTCCGGCGGGTTTGCCGCTCCGGAGACAATAATTATCATTAGCATACAATTTATTCAAAAATCAAATTATATAGACTCATTAGTACCAGAAATAACCAGGAAACGTCAAGAGAATTGACGAAAAACGAAGGGGGCGATCACTCTATGGATAATGGAAATGAATTTTGAGTTGTGAGGTTTGAATGGTGAAAGTGGGGAGGGGGGCGCTAAAACCCCTGCCGGTCTTCTGCTGCCGCAGAAAGGGGGGTGCATACGTCTGTCATATTTTCCGGAGCACGTCCTTAAGCTGTGCCTGCAGATCGGGAAGTTTGTTAACGGCAACATCCCGGTAAAGAAATTAAAAACCGGATCTTGCTAATAGTAAATTTTCAATATATATTCATAATAATCAATAATTCTGAATAATCATATCCGAGAATCACGTGACAGAATTAAATACACTGACATATATTCACAAAAAAGCCGCTGAGCATCAGTAACTTCCGGTTAGGTTTTTGCATTCGAAATTTTTTTGTTTGAGGGGTGAA
>CAZUMW010000068.1:0-16043 GCA_964621615.1 uncultured Thermodesulfobacteriota bacterium
ATTCAAGTGACTGCGGTGAGCATTCCTTGATACCTACACTTTTGAACGATACCAAAAAGTTGTTTTTCAAGCCGGACGGTTGTGACGATGGCTTATAAGCTGTGTCGCTGTGCAGAGAAGCGCTGGCAGAAAATAAATGGATTAGATATGTTGGAAAAAGTAATCGAAGGAGTCGAGTTTGTTGATGGAGAGGAGAGGATCGCCGCTTAGCCCCATACACAAAACTTGACAATAGCTCTGGCACACAGCGTGTAGAGCTGGTTGCCGGCGAGGCGCCGGGAAGGCAGCACCGCCAGCCCGGCATGGTTTTTGGCATCACCGAAAAGGGCTTCCTGGGATCCGCGGCCATTGTGAAACAAGGCAACGCTTTTGGCAGACTCGGCTTTGTTGGTTACAATAACCTTGTAGTCATAGCAGCGGTCGCGAGGTTCAAACAGATGCAGCTGCAGCGGGCCTTTGCGCTGCTTGCCGGTCTGTGTGCGTACGAAGATAAAACGGTATGAGCATACCCATGATTTTGGTTTCCAGGTTGTCTCAAAAAAGGAGGTTTGTGTATCCAGATGCTTCCATCGCCTCCTGCTGCTGATCATGTCCTTGAGCTGCGGGAAACGTTCAAAGGGTACGGAAGCGGTGAAGAAAACACCGTCAGCATGCAGTTCATTGAGAATAATTTGGCTGAAGAAGGCCGAGTCCATGCGGGATTCGATAATGCTGCCGTTCAGTTCCCGCCGGGCCTGCATGACGCAGTCAAACATGAACTGTTCGGCGCCATTGGAGTCATGCACATTGCCGGGCCTGCATGACGCAGTCAAACATGAACTGTTCGGCGCCATTGGAGTCATGCACATTGCCGGGCCGGTGAAGCAGATCAAAGAATTGTCCGGTCTGCGCAACCGTGCAGAAAAGCGGATAGTAGCTCCTGGCACCTTTTTTGTTTTTGTTGAATCCGACGGCGGTTCCTTCGGCATGTGCCTTTGTGGAAATCACCGAACCGTCAAAGTCAAGGGTCAGTCTGGGCAATGATAATCTTTTGAGCGTTTCGAGTACCAGTGTATTGCACAAGTGCCGAACATTTTTTACTGAATCCAGATCCATGCCCGAAAGCGTGCGGGAAATGGTGGCAACATCGGGCACCTTGCGAAGCCCCAGCAGTCGCAGCACGAGCGGATCCCCCTGTGTCAGGATAGTTGTCGCATGATATAATAAACTCTCTAATAGTGAAAGGAGAAGTTGTCATGCGATATTCGGCAGAGAGAAAAGAGGCGGTATTGAGGAAGATGGCCCCGCCGCACAACAGGACAGTACCGGATTTGGCTCAGGAGGAAGGCATATCTGAAGCAACTTTGTACAACTGGCGGAAGGAGGCCCGTTCAAAAGGTTTGTTGCTGCCTGATGGAGAAGTAAGTCCCGAGGGGTGGACGACAAAGGATAAATTTGCAGCGGTTGTGGAAACGGCCCCGCTGAACGAGGCGGAGCTTGCAGAATACTGCCGTAAACGTGGTTTGTATCTCGAGCAAATAGCCCAGTGGCGCCAATCATGCGAAGCGGCCAATGACTGGGATGAAACATACACTAAACGCTTGAAGGAGCAGCGTCGTTCTGATCAAAAGACGATCAAACAGCTGGAGCGTGAGCTGAAACGCAAGGAAAAGGCGCTGGCAGAAGCTGCAGCGATAATGGTGCTGAGAAAAAAAGCAGCGGCGATCTGGGGGGATCCAGAGGAAGAATGATCAGCGAACCGGATCGCCTGAAAGCAGTTGAGCTGATCGAAACGGCATGTCGTTCGGGTGCACGCAAACAAATTGCCTGCCGTGCAATGGACATCAGTGTGCGCACATATCAGCGCTGGTGCAGCGGAGACGCCGTCAAGAGTGACGGGCGCCTTACGGCATCGCGCCCTGCCCCGGTTAACAAGCTTAGGCAAGAGGAACGCAAGCAGGTGCTTGCCGTCTGCCACGAAAAGGAGCATGCCAGTTTGCCGCCGAGCCAGATAGTGCCGCGGCTGGCTGATATGGGCGAATACATTGCCAGTGAATCGAGCTTTTACCGGATCCTGCGTGATGAAAAAGAGCAGAATCACCGTGGGCGCAGTAAAGCGCCGCGCAAGACAGGCCCGGCATCAAGCCATCAGGCTGACGGCCCCTGCCAGGTATGGACGTGGGATATTACGTGGCTGCGCGGCCCGGTTCGAGGGCTGTTCTTTTATTTGTACATGATCATTGACATCTACAGCCGTAAGATTGTTGGCTGGGAAGTATACGATTGCGAGAATTCAGAAAATGCTACGCAGTTGATATACAAAACGCTCTTGTCGGAGGCATGCCTTTACCGTCCGCTCGTATTGCACTCGGATAATGGCAGTCCGCAAAAAGGCAGCACATTGCGCGTGAAGCTCGAAACACTGGGTATAGCGGCATCATATAGTCGGCCACGAGTGAGCAATGACAACCCGTTCTCGGAGTCACTCTTCAGAACCTGCAAATATCGGCTCGGTTATCCACACAAAGGCTTTACCGATATTGAAGCAGCCCGCGAATGGGTGATGCAATTTGTGAAATGGTACAACAATGAGCACCGTCACAGCGGCATCAGATTTGTCACCCCGGCTGATCGCCATGCCGGTAATGACAATCAGATATTGAACCATAGAAATGCCGTGTATGAGGCTGCGAGACAAAGGCATCCAGAACGCTGGACCGGCAATACCCGAAATTGGGAACCGATTGAAACAGTATGGCTGAACCCGGAAAAATCTGTTTCAAAAACAAAGGATAAAGCACATCAATTAGAGAATGCAGCATAACCCGATGCGACAACTACCTTGACAAACGGCGGGTTCGTCACGGTAATAGTCAACCTCGCGCAGCCGCCTGAACCCAAGCAGCAAATGAACGATCAGCAGCATCGTGACAAGATGATGGCCGAAAATCGGGGTAACCTGCAGGTGCCGGAAACAGTCTTTGAGGCGCTGTTTTAGATGTGGTTTGGAAAAAAGCAGTTGAAAAATAAGCAAACCGGAAAACGATGTCAGCTGCTGATCTTCAAAATTGATCTCGGGAATTTTATGGTATTTTGCGTTAATTTCTGATTTACTGGACTTTACTTGCGGTGGCCTCCTGAATAAGGTTTTTTTGTTACCCTCAAACGCATTTTAACCTTTATTCATGGGCCTCCGCAAGGTTATTACTTTATAAAACTCCTATTTCGTTTGCAACTATAAGGTTTATTGATGATGAATCAAACAAAATATATTATCATCACACCTGCAAGAAATGAAGAAAAATACATAGAAGAAACTATTAAATCTGTTGTTTCACAAACAATTCTACCACAAAAATGGGTTATTGTGAGCGATGGATCAACTGATAGGACTGATGAGATTGTAAAAAGGTATTGCGCTGCTTATAGTTTTATTCAATTAATGTGTTCTTCAGGGGCGTTGGAAAGAAATTTTGGTTCCAAAGTACATGCGTTTAATGCGGGTTACTATTTGATAAAAGATATTGCTTATGATTTTATTGGCAATCTTGATGCTGATATTTCATTTGGAGTTGATTATTTCGAAAAAATTTTATATTACTTTGGCCAAAATAACAAATTGGGAATTGCTGGTGGTATAATTCAGGAGTTTGTTAATGGATCTTATATAACTCAGAAAATTAGCTTAAATAGTGTTGCTGGGGCAGTGCAACTTTTTCGCCGAGAATGCTATGAATCGATTGGAGGTTATTTCCCCTTGGAATATGGTGGTATAGACACTGCTGCGGAAATCATGGCACGGTCAAAAGGATTTCATGTGCATACATTCCCTGAATTAAAAGTGACTCATCACCGGAGAGTTGGATTTTCAGACAAAAGTATTTTGGCTAAAAGATTTATGCATTGGGGGCGGATGCATTATTCTCTTGGTTATCATCCAGTGTATTATTTTATTCTTTGTTGCTATAAAATTTTTCAAAAACCGTATTTTTTCCATGGATTATTATTAATGTTAGGATTTATTGAAGCTTATGTAAAAGGAGAAAAAAGGGCCTTGTCTGCAGATTTTGTTCAATATGTTCGTCAGGAACAAGTTAATAAATTATTGTCTATATTTAAATTTAAATCCTAATGAATGCCAAAATAAATAAATTCATTATTTTATGCATTAAAGGGCTTGAAAAAATGCATTTTCCTAATGAAAATGTATTTAGTGCTTCTTTTTGTAATATAAATAACCGCATGCAAAACTTACGTAATCCTTCAATGGAATATAAATACTCTATGAATACGTTTATGGGGCTTTACAAAGCGCAGTTGGCAGGATATGAAGTGCCATTTGATATACAATCGGATTTTCACAAATTATCGAAAAACGTAAAAGAACCTTATGTGCAGGCTGAGGATGTTGCTGCGACAGTGTGGACAGCCGGTTCTATAGGTATGCAAATCCCTGCCCCTGCATTATCAGAATTAGAGTCCATCATGCAGGATGATGCATTTCTTAAATCTGCTACTTCTCAAACTATGAGTTGGTTAATTTTTGCATTGCTTGCAGCGCATGGTGATTACATAAAATACGCTCATAAACTTGTACAATATATGTCTGCTCGTTATATGGACAAAGAGACGCATCTTGTTAGACATAAACCTTCAGGATTTCGTTCAGATTGGTCATCTTTTGCGGCAAGCTGTTATACTGCATATGTTTTTTTGTATTATGCAAAGATTTGCAGTAACGAAAGGGTACATAACCTTGGAATAAAAATAGCACGAAAGTTGGTTGAACTGCAAGGGGCTCAAGGTCAATGGCCTTGGTATTATTATGTTCCAGGTGGTGTCGTTGCTGATTATTACCAAGTATATTCAGTTCACCAGGAAGCCATGGCCCCACTGTTCCTGCTGGAAGCGATTGACCAAGGCTACGATGAGTTCCGTAAACCATTAATTAAAGGATTTAAGTGGATATTGGGCGAAAATGAGTTGGGACAAAGCATGGTATCAACTGAGCATTCTCTTATTTGGCGTTCCGTGGTTAGAAACTCTCAGATGGAAAAGTGTGTTCGTTTTGCACGTGGTCTAGCGTCTAAGTTTTTTGGCTATAAATCTAAACCGGTTTCAAACGATTCACTTTATATAAACCGAGAGTGTCGAAGTTATGAGCTTGGGTGGGCGCTGTGGGCGTTTGCTGGGCGAACAGATTTTGATGAACTGCTTAATCATCAGATTTTTGAATAAATTTTCTTTGCATCTGCCATTATGTTAAAACAAGTTTTATATGATTTTGTTCGGAAGACATTAAACCAGCGAAACAGACTTTATCTTAAAAAATTTTCTGATATTTATATTGAGCGCCCGACTCGAAGGCTGAACGGTATGCTGCTGGGTAGGGTTTCTCTTGTTGATTTGCAGGATATAATTGCTGATTCGGTTCCGGATTGTGTAAAATGTTTGACTGTTCATACGGCACTTTCACCTTTTAAGTATATTTACAAAGGTGATTTTCCCGATCTCTTTAAGCTTTTTGATAAGCTTTTTGCACGCGGGGTAACATTGCTGTTTCCCACCTTTCCTCGGATTATGATTCCTTGGGATGAGTTTTTTAAGCAAAATCCGGTTTTTGATATTCATAAAACACCTTCGGGTATGGGGGTGCTGTCTGAAGTGATGAGAAAGAGGAGCGACGCGTTTCGAAGCCTTCACCCGACCAAAAGCGTTGCTTGTATTGGTCCGCTTTCTGAGGAGTTGGTTTCGGAACATCACCTTGATGATGCTGTCGAATATGCTGTAAGTCCATTTGCTAAAATGCTTAAATATCCCTCCGGCATTCTTGGGGTCGGCGTTGAATATTACCGTTCTATATCACACATACATGTTGTAGAGGAGATAATGGGAGAAAGGTTCCCTGTTCGACTGAAAGGTGATGAAAAATCATCGGTCACACTGATTGATGATGTGGGTAAAGAAAGCATTTTTTATGTTAAACACCCACACCCGGAATCATATCCTTGTCAGGCGACTTTAATAAAGGCATATAATATGGATGGGGGGTTGAAAACCTGGACATACCGCACAATACCATTCTGGTATGCAGATGCGAACAAGCTGGTTGAAGAAATGTATGATGCCGCGCTTCGGGGATTGACGGTGTATGGTGACGTTAACCGTCCTGATTTTCCAACTGCTCTGCGAAGAGGGTAAATGACCATGTCGATAGCTATATAATAAATCGTTTTTATCATATCGTTAGATAAAGCCCTACTTGTGAAGTCGTCTATTATGCCCCCTGTTTATTATTTAATGTGATATGCCGAAAACCGTATAGTTTTTAAAACGTCAGGCTTTTCGTCTAAGCACACAGCACTGTTATTATTCAAATAAAAATTCAAGATGTTTATAAAAAGGATGTTTAACGCTGAAAAACCCCCGTGCTCCAGAGTAAATGCTGTTTTGTTGAAATCGAAAGTCGATACAAAGGTTTTGAGGTAGATTTCTGCGAAGAAAAATCGTTAATAGAACTACAAAAACATGTTCGAATCGAAGTTGAAAAAATATTGGACCAATAAATCCATTCTAATAAGCGGTGCTTCATCTGGCCTTGGTGAGGCTGTAGTGCAGGCGTTAGCTCCATATGGAATGTATTTTGGACTTTTGAGCCGACGCATTGAAAGAATGCATGTTTTGGTTAACAGCTTAAAAGATACCAATAGTCGCTTTTGGATTAAATCCTGTGATATCCGCAGTCTTGATGTGGTGAGGGGTGCAGTAGAGGAATTTGCATCTACATGCCGAAGGCTTGATGTCTGCTGGGCAAATAGCGGTACGACAGGCAGTTCCAGTGGCTCGGAATGGGACTGGAACTCTTTTGAAAGTATTATTGATACGAACCTGAAGGGCACGATTTACATGGTTAAAAACTGTCTGGACATTATGAACCGTCAGGGAAGCGGAGTTATCGTCGGAATCGGATCGATTGTTTCGATGCGTGGACTGCCGAGACGAGGAATTTATGGATTCACAAAGCTTGCATTAGCACATTTTTTTGAAAGTTTAGCGGTTGAAAATCCAAATATACAATTCACCTTTATTCATCCTGGATATGTCGATACTCCAATAAATGAAGGACATCCCAATAGATATTTTCTTATGGCTCCTAATGTAGCTGCAAAAAAAATGATCAAAGCTGTGGCTTGTAGAAAAAAAGTTTATATTTACCCATGGCAAATGAGTTTAATTTATAGATTTGCTCAGTTATTGCCGGCAGCAGTTTATCAAGAAATAGGGCGCAAACTGTATTGCTGGAAAAATTATAAAAAATAGGAGTAAGTTGGAAGAAGGTATTGCCCCAGGAAACATTTTTGGCTTATCAAGAAAATGCAATAGCGCCGTTTTTTTGCCAACTTTCCTTGCTTGAACATGCGTTTGGGCTACGATATATGTTAACCGTAGCTTGATAATTATCCTATCCATTTAAAAAGGATGAAAGGTTTTTTATTTATGTGCGGGATATGTGGTCAGTATAATTTTATGCATGAGGAATCGGTTAACTGTGAAGTTATTAAGGAGATGACAAACACAATTTATCATCGTGGTCCTGATGACGAAGGTTATTATATATCCGGACCGATAGGGTTAGGTTTCCGTCGACTTGCCATTATTGATCTTGAAGGTGGACATCAGCCAATGTCTGATTCACAGAAGACAGTCTGGGTTGTATTTAATGGAGAAATATATAATTTTAAAGAATTACGTAAAGAAATTGAGGCAGATGGCTATGTTTTTCTAACATGTTCAGATACTGAAGTTATTGTTAATGGATATAAAAAATGGGGAGTTGATGTCCTTGATCATCTGAACGGTATGTTTGCTCTTGCCATATGGGATGTTAGACATAAACGCCTTATGATTGCAAGAGATAGGATGGGTATTAAGACGGTTTACTATAAGATTGCTAATGGTAAGATCTGCTTTGCTTCAGAAATAAGAGGAATTCTCGCAAATGAAGGAACAAAACCCGAGGTTGATCCAATGGGGATGTACCTGTTTCTTCGTTATCGTTATACACCTTCTCCTCTTACGATGTTTAAGGGAATTAAAAAATTGGCACCAGGGACTCGGATTATTATTGAAAAAGACAAATTGAATATTGAGAGATGGTGGAAATTTGTACCGACACCTTTTGATAAAATGCCGACGCCTCGTGAGGCACAGGAACAGTTGCTAGATCTTTACTCAAAAGCGCTTGATCGTCATCTTATTAGTGATGTGCCTTTAGGTATTCTACTTAGTGGTGGTTTAGATTCAGGGCTTTTATTGGCTTTGATGAGTCGAAATGGTAAAAAATGGAATTCATACTCTATCGGGTTTGGGAAAAATACTAAAGATGATGAAATTGAAAATGCTGCAGAGTCTGCTCGATTGTTTGCTTCAACTAATTATGCAACTCAGCTTACTCGAGAAGAATTTGATAGAACTTTATTGGAAATAATAGCTTATGTGGAGGAACCTGTCGCGGCGCCGTCAATTGTGCCTATGTATCACGTCTGTAGACGCGCGCGGGAGGATGTAAAGGTTGTGCTTATGGGACAGGGACCGGATGAGTTGTTCGGTGGTTATAAGCGTCATATAGGAGTTCAGTATGGGCGCTATTGGCGTTCTTTGCCGAGTTATATCAGAAGTCCAATTTCAAAAATATTGGGGAATTTGCCGAGAAATGAAACAATTAAACGTGCATTATACTCATTAGATATTCAAGAAAGGATTAAGAGATATCAAGAGGTTTTTTCTATTGTTCCCGGATACTTTATGAATAATTTATTTCGATCAGATATTTTGCCCGCTAATGCAGACGAAAGGATTATAGAATGCTGGAAGGATATGTATCCAATGATGGATAATCTTGATGAATTAGGTGGACTTCAATTTTTGGAGGTGAGATCCTCTCTCCCAGATGAACTTCTTTTGTATGCTGATAAACTTTCTATGGCACACAGCTTGGAAGTGCGTGTGCCATATTTGGACAAAGAGATTGTTGAGTATGCTGAGCGCCTTTCTTCGACATTTAAGATAAAAAAAATGACTGGGAAGTGGTTACATCGTCGTGTTTGCATGGATTTTCTGCCACGAGAAATAATTAATAGAAAAAAAATTGGTTTTGTTGCTCCTGTTGATCAATGGTTTTCCGATTCGTTTGAAGGTAAACTGGATACAAATTTATTAAATGAAGATTCCCTTATCTATGGATATATAAGATTCAATAAAGTAAAAAAGCTGATTGAAGAACATCGTCAGGGCAAATCAAATAATTTTAAGCTTTTATTTAGTTTATCAGTTGCGGAAGAATGGATGCGGAATTATACATCGTAATTCAAATAACGAGAGTGTGATCATATGAAAATTTGGATTGATCTTGCAAATTCTCCCCATGTTGTTTTTTTTATGCCTATAATTGAAAAACTCAAGTTAAATGGTCACGAGATTTTTATTACTATGAGGGATTTTGCACAGACTGTATCTCTTGCAGAAAGATATAACATAAAAGGAATAACGGTTGGTCGGCATGGCGGATCGAATATGATAATGAAAGCGGTAAATTTTTGTATTCGTACCGGTCAATTATTATTATTTGCAAAAGGAAAATCGTTTGATATTGCTGTAAGCCATAATTCATATACCCATATAATAGCTTCGAGGTTGGCCGGTGCAAAAGTGATTACGATAATGGATTATGAGGGACAGCCTGCTAACCACTTGGCTTTTCGCTTTGCACATAAAGTAATTGTCCCACAGTCCTTTCCCGACCAAGCCTTGAGAAAATTTGGAGCTCTTCCTCATAAGGTATTTAAATATAATGGATTCAAGGAACAGGTGTATTTGTCTAATTTCCAACCTGATATGAATTTTGCAGAAGATCTTATGGAGTTATGCGGACTTGACAAAGAAAACAAACTTACAAATAAGACTGTGGTAACAGTAAGGACGCCAGCTACCATGGCGGTGTATCATCAATTCGAGAATCCACTTTTTGAAAAACTGTTGGAACATCTTAATTCGCAAGAGAATGTTTTTACTGTAATTCTACCACGTACACCAGAGCAGAAAGTCAGCATAAAGAAAAAATATCCGAACTTATTTATACCAAAAAAAGTTCTGGATGGGAGAAATTTAACGTCATTTTCCGATATGGTGATAAGCGCAGGCGGAACTATGAATCGAGAGGCTGCTATACTTGGCACACCTGCATATTCTGTTTTTGCAGGGAACTTGCCCGCTGTTGATAGAGAATTAGTTAATATGGGTAGAATGTTCCATATTGATAATGAAAAAAGAATAAAGGATATAATTTTCAACAAAAAAAACGATAGAAAAACGATGTTCTCGCCAAGTTTATCAAAAAAAATTATTGATAAGATACTTTCATTAAAATAAAATGGATGATGCCAACATTTTTTTAGGTGCTGAAGGTGAATGCTTCTCTAGAGTTCCCCTGATTTAGTGGACACACCGAAAGGTTAGGGTTATAACCGTAATCCAAGGAGGTGTGTTATGAAATCAAGAAGGAAATATGATCGAGCGTTTAAAATCGCAGCCGTAAAATTGGTAACCGACAAAGGTACTCCGGTAGCCGAAGTCGCACGAAGGAGCTATTGTCAAATGTTGTGTACGGCTAGGCGGCGATCCTCTCCATGCCGTCAACAAATTTGACTCCCTCAATCAGTTTTGCCAGTTTATCTATCCCGTTAATTTTCTTCCAACGTTTCTCCGCACAGCGGCATAATTTGTATGCCATCGAAACAACCGTGCGGGTTGAAAAACAGCTTTTGACTTTCTCGGTGCGCAGCCGCACCGTTGCAAAGTAAGCGATCCATAAACCGCATCTTCACAGCATAGTCCCGCCCCCCTGTGTCAGGATAGTTGTCGCATGATATAATAAACTCTCTAATAGCGAAAGGAGACGTAAGCCCGAGACCTTTGATTTCTTGGGATTTACCCATTACTGCAGTAGGACACGCAACGGGAAACGCTTTCGGATGAAGCGAAGGACGGCGCGTATACGACTGCGCGTAAAACTTGTGAGCTTCAAAGCATGGCTGAAGGTGAATCGGGCGAAAATGACAAACCGTGAGTTATGGGCAATGGCCTGTATAAAGTTTCAAGACCATTATGCTTATTACGGTGTAAGCGACAATTTTCCCGGTATTATGCGCTTTGCCTATGAGGCGAGACGGCTCCTGTTCAAATGGCTGAACCGCCAAGGAGGCAAGCGAAGGATGAACTGGGAGAAGTTGGCTCTGATCTCGATTCCCTTTGCCTCGGCCAAGAATTATGGTCAAACTGTTCTGAGAAGATGCGAATGACATACGGGGAGTCGTGTGCCGGAAAACGGCAAGCACGGTTCTGAGAGGGGTGGAAGAACAACTGTAGTATGGTCGAAATGATGTGGCACCGCCGGGAAACCAGGCGGAAAACGGAGAACACAAACCTTGACCTGCAGCTATGCGAGAAATCCATCTACTCGCCCAATAGCTCTTCAGTTTGAACAACGATGGTCAGACACTATAGCATACTAACTGCGTGTCCATTTCGGGGGAAGATCACTCCATGTAAGCTCATTCTAAGGTTATTCTTAGATTTTCAGGCGGGTTAGGTTGTTCAGTTATCGTAGTAGTGGTGGTAGTAGGAGTTGTGGTTGTTGTGCTGCCGCCGCTGATAAATTCATATGCTCCTCTATCCCAAACCCCGTCGTTTCCTCTCAAATAACCTCGCATATCTTCATTGTAAGGTGCTGAAAAAGACCTTCCTGCTTCTGTGGGTATCGCTAAATTAAAGTTGTTATTATTATAATCTACGAACAGACTAGTCCCATCGGACAACCGTTGCCCATTTGGTTCACCATAGGTACCGTCATCAAAAGTGTTGTAATCATGGGATGTATCACCAAATTGTATGGCGCCTGAACAATTATAAAATAAATTGTTATATGCAGAATTGTTGGTACCTTCCAAATCAATCCCTTGATCAATGCCGACTGTATCAATGATTGAATTATTATAAACTTTTGTATTATGTATAGGATGTCCACCCCATGTAGCAATGGAACCGTTGTTTGATGAGGAATTGAATATGAGATTGCCATAAATTTCCCAACCATCAGCATCAGCAATCATTATTATACCGGTACCTTCAATTTGTTCCCAAATATTGTAGCGGATGATATTTTTTCCACCAACTGCAGATACTCCTTCGGCATGTTGACCGGAGGTAGATTCATTTTTTTTAATATAGCAGTACTCAACGATCGAGTCCGTGACATTACGCCACAGAATAGGAGCACGACCAAAATCGTGAAGATACATATTTGCAAAAATATGATTGCTTGATGCAGTGTTTATATAGAGACCATCGTCAGCCTGTGCTGAGCCATTGCCATCATCCCCATTGCCGCTAACCTCGATATATCGTAGTGTTATATAACTGCTGTTATAAAGGATTTCAATACCTCTTCCAGATGGTGTCGGGCATTCCACTTTTATACCGTAAGGGGTTGATTCACCTTTTCCTGAACCTATTTGTCCGTCTATATACCAGTAACCGGTATAAAAATCTAATCCACCTGTAAAAACTGCTTGGTTATCGCCGTAACTATTATCCCACCCTGTTTCTGTTCCGTGATCAGAAGGGGTGGCTTTTTTAATATATATAAAGTTTGATCCGGATTCATCATCATCAAAACGATAATTATCATAAATTCCATCAGCTAAATAGTAAGTATCTCCTCTTAAAAGTGTTCTTGGCAACTGTGTCATCGCATTTGTCCAGTCATTGCCGCTTCCGTTTCCGGTAGCGCCTGATCTGATGTAATAATTTGCGGCAAATAGAGTATTTGCAATAAATAGAAGAGTTATTAAAGTAAGAGCTGTTGTTTTGAAAAGAAAAAATATTTTTTTATCAGTATTATCCATAAGTTGTTTCCTCCTGAACAATTAATAGTGTTGATTGATACAGACTGCAATGCCTACTATACTATTTTGGTATGTTTGTGATATTATCTATTATCGCAGTTTTCAGTGATTTACTCAAGCCAGATAATCACAATTATTCAGTGAATTATTTACAAAAAATAAAACAATAATAAAAATACATATCAATTAAAATAAAATAAAGATATAAAAAAATTATCACATTAAGACAGAAAAAAGCTTTTGTGTTCTCATTATAATCAAATTATTGCTATTATGAAGAACATATATATGATTAGCGATTGGATGAAAAATATAACAAAATCGGGCACACTGAAAGCCCGTGTGGCACGGGGAGGCATCTGGATTGCACTAGGTAATAGTGTGGAGCAGATGTTTCGGCTGACTCGCAATATGGTACTTACTCGTATTCTGGCTCCTGAAGCTTTTGGTTTGATGGCCATTGTGATGTCTTTAAATGCTGCGTTTGAATCTTTTACACAAGTAGGTATTCAGGAAGCAATTATACAAAATCCCAAGGGGCAGCAGAAGTCATACCTAAATGGTGCATGGTGGTTTGCTTTTCTTCGTGGTGTTTTAGTGTATGGGGCGGTTTTCGCTCTGGCTCCTTGGATTGAAGAGTTTTATGAAAATCCCGGACTTTCTATGTTGATGCGAGTTGCTTTTATAGGCCTTTTCTTTAACAGTATGTTAAGTCCACAACTTGCTATTGTACAAAAAAGGTTGCAATTCAAGAGGTGGGTTTTTGCCTTTCAGGGAGGTCCGGTTTTGGGTATAATTTCGACTGTTATTTTGGCTTTTTTGATTAAGAATGTATGGGCGCTTGCTATCGGCTTTGTTATTGAGGCTTTTGCGCGCTGTGCTCTCTCATACATGCTTTGTCCTTTTATGCCGGGGGTGTGTTTTGAAAAAAAGCATTTACGTGCGCTATTAAAATATGCACGAGGAATATTTGGGTTACCGATCCTCACTTTTGTATTTATGCGGTGTGATATTTTTGTCGTTGGTAAATTGTTTACTATGACGGAACTGGGTCTGTATTCCATGGCCGTTAACATGGCATGGCTTCCTTTCAGGTTTATAACGGTTATTTTGGGAAGAATCATGATGCCTGCTTTTTCAGAAAATCAGAAGGACAGCAAACTTATAAATCGATGGATTCTAAAAACTACTGCTTTAATCATGTTTTGTGGAATCCCGTTATTTTTCCTGGCTCTTTTTTATGGCCGTGAGATTTTATCGATAATTTATGGTGTGCAATATGGAGCGGTTGCCGTGCCGTTTGCCGTCATTTTTTTAACCGCAATGATGCGTACCTGCAGTGTCCCGATTGCAAGTGTCTATTTGGCAACCGGAAAACCGGAGATGCACCGTCTTTTTACCGGGGTGCGTGCTGTTTTGATTTTAGCAATCATATATCCGGCAGCAAAATATATGGGATTGGCAGGGGCAGCTTTAGCAGGGATGGTATCAATGGGCATCAGCTTTATTTTTCAGATTAGCCGACTTGTAGATGTGACCGGTTTCAATTTTAGAAATTATTTTGTCTTGTTATATTACAGCATTATTGTTTCTTCAGGGGTTTGTATTTTATGGGTATTAACGGTGTGGTTTAATTTTCATAGCCCTTTTGTCAAAATTGTTCCCGGCATTGTTGGGTTTGTAATTTCATGTTTAATAGCCGCAAGGATGTTGATGACTAATATTTCAAAAATAAATGACACAAATGGGACATAATAAATTATCGTCGAAAAGTGGTTTTAATGTATGTATTATGGGCGCCTCTTTGAATACTGGTAATAGGGGTGTTTCTGCTTTATGTGCATCCATTGTTGGTTTGATTCTTGAAAGAGTTCCACATGCCGAGATATTTCTATTAATTGGAAACCGGGACTCTAAGCCCCAAGAATTGAGATTGGCAAGATCTGGCACCAGTTTGCATGTTGTCAATTATCGTCTTTCTCCCAAGGCAAGTTATAAAGAGCATTTATTTGTTATTTTTTTCATGGCATTCCTATACCGTGTTTCCCCAATAAAATTAGTACGCAAGGTCATTGTTGATAAGATCCCATTTTTGCAGACCTTAAAGAGAGCTGATTTGGTGGGTGAAATACGTGGCGGCGACAGCTTTAGTGATATCTATGGGCTGAGACGATTTGTTTTCGGTTGTGTTCCGGTATTAATTGCTTTACTGCTTGGCAAAAAAATTGTGCTGCTGCCGCAGACATATGGACCTTATAACACATTGTTTTCTAAGTTATTAGCACATTTTATTATCAAGCGTTCAGCGCTGGTTTTTTGTCGTTACCGTGAGGGCGTGTATTTTATTAAAAAATTTGTTAAGCATATATCCCCTGAAAAAATACATTTTTGTCCCGATGTTGCTTTTACCCTGGATGCTGTTGCGCCTGAACATATTATTATTGAACCGCATAGTGACGACATTAGTAAGGGGCAAGCGTTGATAGGTGTTAATATTAACGGTTTGATGTACAACGGCGGATACTCAGGGGGTAACATGTTTGGGTTAAAAGTCGATTATAAACAATTTATTAAACATCTGCTGTGTTCTCTGCTTGAAAAGACGGAGGCTAATATTCTGCTTGTGCCGCATACCTTCGGTCGACCTGGAAATATAAATAGCGATCCGGATGCTTCAAGAGAAGTAATATGCTCACTGGGGAAAAAGGCTAATGGCCGTGTTTTCTTAGTTGCTCAAGAATACGGTCAGTCAGAGATTAAGAATATTATAGGGATGTGTGATTTTTTTATTGGTTCGAGAATGCATGCGTGTATAGCCGCACTTTCTCAGGGTATACCGACAGTTGGTATCGCGTACAGCCATAAGTTTATCGGCGTTTTTGATTCTATTGGATCAGCTGAGTTAGTAATGGATGCGCGTTATCTAAAAGAATCTGATATTATTAGTAATACAATAGAATTATATAACAAAAGAGATGTTATTCATATTGCTTTAGAGCAAAAAATTAGTCATGCTAAAAAAATTATTGGTGATAATTTTGATAAAATGTTTATCAAAAATCACGCTGAAGACTCCGGGCGTAAGCCCGGAGATGAAAGCGT
>CAZUMW010000069.1:0-15815 GCA_964621615.1 uncultured Thermodesulfobacteriota bacterium
TTCACCCCTCAAACAAAAAAATTTCGAATGCAAAAACCTAACCGGAAGTTACTGACATAAGGAGGAAATTTGTCAGAAGCTTTGGAAACAGAATCGTTATTATCGCTGCTGATTAGAGTGTTATTATGTGTCAACAAAGCAGCCCCCGCAGCTGTGACAATGAAAAGTAGTACCAAAAAAGGAGTTGCGGGGTTAATGCTTTTGAGGCGGTTGAGACACAATATCATAATAAAATATAAACCAAAAATTATAGCAACACCCCCACTGTACAAAGCAATAAGCAGTTGCTGGCGTGAAAATGGAACAAATCTTTCACATCTTTGATAGATATGCAATGCACGATCAAGCGCAGCGAGATTAGAGGAAAATGGAAAAAGCACTGCAATGGATACTAATGCAGAAGACAGAACTACATACGGGCTCAAGCTGCTTTTTTTGAGAATGGCAAAAGCAAAGATGCAAATAACTGCGGCCGTAACAAAACACAGGTTATAATCATACCCGTGATCAATGAAAATTTTCAGCGCGAAAGGTGCTTCTCCGGCTAAGCGATTGAGTTTCATTCCTATATATAATTTAGAGAGAACTCCATAAATAATCGAAAAAATGATTAAAAAAACCAGATGATAAAATGGCTTTCCAGGTTTATAATGAGAACATCGCTTCGCAATTAGGTGCATACATACACCATACAGCAATCCGATAACACTCCAAAAAAGGAGATTAAAGATAAAAACAGAAAAGACATAATCACTTGGTATATATACATTGGGTAGCAGCAGCGGGTACAGCCAGTCGACAAGCGTTATAACAAGTCCCGTAATGATGCCAAATAAAAGGTATTGTAAAATAGAAGGCATGGGCAATTTTCCCAGACGTTTTCTTCCCTTAAGATAATAACACAAAACGAATAATATACAATTATTATCAAAGTAATCCTTTATAAGGTTTTCAATTTGTGAATACATAAATTTTTCAAATCTAATCTAAGTTGTGATATAAAGCGTGGTATTGAGTGCATGAACAGCTTTATATTCGATTAGATTCAAGCGATGTTGATAAATAAGCAGAAGAGAATTTGGCCTGATATCAGATAAATCCCGATTAAATTCGGACATCGGTAGAGCCTTAAAATCCTATGAATTTTAGCTGGTGATAAATGAAAATTAAACACTCCATATT
Organism: uncultured Thermodesulfobacteriota bacterium; assembly: GCA_964621615.1. GTDB lineage: Bacteria > Desulfobacterota > WTBG01 > CAIYCZ01 > CAIRTM01 > CAZUMW01. The sequence goes on from CAZUMW010000069.1 coordinate 1,183, forward strand.
AATGTTGTTATCCGCAGGAATAGTAATCTCTTTTTTGGGCGGATTTGCATCCTGGATAATTACCATCATCAGCAACCGCTATTTACATTGTCATATGTACCGAATCGCCCTGTACCTGCTCAGTGAGTCTCTGCTCTCCTGGATATTTACCGGTCTCATTATTGCTTCGGCGCTTTCCGGATTTTTGTATGCTACCCTCTTACTCTCAAAAAATGCTAAAACACAACGATTCACTAAACAAATTAAACTGATATCTGTTTCTTTTTTGTGTATAACCGCGGCAGCATATGGCATATGGTATATACACAGCTTCTGGTGGCTCATTGCACCGACCCGTTACCACTGGAAACTGTTCCTCGGTGACGGTGCAGTTATTACCGTGTGCATATTTTTTGCTGTGCTGTTTAACAGGATAAACTGGGAGGTGCTAAACAGCAGGTTACCGATAAAAGGTGTCTATAGGCTTACAGTCTGCTTTATCACCCTCCTGATTGTTATCAGTACCGCCGCCGTCATAGACAAACGATATTTTGTGCCGGAGAGAACCGACATTGTCCTGATATCTATTGACACCCTCCGGGCCGATCACCTCGGGTGTTACGGCTACAGGCGGAAGACCTCACCCCATATCGATGCCTTTGCAGAAAAAAATATAGTTTTTACAAGCTGCTATGCTCAAGAGCCCTGGACGCTGCCGTCACACATGTCAATGCTTACGTCTCTTTACCCGTTCGCGCACGGGATAGGCAACGAAGTCACTAAATCTTTGCCCCGAAGAGTAATCACTCTTGCAGAGCTATTAAAAAATAAGGGATTCGGCACATACGGATTCGCCTCCGGAGGCTTGTGGATGCATCCGGGATACGGTTTTAAACAGGGCTTTGATTATTATCATTACACCGAGAGCTACTGCGAAGGTGACCCCTCGCGGAACGCAGAATTTGAAAACCGCTTTCTGAAAAAATATCTCAAAAAACATAAACAGAAAAATAATTTCATTTTTATTCATTATTTCGATGTTCATTCGGATTTTGATCGACTCCCTTATGATGCTCCCCCGCCATATAATAATTATTTCTCTAAAGGCTATGAGGGTGATTTTCAGGGCGGTTTTGATGACATCGTTGCCTCGAAATACCTTGGCTACATCACCAAAAATCAAATTGAGCTGCCTCAGGAAGATCTCGAATACATAAAGGCACTATATGATAACGGTATCGCCTATATGGATCACTGTATCGGGCAGCTGTTCACCATACTCAAAGAGCTGAACCTGTATCAGAACTCCCTGATCATTATCACCTCGGACCACGGGGAGGCTTTTTATGAACACCAATTTATGGGACACGGTCAGCCTTTATACTATGAAGAACAGGTTCATGTTCCTTTGATTATCAAACTGCCGGAAAACATACAACAGTTCACCCGCACAGTTATCTCACCTGTGGAGCTGATTGACATCATGCCGTTTATATTGGACATAATCGACATAAACGCCCCTGAGATCTTACAGGGGTCAAGCTTTTATAAACTCATCGAAATGAAAGAAGATGTGAAATTCAATCAGCGGGCGGTTTATGGGCTCGGCTCACAGGGAGCAGTTTTTGTTCGGCAGGGATGGTGGAAGTTAATTAATGACAGCGGACCCGCCGGTAAGAACCTTAAGCTGTTCAACCTGCAGACAGATCCTCTGGAAAAAAACAATATTGCCAATGCCAACGACACGGTAAAAAAGAGGCTCATGGAACTGGCGGCTGAACAGTTTGAACAGTCAAAAAATTTATCGGCAACCTATGGTACACCCTCGGCCGTGATCGGGCAGGAAAGAATGCATCTAGACACCGGTGACAAGGATAAACTGAAAGCTCTTGGATACCTTAATGATTAAATGCGTCGGGGGAACGGGCTGAGCCTGAATACATGCCGGTTTGTTAAAAGATATCGCAAAGCCCACGAACGTAGGCCGGGCGGTTCCGCTACTCAACAATATATCCTATTGTTCCCAGCTTTTCCTTCAGATTCTTATCAAGCACAATATTTTTATTGCCCGTATCAGCAGATATGCTCATGAACGATAAAAGCTGTTTTTCTAAAAACTCTCTGGTCTTATTGTCCACATCCTGAAGAGGATTGTGCTCAGCCATATCGGTATCCAGCAGGAAATGCTCATACCCTGGGGGGTAATGATACCCGATAAGCGTGTTTTTATCGGCTGAGTTCTCCGTGTTCATAATCAATTTATGCTTTCCCCGTATAACACAATATTTTTCAGGACCGTACAGCGTACCGGTCGCAAACAGGTTACGAGTATCATCTTTGGTGTTCTTTTCAGCAATTAAGGGAAAAAGACTTCTACCGTTAATCCTGTGCTTCACGCTGTCGGCACCGACCAGATCCATCAATGTCGGCAACAGATCGACGAGGCTGACATTCCGCTCTACAGACAGGGGTTTCACATGCGGGCCTGAGATAATAAGCGGAACGTGAATCAGTTCATTATACAATGTATGGCCGTGTTCATAGTTGTTATGGTCCCAGAACTCTTCTCCATGATCGGCGGTTATAATCAAGACAGTGTTTTTATCCAGACCGTTTTGTTGCAGCGATTTTTTTATTTTTTCAATGTTACTGTCGATATACCGGATTTCTGCATCATAAAGAGACTGCAGATGCTGCTTGTCCAATTCTCTCATCCTATTCTCATCGGTCATCATCCTGATAAAATAGTGATACCCGAAAGGGGACACCGGATTATGCGGACACTTAATATCAAAAAGATCGATTTTTTCTTCAATAAAATCATACGTAAAAGCATTATCTCTGTAGGGCTGGTGGGCATCCATGTAGTGAATGTAGGCAAAGAAAGGCTTATCACGCACTATCGGCATGTGATCAAGAAAGGCACCGGTAAGCGAGCCCGCGTTAAGATACGATGGATCGGATACGTAGAAGTCAAAGCCCTGATCAAAATTGAAATCGGAACCGATGTGTAAATTATAGCCGTTAAAAAAACAAGTAAAATAGCCGGCGTTTTTCAGAATCTCGGCAATCGTCAACATGCCCTCCGGCAATGCATCTGTAAAGGTCAGCATGCCGTGCTCATTAGGATAGCGGGAGGTAAACAGCGATGCCACTGAAGCCTTTGTCCACGGTGCGGTACTGAATGCGTTACTGAAAAAAAGTCCCTTTTCTGCAACGGCATCCAGGAAGGGCGTGGTGTTTTTCACATATCCGGTGTAGCCAAGGTTGTTATACCTGAGGCAATCTACAACAATCAGTATAATATTAGGGGGAGAGCCGGACGGTAACCTGCTCCAGCTAAACGCAACACCGTTTATTACAACCCCTATCAGCACCATAACAGCAGCACTTTTGAACAGCACTGCACTGTTTGTCAGCTTTCCATATATCGTTTTAACGTATCCGGCTGACACCCAGCCGGCAAACACAACAATTAACAAAAGAGCACCGTCCACAATTAAACTTACTGGATGAAATTTACCCGGCAGAAGATAATGATTTATCACCCAGGCAAAAACACAGAAAGCAAGTATATAGCCTGTAGCGCAAATAGTAACCTTTTCAGCCTTTTGTATACTTTCACCGCGGCCGAATATGGCTGTTACGGCCCGCACAATTAAACGCACTCCGAAAAAAAACACCGCAAGCCCTGCACATACCAAGAGCGCCGTTAAAACAGAGCGATTAAGATTGTTCCCGATTTCCAGCAACGTAAGTCTGAACAGCTGATAGTGTATGTAACGCTGCTCAACAACCGAAAACACGGACAGAGCCATTCCTGCTGCAAAACCGGATAAAATACCTGCTGAGAAAAAAAACTTTATTTGTTTCATAGGTATTCCGTTTTACACAAATGTTATAAAGCAGTTTAGGTAAGCAGGCGTTGCCTTTTCTGTGTTAAATATGTTTCAGCAGAACAATTCCAGAACTCACTATAAAATTTAAAAGGCATGTAATGCCTTAATTAGCGGGTGGTCACCATAGATATCGGAAACATCATCAGCAAAAATAAGGCGGGGATATTTGTCAATATCAATCAATTTTTTTCTTTCAATGTCGTTTCTTTCAAAAAACAGCACATGATTAAGGCTGAAAGCAAGTCGATAACGATTTTTAAATCGTGGATCATCCGCCAGCCCATTTATCACGCGATTACGTATAGGTACTAAGCATAAAATAACATCGGGGTCTTTGGTAAAAAGATAATCCAGAATACCCTCATCGGTAAAATAAAAATCTGTTCCAGGAAAAACTTTGCTTATTATATAGCGTGAAATACTTTCATACGAGCTTAAAATAAAGCTTCCACGTGCGGAATGATAAAAAACATACCTTCCAATATGTTTATCCGTAAGCCCGTAGCTGTCAATAAAACCATAGGCGAGTCCCGCCTGATACGGGACACGGCCCATCTGATCAAAAACAAACCGAGTCCCCTCTTTATAGTGTTGTGCGATAAAACAGCCGACCTGTATCTGCCGATCGGACCTGAATTTTTTATCATAGCGCGGATCGTTAAGCCGTATAAATAAATTATTCACAAACTTTTTAGGGTTTTTAATAAATTGCCGCATATTTCCGATAACAACGTTCGGTTCAGGAACGATAAGCCAGTTGGAAGGTGGCAAAAGCAATGCAACCGCTCCATAAACCGCTATAAGCGTTGAAAGTATATATTTTTTTTTCAGCATAATCGGGTTAACCGCTTGTATAAGGCCTGAAACTACATATATAAATATAAGCGGAATAACTGGGACAAAATGCCGGTAAAATGGAAAAAAATCAGCACCGGCAACTATTATCCAGGCGACATGAACACCTATAAAACATAATAATACAGTGCGGTTAACCTGGTAGTTCCATTTTTTAAAAACAAAAAAAAGGACCGGTATTATGAAAAAATACATATAAAAGTCCCGAAAAAACATATGGGTATATAGTATTCCCATACGCAGCGTGTCAGGATGAACCTTAAAATAAAATGAGCTCGGCAAAAAATCATGGAAATAAAACAGCCGGCACAGGAAAAGACCGGAAAGCAAAATAAAGCATATGCATATCGATATCATTTTTTTTGAGCGCTCCACAGGTGCAAAGTACACAGCCGGTGCTACCGCCAGAATCATGAACATGCCCTCTGGTCGCGTAACAGCCAGCAGAAAATACACAAACGGCCACAACATAAATTTGCTTTTCTCAAGGCAAACAAGGACAAGCAAAAGAAAAACCACCGTGAACAGAGACGTTTCCATCCCCATCTGGTTTCTCATGAAAAAGGGGATATTAACGGCGGTCAACAGACATGGAACGTAAGACCAGAGATCCGGCTGCATGAAATGACGGGTAATACGAAAAACAAGCCAAAGAGAAAATATGCCGATAACAATGCCGGCAATTTTGGAAAGTATAAGAATATTGAAGCCGGACACTTTTAAAAACGCGAGCAGAAAAAGCCAGGAAAACGAGCTGCATGCTTCGACCTGATCGCCGCCTTTGTTGAACACATAACCGTTCCCCGCTGCAATGTTCTCAGCGCAGCGAAAAAAAATATAGGCATCTTCCTCGATAATTGTATAATTGAAAAAGGAAAGAAAAATATAGGCTGATACAATAAGGAAAAGATTAAGCCTGGATTTTGACGAAACAGTCATAGTTTAATCGTCACTCTATTTTTTTAGTCGGTTCAGCGAATTCTGATTATATCATCTATGATTATCTTTTTTCACTATAAAATGGATACCAAGAACATATTGAAAAATACCGTCACTTAATTGTAATGTATGTTTGAAATATATAGGGATGCCCCACGCTGTCAAATCATAATTATTTACCTGATACTCTATGCTTTTTAATAGCCTCGATTTTTTAATTTTTCTACCGTCTGTATTAGCTCTCTATTATTGTCTGAACAGAACTGCTCAAAATATATTAATAATTGCCGCCAGTTATTTTTTCTACGGCTATTGGGACTGGCGCTTTTGCGGGCTATTGCTTTTTATTACACTTTTAAACTATTTTTGTTCATTGGGGATTTCCTGCACATCGCATAAGCGTTTTTATCTTACGTTCAGCATCGCCGGCAACCTCGGCGTGCTTGGGTTCTTCAAATATTATAATTTTTTCCTTTCATCCTTCATTGACGTCGCAAAAGCACTGGGCATTACTCCCAACATTCCGCTTCTCAGGGTAGTGCTTCCTCTCGGTATTTCTTTTTTCACGTTCCAGGCCATGTCCTACACCATAGATGTGTACAGAAATAAAATGCAGGCGTACAAAGATATCATCTCTGTAGCCGCATATATATCGTTTTTTCCTCAGCTGGTGGCAGGCCCTATTGAGCGGGCACAGCGTCTTCTGCCGCAATTCAGGGCGCCACGGCTTGTCAGCTTTGATATGATAGGATCCGGACTTTTTCTTGTTTTGATGGGGTTTTTTAAAAAAATTGCAATAGCCGATGCTGTCGGGCATATAGTAAGCGACATATTTGCCCGGAGCGCTGCCGCTTCATGGCCTGAGCTTATATGCGGTTTATGGTTTTTTGCAATACAAATCTACTGTGATTTTTCAGGGTATAGCGATATTGCCAGAGGTACTGCACGCCTGTTCGGATTCGACCTCATGGAAAATTTCAATCAGCCGTATTTTTCTCTGAATGTTTCTGATTTCTGGAAACGATGGCATATATCGCTGTCTACATGGCTGCGGGATTATTTATATATCCCACTGGGGGGCAACAGAAAAGGAACATTTAACACATATAGAAATTTAATGATCACAATGATCCTCGGGGGACTATGGCATGGAGCTAACTGGACCTTTATCGTATGGGGCACGCTCCATGGCCTTTATCTTGTTGTCAACCGATGGTTTTCGGACATAAAAAAACAGCTTTCCTTTATAAAGCATATACCATCACATGTTAAAATTTCCCTGTCTGCGGCAGTGACGCTCAACCTGGTCATTTTGACCTGGGTTTTTTTTCGGGCACAAAACATACACGAGGCATTCACATATCTTCACGGCATAGGAACGTTTCGAGGCAGTTTCTCAGGCCATGGATTTTTAATTTCAAAACTTCTCTTTTTCATAGTCCTTATAATGTTTCTGGACATTCCCCAGTATTGCCGGAAGGAACACGAGGCAATACTTCACTGGCATTGGACTGCCCGGGGATGTATATATGCACTGATGATAATTTTAATGATACTTCTGGCCCCAGGTGATGAAACCCCGTTTATCTATTTTCAGTTTTAGTACAATCCGGCTACCGTTCAGATTAACCCGCACACTTTTGCTCTGTGTAACTCTGGTAGTCGCTGCTGAAGCTGCTGCACGCATCATGGTGTACACCGGTATGGTGAAAGAAACACCATCGGCAAAAAAGATGATCAGAGATAATGTTTCAACTCTTCGTTCCCGTAAACCAGCAACATGGCTAATAGGTAACAGCACTCTTGAATTCGGCATAAACCATGTGCAGATTGAAAAACACTCTCAGTCAGGCAGTATCAAATTGTGTCACGGAAGTGCTACGGTTTCCGGTTCTTCGGCGATGCTCTCGTTCTATCTCCAATCAGTTTCTTACACTCCGAAAAACGTTATTCTTTTTATTACAAAAGATGATATCAACCAAAACGGCTTGGGAGCACATATCTCAACCCTTTATCATGAGTATGCTTCATGGAGGAAACATTTTAAGATATATTCATATCTACGGGCCGTGCGGTTCAACCTATACCGAAAATATAAACATATGTGGGCAAGATTAATGATAGATAAACAGAATCGTTCACAATGGTTACAGGAGCACCCGGTTATTAATTATAATATTGATTCCAAAAAGATTACCAAAGATATGATGAAAAATTATGAAATCGACAGCTCATCTATTTCTTATTTTTCCAAAATATGTAAAGACAATGGTATCGAAAATATTTTGCTTGTGCTGTTACCCATATCAGAAGAATATATCGCCTGGCACAACAAAACATATCCTTCATTGAAATATCAGCATATCAGTTTATATATTTCACGGCAGTGTAAAAAGGCTCATATTCATTTTATTGATCTTGGCTCCCCTCCTGCAAATGATGATTTTTTTAATGATTACTTTCACCTCAACGAAAAAGGGGCAGAAAAAATAACGAAAAAACTGTTAAAAATGATACTTCGTGGGTATAAACCATAAAATATCGATATCATTCATCCTCTTACAAATGCCATACCCATTAAGGGCGCTGATGTATTATCAGCTATGTCTCTTTGAGGAATCTTCACTGTTTTTGCTTTTTTCTTAAATGCGTGTATCACACAGTTTTTCTCCTTTCGAGCAATCGCAATGGCTGCGAATAGAATCTTCTCGGACATCTGAGAACAAAAATTATAACCAACTGTTACTGATCGTCGCCGAAAAAGAAAAGCTTGCACATACTTTCATAGGTTAAAAAGCCAAGTGCGCGACCGACAGCGGGATCGTAAAAATCGGTTCTATAGACTGTAACGGATTTGAATTGTCTTTGTTGAACAGTACCGCCATGCTTAATTCGCGCTGAGATCTGTCGGGGGGATTCCATGAACAGTCCGTATTTTTCCATGATATAAAAATAGCGTTGTCTGTTTGCGGTAGTGGTTTTTTCCGGCGTGGGCAGAGACTGCTTATGGTGGGCTGCAGCTGTTTCCAAGGCAACCATGCGCCATCCCAGCAGTCCCTGAATGCCCCCGACGATATTAGTCAGCGAGCTTGTGTCAAGCACAAGAATGATACACGGATCGGCACTGTTTTCGTATATATATGCCATAACCTGTTTTTTTAGCCCAATGTTTGAAAAATATAAGTTTCGCCCGCCGGTTTTCTTTACGTGCAGGGAGAAGTACACAGTCATGGCTATAGTGAAGGACACAACCATGCTCAGCAGCACTAATCGTGTTGCCGTCAGGGAGGATTGCTTCCTTTTGCCATGTGCCGATTTTCCAACCAGCAACCGGCTGATGCCCAAAAACGGTGCCGGGAACATGAACAGCATGTACGGCCAGTAAAAATCCCATTCTGTCTGTATAACTGCAGGGAGAAGCAGAAGAACAGCAGCGGGAAACGCATTTGCCATCCAGACAATTTTCTCCCCGTCAGACAGGGCATGGTAATTTTTTAGAGATTTGAGCATATACAGAATCCACAACAGCGCCTCAGCTGAAAGAGTAGTCCCAAACACAAGCGCTTTCCAGCCTGCTCCTGTATCTACTCCCGTCACCTTTGCGAGCCAGGCGCTGTTTGCGGCCAGAACCTCGAAATACTTTATAATAAGCCCCGGCATATCATTCCCTGGGAAAAGCATCCACAGAACAAAGAATGTTCCAAGCGCTGCTATTACCAGGAACAGAACCAGCGGGTACTCGACCTTTCTAGCATCTATCCATGCGGGAATAGCCATAATGGCTTTTCGCAGCGCCAGAAAAAACAGGACCACCAGCACATAGGCACACAAGACTTGAGCTGCTTTTCCGGTACTGACAAAGTAGTATACGAGATGAATCGGGGAACAGAGTAGCACTGATATAGAAACAAGATACTGTCGCAATGTGATCCGCGAAAGCACGTTTTTGAAAAGCAGCGCGCTAAACAGTACCGGGCCGAGAAACACGGCGGTCGGGTGCAGATGCATAGCAAGCGCCCAGCAGGCGCAGGCTAGCGTAAGGTGCCACCATCGTCCCTGTCCGGTGGTAAACTTTACAAGACAGTACAGCATGCCGGCGCTGAAAAAGGGCAGACATGTGACCTGCCAGGTTCGCGGTGCAATAAAAACGAAAAAAGAAGGCGAGAAGAAAAAAAGCAGTGATGCGGCATACCCCCACTGCGGGTTTTCCAATGCCCTCCCTAGTCGGATAATGATCCACTGCGTGCAGACATTGAGAAGTAGAACTCCGGCAATGACTAAATAAATGTCCGCGTGTATCATGTAGAAACAGGCGTAGATGTAGGCACCTAAAGGGCTGTGTATACCAACGCCTCGTGAGGACGGGCACCCGGCAAAAAATTGTTTCCCGTCCGCAATCTGGGATGCTGCCCACACCCAAAGACCGTCATCGTGGAGAAACGGAGCATTTTCGATGCACAGCAACGCGAGTACGCAATACAGTATCAGGACGGCGACATCGCGGATGCAGAGCCCAGCCGAAACAGGAATATAGATGTGCATGAGGTACTTTTTCAACTTAAAACCGTTTGAGGCGCTTCAGCATTTTTCTGACAGCACACAGCGTCCTGATCGTTTTGAGCAGCCGCCGGTGGGAAAAATAAAAAACCAGATATGCTCTGCGCTTCAGCCGCTCTATTTCGTCAGGGGAACATTCGCCAGTTGAGCGGTAGACCGAGGTTTTGTAATAGTCGAACTCGGTGACGTCCTTGTCGATGAGCTCCCTGCTTTTATTGTAGAGCGTTGTCTGGGGAAGCGGGGTTGTAATCGAGAACGCAGCCTCATCGATATCCAGAGCGGTTGTGAATCTGATCGTCTCAAGTATTTCCGCTCTGGTTTCCGTGGGGGCGCCGAGCATGACATACCCCTGTATTTTGATGCCCAGGGAACTGATGAGCGAAACCGCGCTGCAGACCTGCTCGATGGTAATATCCTTGGTGTATATTTCATCGAGCACTCTTTGTGAGCCGGACTCTATACCGATTCCGACCTTGCGTAGCCCGGCGTCATACATGTGCCGGATCATGTCGTATTCAACCAGATTCGCCCGGACATTACAGAACCACTGCATTTTGAGGCCGCTTTTGATCAGTGCGTCGCAGAAATCATGGACCCATTGCTTTCTGATGATAAAGGTGTCGTCTTCAAACATAAATGAGTCGATCCGGTACCGGCTTTTCAGCTCTGCGAGCTCTGCGATTATGTTCTCAGGGGAGCGGATGCGGACTTTTTTCCCGAAGATTCTGTTGAGAGTCGGCTGGCAGTAGCTGCAGCGGTAGTGGCAGCCCCGCGAGGCCAGAATCCCCAGACAGCGCAGGCTTGGGTCAACCGAGTCCATGCCGGCATTGTTTGCAATGTACTGCTCAACCGGAAACAGGTCACGCTCCGGAAAGGGGATGCTATCCAGATCCAGGCAGAACGGCCGGGGCGGATTCTTAACGATGCGGCCATTGTCTTTATACCATATCCCGGGGATGCCGGTGAAATCACCCTTTTTCTGAACGATCTCAACGGCGGTCTGCTCTCCTTCTGCCAGCACAACAGCATCCACCTGCGGTTGGGCCAGGGTTTCCGACGGCATGACGGTCGGATGCGGCCCGCCGAACACGATCCTGGTGTGCGGAGAGTTTTCTTTTATGAAGGCGGCGATTGCAAGCGACTCCTTAATCATGGTGGTCATGACCGAAAACCCCACCAGGTCATAGGCGCTTCGGCCGAGGGCCTTCTCGATTTTCTTCATGGGCGCATCAAAAAAGGTCGTATCCACAACGTTGAGGCAGGCATCGGGGCACCGGCTTTTGATGCATGCGGCAATATACCCCAGACCCAGGGGCATGTCGCCGCTCGGGTATTTGAAGCGTGGGAATACAAGTGCAATCTTCATTGGCTGATGCACGAAATTGTTGTCCAGCAGGCGCTGGCTGCGGTTACTGTTTCACGGCGAGCGAGAAAACCGTCATTCCAGCAAGCCGGTTAAACGGAAATATCACAAGCTCGGCCCGGTTGATCGCTGTCAGTATGGCATTTATCGCTCTAGTATGGGGCCGGAGGTTGGTTTCCGGGGTGACATCGCCCCCCCCCAGCGCAAGCCGTATCCTGGTTATCAGTCGTATCATGGCGATTGGGGGAAATAGCATCAGAAAATAGTATCTGCTTTTGAGCACCCGCAATCCAGCGGCTGTCAGGCACTGCTCAAGGGTTGCAATAGTGTAGCGCCGGTAGTGGTTGAGAAACAGGTCGTGCCCGGAGAAAAGAAACTGAAATGCCGGCACGGTCACCACAATATGCGCCCCCGGATTGAGTTTGTCCGCATACTGTTTTATAAACTGCACGTCATCTGCAGTATGCTCAAGGACGTCCAGAAAAAGCACTAAATCGGCATCGGAGCGGGTAATCTCCTGTTGGAAATACAGGGGTTTACCTGCGTAATGCTCTGCCCGGTTCCGTGTGTACCCAATATCGCAGCACACGGCTGACGCCGCACCGGTTCTATCCAGCAGCAGCTTTGAGAAAATGCCTGATCCGGCACCCACGTCAAGCACATATGAAAATGCAATACCGTGAATGAACTGAAGGAGCGCATAGCCTTTTGAGATATAATACCAGTGTTTTGATGCATCGCTTCCAAGAATTGTTTCTTCTTTTAAATCCATATTATCTGCTATCGGCGGTATCGGCAGGATTCCGGCGCCGGAGCCCCCACAGACCGTCGGCGAGATAATGCGGCCGCCCTTTAACCTCCTTGAAAATTCTGCCGATGTATTCACCGAGAATGCCGAGGTTGATGATAATCATGCCGTTTAGAAAAAGAATTACCACCATAAGTGAATAATAGCCCGGAACGTCTATGCCCTTCACAAACACTTTTATAATAAGGAATAGAGCGAATACGAGAGCTGACAGAGAAATTGCAAACCCCACATACGACCACATTCTGACCGGAATGCTTGAAAAAGAGAAAATGCCGTCCAGGGCAAAGCCCCACAGCCTTCTGTAGTTCCATTTGGTTGCGCCGGCGCAGCGAGGATTACGGTCATAGAGCAGCATGGTCTGCTTGAAACCCACCCAAGGAAAGAGTCCTTTCATGAATCTGCAGTTTTCGGGAAGCAGCCGAAGCGCGTCGATGACCTTCCTGTCCATCAGGCGGAAATCACCGGTGTTATGCGGAATAGGTATTTCAGACAGTTTGTTCATAACATAATAAAAAAACCAGGCTGTTATTCTCTTTGCTGGACTTTCCCCCTTGCGAATGCGGCGCTTTCCATAGACAACGTCAAATCCTTCCTGCCACTTTGCAACAAACCGGCCTATCAGTTCGGGCGGGTCCTGCAGATCCGCATCCATGGGAATGACCGCATCTCCATCGCAGTAGTCGGTGCCTGCCGTAATCGCCGACTCTTTGCCGAAGTTGCGGCTCAGGTTGATGATTTTTATTCGGGGATTGCGTGCATGGTGTTCCAGCAGAAGCTCAAGCGTTCTGTCGGAGCTGCCGTCATTGATGCAGACGATTTCATAGTTGGGAGTTACCTTCAGGACTTCAGGAATGAGGGTTTCAAAGAAGCGCCCGATCGCGTCCTCTTCATTATACATGGGGACGAGAATGGAAAGTGTGAAGCTGCTGCTCTCAGGCTTGTTGGAATGCTTAGCTATGGGCACAGAGCCAAAACCCCCTGCAGTTATGAGTGGTCAAGGAGCCTGCGTTTGAATGTATCCTGAGACTGATTGTTTCTTGAATATAAAAAAAACATTCGGCAGTACAGTATGGTAATTAATTTTATATAATACGTAAAAACTGTTGCATCGTCAACAAAAACCGTTCGTGGGCAGACATTGATACTGAAGCAATCAGTGTTTGGCTGCACGGATGATGAGGTGGGTGGTAGGGACTCTGATGGTGTCGTTGAGAACAGTGGTTTCATACCGGATGAAGCGGGCGTTGAGCAGCGCTACATATCCTTGCACTGTTCTTACAAATTGTCCGCGGTCCCTGGAAATGATATATTTTGTCAACAGCGACTGACCGTCAATATACACCGGGTCAAGGGTGACCAGCGTGCCGCTTTTTTTTAAATAGTGTGATGCGGTCATGAACAGCGTGTCTGCATCGCTGTCATTGATGTGGTGCAGAATACCAAAAGCAATGACAAAATCAAACTGCTCATTGAACGATGTGTCAGAGAGGGGGGGGGGGGCGGAAACACCGGCAGTAAAAAACCGTCCACGGCCGGCATATTTTTCCCGGGCGTATTCGATATACCGCCTGTTGTAGTCATATCCCACATACTCCCGGATGCTTTCAGGAAAGTGCTCGATAATTTTACCTGATCCGCATCCGATGTCCAAAACGCTTGCCCCGGGAAACGGTCTGACAAACTCTTTCACAAAACGTTTCCTGCAGTTGTCCAGCCCGGTCAGATTCTGGAATGATTCGTATATGAACGGAAACTCGAGACAGCTTCTAAGACGTTCAAATATGTGCGACATATCCTCAACACCCCACAGCGGAACGACCGTATTACACGCAACAGCAAGTTCCTGATACCCTGTTCGATCACCGGAATAAGTGTAGAAAGAAAGGGGCTTCGTGTCAACCATATTGTTTCGAAATGAACGCTCCCGAAACGTATGTGCATAGAGGCAGGGACACGCGGCAACGCACTTCGTACAGCATATGACAGAGTCCGGCATCAGCCCGGCTGCGAAGGCAATGATCCCGCTGTTTTCCCCCTTGACCCGAATCGTACCGGTATCGTAATGCTGATTAATATAGTGCAACTGCAGTGTTTGCTTTTATGCTCACCATCACAGTTCTGTTCATCGGAGACCTTTGTATTGACACCTATCCGCCGCAACTTTATACTTTGTGCCTAGCGTGAGTTTATTATGATGTAAGACAAAAAGCAGCCTAACCAGCTAAGATTG
>CAZUMW010000070.1:0-15337 GCA_964621615.1 uncultured Thermodesulfobacteriota bacterium
GCTCTACCGTTGAGCTACGCCAGCACATATACGCCTGAGGCTGCTCACAGCCTGCAGGAACGGGCTCATGCATGCTGCAGCGGCTGCGCCCACCGGGTCCTGCCTGAAAAAATCAAGCAAACAGGAATAAATCCGTTCGATATGCTCCGCTTTCCCGGCCCAAAATATGGTAAAAAATTTAAAACTATTATTTTTATATCTTCTAAAACAATTTGTCAACTATTTTTGTCTGCCATGCGTAGAAAAAATTCACATGCTGGTGCGGGTTTCGGGGGTAATGCGCGTAATCGGCCAGGACAACAGGTGTTAACTGTGGGCTGACGTCGCTCGGATTGTATATTGAAAAGAGCTCACAGTGGCGCTCTTCTGCATAGCGATGTATGGGCGATACTGGGTTTGAACCAGTGACTTCTACCGTGTGAAGGTAGCACTCTCCCGCTGAGTTAATCGCCCATTATCATCAGGTTAGCATAACTTATAAAATATAATACAAGACAGGATGCATGGCAAGTAAAATCATTGCAGCTGTGGTGCCGGCTCCCCCGGAGACAGGAGCGTTTCAACGGCACCGGCGGCCCCACTGTTCAAGCCTGCCGGCGATAAAAGCAACGATTTTCTCGTGCTCTGCCTTGCCGGGCCCGGTCACCGTCATGGCCGGCCCGAACTCAAAGAAAACCTCCGCCGAAGGGTCAAGCGGACCAAAATCCTTAATGAATCGTCCGGTACCCCAGAAATCCGTTTTCAGCGCCAGAGGGATCACCGGCACCCCCGCCCTCTTTGCAAGCTTTACCCCCAGCGTATTAAACCTCTCCGGCATAAACGTAACGCTTCGCGTAGCCTGGGGAAATACGATTACCGAATATCCAAGCGAAATTTTTTCAGCGCCCTGGGCCATCACCTGCCTGAAATCATCTGATGCTTTTTTGCGATCAACCGTAATGCAGTTTTTCAGGAATATCCCGAACAGCGGCACAGAGACAAGCTGCCGCTTGACCACGAAAACAGGTTTCTTGAACGGATAGACCATCGGAGGGGTAATAAGAGTCTCAAGCGTACTCATGTGATTGGCGACAAAGACCGCGGGCCCGCTAACATCGCGGACGTGCGCAATGCCGCCCACGTGCACCCGCGCCCCGCATTTCTCGATAAAGCTCCACACGGAGCAGGCCGCCCTGCTCCATTCGGCAAAATCAAACGCTCCCCACCGTGCGACACACCATTTGCGCACCACAAGCCACGTAAACCACAAAACATACCATGGCCGCCGCCGGAGAAGCAGCCGGTAAACAAAGCGGTCACTTCCGGGGGGTGTGCTGTATGTATCGGGTATCACGTGTCCTTCAGCCATTTCAGGCTCCATCGCTGCCTGCCTTTATACAGAGCGCTGTCCCGCGGACCCGCTCTCAGCGGCGCTCCGCCCCGGCAGCTGCTTCAGCTGCCGCCAGAAAAACGGCAGATCATCGACGATTACGGTGTATACGCCGGGCAAAATAAACAGTGTTAAAAAGGTTGCAAACCCGAGCCCCCAGAAAAGCGTATTGGCCATAGGTGCCCAG
This sequence comes from uncultured Thermodesulfobacteriota bacterium, assembly GCA_964621615.1. Taxonomy (GTDB): domain Bacteria; phylum Desulfobacterota; class WTBG01; order CAIYCZ01; family CAIRTM01; genus CAZUMW01. The sequence continues at coordinate 1,557 of CAZUMW010000070.1, forward strand.
ATTTCAGATTTTCCGCCGAGGCCGAGCGCCATCGGCATCACGCCGAACATGGTGGTCACTGATGTTAAAATAATCGGCCTGAGCCGCAGACGGCCAGCCTCGATAATGGACCGCCACCGGCCCGCTCCCCGCGCCCGGGCGTTGTTTATGAAGCTGATCATCACGATAGCGTCATTGACCGCAATGCCGGCAAGGCCCACAAAGCCGTACAGGACAATAATGGAAAACGGGCTGTTTGAAAAAATGAGCGCCGCCACAGCCCCGATGAATGCAAACGGAATGGTAAGGAGTATAATAAACGGCTGTGCATATGATTTAAACTGCGCACCGAGTATAATATAAATAAAAAACAGGCCGAACACAAACAGCTGCCACAGCGAGGAAAACGCTTCCCGCATTTCCCGGAATGCCCCCTCAAAGCGAAGCCTGCACTGAGGGAAGGCTTTCATTATCCTGCCGGCCTGCTTTTTCAGCAGCTGATTAACGGTGACGATGTTGTTGACTTTTTCGTCCACATAGGCGCTGACCGTTACCGCGCGCTCCCGCTTGAAATGCCGGATCTTGGTAAAGCCGGGCTCCAGCTTAAGGCTGCCGAGATTTCTGAACGGAACGAAATCACCGCGGGGTGTAGGGATTTTAATATTTTCAATGTCTTCAATCTCTTTGACAAAAGCTGGGTCAAACTTGACAACAATATCAATTTCCTCATCCCCCTCCCTGAAAACGGTAGCCACCTTCCCGTCATATGCATTGCGGATTGAGTTTGCAATGCGCGAAAAGTCGAGCCCGTACAGCGCAGCCTTGTCTTCGTCAATATAAATTTTGAGCTCTTTTTTGCCGAAATCGAGGTCATCTTTTATGTCATACACTCCCGGTATGTTTTCCAGGCGCCCTCGCACAGCTTCCGCAGCCTGCCTGATCTCGGGCAGATATTTACCGACCACTTTCACCTCAACATCCGGCGAGATGGGGGGGCCGCCGCGAATTTTACGAAACCCCACACTGAGGGGACCCGCCACGGAATCCAGGCGGGAGCGGCATGTCCGGATAATGTCATCTATAGAGCGCTCGCGCTTGTCGGACTCGACAAGATCGACCATTACATGGCCCACCGACGTGGACATCACCCACTCATCCTGGGTGATCATCATGCCGGCGTTGGTGACATAGGCAGACAGCTCCTCCGGCTTCACGGCGCTGAGCACAGTATTCTCAACATCGCGAAGCGTATCAAGCGTCTTTTCGATGCTGGTTCCCTCAGGCATGTGAACGTTTATGTAAAACTGCGATATTTCCTCCATCTTGAACATATCTTTTTGAATAATGCCGAACCCGAGCAGCCCGATGCAGCCGGCAAACAAAGCCGCCACAGCACCCACAAACACATACCGGCGCTTCAGGGCAAAAACCAGATGTCCGGTATATATGGTCTTGGCCCGTCCGATGATGCTTTCCCGCTTACGATTCAGCCGCTCAGGCCTGCTCCAGTCGGCTATGTGCGAGGGCAGAATGCAGAAGGCCTCAAGCAGCGACGCAACAAGGGCAAGGCATACTACCACCGGGACCACGCGAAGAAATTTTCCAATGATGTCAGGCATAAGCATCAGCGGTGAAAAAGCGGCAATTGTAGTGAGGCAGGCGGCAAACACAGGGCTCATCACCTCTTCTGTCCCCGCGACAGCAGCCTCGCGCGGGCTCAGCCCCATATTCAGATAGCGGTAACAGTTCTCGATAATGACAATCGCGTCGTCAACAATAATGCCGATTACCATCATGAGCCCGAACAGGCTGCTTGTGTTGAGCGAGCCGCCCGTAATATCTATAAACACAAACGTGCACATAAGGGAAACCGGTACGCCGATCCCGGCAAACAGCGCATTGCGCCACCCCACAAACAGGCACAGAAGAACAACCACAAAAACCGTGCCCATAAGCGCGTTTGTGGTCAGCTTGCCGATAGCGTCCCTGATTTGAATTGAGCTGTCATTGGTAATGAGAACACGCGCGCCCTCGGGGAGCCGGTTCTTCTCAAAGGTTCGGGCAATCTCCTTTATCTGATCCACCATAGCGATGGTATGGCCTTCCTTTTTCTTTGATATGTTAAAGGTGACCCCCGGCTTCCGGTTGAAAAAGGACAGGTCGCGCGGCCGCTCATGGGTGTCCTCCACCGTGGCGATACGGCGTATTGTTGTATGAGTTCCGCCGGGGTCAGAGCGCACGATAACGTCGCGTATAGCGCTGACGCTCTCATACTCCCCTACCGAGCGGATAAGAAATTCCGAATCACCAACCTCAAGCCTGCCGCCGGGCATGTTGAAATTTGTCGCTTTCAGGGCGTGCGCGATCTGCTCGATGCTGAGGCCGTGGCCGTACATGCGGTCGGGATCAACCTTCACCCAGATTTCCCGATCCCGCACGCCGGTGACCTCAAGCTTGCCGATGTGATCGATCTCAAGAAGGCGGTCCTTGAACTCGTTTCCAAGCTCGATCAGCGCCTCCGGCGAAAGGTCACCGGTAATGGTCGCCTGTATGGTGGGTGTCATTTCTGCTGTTTCTATTTCCAGGATTTCCGGCTCCTCTGCATCCTCGGGCAGGTCATCGACGCCATCGACCGCAGAGCGCAGATTCTGCAGGACAATATTGAACTCATCGTCCGACATCTCTTCAAACCGTATAAAAACAGTTGACTGGCCCTCGCTCGAATTTGACATAATGAAATCAATGTTTTTTACATCCTTTATTTCATCTTCAAGCGGGATGGTGATAAGCTTTTCGACATCCTCGGGGGACGTTCCCGGATACACCGTTACAAGCAGCGCCATGTTCAGCGACACATCAGGCATGAATTCCTGCGGCAGGCGCCACAGGCAATAAAGCCCCAGCACGATAATGGTGAACATGATCGTATTAACGGTTACCGGATTGTTAACGGAAATTCTGGCAAGGCTCATAGTTCGCAGAGTGTGCGCATCGGCACTGCAGCCCGCACAGACAGCTTTTCGCCCCGAGGCGTGCTGCATGAAGCAGCCGCAGCCTGGCCGAAGATAGAAGCAGCCGGGAGCCGCACGCCGGTTTACCCTTTCGTATCTTCAATTATGCTGACGTCGCAGCCCTCGACAAGAAGATCCTGCCCCGAGACCACCACAAGGCTGCCTTCCGCCAGGTCCCCGGCGATTATCATGCGGGAGCCGATGATATCAACAGGGTCTACGGGCCGCCGGTGTGCGGTTTCCCCGCTGAGGGTCCAGACAAAGCAGCGCGCCCCCTCCTGCAGAACCGCCTCCTGGGGAAGGGAAACAGCATTATTGTATATCGCTGTCTGTATCTCCACCCGCGCCACCATGCCCGGCTTCAGAACCGGCCCCTGGCTGTTGGGAAGCACTATCTCAACGGGGAACGTCAGCGTGCGGTCATCAGCCTTCGTTCCCACGCTGTAGACGCTGCCGCTGTATGTTTTGCCGGGATAGGCGTCGGTATAAACCCGGACGGGCATATCCTTCCTGATATTGGAAATATTTTTTTCGGATATTCCAACAGTTATTTTCACCCGCTCTATATCGACCACCGTTGCCACGCGGGTGCCCCGGGCGATGTTCGTGCCCAGATCCACAACGCACTCGGCAAGCACCCCACGGATCGGGCTGGAGACGGATGTTTCGCGCAAATCGCGCTGCGCAATTTTAAGCGCGGCCCGTGCGCCGTCATAGCGCGCGCGGTCTGCCTTCATTTTGGCCCGCGCTATGTCGAATTCGAAATCTGAAATGACTTTGTTTTTAAACAGCGAGCGCTTGCGCTCAAATTCACGCTTGCTTGTTTCATAGGTGGCCTCAAGCTGCAGCGCATTCGCACGGGCCTGGTCGACGCCGTAAGTAAGCATCTCATCATCGAGCTTGACAATCTGCTGGCCGGGCTCAAGAACATCGCCGACTTTTGCGCTGATGGCCTTTACCTTACCGCCGACTTCAGCAAAAATAACCGCCTGCTGCCATGCATGAATAACCCCGGAATGCTTTATGTAGCGGGGTATCGTGTTGTGCTCAACCGGCATAACCTTTACCGGAAAAACATCTGCTTTTTTATCTGCCTCGTCGCGGGCCTGCAGCACTGACCGCGCATATCCCCGCCACAGAATCAGGCAGAGCATGATGAGCACAAATATGCCCGGAGTACTTATCCACAAAATCCTTTTGCGCGCATCAGGCGAAGCGCCCGGCGTTTTGATGCCAGTCTTATGCTGTTTCATTGAGCTCTTTGATTTTTAAAATTGTACTGTATCAGCAGCGTCCAAAATAATGTAACGCTTTAATTTATTTCGGACACGTTTGGTAATGTATATACATAAAATTTGCTAAATATAACACACATATAGCGCATAAACAAGACAGGCGCCCAGTAATTTTTAATTGCCAGTCTATCTTTTTTGTGCAATACAAACAATAGAAAACTCAAACAAAATTCATACACACGCGTGTGCGCTGTGCATAAGCGGGCCGTATCCGGCACGCATGTCATTAACCGGGAGAGCAGCGATGTCAACTGAAGAAATTGTACGGGAAAAATTCGACAACGCCGACGGAACCATAACGCTTGCATTTTACCGCGACAGCGTCGAAGTAGCCCGCACCATTGTCGATCAGCAGTACAATGTTATCCAAAGCCGTGGAACCATCCCCAACGGTGTTATAAGGCAGTATTATGAAAACGGAAGCGTCCTGGCCGAGGCCTCATACCAAAACAACCAGCGCAACGGGCTGACAAAAATCTACCGGGAGGACGGGTCCCTCTGGCTGGTTGTTCATTTTGAAAACGACAAGGCCCACGGCATCACGTCGGAATATTATCCAGGCGGCAATCTGTTCAAGGAAACCAATTTCAGGGACGGCAAGCTTGACGGCCTGAGCAGGGAATATTATGAAAGCGGCGCGCTCAAAGCCGAATGGGAGGCGGTAAGCGGCAAGCCGGAGGGCATGTTCAGGGAATATTATGAAAGCGGCGCGCTGAAAAAAGAAGTGGAAAACATAAACGGCAAGCCGGAGGGCATGCTCAAGGAATACTATGAAAACGCTCAGCTCAAAGCCCGCGGGCACTACATCAACGGCAAGCGCGAGGGGCTGTACCGCGAGTATTATGAAAGCGGGGTTTTAAAGGGCGAGTGGAATTTCCGTGACGATAAAAAAGAGGGTATCGCACGCGAATATTTTGAAAACGGCGAAATCAAATATCTTGACACCTATAAAAACGATCAGCGGATCAACCGGAAAGCCTATCTTGAGCATGAAATTTGTGACAATAACGAGCAGGGCCTGCAGGAAATCCGCGAGCTGCGCGAGGTAATCCTCTCAAACATTGAAAACTATATGAACTACCAGAATCAGATCCTCGAGCGCATACGGCTTGTTGAAAAGCGCATCGGCAGCCTCGAGGAAACGGTTTCCAGCCTCCAGAAATCAATTGGCCGGGGCACAGCCCCCGGCTAGCGCCGCCAGCCCGCAGGGCCCGGGCAGACAGACATTCTGCAGAAAACAAAGCCCTCCGCAACAATAGCGGAGGGCTTTGCGCTTGTACAAAATACATCGTGGTGCTTAATCGCCGGCAACCTCAGCAAAATCGTCATCCCAGCCGTCAGGACATTCCTCAGACACTTTCTTGACCGCTGCGGTCGCGTTAACCGGCTGCAGATCGACATCCACCGCCCCCTCCCACTGCTCGGTTGAGGGATCGTGCTTCCAGTCGATCATAAGCACATGAGCTTCGGTGCTGCCCACAAACACCTGGATATAGCCATTCAGCACGCTCTGATTGTTTACGGTTTCATTGACGGTTTCCTTCAGCAAGCCGCCCATTTTTTCGCCCGTTGCAGCAATTTCAATAATTGCTCCCCCGGTTACCGTGCCGTTGTCAGCCTGCTCGGCACAGAAGCGCACATCGCCGATCGCAAACCCGAAGTCGATGGTTCCCTCATAGTAGCCGTCAAACTCGGCAATATCATAGGTGGGGCACTGGGGGGACAGGCTGTCATATTGTGAAGCGGCCCGGCCGTACAGCTCCGCGGCTCTGCTCAGCGCGCGAAGCGCCAGCGCCTGCCGCCCGTTTCCTGCCAGACGCTGCCCGAGGCTGAAAAGCCGGCCGGCCTTCTTTGACAGATCCTTCAGATCGCCTTTGTACTGCGGGCATATATCGGCAATCAGCCGCTGAACGATCGCCTGAGAGACTGCCGTATCCCACAGCGCCGATGTCAGCACATACGAATCAGCTGCGGCGGCCTCACCTGAGGGGTTCACTATGCCCAGGTAGACTTCTGCCATGCTCGCGCCTGCAAGCACCTCAGACAGATCCTCTCCGGCAAGCCCCTGATCGAGCGCCGACGCCGCCTGCTGAAGCAGAAATGTCTCAACCGGGCCTGCATCAGCAGCAAGCTGATCGCTGATGCTGCTGCTCAGAAGGGCTGCCGTCTCCGTGAAGGGAAGCTGGCCGCGCATGCCGGCTGATTCAAGCTCGATACCGCTCAAAGACACCGCACCGCTCATGCTTCCGGCAAGGGTGCCGCTGGAGGCGCTGTAGGTAAGCAGAACCGATGCCGTGCTGCCGTCATCAAAGGTCACCGTTCCTGTAACGGACCCGTTGTCGCTGACGGTTCCGCTGAGGGATCCGCTCTGATCGGTTTTTCCAAGCACCGTAACCTCTCCGCTGAGTGCGGTGCGGGCCTGATCGATATCTGCTGCAATGCCGATCGCTCCCGCGCTCCCGGTGCCGGATCCGACCCACCTGCCGTCGATGCTGACCGCTGCCGCCTGCTCCGTTTCCACCCAGTAGATAAACAGGCCGGCAATCTGGGAGCTGCCGTAGGCAAGCTGCTGATCAGGGCTGTAGGATATTTTTATTGCATCTCCGAACATCGTCCGGTTAGCGGCAAGGCTTTGCGGCAGCGAGGGGTCGCTTATATCAAACATCCTGACCTGTCCGGCGCTCCCGGTCGTCTCAATGGTGAGCAGATAGCTGTCAAATGCGGTAGCCGCCTTTATGTTCATGACCTCATAGCCGAGAGTTTCGGTCGGGATAACCGCTGCAGTCAGCGGCGCTGCAGGGCTTGAAATATCCGTTATCGTCAGGCCGCTGTCCCCGCCTGAGGAAAGCACGCAGGTTTCCCACACGGCGATATCCTGAATGGTGCCGTTGTCAAACCCGCCGGAAACAGCGCGCAGCGCGCTGGTGTCGCGCGCATCAACGACCAGGGAGCCCTTTGTGCCGTCGCCCGCAATAATAAAATCGCCCCGCACCTGAACCTTGTAGCAGGAGCCCGCCGTGTCAAACGTGGTAATCAGCTCAGGGCTGGCAGCATCAGAAACATCAACCAGCGCAATGCCCTCGGTCTGTATGGCAACATAGGCAATCCGGTCTTTTACCACCACATCAAAGGGTCGCCCGGGCAGCGCAATGCTGCCAAGGACCGATGCAGATGACGCTGTGGACGCATCAATGATTTCAAGATAGCCGCCGCTTTTTTCAACCTTGTCCACCTGTGCGGTATACACGGTCGTGTCCGACACAAAGACCCCGTTCACATTGCCGGTGAGCGCAACGGTCCGGACAAGAGCCGGCTGCTGCGGGTCTGAGACATCAAGAATCCGCAGCCCCTGATGATAGCCGGCGACGTAGGCATAATCGCCGGATCCTTTACAGTCCTGGACCTGACCGATGGACTGGATGCTTGACACCTGCTGGATCGTTCCGGAAGACACATCGAAGATTCGAAGCCCGTAATCGCGGTTTGCCAGCACAATCGTATTCCCGGAGCTGTCGGTATCAAGGCTGTGATAGGGGGCCACATCAAACTCTTCCACCTGTGTGGGGTTTGTTGGATCGGAGACATCGATTTCGAAAAAATTTGAAAACTCTGTACACAAATACACGCTGCTGCCGATTTTGACTATTGAAATTACGCCGCCGTAATCATTGTTAAGCGTTGCAGCCAGCGAGGGGCTGCTGATGTCGGAAACATCAAGAATGACAAATCCGACCCCGCCGCCGGCCATGTACAGATAATTGCCGTCGCGGATGCTCTTGTAATAATTGTTCGGCTGGGAAATGTCTGCCGGGTCGGCGGGAAAGCGGGATACATAGCTCGGGCTCGACGGAGTGGTAATGTCAAAAATATACAGGCCGTCGAACTCGCATGACAGATAGAGGTAATCCCCCGCAATGTTTACATCATAGCCGTTGTAGTTTGCCGCGGTAAAGTCGGTGAAGGTGTCAACCACTGACGGGCTTGACGGGTCGCTCACATCAAGCGTTATAAGCCCGGCGATCTGATCGATCACGTAGGCATAGTTCCCCTTGACGCCCACATCCTGGGTCTCGAGGTTTTTCTGCTCGGCGCTGCTGTCAAAGACGGTTTGCGACAGCTGAACCGGTGTGGCTGGATCCGAGACATCGACCGCGATAAGCCCGGCGCTCAGACAGGCGATATAGAGGATGTCTCCGCTTTTTTCAAGGCGCCTGCCGATGCCGGGAAGCGGCAGGGTGCCGAGCTGTACCGGATCGGCGGCATCAGTGATGTCATAAATACACAGGCGGGGCTCCTGCAGCGCGTACAGGGTATTGCCTTCGACAATACAGGAGCGCATGGCTCCGCCCAGGTTCGTTACATAGCTTACTGATTCACCAGCTGCGTACGCCGGACACACAACAACACAGCAGCAAAAAATAGCTGCCAGCACGCCCGCCATACAAAGTCCACGTTTTGCAGTGCTTTGCTTCATAGCACAACCTCCTTTCAGATTGTCAGAAAAATGGCTCTGTATATATAAAAAAGGACATGCCCGTATTTACCAATGCCCCCCCACGGGGCATGATTGGTTTCTGCAGCAACGCCGGGTGTTCGGCCTTCCTTGTTTTCCTCCTTAAAAACGGTAAACGCAGTTGGTAGAAAGCGTATCGGAATAAAGCAGCTTTTAAGAGACTGTCGCTGATACCCTATAGTGCATTTATATTTTCACTCCCACGGGTTTGTCAAGGTTTATTTATTGCACAATATGCAGTAGCGTCCAAAAAAATTTCAGCGCCGCACGGACAGGTCTTTGATGAACCTCGCAGCCAGAGGCGGACCGTACACATCCCGGAAGTTTACAAAACAGGTTATTTTTGTGAGCTTTCGAAAAGCCCGTGTCCGCTACGGCTTCTGCTCGCTGTATAATGATATTTTGGACTTGTTCGCTCCAATATTTAAATATTATGATAAAGGTGTTGTTTTTTTTATGCTTTTTATTTATAAAAATAAGCAACCGGGTTCAAAAAGGTCCGCCAGGAATTTCAGCCGGAGGCCGAAAGGTCACGCCTCACGAACGTGAAGGGGCTCCTTGTGCCTCCGCACGCAAAGCGCACTGTAGCCCGGCACACAATAAGCAGCAAGCCGTTGCTCTGATGTTTTTCTTATCGCTCACCGCCATACAGGTTTCACTGCCGCCGTGATGGAAGAGACAAATCTTCTGAAAGAGCTTCTTTACCGCGCCAATGTTCCCCTGTGTATCGTCGATCCGGCTACGAGCCGTTTTGTTGACGCCAACAGTGCGGCCTGCAGACTCTTCGGCTCCGCCAGGGAGGAGCTGCTCGAAAAGCAGGTGGCAGGGGTCGCCCCGCATTTTGCCGACAAACGCGTGTGGCAAAATCATGTCATACATCTGAAGGAAAAAGGCTCAATGACCGGGGAATACGAAATACGGCGCCCCGACGGTTCCCAGCTGACAGTCCGGCTTGCGCTTACGATGGTCACCCACCGCGACAGGCAGTATATTATTGCTGTTACTAATGACATTTCACAGCAGAAAGCGGCAAAAGAGCTGCTGCTGCTCCAGAGCATGCTGCTTGATCAGATTCAGGACAGAATAACCGCGACCGACCTCAACGGACGCATCACGTATATCAACCGTGCTGAATGCGACATGCTGCAGTGCAGCAGCGAAGAGCTTATCGGTAAATCCGTAAGGACATTCGGCGAAGATCCCTCGCGGGGCGCGCGCCAGCAGGAGATAATGCAGCAGACACGGGACCGGGGTGCATGGCGGGGGGAAGTCGTTAACTATACAAAAAACGGCTCAGAAGTAATCCTTGACTGCCGAACGCAGCTGGTATATGACAACGGCGGCAGGCCCATCGGCATGTGCGGCATCAGCACCGATATTACAGAGCGCAAGCGCGCTGAGCAGGCCCTGCGGGAAAGTGAAGAGCGTTTCAGAATAGTATTTGAAAATGCCCGGGACGGGTTTTACATCGTCGACTACAATACAAAAAAAACATTCATGTGCAACAAAGCCTTTTGTGACATGCTCGGCTGGAGCGGCACGGAGATGCACAGCAAAGGCCTGATCGACATTCACCCCCCCGAATCGCTGCCGCATGTTTTTGATCAATTTGAGCGGCTGGCACGAAACGAAATCGTTCAGGCCAATGATATACCGGTTTTAAAAAAGAGCGGCGATATTTTTTATGCTGAAATCACCGCATCAAAAATACACTTCAGCGGCCGGGACTACGTGTTCGGGTGTTTCAGGGATACGACCGAGAGAACCAGAATAGAGGAGCAGCTCAGGCACTCACAAAAAATGGAGGCGATCGGCACGCTGGCAGGCGGTATCGCTCATGATTTCAACAACATTCTCGGCGCTATTATCGGCTACACAGAAATGAGCTGGCAGGACGCGCCGCGGGGCTCGACGATCAGGTATAATCTGGAGCAGGTCCTTAAATCGAGCGCGCGAGCCAGAGACCTGATAAAGCAGATTCTCACCTTCAGCCGGAAGGATTCCCGGGAGCGGCAGCCGCTGGAAACCGGGCCGGTTATCAAAGAAGTGTGTAAATTGCTGCGGGCCACCATTCCCGCAAACATTGAAATACGCGAGCGCATAGATCCCGGCAGCGGAGTTGTTATGGCCCAGCCGGTACAGATACATCAGCTGGTTATGAACCTGTGCACAAATGCAGCCGATGCAATGCGGGAAACCGGGGGCGCTCTGAACGTCATGCTCACGCCGGTCGCCGTTACCGAGGACATGATGCCGCGCTTTGAGCTTGCCGCGCCGGGAAATTATGTACAGCTGACGGTCAGAGACACGGGGAAGGGCATTGCCCCCGAGCACCAGGATAAAATATTCGATCCCTTTTTTACTACCAAAAAGGAGGCGCGGGGAACCGGCATGGGGCTGGCCGTCGTACATGGTATTGTTAAAAACCACGGCGGCGGAATCTGCATAGACAGCGCACCCGGCAAGGGCACCGCGTTTCATATCCTGCTGCCGAAAACAGATTATACCCCAACGCCCGCTACAGGACCGGATCCCGACCTGCCGTCGGGCACCGGGCATATACTTCTTGTTGACGACGAGCAGATGATAGTGGAGATGTGCTCACAAATGCTCGCATCGCTGGGCTATACGGTTACGGCGGCGCACGGGAGCACCGTAGCCCTCGAGCGGTTCAGCGCGGCCCCCCATGCGTTTGATCTGGTTATCACCGACCAGACAATGCCGCACATGACCGGACATCAGCTGACACAAAAACTGCTGAAGATACGGAAAAACATACCGATTATTCTGTGTACGGGTTTCAGCGAAACGATGGATCACAAAAAAGCCCTGGATTCGGGAATAAAAGAATTTATTCTGAAACCCTACGACAGGGCCACGCTTGCCGTCACTGTACGCAGGGTACTGGAAGCACACACAGGGCGCACTATCCAGTAGGCTTCAGTCGGCCCTGCTACGGGGCATATGTTCATCTTTTATACGGGAGACAGTGCTATGGGAAAACCGATACCGGAAAGCGAGATACGAAAGCTCGCCGAGGATCAGCTGTGGGGCACCCTCATTGCAATCGATGACGGCCAGCCTTATGCTGTTGAGACATCTTTTGCTGCAGACGAAACCTGCCTCTACACCGGCACAAAACGCGGCGGCCGAATGAACCGCTGCATTGAAAAAAATCCCGCCGCCTCTTTCAAAATCTGTGACGGGGACCACCGCGGCCACAACTACCGGGCGGCTATTATCGAATCGCAGGCGGAAATCCTTACCCGCCGCGAGGATATTCTGTACTGCCTGAAAATCATTTTCACCAAGCTCGGGCTGTCCACCGACAGCATCGAAACAAAGGCGGACACCTTTACTGCAGGCAAGGGGTCTCTTACACTTTACCGCCTGCCGCTGAAAAAACTTGGCGGTATAGCCTCAGCGCGCACATTGCACGATAATGACTGAACAGGAGGTGGCTTTGAGAAAACCGGTGCGGGGACAAAAAACGGGAGGCCATCCGGCACCATGTCCGAGTCCGCCTCAGACGGAGCCCGGGAACAAACAGACAGAAGGTTTTTCGCTGATAGAGCTTATGGTGGCCGTTGCCATCATAGGCATTCTGGCGATAATTGCAGTGCCGAATTTCAGGGCGTATAAGGAAAAAGCGCGCATTGCTGCATGCCTGACAACAGCCTATTCCATTCAGGCATCACTTATCAGCTATGCAGCTGTAACTGCAGCCGGAACGTTTCCCGACTCCGCATCGCTTTCCAGCTGGGGCGATCTTGTCTCGATATGCAACCCAAACGGCTCACACCTGGCCGAGACTGCATATGAAAGCGGTTTCCAGGACTGGGTGAGCTATGCCCCTGTCGAGACAAGCGGAAAAATAGACTCGTTCACGCTGCTGCTCAGGCTCAATGATGTAACACACACCACAGAGTGCTCGCAGCTTGAGATTACGGCGCGATCGGTTGCACGGCAGACATACTGAATGCCCTGCCTCCTACGAGCTTGCGGGGCTCCCGGCCTCAGGCACGGGCGGCTCTTGCGCGGAAGATGCGTTCCGGCTCAGATTCGATGCAAATTGTGCAACAATATCATAAACGTTTTTCATGGTAAACGGCTTGCTCAAATAATCATTTGCCCCCGCCCGGAGAACCTCTTCTATTTCATCGGGAAGCTCCGCAGACACCGCCACAATCGGCACTGACGCCATCTCGATCATTTTACGGACTTCCTGCACAAAAACCAGGCCGTTCATGCGCGGCATGCTGTAATCCACAAAAACCAGGTCAGCCTTCTCGGCGGTCAGCTTTCTTATGGCCTGCACACCGTCAGAAGCCTCCACCACAGCGGGAATCCCGATGCCCACGAGGATCATAGTGATTATCCTTCGCATGGTCCGGGAGTCGTCAACAACGAGCACAGTGTTTACCGGCTTTTTTTCAGGCGGAGGCTCCTCCTGCCCGGAAAGAAGCAGCGCTTCGATGCCCTTCTGAACAGCTTCCGTGAGCCGCTCGCCTTTTTGGACATACAGATCCGCCCCGGCCGGGGGCGCCTGCTCGGCGCCGATATCACCGTCCGCTGCCCTCATCAGCATAACATGCATCCCGGAGCAGCCGGGTATCATTTTCAGAACACGGCCCATATCATAGCCGCTGACAGCATCCAGATCAGCGCCTGCGATCAGCAGGTCGGGCCGCCAGTCAACAATTTTTATAAGCGCCCGGTCAGGGCGCGTGTCGGAGTCAAATCTGCATGAGGGGTTCAGCGCGCTGAGCCCCTCGCACAGCGTCTGTACCGTTTCGGGCTCTGTGTCGAGAATGAATATTTTTTTTCTAATCTTCATTACGTCCTGCCGGTGTGTTGCGCTGCGTTCACGATATGTGCCGGAAAGCTATTCTGGAAAGCCGGATAATACCTGAAGGCAGTCGTGTCCAAAATAATGTAATGAAGCCGGTTCGGGCGGGGCTTTGCAGAGCCCCGCCCGAACCG
>CAZUMW010000071.1:0-14882 GCA_964621615.1 uncultured Thermodesulfobacteriota bacterium
CTTATTGGATAAAGAATATTTTGATCTTGAATTATGCAAAAAAAACCATATATTTATAAATAAAAGAGCCATATGCAAAAAAAGACCGCACCCCTAAAAGAAAAGGGGGTATAAACCTCTTTATAGTGCAGGGGTGACGGCCTGGCCGGGCTTGACAGGTGATTGTTGGCGCAAGGACCTGTCAGGCCCTTTTTATATGAAATCTTTCTCCGGTCGTAAAAAATAAAAAGCCGGACTGACCGTATATGCTTCCTGCATCAGGCAGTCCGGCTATCCACCTTTTGGCGGACCCGCGGCTTTCCGACCCTCGATTACTCGGGGTGTGGCTTTTTCTGATATTGTTCAAAAATAAAATATTAACAACATATGTAAAATTAAAAATTATTTGAATTAATTTTTATCCACAATATAAGTAAAAATTTAGTTATGAGCAATAGCTTGTCAAGTAAAAAATTACACTTGTTGTAAAATATTTTTTCTTATAGGAAATATATAAATAGTAATCATTATACTTTGCACTCCTTTCTCCCCCGGCAGGTCTCGTTATTGCAAGGTGAGCAGAAAACGAGGTTGTTTTTCAGTCAGCCGATTTCCGCGAGATTAAAGCGGGAGGACCAGTGTCTGAAGATGATGCTTTTGAGGAGTGCATGACCGGGATGTTCAAGGAGAGGATCCCGATCGATCAGCTCAAATGCAGCCGTGCGGGCCTGAACCAGCGCCTGTATGTCTCTGCCGATATGAGCGACCCGGAAGTCGGGAAGCCCTGATTGTCTGGTGCCGAGAAATTCGCCCGGCCCGCGTATATTAAAATCCTCTTCTGCAATCTTAAATCCGTCATTCGTTTTTTCCATCACCTTAAGGCGCCGCAGTGCGTCATGTGCGCTCGTGTGCTGTGCAAGCAGAATGCAGGCTGCCTCATGGGCCCCGCGTCCGATCCGGCCACGCAGCTGATGAAGCTGCGACAGCCCGAAGCGCTCCGCATGCTCTATGATCATAATCGATGCGTTCGGGACGTCGATTCCGACCTCAACAACAGTGGTGGCAACAAGAATGTGTATCTGTCCGGCCTGAAAGTCTTTCATAACATCTGCTTTTTGCGCTCTGTCCATTTTACCGTGGATAAGGCCGACGCGGTGTTCGGTAAATACATCGTGCTGGAGGTGGGCAGCCATGCGGGTTGCATCCTTGAGATCCATTTTTTCAGACTCTTCTACAAGCGGGTATATGATAAACGCCTGGCGCTGGAGCGCAAGTGCATGGCGGACAATCTCATACGCGCGGCTTCGGCTGCTCTCGCTCATCACAGTGGTGGCGACCGGCTTTCTGCCCGGCGGCAGCTCGTTGATGACCGATACGTCAAGGTCCCCGTAAACGGTAAGGCCGAGCGTCCGCGGAATGGGTGTTGCTGTCATAACAAGCGTATCAGGGGCTCTATCGGCTTTGAGCTTGAATTGGGCCCGCTGCATAACGCCGAATTTGTGCTGCTCATCGACAACGACAAGACCCAGTCGGCAAAATGAAACCCCCTCCTGTATGAGCGCATGTGTGCCGATGGCAAGCGTTGCATCACCCTGGCGGATGGCTTCGCATCCCTGACGGCGCTGCGCTTTTGTGCAGCTTCCGGTAAGAAGCACTGTCGGCAGGCCAAGCGAAGCGGTAAGGTCTGTAATGGTACGGTAGTGCTGCTCGGCCAGAATTTCAGTCGGGGCCATGATTGCTGCCTGATATCCGTTCCATATACAGCACAGGCAGGCCAATAGACAGACAACTGTTTTGCCGCTGCCCACATCGCCCTGTATAAGGCGGTTCATGGGCAGTGGCTTTTCCATATCTTCAACAATGGATTCAAGGACGCTGTTTTGTGCTGTGGTAAGACGGAAGGGAAGGGTGGATAAAAATGTATCAAGGCGCTTCCGGTCGATCATGTGCGCGATGCCCTGCGTACGGGAGGTGTGCTTTTTTTTCAGGGCGAGCGCAGCCTGGAGCCGAAAGAATTCATCAAATACGATACGGCGGTGCCACGGTGAAGAAAAGCTGTTCAGCTGTTTTATGTCATCGTCATTGCCCGGCACATGTACGCGGCACAATGAGCGGGACAGGGGTGCGAGGCTGTATTTTTCACGAAGCTGTGCGGGAAGATAATCAGGCAGGTCTGCAGCGTAGTTTTGAACAACCTGTTTCATAATCCGCTGGATGGTTTTTTGATGAAGCCCCTCTGTCAGCGGGTATACCGGCGTGATGCTCAGGCGGCTGCTGATGTCCTCTTCAGAGGACGTTATTTCGATTTCGGGGTGGTGCATCTCGAGCATGAAGCGGAATTGAGAGACGGTTCCTGACACGATGACTTCGTCGCCGGGTTTGAACTTTGCTTTCAGTGTGCGCACATAGGAAGCAGGAATATTAAACCACTTTGCCGAAAGCTCCCCGGTTTTATCACTCACCCTGATTTCATGCATTTTTTTTCTGCCGCCGAATGTGCGCTGGCCGGTATTTTCAATTACGCCTGCAACTGTTGCGCTTTGTCCAGACCGCAGGCAGCTTACTGATGAAATTGTCCTTCTGTCGATATAGGTTCGCGGCAGCGTGTAGAGCAAATCTTCAATCGTTTGGGCTCCCAGCCTGGAAAGCGCTTCCGAGAGTTTCGGCCCGATGCCTTTTATATGTTCAACGGGCATATCAAGGGTTGTTAAAAGACGGTTTTCAGCATCCGGAAGTTCGTCGGCCACGGCATCGACTGACGGCGCCTGCCGTATTGAATCGATGATGGAAACTGCTTTGCGTATGACCTGTTTGCGCTGCTGAGTATCAAGCCCGGAAAAGCCGCTGAACAGGAGGATAATGTCGTTCAGCTTATGCTCTATGTCAGCAGAGACTCCTGAACGAATGGCACTCTGAGCAAGGCGGGGAATCAATGTGTCAAGGCCTTTAACTGCGGAAAGATTGGCGCAGTTGTTTCGCGATGCAAAGTGCAGCGGTTTTGTTATCGCAGCTAAAATGGTCCAAAGCGTTTGCGTTGTGTGCTGAAAGGTTTTTTCCATAGTTTCTGCTGTGCCGGACAAGGTGCTTAAGCATGCAGCTGGTCACGATACGGATTAACAGAGCTCAGAATTATACTATGTAAGGTTTGTTTTTGTGTCAATTTTTTCATGGGGTTGGCTGCATGCAGTAAGAGTTCTGTATTTCTTAAGTAAAGCTGGCTCTATCCGAAATGCTATACCATAACCGGTAATCTGTTATGAGGTGTCAGCTATGAAAAAAACAATACCAATACCTGCCAAAATAATGTTTGTGAGTCTTTTTTCGACGCTGGTTTTTATATTTCTGGTTGTTTTTCTTTCATATACCCTTCAAAACAGCATCATTAGAGAGCGAAAAGCGGCCACAAAGAATGTTGTTGAAACTGCTTACTCAGTGCTTCAGTATTGCCGCGGATCTGCGGGGAACAGCGCAATGAGCAAACAGCAGGCCCGTGATAAAGCAGTTCAGGTTATTAAGCAGCTGCGCTATGACGAAAAAGATTATTTCTGGATTAATGATATGGAACCCCGAATGATCATGCACCCGTACAAGCCTGAGCTTAACGGCACAGACCTGAGCGGATTCAAGGACCCGGGCGGCTTGCGGCTGTTTGTCGAGTTTGTCAACGTATGCCGCGAAAAAGGAGGCGGCTTTGTCGAGTACCAGTGGCCGAAGCCGGGAAGCGATGAGATGGGGAAAAAGCTCTCCTATGTTAAGCTGTTTGAGCCATGGGGATGGATTGTGGGCTCGGGCATTTATATGGATGATATATATAATGATATGCGGGATGTGCGCAATATTTCATATGTTCTTCTTTTTATTTTTATCGTGATTGTGCCGGGAGTGTATTATATGATCACCCGCTCTGTTTCGAAGCCGATCACGCGGGTTTCAAAAGGGCTTACCCTGATTTCCGACAACATGACCTCAGCCGCCCGGCAGATATCCTCCGGAAGCGACCTGCTCGCTCAAAGCTCCTCGGAGCAGGCAGCCTCAATAGAGGAAACATCATCTTCGCTTGAGCAGCTATCCTCAATGACAAAAGGAAATGCCGAGAGCGCACAGCAGGCGGACAATCTTATGAAAGAGGTTAACACGGTCGTAAAGCAGGCAACCGGAACAATGCACTCCCTCACCGGGTCAATGGAAGACATTACCACGGCGAGCCGGGAGACCTCAAAAATCATTCAGACAATCGACGAAATAGCTTTCCAAACAAATCTGCTTGCGCTCAATGCTGCGGTTGAAGCGGCCCGGGCCGGCGAGGCCGGGTCGGGGTTTGCGGTTGTTGCGGAAGAAGTGCGCAACCTGGCAAGCCGATCAGCGGAAGCGGCCCGCAATACGGCAGGGCTTATAGAATCGACGGTACAGAAAGTGCAGAAAGGATCGGAGCGGGTTCAGGAAACAGACAGCGACTTCAAGGATGTCGCTGAGAAATCATCGAAGATAGCGGGCCTCATTACCGAAATCGCCGCAGCGTCAACAGAGCAGGCGCAGGGTATAGATCAGATAACACGGGTAATCGGTGAGATGGATAAGGTTATTCAGCAGAATGCCGCAAATGCTGAACAGTCGGCGTCCGCGGCGCAGGAAATGAAAACCCTGTCGGACCGGCTAAAAGAGCATATAGATGATCTCAGGACGATCGCCACCAGCAAGGCCGAGCAGCAGGAGAATCAATAAATATAATTCCGCGTTACTGTGATCCCCCTGACAGAATATATCACATCAGCCGCCGATCAGCGTGAGCGCCATCTGCGGTATCGAGTTGGCCTGGGCGAGCATTGATACAGCCGCCTGGGACTTTATCTGATTGTTTACAAATGATGTCATTTCCGTTGCAACATCAACGTCTCTGATTCGTGATTCAGCTGACTGAAGATTTTCAGCCTGTATGGTCAGCTGAGAGATTGTGTTTGAGAGACGGTTGATATACGCCCCGATATCAGCTCTGATGGTATCTTTTGAGGTTATGGCGCGGTCAAGAGCCTCAAGCGCTGCCTGAGCGCCGTTTTGTGATGCGATGGAAAGGGTCTCGATACCCAAAGACTGAGCCCTGGCGTCGCCGAGATTGATGAAATAGTAGTCCTGTGCGGCGTTATTTGTCGGTCCAAAGTGTATTTTAAGGCCGCGCGGATCATTGCTGTAAGAGCTTATCGTACCGTTGAGCAGCTGCACGCCGTTAAATTTAACCGCACTTGCAATCCTGGTTATTTCGCTTCTCATGGTCACGAATTCGTTATTCATGATGTTTCGCTGCAGGGAATTGTATGTTCCTGTGGCGGCCTGCTCGGCAAGCTCTTTCATGCGTATCAGCTTTTCATCGATAATCTGCAAAGCGCCGTCCGCTGTCTGCAGAAGGCTTTGGGCATCGCGCGCGTTTCGTACCCCCTGATTGAGTGCGGATATCTCAGAGCGCATAAATTCGCTGATCGCCAGCCCGGCCGCATCATCGGCCGATGTATTGATGCGCAGTCCAGATGAAAGCCTGTTTGTGGAGTTAGAAAGCTGATCAAACGTAAAGGTGAAATTTCTGGCCGCAGTCATGGCCATCATGTTGTGATTTATAACGAGCGGCATGGTTTCTCCTCCCTGAGATGTACATAAGAGTTGGTGCTTGTAAGCTGCATGTTTCTATATTTACTGGTACATTATTGAGCAGGCTGGGCCCTGATTATTTCAGCCTGTGTATGCTTACTGGCATTGCAGAAAAGATGCCAAGAGAGGCTGAAATAAAAAAGCAAGTAATATCAATGTATTGTGATTTATGTGGAAGGGCTGGGGGGGCTGTGGGGGAATTTTTTTCCGGGGGTGCTGTCTCCGTGCGGGGCAAAACACGCACCGTAGTGCGCGGCTCATCGGGATGCGACACAGGATGGTATGTCACCGTTTCAAAAGCGTTCCCGGCACAATGCTCAGCTCACCGTATTTGTCGGCTATGTCATCAAGCGCTTTGTTGAGCTTTTCTTTTTTTTGCTGCTCTGTATTGGTGAACAGCGACTGCTGTCTGAAGCCGCTTTCTGTTCCGGCAATGGCTGTCTGGAGCCCCAGAAGGCGAACCGGGCGCGACCCGATATCTGTTTTTTTTATCAGCCCCTGTGCATGCCTGAACAGCTCGTGGCCGTCATCTGTGGGGCTGGCAAGCTGCTGTGAGCGGGTGATCGTGGTGAAATCGCTGTATCGCACTTTCAGGGTCAGGGATTTTGCTTTGCAGCTGTGCCGGCGCAGGCGGCGTGCCACGCGCACGGCAAGACCGAGCACCTCTTTGCAGGCGGCATCAGAATCACATACGTCATCAGGAAATGTTTCCTCATGACCGACAGATTTTGCCGGCGCGCCGGTAACCACTGCACGGTCATCTATCCCCTGTGCAAGCAGATGAAGACGGAGCCCGTGCTGCCCGAACTTTTTTCTGATTACGGAATCCGGAATGCCGTTCAGGTCACCGATTGTTTTTACCCCCAGCGCAGCCAGCTCTTTCATGGTTTGTGCGCCGACGCCCCACAGCCGGTTAATGGGAAGCGGGCTCAGGAACTCCTGAACCCGCTCAGGCGCTACAATGACGAGGCCGTCCGGTTTGCCGTGAGCAGAATGCTATTTTTGCAACCATTTTCGAGGGAGCGGCCCCTGCAGAGGCCGTCAGCCCGATTTCTTTTTGTATTGCATCTTTTATGTGACGAGCGATTTGTGCAGCATCGCCGAAAAGGCGGGTTGAGCCGGTGACATCAAGAAACGCCTCATCGATAGAAACTTTTTCAACCAGCGGCGTGAACCGGAAAAAAACGGAGAACACGGCATCGGACACCTCTTTGTACCGGTTCGGGCGAACCGGCATGAATATGGCGTGAGGGCACCGTTTTTTGGCTGTCGCTATCGGCTGAGAGGAATAAATGCCGTATTTTCTTGCTTCATACGATGCCGAGGATACCACCCCTCTGCCGGTCATGCCGCCGACAATCACCGGTTTCCCCCGAAAGGCGGGGTTGTCAAGAATCTCCACGGCCGGATAGAAGGCATCCATGTCAATGTGGACAATAGATCGCGGGGCTTGGGGCAGCGTCATGGCAGCTTTATGGGATAGTTGTTTTTTTTCGCCGGGAAAGCGGTCCGGCCCGCTGGCAGCCTGTTTATCTCAACCATAGCGCAGCGCCGGCGATTGTTCAAGCCGGAGCCCGTATTTTCAGTGTTGCATAAAGGTGTACAAATGTTATATATTAACGATTATAATATCTATATCGATTCCGATTTCGGCCTCAAGAATTCCGTCAGCGTTCAACCCGCTTTTTTGTCATGAGGAGGCCGCAGTCGGTATAATGATGCTTTTTGCAGTCTGCAACAGTCTGGCTGTGCCGACAGGGTTTTTTTTCGAGATAGCAAAAAGGGGGTGTGTGTATGATGCGTGGTTCCGGAAGCATCCAATGTCCTGAGATCGGTCTGAATATCCGGCTGCCGCTGTATACGGCCGGAGTCTCTGCCGGCTTTCCCTCCCCGGCTGAGGACTATATAGACAGGCACCTGGACCTCAATGAATATCTTATCAAACATCCGGCAGCTACATTTTTTGTGCGGGTGGACGGAGACTCCATGGTGGATGCGGGTATATACCACGGGGATATTCTCATTGTCGACCGGAGCATCGAGCCCGAAGACGGGCGCGTTGTTATTGCCGTTGTGAACGGGGAGATGACGGTCAAGCGGCTCTGCCGCCGCGGCGGTGCGCTGTATCTGATTCCGGAAAGCGCTCAGTACAGTCCTCTTGAAATAGCCGAGGGCATGGATTTTCAGGTCTGGGGTGTTGTCTCACATGTGATTCACAAAGTGTGATCTGCTTGTGCTCGATACCGTGGCCGGGCGCCCGTTGCCAAAGCAGCAAAACGGGATACCGCTCCGCGCCGGTCAGGGCGGGTCATGGACCTCACAAAAAGACACCGCTCCGTCAAAGCGGCCCGGGCTGAACATTGTTGCTAATGATGGCGATATCCAATGGAAACCATTGCGCTTGTTGACTGTAATAATTTTTACGTTTCCTGCGAGCGGGTATTTGCCCCTTTCCTTGAGGGAAAACCGGTTGTTGTTTTGTCCAATAACGATGGATGTGTTATTGCCCGGTCAGATGAGGCAAAAGCTTTCGGCATCGAAATGGGCGTTCCGTTTTTTAAATGCAGGGAAACCGCTGGCCGAAATCATGTGCATGTGTATTCGTCAAATTACGCTCTGTATGGCGACATGTCGCGGAGGGTTATGGAGGTTCTGGCACCGTGGGCGCCGAAAATGGAAGTATACTCTATTGATGAGGCGTTTCTTGTGCTGGCGGAACCCGTGTCCGCCCGCTGTGTCGAGTGGGGCGGCCGGGTTCGGGAAGCCGTAAAGCGCCATACCGGCATCCCGGTGTCCATCGGCATTGCCCCGACCAAGACGCTGGCAAAAATAGCGGGCAGGGCAGCCAAAAAAGATCGCAGGCACAATGGGGTGTTCGCAATGGACGGCAGCGCAGGGGATGATGCTGTTCTGGATGCAGTTGCCGCACAGGATATCTGGGGAATAGGCCCCCGGTATGCACAGCGCCTTACCGCCCGGGGCATACACACCGCCCGGCAGCTTAAGTACGCTGATATACCCTGTGTGCGGCGCTGTCTTACCGTAACCGGGGCACGGGCGGTTATGGAGCTGAGGGGCATATCCTGCATACCGGCCGGGGACAGCCCTCAGCCGAAAAAAGCGATTCACCGCTCCCGCTCCTTTGGCCGGCCGGTTGAGCATCTGAGCGAGCTGAGCGAAGCGCTTTCATTTTATATCGCATGTGCGGCTGAGCATCTTCGCCATCAGCGTGGGGCTGCCTCGGTACTTCAGGTGTACATAGCCACCAGCCGGTTCGAAAAAGAGCCGCAGCACGCTCCTTTGATGACCTGCCGCCTGCCGGCGCCCACCGCATACACACCGGCGCTTATCCGGTATGGCCGGGCGGCTCTTGAGTCGGCCTACCGGCCGGGCCGCCGGTATCAGAAGGCAGGCGTGCTGCTTACCGGGATTGTGTACGGTACATATGCTCAGCAGAGCCTTTTTACCGCCGACCCCCGGGACCGGGCACGCTGCAGGCGGCTGATGAATGCGGTAGACCGGCTGAATGCCGGATGGGGGCGGGGGACGGTGCGATTCGGCTCTGAGGGAATAGAGCAGCCCTGGCAGATGCGGCGCCGGCATACATCCCCTCATTTCACAACCCGCTGGAGTGATATTCCGGTGGTTACGGCACGGTAGGAAATGTTTGAGCGCGGATCACGGTCAGAAAAAGCAGGAGAGGTATGCCGCAGCAGAAAAGCAGCAGGGGCAGCTCAGATCGTATGCGCGTGAGAGATAAGCTGTTCGCGCACATTTTCATCAATAGCGGCAAACTCGCCTCCTGCCAGATACTCGAATTCAGGATCGTCGTACATCTGCTTGCTCCACCGGACTGTCACGGTGAAAGACGCCGGCTTCGGTAATGCCGGGCAGGCAATGCCAACCGTAACAGTGCTGCCGAAGGGAATTTTTTCTTTTGACTTCAGACGCAGCCCGCCATGGCTCAATTCGACAATAATGCACTGTGTGTCGGGCTCGCTGCCTTCGCAGGTGTATGATCCCGGCAGGGTTACCGCATAGCGCTGTGACCTTCTCTTTTCCTCCATACTCTAATGGTATACATGTCATGAGATTATATGTCAAAAAAATATTGCTCTCCTGACAACGGGGAAAGTTTATATTGTATTTGACAGGCACATGACATGTACCTATAATTTTACAGCTGATTTGTCATGTCGGCATTCGCATTATAATTACAGGGAAGGAGCGCTATGGATTATATTGTGCAAAAATTCGGAGGAACGAGCCTGGGCAAGCCTGAGCGGATGCTCGCCGTCGCTGAAATTGTCAGGGAAAGCGTCAAGACGCATCGTATAATCTGTGCGCTTTCAGCGATGAGCAGCTATGTGAAGTCTGAGGGAACGACCAGCAAGCTTATCGAAGCGGCAGACGCCGCGGTGCAGCAGGGGACGTTTTACAAAATCATAGATTATCTGGAGGAATATCACCTGTCAACCGCATCAGCGCTGATGCAGGGGGAATTCTGCGAGCAGGTGTGTGAGGAGGTAAGCGCTGAGCTTAAGTCGCTGAAATCCTTCCTCGAAGCTATCAGCATTATCGGGGAGCTTTCGCCGAGATCCAATGATGTGATTATCGGCACCGGGGAAAAATTGTCCGCCTGCATCTTTGCCGGGCTGCTCAACAGCATGGGTGTCGATGCTGAATATGTAAACCTGTCAAGCCTGATTGATAAGCATTTCGAAGAGCCCGATAATGCCTTTTATGAATATGTGCGGTCACGGCTTCTTGATGTCATTCAGGGCTGCGGTCATAAAACACCTGTGCTGACAGGCTATTTCGGCTTTGTGCCCAACGGCATCATACAGAGCATAGGACGGGGCTATACCGACCTGACGGCAGCGCTCGCCGCCGCGGCAATGGGCGCAAAAGAGCTGCAGATATGGAAGGAAGTGGACGGCGTGTACTCAGTCGACCCCCGGAAGGTGCAGGATGCGCAGGTTCTTCCCACAATTACGCCGGAAGAGGCTGCAGAGCTTACCTATTACGGTTCAGAAGTCATTCACCCCTTCACCATGGAGCAGGTCATCAAGGCGGATATCCCCATTCGCATAAAAAACACTTTGAACCCCGGGCTTCCCGGGACTATTATCGACCCGTATGCCAGCAGCACGACCCCCGCAAAGCCGGCTACCGCTGTAACGGTTAAACGAAGCGTCAGTATCCTTAACATCAATTCAAACCGAATGCTTATGGCATACGGCTTTATGGCAAAAGTTTTTAATATACTTGCCAAATACGGCATTATCATCGATCTTATTGCAACCTCGGAAGTCAATATATCGATGACGGTCGACAGCGCCGACAATCTTGAGCAGGCTATGGCGGAGCTTGAAAAGCTGGGAACCGTTTCCCTGCGTGAAAACATGGCGATTTTGAGCCTTGTGGGACGGGGGCAGAAACACAGTGTCGGACTGGCGGGCAAGATGTTTTCCGTGCTCGGCAGCGAGAGGGTCAATATTGAGATGATTTCACAGGGCGCATCAGAGATCAACATATCATGCGTTATAGAGGATGACTATGCTGATAAGGCGCTCAACATTATCCATGAAGCGCTGGTAAAATAAGGGGGCGCAGGAACGGGCGTGTCATCAGGTTATGCGGAAAAGAAAGCCGTTGTGCTGTGCAGCGGGGGCATCGATTCTGCTACCGCCATGGCGATTGCGCGGCGCGAGGGGTTCCAGCTGTATGTGCTGAGCTTTACATACGGCCAGCGCCACGCTATAGAGCTGGAGGCTGCAAAGCGTGTCGTGTCCTGTTTTCCCGTAAAAAAACATTTGATCTGCCCTGTCGATCTTTCGGGCATCGGGGGGTCAGCGTTAACCGATGATATCCCGGTGCCGAAAGCCGGAAATGAATCAGGGCAGGCAACCGGTTCGATACCCGCTACCTATGTGCCGGCGCGCAACACAATATTTTTGTCGTATTCGCTTGCCTGGGCGGAAGTTATCGGAGCCGATGATATTTTTATCGGCGTTAATGCAATTGATTATTCCGGCTATCCCGATTGCCGTCCCGAGTATATCGAGGCGTTTGAAAAAACAGCCAATCTTGCTCTCAAGGCCACCGTAGAAGGGGCACGAACAATCCGTATCCGCGCCCCGCTTATTCGCATGACCAAAGCCGAGATAATACAGACCGGCACGGATCTGGGCGTCGATTACAGCATGACGCTCAGCTGTTACGACCCGTCGCCCGAGGGGCTGGCGTGCGGCCTGTGCGACAGCTGCCGGTTAAGGAAAAAGGGATTCGCAGAGGCGGGGATCGAAGATCCCACAGGATATGTGTGAGCTGCGCCGATCGATGCAGGCTACATATTTTCAATATAGTCAACCACTCCGTCAATGGACTTATCAGGGGTGGATGCCCCGGCGGTGATGCCGACCTTTGTCGCGCCGGAAAACCATTCGGGCCTGATGTCGCTTTTTGATTGTATCCAGTAGGTGCTGCTGTTCAGCGAGCGCGAAATTTCGTAGAGCCGTTTTGTGTTTGCGCTTTGCTTTGATCCAACAACAAGCATAACATCATTTTCAAGCGGCATGGTGCGGATTTCGTGCTGTCTTTTTTTTGTGGCATTGCAGATGGTATCGTGCACCTGCAAAGTTTCTATATGTTTTTCGAGGCGTGCGACAATTGCGTCAACGTTTTCCTGAGATTGTGTTGACTGCACAACGACAGCCGCCTGCCCGACGGCATTCAGCTCTTTCGGGTCGATATCATCGGGTCGCTCGATAACGATCGACGGTGCTGATGACTGACCGGTTATCCCCCGCACTTCGTCGTGATCCCTGTCGCCTATCACAATCAGTGTATATCCTTTCTCAGCCTTTTTGGTAACGATATCATGAATTTCTTTCACCATGGGGCAGGTTGCATCAACGATGTGATATCCCATTGCGGCGGCGGTTTCATAAATATGCCTGGGGGCGCCGTGGGCACGGATGAGAAGTATTTTGTCTTTGCCTGATGTGAGCTCTTGTATTTTTTTAATTCCTGCCTGCTCGATCTGCTTAACGACTTCTTCGTTATGCACAATATCTCCGAGCATTTCGACCCGGCTGCTGGAGCCTGCCGTTTCAAGCGCCAGCTTTACCGCCCGCTTGACCCCGAAGCAGAATCCGGCAGACTGTGCAACTCTAACCTGCATTTCTGTATTCATTCAGTATAACCTGGTGTGGGGGAATGAATGTACCTGTTAAGAATCGCTCAGTTCAGGTATAAATGTTTGTGTTAACCGGTATTATTGTTATAATACGGAACACGAAAGAAGGTAAAAAGTCAAGGATATAATATCAGGGAGACGGTGCGTGAAGGGATATGTTCAGGTGTATACAGGCAACGGGAAAGGAAAAACTACCGCAGCGCTCGGGCTTGCCATGAGGGCTGCAGGAGCGGGCCTGCGCGTGTTTATCGGGCAGTTTGTTAAGGGCTGTGAATACAGTGAATTGAATGCTCTCAAGCGGATGCATGAAAACATTACACTCAAACAGTATGGGCGGGGATGTTTTATTGCAGGCGACCCGTGCCGCGAAGATGTTACGGCAGCTCAAAACGCCTGTGATGAGCTGAAGCATCTTGTGTCGGCAGGAACATATGACGTTGTTATTCTCGATGAAGCAAACATCGCCACATTCTACAGGCTTATAGCACCGGAGGAACTTGTCGGCATAATACAATGCAAGCCCGATAACGTCGAGCTCATTATTACCGGCAGATATGCAGATCCCGCTGTTATGGAGGCAGCTGATCTTGTAACAGAAATGAAAGAAGTAAAGCATTATTATGCCAAAGGTGTTCAGGCCAGGGTGGGCATCGAGAAATAGGGGCCGGTGTGCTGTATGTGCGGTATGTGGTATGTGCACTGCCAATGCCCTGAGCGCTGCGGATGTGTCTGGCTGCTGCTGATGGTAGAATGTGCTATGTATATTGAAAGTATTCGCCCTCGATATGAATTCACACCTTAATTCATCAAAGTGCTCCAAGGCCCGGGCGTACGTGCTCCTGTGGATACTTCTGTTTGCGGCTTCAGCTTTTCTGTATATTTACACCTGTCAGAGGGGAGTGAGCTGGCAGGACAGCGGCATGTTTCAGTGGCGGATTTATTATGCTGATTATATGGGCGGGCTTGGTATCGCTCTGGCTCATCCATTATATATAATGATTGCGCATGCCTTCAGCAACGTTCCTTTTATCGATAATATATATGCAATAAATTGTTTCAGCGCAGTGTCCATGGCGCTGGCTGTTGCGAATGTAGGTTTGATCGCCGCTTTTTTAACCGGCCGCTTGTTCGTCGGTGCCGGTGTGGCGATTATGTTTTCCGTACTGCACACTGTGTGGTGGCTTGCCGCCATAGCAGAAGTGTATGCGCTGCATGCTGCAGTGCTCACCATTGAAATCATGCTGCTTATCCTTTTCATACAAAAGCCTTCACTGAAAGCCGGGTGCGCTTTGTTTTTTTTCAACGGCCTTAATCTCGCCATTCATAATATGGCGCTGCTGTCGTTACCGGTTTATTTAGGGGTGCTGCTCAATTACGCTATCAAAAGACGCACCGGGTGGAGCTCAGTGCTGTTGTGCATGTGCGCCTATTGTGCAGGTGCGCTTCCGTTTGTTGTGCTGATTATAAAAAAGCTTTTAGAAGGAAACAACCTTTCCAGCGTGCTTATGTCAGCGCTGCTTGGCGATTATGCTTTGCAGGTGTTTAACAGCAGCTTGCGCTGGGATTATGCCGGGGTAAATGCGGGCATTGTGTCATTGAACTGTGTCAGTGCCTTGATTTTATTT
Organism: uncultured Thermodesulfobacteriota bacterium; assembly: GCA_964621615.1. Classification (GTDB taxonomy): domain Bacteria; phylum Desulfobacterota; class WTBG01; order CAIYCZ01; family CAIRTM01; genus CAZUMW01. The sequence goes on from CAZUMW010000071.1 coordinate 14,443, forward strand.
GCTTGTGTCGGATTATTTGTCATGCATCGCTATCTTAATACTGTAACACTCCTAAGCCTTGTTTCCATTACGGCACTTGAGCTCCTATTTGCAGCCAGGTATCCGGTCCCTGATCAGTTTACCTTTTTCGTTCCGACATTGTTAATGATATCGCTGATTGCAGCATTCGGGCTGAAGTTATTCATGGAAAAAGGTGCATTTTTTCAAAAAGCAGCAATGGGTATATGTATTTTATCGATCGTTGTGCCTCCAGTCCTGTACGGCGCGGCACCGAATTTGCTTCAATATGCAGGAGTTGAAATTTCGCGGAACCGGCAGCGCCCATTCAGAAATGAAATGCGATACTGGCTGGTTCCCTGGAAGCATAATGAGCGCTCAGCTGAAGAATTTTCACGTGCGGCTCTTTGTCAGGCAGCCCCTGACGGTATCATTATCAGTGA
>CAZUMW010000072.1:0-14543 GCA_964621615.1 uncultured Thermodesulfobacteriota bacterium
GATGACGGTTTGTGCTGAACTGTTGACCGTTTTGTCATTGCCCAGCTCCGTCCGGCCAATCCAGTACTATTTTTCAGTATCAACATGCACACAAAATCATGAGAATCCCGCATAGGTCAAACTCTGTGAGTCCTCCGGCCGAGCCGGTGGTTTACCTGTGATTGTTAAAAGCCGGGCTCTTTGAGACCGGACGTTTACTTAATCTGCCAGGCAATGCCGGCAATCATACAGTATACCGCATCCGCCTCTGCGGCAACAGAGCGGTTAATAGCACCCAGCAGTTTCTGATAACGGCGGGCGAGGCTCTCAGCCGGTATAAGCCCCATTGATACTTCATTTGTCACAATGACACATCGTGCCGTCACTGCAGAAAGCGAGACAACAAACTGCTCAAAGCGAGTCTGAACCGCGTCATCATCCAAATTGTATAAGGTCATAAGGTTTGACACCCACATGGTAAGGCAGTCAACCACAACACAGTCATATGCGGCACCAATACCACGAAGGCGTGCCCCCGGATCATACGGCTCCTCATAGGTCTCCCACCCCGGACCGCGCTCCTGTTTATGCCTGGCAATTTTTGTTTCCATCTCTGCATCACCCGGGGTCGCCGTGGCGATAAAAGCCCGCCTGCAGCCTGTGCTGCCGGCGCACTGAAGCGCATGCACGCTTTTGCCGCTTTTCACGCCTCCGGTAATAAGAATGATTTCTCTGTTCATACAAAGCTTCCTCGCTGCCTTCAGATGACCGAACAAGCCAATACATTGTATAGCAGAGACGCTGTTTACACACAAACAGGGAATATTCGGTATACGGCTTCCCGGATGCAAATGGATATGAAAACAGTTATAAATGGGGGGTTCCGAAGGTTCAGACTATTATTGTACTGATACGGGTTAACACCATAAAAAAAAGTTGAAACCCTCGCTATGAACTTTCCTGCACTTTACTCCGTATCGTCCTGAGGGTAATAAATGTTTTCAACAATTGACCCCTCGCTGTCATATGTTTTTCTGTTTACCCGCTCGCCGTCTTTATACATATCCACATAGCGCAATCGCCCGTATTCGTCATACGCTTTCAGCACTCCATGAAGCTCTCCGCTGCGGTAATCGGCTTCCTGCTTCAGCACCCCGCTTTCATAAAAAAGCTTTTCAGTACCGTTTTTTTTCCCGTCTTCATATATGCAAACCGTCTTTTTTCTGCCGTTGGGATAAAATTCTGTCGAGAGCCCGGCACGATTTCCCTGCATCACGCCGTAGCGTGCTTTCAGAGAGCCGTCTTCATAGTATACCAGTACCGTGCCGTCCTCTTTTCCCTCTTTAATAGAGGTTATTTTTTTCAGCCTGCCGCTTTCATAATACGTTCGCGATTCACCGGCAGGCTTTCCATCACGGTACCGCTGGGTTTTTATAAGCTCGCCGCCGGGTGAATACGTTTTCCGGACACCGGCAAGCTGCCCGTTTTCATAAAATTCCTCTACCTTCAGCGTCCCGCTTTCATAATACCTGGTGCTGACGCCGTGAAGCGTTCCCATCCGGTAATGCCGGCGCCAGAGAACCTTGCCGTTTTCGTAATATTCGGTGCTCTGCCCGTGCAGCTTTCCGTTTCGATACATGAACTCGCCGTGCAGCTGTCCTGACTCATAGTATCCCCTGCTCACACCGTTTAATTTTCCCCCGACATAATTGTACTCTGCCTGCAGCCTGCCGCTGGGGAAATACAGCTTTTGCACATCGGCAAGGACAGGCTCATAGGCGGCAAGTACAATAACAGCCGCAGCGGCAATGTATCGAGCGGTTCGTTTTCTCATAATACACTGCAAAAAGCTAACGCATCAAACGTGTCCACAATAAATGAAAGCATTGAGCAAAAGCCGGTTCGGGCGGGCCTCTGCGCAGCCGCCGCAAAATAAAACCTCACTTCATGGACGGCCCGATGCTGCTAAGGGTAACTACGCAGCAGGCATTGTGCAGGGATTTTCCGGGGCAGCACCGTCCTCCGGGCCGTGTGTGTACTGAAATATAACGGCACATGCCGTTCCATAACCTTTTGAACGTGTTGCGGGGGCTTTGCCGAGCCCCGCCCGAAACGGCTTCGTACATTATTTTGGACACTACTGCTAACGCATATACTGAAATAGCGACACATTTCTATTTAATAGCATTTCTTCAAGCTTTGCAACCGGAAAACCGACCACATTGTAGTAGCAGCCCTGAATACGCTCAACCACAAGCGCCCCGAGCCCCTGGATTGCATACGCGCCGGCCTTGTCCAGAGGCTCGATACGCAAAAGATACGCATCGATTTCAGCCTCTGTCAGATCCCTGAACCGGACCGCGGTTTTTTCATACGCCTGCTGAGCCCTGCCGTTTGCTGCATCGATAACACACAGCCCTGTATACACAGCATGCGTCCTGCCCTTGAGCATGGCTATATAGCGCCGCGCATCATCAAAGTCGGCGGGCTTCCCCAAAACCCTGCCCCGGTACACCACCACCGTATCCGCACCGATAATGATTGCGCCCGGTCTGGACCGCGCAACCGATTCAGCTTTGCCACGCGCATTGTGCATAACATAATCCCGGGGCTTCTGTCCGTCTTCACGCGCCGGTTCATTAAAGCTGCCTGGCTCCTGCGAAAATGCGATTCCCAGTGCGGTAAGCAGCTCAGCTCTTCGCGGCGATGCCGATGCAAGTATGAGTTTTTTGTTTTGCATAAAAGCATCCTAAAATAGGTATATTTTATTAAAAAACCAACAACATGCTTCGTTGTAAACTATGCTTTGATCAGATAATCAGCTGTAAACGATATACAATGCCGTGCGCGAGCACAAGGAGTTTTTATTCGGCGTCCACACGGATTGTGCATATTATTTACAGAAAAAGAACAAAGCATCCGTATAAAATTTCTATAAGTAGTTGAAAAAAATAATAACATCACATATAGTGTAAAAGAAATTAAAACCGGTTAGGGAGACCTGTTATGGGGGCAGAAAAAAGAAAACAAAAGCGCCGTCATTTGATCTACTATTTAACCGTAATCGATAGGGAAACAAACAATGTTATAGGGTATCTCGTGGACATCACCACCAAGGGCATTATGCTTATGAGCGACAATGCCCTGCAGCCCGGCACCGTTCTGCACCTGAAAATCATGCTGCAGACGGAAATGAGCGACAAGGAATATCTTCATTTTGATGCGCGGGTCATTTGGAGCAAGCAAAGCATCAACGGCAATTCCTATGACACCGGCCTTGAGCTGTTAAACGTAAAGCCGGAGGATTTTCGGGAAATAGAAACGGTTATCGATGAACTAGGCTTCAACGACTAGCGCACAGGAGGACTTCATGATTAGCAGAAAGCTGACGGATCTCATACGGAGCAATACCGGCAATTTGACACAGGAGTGGGTTAAGCGGGTCAAGCAGTCGCCGAACATGAAAGCGTACGGAAAGCTGTCCGAGCAGGAGCTGGCAAAAAGAAACAGGCGTTTTTTTGAAAATCTCGTTCAGTGGCTGGACGAGGGCGCATCGCACGGATCTATAAAAACATACTTTACCCGAATCGGGCGTGAGCGCTTTCATGAACCGATTCCTCTGGAGGAAGTAAATTTTTCCGTCATTATTGCCAAAAAAGTGCTGTGGGATTTTATCTTATCCGAAAATCTGCTTTCAAGCGCCCTGGAAATATATCAGGCGCTTGAGATGCTTACGATGATTTACAACTTTTTTGATTTCGGCTTTCTGCACATCGGCAGAGAGTACTATGAGGAGCTCTACGATACGCTCGACAAGCTTCCCAATGTCAACGCGGCAGAGGTTCTGCCCGCGCGGGCGGGCATCAGCGACAAAGAGCTTGAATCCCTTTTCGGCATACGTCTGAAAATGAAAACGTGAAGTTCCGGCAGTTTCTGATATGTTAATGAAAAAGCATATTCTCTTATGAATATGCTTTTTTCGTTGTACAAATGTATATTTCATGAAAAAGCTATACACAGAAAAAGGGGACTTTTCTAACAATTGTCCGTATATTCGTTCGGGGTCCGGACCGCACAGGCTTGCTGTGTTTCCGCATATCCGCGACACCCTGGAGGACATTACCGCTGCCGGGTGGCCCCTCAGATGGCTGAAGCGGTTCTCGATGCCGGATTTTACCGTATATATCGTCGGCCGGCGCCGGCACATCCCCGCCGGATACACAACTGCTGATATGGCCCGAGACTATGCCGACATTCTGACAAATCACCTCGGGCCCGCGCACGTACTTGGCATATCACTCGGGGGCCTGTGCGCTCAGCATCTTGCGCTCAGCTGTCCGGAACGTGTTCTGTCTTTGACGCTTGGGGTGTCAGCTCACAGAATCAGCACCGATCAGCAGGCATATCTTAATCACTGGGTCGAGCTGGCCAGGCAGAATGCTTGGGAAACAATATATCTCGAGCTTGCCCGCCTTATGCATTCGGGCCTGACACAGGATAACGAAAACGATGTTCTTGCCTTTCTGGCACCCGCGATGAAGCGCATACCCGACTGCCCTGACACTTTCATCCATTCAGTGCAGGCTTCCATGTCTCACGATACGTCATCAGCGCTGCATAATCTGCAGATGCCTGTTTTATTGATCGGCGGCACCCGCGACAGGCTGTTCCCCGAACATATCATGAGACAGGCAGCACGCCTGGTACAAAATGCCCGGCTCCACCTGATACCGGATACCGGCCACGGAGCGTTTGATGAACAGAAGCGTCAATTTGACACCGCCGTAAAACAATTTATCTGGTCGAAAATATGAACGAACGGCACTGCATACTGCAGCGGAGAACGTGCAGCGTGCAAAGCACCGGCGGCGGCTTCGCTTTCCCCAACACCGATCCTTTTATCAGCCCCGGCGCTCATCAGTTGACATACTCCCTGGCACCCGCCTGCTCCGGGATACATACCGGCATACAAATTCGCGAGGATAGCAAGCGCCCCCCGGGGGGCGGCCCGGCAGACCAGCCCTGCGATGAAACCGAATCCATAACACAGGAAAAGGATCCCGGATGGAAAGAGGTGCTTCTGTGCAGAACCTGCAGAAAAATCATAACAAGCCCGGCAGAGCGGATATCTGTGCAGGGATCGCATCAGCACACCTGTGCAAATCCGGCCGGCATACTTTTTCAGCTCGGCTGTTTCCGCAAAGCTGCGGGGTGCAGCTATACCGGCCCCCCCACAGAAGAATTCACCTGGTTTAAAGGATATATGTGGCGAATCGCTGTGTGCAGCAGCTGCCTTACGCATCTGGGGTGGCTTTTTTCATCCGGAGATGAACGCTTTCACGGCTTTGTGCTGAACAGGCTTATTTCAGGGGAAACACAACGCTGAGAAAGCGAGGAGGTTTTATTGCTCCCCTGCGCTGTGCTGCCGGCCCATCCTGAGCAGCGACGCTGTCTGCTCAAGCGTCTTCCTCACGACGCTGCGCCATATATCATGGCTCACCTGCACGCCGTAGCGATATCCCTTATTACGCTGACCCGTCAGGGTGCGAAGCTTGTCAGGATCAAGTGTTCCTCCCAGGTGAAGCAGCATATCTTTTTTCTCCTGAACAAGACCGCTGGTCCGTATCAATTTAAACACCCGGGATACCGTATCAGGCATTTTATGCATGCGCTGAAGCTGCTTAAACAGCAAATCGTTCAGCACTATCTCCACAGCGGCATGCTCGCTTTCATTCCTCAGCGTCCACACGACAGCTCCCGGAAACTGGCGCATGTCGCATCGCAGCTCTATCGATCGCGTCGAAAACAGCTCGGGAAAGTAGAAGTTAAACCCGTACTCGTTCCAGTCAGAGGCTTTAATGCTTTTCCAGGCACCGCTAATCTGTACCCACAAAGGAATATAGACATGAGAAAACCGCTCATGCCTGCGGGAACGGAGGCCGTTTTGCTGCTGATCTGTCATAAAGTATGTGTTCCTTTATCTACCGCTCTTTGTGCTCCCGCAGAAAAAGGCCAAGGCGATAATCAATCGACTTTATATGCCTGATAAACCATTCATATAAATCATAACACAGCGATTCAGCCGACAGAGACGATGTTCCCTGTCCATACCGCTTCAGCTCTTCTATATTTTCAGCAAATGATTCGTGCTCGGCCCTGTGCTGTTCCCGCTCAGGGTCCGCAAACTGTTCCATATACAGATCCTCAATCGCAAAATGGTTATGCACATACCCGTCAAGAAAGCCGATCATATGCTCCACCTGCTGCCTGCCGCGCTTTGCACGTATTGCATCGTTTAAAGCATTTATATTCTCTATGAGCGACCGGTGCTGATAGTCCTGCCAGAGAATGCCAGTCTCGAGCCCGGTTGTCCAGACAATAAGCTTTGTTGTCATCACGGCTCCTTGTGCTGAAAATTGAATTTACTCATCATAGTCAATACGCATTCCGTAAACAGTTCTTTCGTCTGAACCGAATGCATACTGTCCGGTTAATATGCTGAACCCTCCTGCCGCGCTTCCCGATTTTTCGGTTTCACCGGTTTGAGGGTTTAGAAATAGTATATGATGTTTTTTCTCTGCCAGAAAGGCGCATAAAATGTCTTCGTAAACAGCAGGGACCATTGATTCCTCAAGTGATCGCTCCCATAGCAGCTTTCCATTCGAAGCATTACAAGCGGTAATGTTTCCCATTGCGAGAACATACACATATTCATCGATGCAGGCAGGCATTTTTAATCTGCTGTCCCCGGTATCATATTCCCATAATTTTATACCGGTTTTCACATCCAAACATAATAAAAAACGGTTTTTGTTCAAAATGCATACGCCGCCGCTGCCGGAAGCGGTCATCCTGAAAGGGAAATGAAATGATCTACTCCATCTTTTATTGCCGGTGTCTGCACTCACACACACTATCTGATCTTTTAATTTGAGCAAGAGATAATGATTTTTCAACAAAAACGACTCAATACGTTGCTTCTCCTTACTGGACCATATTTTCCTGCCATTCTTTCTGTCAACAGAATAAACGGTGCCTCCCAGAACTGCATATACATATTTTTCCCCGACCGCAGGCCTGAGTGTTCCCCATTCATCAGACCAATACTCCCACATAAGCCTGCCATCTTCGGCATTAAGACAGTAGAGGGCACCGCAGACAAAGTATACTCTCTTATCAGTTGCAATCGCCTTGCTTTCCACAACACCATATGATTCAAAATTCCACATCAATCTCCCGTTTACAGAACTAAGACAATAAAGCCGATCACTTGAAATAAAAATTTTATCATACGCTTTATGTAGTCTGTGCCGGGGGTATTCCGTGCTGAAGCTCCAGACAACATTCTCATCGGCTGTCCGGGTACACCCACATAGACACCACAGGCCCAATAATATAAAAAAACATATCAGTAATCTACTGATGCGCATCATACGATAATCCATATAAAAACGAATATAATTCAGCACTGCCAAAGATGATCTGTATTTTTGTTTTCGTCTTTTTCAAAAAACAGTGTTACAAAGAATATTCCTAACAGTCCGTACATGCCGGTATACAGACATTGCCATATGACCAAATAATCAATATGATTCTTTAAAAATTCACCTGCGCGGAGAAGATTAGGCATAAACATCAAAAAAACATAATAATAAAGCCAATACCGGTTTTTTGGTTTTGTCAAAAAACTTTTCACTATCAGGGGAAAAACCAATAGCAAAACGATAAAATCATAGTGCCAGTGATAATCAATAAATAAGGTCATAAAGGCTGCAACCGCTAAAACTACATTTTCATGTGCTTCCCTTAACCTATAGATAATGTACATACTGATACCATACAACGTTAACGTGCTCCAGGTTACCAGAGATGAAGAAGCATTAAATAAATATAACAGGGATTTTAACGTAACGCCGTTAATTTGATAATAGAGCCACAAATCCGTTTTGGTCCCGGTAAGCAGTGAAATTTTTTTGCAATAATCGCCAATTAATGCTACAGGTGTTGCATCCATCCAGAAGGCTGCCAGAACCGTTAAGGCTGCATGCACAAAAACTGTTATTCCAATAATTAAATAATGCCTTTTTATTAGAAAATATATGGCAAATAAAATCATAAGTGAGGGTTTGATGCAGGCAAATGAAAAACAGAGACCGCCGAGCCATTTGTTTCTGTCTTTGAAATGAACCGTTAACATAAAAAAAGCAAAGCTGAAGATTGATGTTTGTCCATATCTAAAACAGCTTTTTGTTGCGTACCCCCCAAAAACAATGAGCAGAAATAAAAACACATAAACAGCCGGCACAGATAATAAATACCGCTGTCTGATGACAGAAAAAATGAGAGCTGCGAAAAAAACATTCCAAAAAGCCCATGATAGAACTCCTGCCTGTGCTGAATACATAAATGCAAAAAAAGGAATAAATAAAAGATGAGCTGAAGGGGGGTACAGACTTCTTCCCCCGGCCGTATCCAATTGGTTAAAGCTAATGCTTTCCGTGCTTTTCAGATACTCAACGCTTGTCCTGAACGGGTTTTTGTGTTCTAACATGCGTTTTGAGGTGTCATAAAAACTTTTCTGATCAGGTGCATTGTGTATTGCACCATAAAGGCTGTACAGAAAAATCAAAATAGTGTAGACAGAAAGAAAGACTAATACGACTTTGGTAAACGTATTTGTTTGTTTAATTATTTCTTTCAAAAAATTCATACCCTAACCTTACTGACAACACGGCATCAAACCACAATTTTTCATAAAACACCCGGAAACAAACTATGCAGACAGTGAATCCGGTATCTTACGTAAAAAAAAATTTGCCGGTGATAGTGCTATTGTCGGCCATTATATTTGGACTGTCCATATATGTAAATACTTCTTATTTTGTTAACAAAAAAAACCTTAAATTTTACCCGCCCTTTGTTGCAGGTGTTCAGCATACTGCCAACACTCTGCTCGGTGGTGAATATTATGCGATTGCCGAGGCGCTTGCATCAGGCAAAGGGTTCAGCAATCCCTTTCATGAAGACACCGGGCCAACTGCCTGGCAGCCACCGGTCTATCCGGTCATCCTTGCCGCATTTCTCAAAATATTCCATTCCAAACGCATAGTCGCATTATGCATCATTTTTATCAAAAACATTGTTTTGATATTGACCGGCGTCCTTGTGTATGAAACGGCAAAAAATACACTGGTAAAAACCCCTCCCAAAGTAGCGCTCATTTCATATATTCTTTGGCTGCTTTGTTTTTTTAGATGGTTTTTCCAGTTTTCCCATGACGCATGGATATTGCTTTTGCTGATAAACGTTGTTTTTGTTTTTGCCGCTTCTGTCGTCACAAAAAACAAAACGACCCCCAAAACAGCTATTCTGTGGGGTGTGCTTGGCGGCATTATCATACTGACAAGTCCGATCGCCGGACTTGTCTGGCTGGCTCTGCTTGCAGGCTATGTCATCGCACATACCCAATATATCAAATTGGGTATCGCCTCTTTGATGATTGCCGCAATCCTATGTGCTCCCTGGGTCATTCGAAACTACCTTGTTTTTGATCAAATAATACTCATGAAATCAAATTTCTTTTTTGATGTATACCACAATAATCAGACTCCTGAAGGTATTGTCTATGCTCAATTTGAAATAGATAATCACCCCTACTTCACTGTTCCCAAAAGTGGACAATCCCTATATGAAAAAGTCGGTGAAACCGAGTTTATGAATATTTACAAACAAAAATTCCTAAAGGATATTAAGCAGCATCCATATAAATACATTACTAATATTAAAAACAGATTTTTAGCAGCGCTCATCCGTTACTATCCGTATACTCAGCATGACCCGTTCCTGTATTGGAAAAATTTGTTCCATATATTACCTTTTGCATCCATTATTATTATCATTGCATTAGGGGGGCTGCGGTTTTATTGCTTTGCACCATTAGCATTAATTATATATATGATCTATTTAACACCGTATATTATGATCAGCTTCTATACGCGCTACACTATTCCTTTAACCCAGATAAAGGTCCTGCTCATTCTCTGGGCAATCGACCTTCTATACATAAAAATATCGCAAAAAAAATCAGCATAAAACGTCTATTTGCACATCAGCAAAAAACTGCAAAACCTTCACCGCAAAATGACACATAAATCAAAATACAGATTTATACTTTTTTTATTTGTGATATTGGCCGTATTATTACGGCTTGTCATGCTGAGGGAAAATCTTATCAATAACCCGCAATATTTTCATAATAACCCCGAGCTAATCGCACAGAAAATAAATTCACCGGACCAGCCGTACCAAAACCGGTTCGGATCGGAAATATCAAATGTGGCATACGCACTTGTGTGCGGGGATGGTTCATTTTCCAATCCATTTGGGGACAATACCGGTCCAACAGGATGGGTCGCACCGGGTATAACGGCGCTGTATGTATGTTCTTTTATATTATGGGGCTGCTTTACGTATCCCTCGATTTTGTTTTTATATCTGCTCTCACTGCTGCTAACGTGTATGATTATTGTCCTCATATATTATCTTGCACAAACAGTCTTCGAGGATAATTTCACAGCGTACATAAGCTCTTTTCTCTATGTCATTTCCCCTCACGATATACTGTTATTTGCAAAGCCCGGGCAGCAGGACTTTAATGTATTCCCATTTTATTTTATTCTCATTCTCTTCTTCTTGATCCTCTATCTGAAACAAAAACGGCGAACGTATCTTGTGATCTTTTCATTATCCGCCGCGGCTGCCGTGCTATCGAATCCTGTATTCATATTCCCGGCCACCATATGTATGCTGTACATTATTGTACACCTGTTCAGAACACGATCGGCAAAAAAACACGCCGATCCCATTTTGGCTACAGGTCTGATTGTTTGCTGTATACTGCCCTATGTCATTTATCAGAAGAATCACCTCAATAAGTGGGCGTTTATTAAATCAAACGGGTTATATGAAATCTATCAGGGAAATGCACCTGCCTCACAGGGAATTCTTACACTCGAAGTATTCAAAAAATACCATCCGATGGCCAATGTTGAGGAATTCCGGAAATACAAACATGAAGGCGAAATTGACTATATTGAAAACAAATGGGATAAATTCAAAGAACACTTTGAATTAAAACGGTTTTTGGACCTGTCCGTGAATAGAATTCTGCACTTTTTTTTCATATTTCCTTCTCTCGGTGAAGGATCGTTACTGCATACTGTTTTTTATGCACCGCGCGGTCTTGCACTCGTTGTCTATGTACTCTTGAGAAACCGTCAAATTAATTCTCTTGATTTACTTCTTTTGTTATATATACTGGCTTACGCGTTTCCATATTTTTTAACCGGTATTATGTATCGCTATTCTTTTCCTATTGTACCTGTTTCGTTTATATTGCTTGGCCGAAGTATTGTCCTTTTTTACAAAAAAGCTATTTCAGAAAAAAACAGCTGTCATGCATAAACTGTCAATATTAATACCTGCATACAATGAAATACAAACCATCGATGAAATACTCAATAAAATCAAATCAACAGAATTGCCTCTCGAAAAAGAGATTGTTATCGTTGATGACGGCTCAGAAGACGGTACCAAAGAATTTCTTCAGTCCATTAACGACCCGTTAATCAAAATCTTCTTCCATGACAGAAATTATGGAAAGGGCCGTGCCATACGAACAGCTCTTGCAAATGCCTCCGGTGATATCGTAATCATTCAGGATGCCGACCTCGAGTACGATCCAATGGACTACCGGGCACTGCTCATCCCTATACTGGAAAATCGTGCGGAAGTCGTATACGGTAACCGGCGCGGTATGGAAAATATGAGAAAGTCTTATAACAGATATTACTGGGGCGGCCGTATCGTCACGGCAGCAACAAATATTTTATACAGGGCAAAAATTCACGATGAGCCGGTCTGCTATAAAGTATTCAAAAAAGCGGTGCTTGATAATATAACGTTGACCTGCGAAAAATTCGAATTCTGCCCCGAAGTAACCGCAAAAGTGTGTAAGGCGGGCTACAAAATACATGAGGTTCCTGTAGCGTATTATCCGAGAAGCTTCCGCAAGGGGAAAAAAATCACCTGGCGCGACGGCTTTGCCGCACTCTGGACGCTTATAAAAAACAGATTTTGACCGCCGTATGCTGAAGACTTTAATCGCAAAGGGAATCATCACCGGCATAATTACCGGCCTTACGGTTACCACATTCGAAACCTGCTATTTTTTCACTTCACAGGTTTACATTCCCCCGGACTATCCGGTTTCTCTGCTCCTGTTCAATACTGTTTTCTGGGCTTTTACCGGCCTGTGCGCAGGCTGTGTTATTGGTATTATAAGCAGGAAACAATCCAACAGCCTGGAATATATTCGCTGGTTTGTTTGTTTTATAATACCTTTTGCCCTTCTTTACGGTCTGCTTGGAAAATTTCAGTCAGAAAAAATAACTTCCGCTGATTGGTTTTCTCATCTTTCACTCGCATGGGTGGCACTTTTTCTCTCATATATTTTCATTGGCATACGCAAAAAACGCTCTTCACCATATCGCTCCTCATACTTTCTTCCGGAAATCATAACAGTTACAGCGCTTTTCACTTTTTGCTCAAATGTCATGTCCTTTGAGTTTTTTCGTATGTTGTTTGAAAAAATAACCGCATACAACTCCGTCTCCTTGTTTTTCAGCAGCATATTTCCACAGAGCATTCCACCTTTCAGAAAAGCCATGTATGTTTTTAAGGGCTACACAGTCCTGTTGAACTTTCTGCTGGCCGTTTTGATCTTCACGCTTTACTTTATTTTTACAAAATCACACCCCTCACTGTTTCGAAGAAAATCCCTGCCGACTCTTTCTCTGCTTTCATTTTTTTGTGTAATCATAATTGTAACTGCAATCGGGCAGCAGTACTGGTTCAAAAAAACACACTACCCTGATCTTACTTCACCGGTTCATTTGTCCGGCACATCCAGGAACGATAAGATGCCCAATGTCATACTCATAGTTCTTGACACTGTTCGGGCTGACCGGCTCTCAATGTACGGTCCTTACAAAACAAGCCCGAATCTCAGAAGCTTTGCCCGGGAAGCTCTTATATTCGACCGCTGCATCGCCTCCTCCTCCTGGACGCTCCCGTCCCACGCATCTCTTTTTACCGGATTATTCCCGACAGAGCACGGAACCAATTATGACACAGAAAAACCATTTCTTTATCCGCTCAATGAAAACTTTACTACGCTGGCAGACATTTTTCAGGAATCCGGCTACAGAACAGGAGCGATCATATCCAACTGGATTGTGCTTCATGAAAATCTACACTTTGACAAGGGCTTTGAAATATACAACTGTGCCAGAGGCACCGGCTCTTTGCACAGCCTGCCGTTCAGCCCGCTCCTGCCGCTTTTCAGCTTTCTGACGAATGTAAAACCGAAATACAGACTGATTTATATGACCGCAGAGGATGTAAACAACAACACACGTTTTTTTTTGAACAAATATGGCCGGGATCCGTTTTTTTTATGTCTGAACTATATGGACGCACATGCGGTTTACAACCCGCCGCGGCCCTACAGCCATATGTTTAGCACGAAGAAATATCCGCATTTATATAACATAGCCAATCGTATTTTCAATTGGGACAGCAATGACCATAATCTATTTTTGCTGTCACAATATGACGGTGAAATTGCCTATCTTGATTATCACCTCGGGCAGCTTTTTTCTTTTCTCAAAAAAAATAATTTATATGATAATACGCTTATTGTGGTAACAGCCGATCACGGGGAATTGTTCAACGAGCACGGTATCAGCGGTCACGAAACAGTGTTATATCAAGGCACGGTCCATGTCCCGCTGCTCATCAAATTTCCCCAAAGCGTAAAAACGGGACGCACTAATACGCTCATCACGCTTTCGGATGTCTTCTCTACCATTATTTCATTAGCCGGCCTGCCAGAACCGGATATATCAAGCGGCATTCCTATGGGCAGCTCCAGGCGGGCATTCGCATCCGAACTGTTACATCATAAGTACGGTGAGCATCGCGCATTATACTGTGGCGACTATAAACTAATCCATTTGCCAAAACAGAATACATACGAGCTGTACAATATCACCGCAAACCCACAAGAAACAAATAACCTGCTTGATAAAAACCCGGATCTTGCTAACGATATGATAAAAAATCTGCAACATTGGATTGCCGCACACCAGCCAAAGTATGACAAAAGCCTTAAAGAAAAGGCTGATATCTCTGAAGACATCAAAAAAGGGCTTAAGGCGCTTGGGTATATTCAATAAAACCATTTCTAAGCTAAACACCTGACAGCATGTGTGCATAGCGCCCCAAAGGCATTATCGATAGCTGAATAAATAGTGTCTTTCTTTTATTTTAATATTGATTTTTATTCCCGATCAATATCGATAGGATATTTCATGATAAAAAAAGGAATTCTTTTTGGGCTATCGGCAGGTATCATCATTTCAATCGTTGACAGTTTTTTCTTTTACAAACCACATATATACATACCTTCTGCCTATCCTTTCCTTATTTTATTTTATAATATT
>CAZUMW010000073.1:0-13763 GCA_964621615.1 uncultured Thermodesulfobacteriota bacterium
GATACTGACCGGGAATCCTTCTCCTTACAGGTGACAACTATCCTAACACAGGGGGAAACATCGAGGTCAGGCAAAATAGAGTCAGCCTTTTGAGGCAACACAAGACAATTTGTACACATTGAGGTACGCAAGCCATATTTTTTTGCAAGCTTTAAAATATCGGGGAAATCTTTTCTCAAGGTCGGTTCGCCGCCCCAGAGTATTACCACCGCACAGCCAGCCTTTGAAAATTTAAAAAAAATGCTTTCAATTTCATCTAATGACAGCTCTTCTTCTATGGAGGTCTCCTCCTGCCAACGGTTACATGATTTGCACCGCAAATTACACCGGGCTGTAGGTTTGAAATATAATAAAAATGGATAACCTCTTAGCACATTGCAAGAGATCTTGTAACTGAGTTTTAATGCGTTTATCATTTCTTTTGCACTCAATATTTGTTAGAATTTATAATACTTGCTTTTTTAAAATTTCATAAAGTATCTTATATCTACTGGCATTTTGTCAAACAAAAACAAGCCTGTATACTGACATCTTGACCGCTGTCAATCCCTATTTTCGGTGAAGGCAACGATTTTGGCTCCCCATGCGAATTTTTTGCGCTTGCCCGCGTTATACGATATAAATATCACTATTGTTTTTAATGCGGAGACTACATGAACCCTTCCCAATCAAAAACATTCTCTGTTATGTTTTCCAGCCTTTCGGTAATGCTTATCGGCATAAGCTGTGTGCTCATTACAAAATCTTTGGGCTGGAAGCTCATGCTCGATCCGCCGCTGTATCATTATATCGCCAAGCTTATAATGTCCGGGTTAGCCCCCTATCGTGACATCTTCGACATGAACTTTCCCGGAACCTATGCGCTTCATTTGTTTGTTGTAAACATTTTTGGAGCAGGTGATTTCAGCTGGCGACTGTTCGATCTAACATGCCTGTTATGTATCAATATATCTATTTTTGCTTATTGCAGGCGTTTCAGTAACAGCGCTTCTCTGAGTGCTGTTGCACTGTTTACCGGCTTTCACCTGATAAACGGCCCGCTGTGTGCCGGACAGCGCGACTACATAATGCTTGTTTTCCTTTTCAGCGGCACTTTTTTCTTTCTCAAATTTACAGAGAAGACCCGCAGCAGCTATCTCGCTGCTGCGGGTCTTCTGAACGGAAGCGCTGCTGGACTGAAACCGTTTGCCGGATTATGGATCCTGTTTCTTGCAGCAATTATTGGATTGCTTTTTCGAAATTCCCGTGCTGCACAGATAAAGCATCTGATAATCTTTTTGTTTTCTTCATCAATCTGTTTGTTATGCCTGTGCCTGTGGCTGTGGTGGTCGGGAGGGCTGATACCGTTTTTTGAAATAGTTTTTCATTATCTTATACCGCTTTATTCCGGACTCAAATTCAACACGCTCTCAAGCGGATTGTTAGTCGATCACCTGGGAGTACCGATTATTATTCCTGCATGTGTAATACTTTTAATAGAAAGTATTATCATTGTGTTAACTAAAAACAGCTCCTTAAAACATATCATTATCAGAGGCGGCATTGTTTACGGCATACTCCATTATGGTATGCAGGGCAAAGGACTTTACTACCATCTCTACCCGCTGATGGGCTTTCTCTTTATGACGGCTGCCTCATGGACAGACAGCGAATATAAGCACTTGCTTTCTTCATTGAAACGTTCAGTAGTTGCTGCGGTCCTAGCATTTATTATGTGCTGGTTTTCTTTGTGCGCAATCAAATATATGATAAAAGCCCCGCCGCATTATATTAATGAACTTGCATATCCGGAAGCATTGATTCAGGACCTCAAAGACAGGGTTCCGCCAAATGAAACTGTTCAGAATTTGGAAACGATGAGCGGGGGTATTTTAACTCTGCTGAAGATGGATATTATACAGCCGACCGGATTTATTTGCGACGGCCACTTATTTCACAATATCGATAACCCGTACATCAAAAATCTCCGAACTCGCTTTCTTGGCGAATTGCAAAAAAAACCGCCCTTGTTTATTGTGGTGGCAAAAAACACCTGGCCTATTTACGGATATGAACGGCTGAACACATTTCCAGATCTCAGGAATTGGCTTCAGAAAAATTATACACTTGATGTAGAAAGAGAACGGTACCGGCTATACAAAAGGAAAGCTCCGGGAGAGGAATAAAAATCATATTACAACAAAAACCCTTAACGTTGTTTAATCTTAAGAAAGGTTCATTGTAAACCGATAATATTGATTGACACCAGTTTTGATAAAGTGCGACAAAAAGTAAAAGACTAAAATACGTATTAGAGGAAATTCCAGTTTAAACAATCAGGCAATACAGAAAAAGAATTCTTAAAGCAGATACCTCGTGATAATTGAAAGCGCTCGGCTATCTGAATTAATCCAACTTTACTACAATACGAAAAAGGGGATGCGATGGCTAAACATCTGGTTACCGGCGCCGCAGGGTTTCTGGGCAGCCATATTATACATAAGCTCTTTACAATCGGTGAAAAAGATATCATCGCGCTCGACGTGATTGAATGCGATGAAAAACTCGACGGCGTCACATACATCCAGGGAAGCGTACTGGATCGCAAACTTCTTAACGATTTAACCAGGGATGCAGACTATATTCATCACAACGCAGCACTTGTCCCTCTTACCAAATCCGGGGAAAATTTTTTCAATGTTAATGTAAACGGTACAAAAAACATCGTTGACTGCTGCAAAGCGAACAACATAAAGAAGCTGGTCCATATGTCCTCATCGGCCATTTACGGCCTGCCGGAGGAAATGCCGATAACGGAGAAAACCCCGTATCATCCTATTGAAATATACGGTCAGTCAAAGCTTGACGGTGAAAAGGAAGTGTGGAAATACATGGATGAGGGCGGTAATGCAAGCTGCATCCGGCCGCGCACTATAATCGGCGGAAAAAGCCGGCTTGGTATTTTTCAGATTCTTTTCGAGTGGATATCGGAAGGTAAAAATATTTATGTTATCGGAAAAGGGGATAATTTATTCCAGTTCGTGCACGTGGATGATCTCATCGAGGCATCAGTTAAAGCGGCGTTATCTCAGCATAACGGACTGTATAACATCGGGGCGGACGATTACGGCACCCTGCGGGATGATCTGGAAAGCCTGTGTTCGTATGCAGGCACCGGTGCAAAAGTAAAAAACCTGCCGGTCAGCATGACAAAAACTGCTTTGTATATTGCAGACAAACTGAACCTGTCACCGCTTGCTCCGTGGCACTATCTCACCTACCACAAGCCGTTTGTTTTTGATATTTCAAAACCAAAACAGGAGCTTGACTGGTCACCCCGGCACGGCAACAGAGAGGCAATGATCGAGTCATACAGCTGGTATCTGGAAAATAAATCCCATATGCAGGCAAGCCGCTCTGCGCATAAAAAGCCGGTGAGTCAGGGGATTCTTAAGCTGATCAAGTGGTTTTCGTAAATAATAACAAAGACAGAAGTCCGAATTCAGGATTCAGAATTCAGAAGGAAAAAAATAAAGTCGGTAGAGGCTGCTAACCCTCCATAAAGCTGTCCACCCGGAATTCAGAAGCCGGAAACAAAAGCCGACACGGTTGGTGTTAACCCACCGCAAACGATGCAGCAACACGATGAATTTCGCTCCACCCACAGAAAAATAATTCTATGAAATATCAAGTGCAAAACAAACGGCATAGCCGACATCAGTCATTTTTGACGGAGAAAGGGTTGTAATCAGCGATCCAATTTTTCCTTTTGAAACTGTCTGCAAATGATCACAGTTTACCGCACAATCTCTCGGCATACCATCGGATTTCGAGAGAGGCACTTCAGAGGGTATATTTCTGACCACACTCGTAATAGGAGAAACTGTTACTTCACCAAGATATTCCAGCACGGAGTTCCGCGTAAGGATGAGAACCGGCCTTTTTTTCCGGCTTAACAAATTTATACCATCGTATTTCACCGTGTTTCACTCTTTCCCCCAGGCTTGTTCCTGCTCCCAGACCGAAAATTCATCCCCATCAGTTGGCAAACGTTCATAGCCTTCACGATGTTTGCGCTCGAGTTGTTCAAGGTTATAACGCGATATCGCCTCGCGGAGAGCTTTTCGTGTGAAAGCAGAACGATTTGTGTGAAGTTGTTTCGATATAACGTCAACCGCTCTGACAAGCTCATCATCAAGGATCATCTGAATTGTTCTCACAGTAAACCAGACCTCCGTTAATGTAGGGATCACAATAGCTATAAGAATCCATATTGATTCTCGCGTCAATAAAATACTGGATGCCCCGAATAAATCGGGGCATGACAAAGATGCGCACGGCCCACTGCTTTTTCCTTCTGAATTCCGGCTCCTGAATTCTGAATTCTGTTTTTCATCTTTTTGCCTAACTGCTAATCGCTCTCTGCCCCATCCCGTAACCGTACTCGTTCTCGTACCCGTTCACGGCTTCCTCAAACTCCATTTTTTCTCGTGTACGAGTACGTGTACCGCTTCCCTGTGTACGGGCAGGCTTCATAAACCGGCAAGCTGTTAGCATTCGGCTTTCAGCATTTAGTTTTCTGCTTTCTTTTTGCTAAACGCTCATTGCTTGCTGCTGAAGGCTGCTTTTCAGGTTCCCGGCTTCGGCTTAAAATAATTCCTCTTCATATATTCCAGTATATGTTTTGCGACCATCCGGTTTGCCTTTACAGAATAATGATGCCCCACAAATAAATCCGCTAATGCATGCGTATCATCACAATGTCCAAATGCATCCATCAAATCAACATAGGCATACCCTTGTGTGTCAAAATGAGCCAGCAGCGCGGCATACTCTTTGATGCCCTTTTTTTTATATGATTTGATATTATATTTATGCGGAAAAACAACAATAACCGGCTCAGCGTTATTCTGCAAAACCGATTCATAAAAAGCATCAAACACATGTGCTGTCACAGCAAATGCTTCACTTGATTTGTTATAAACCCCATCACAGAAAATAGAGTCCGTAGAATATGTGTTCTGAATTTTTTCCATCGATATCTTCATCATCCGGACCGTCGGGGACCAGTCAAATATGCCTGACTTGTATTTGCGGTGATAGAAATAATCATGAGAGCCGATACGAGGCAGCATCGTATCGGGAGACTTAAGCAGCATACGGTAATCGTCCAGTGTCTTCAGGGGGGTCGGAAGCATTTTCAGGCTACTGTTAAGAGTGAAACGCGGTTTTGCAAGCGGCAGCGCCGAATCTTCGATATAAAACGGGCGAAACGTGTTGACCATCCGAAAAATATTCTCCGACATAAACCCTATAAAAACAACGTCGGCTGTATAACGGCTGCCATGCTCTTTATAGCGCAAGTAGGCTTGATCCAGGGCATACCCCCCTACCCCGAAATTGATGACCTCCAGCGAAGGATCATTCTTTTCCATAAAAACCTGCCAGGTACCGTCATTCGGCACATCGTCGCAGTGGGTAAAAGAATCCCCAAAAGCGGTGATGCGTATCATATCAGCAGGCACCTTACGGGAATATTCCCTGTCAGCCCGTATGCCGTCTGCATTTGCCCGGTAAAGATCCTGATAGGCACCATTTTCTTTTATAGTCCAGCCGAGCACACGGTGAAAAGCGAGATAATGGAACTCCTTCTTTATAAACTGCTCAATAATATTTTTTTGTTTTCCGGAAAGAACGTCCACCGGGGTGTAACACACGTTGCGAACGTTTCTCAAATAAAACAAACCGCCGGATGACAGCAGCTCCGTACCCCCGTATAACAGAATCAGCAGGATGATCCAGAAAGTACATTTTTTCTTCAAATCGAATGGTTTGTGCTCCGGGTCAGCTCTGTTGTTTTGAGGCGGCATGATTGTTTTCAATCGGGATTTTTTTGATAAGCGGGCAGATATTTACCGTAATTATTGTGCTCACCTTTTTTAGTCGTTCATGAATAAGCAGAATAAAAAGCAGGGGGTGAATACAGAAAATCAAAATAAGCATAAAATGAATAAGGGTTTGGAATCGAATCGAGCTCGGTAATCGGTATGTTGTTTTTCGGATTGCCCGGACAGATCACGTGCGGGCATAATTCTGGATGCCCCGGATAAACCGCGGCATGGCAACCCGCTTGCGCGGGGTTAAACATCGAACATGAACAGGGAAGACTGGTAAGAAGCGGTTGTGCCGTGCACCACGAAAATTGCCCCTCCCTTTATTGAAAGGGAGGCCGGGAGAGATTTTTCTACTGACTTCCGAATTCTGACTTTCGTTTTTCCTTCCGGCTTCCGACTTCTATCTTCTCGTGTACGTGTACGCGAACCGCTTCGCTGAGAACGTGTACGTCTCATAAGCTGGGGGGGGCAGCATTAAGTTTTCTGTTTGCTGTTTGCTAACCGCAGCTAATTGCTGAAAGCTAACAGCTGCATTTCCGACTTCTGACTTCTGTTTTTCATCTTTTTTGCTAAACGCTAACTGCTGACTGCTAACCGCTGCTTTTTTAGCTGTTTCTTTCACTCCAGCGGTCCGAGGGTATCCCACACCCACTGAAGGCTTCTCCGCATCCCTTCTTCAAGGGAAATCTGCGGCTGATAGCCAAGCTCGCTCTGTGCTTTTTTTATTGAACAGGCTATGGTTTTATTCATCTCTGAAAGCACATGTATCTTTTGGTTATAAAAACCGACGCTCTGCAGGCTCCAGTCGACAAGCTGGGCGATATCGCCGGCGATGGAGGGAAGGCGCATGCGCTTGTGGGCACATTTCTGGTTGAATTCATCTTCGAGAAGGCGCTCTATCGTATCCATGATTTCATTCATGGTATACGGACGCTCATCGGCTATCCAGTATGTCTGTCCGTTTGCCTTTTCAGCAGACTCACACAGCAGCAGGCCCTGACAGATATTGTCCACATATGCCATTGAGCGCTTATTGTCGCCGTCTCCCACAATCGGCCCTTTTCCATCCCGGATCATCTTGAAAAAAAGCGTTTGCCGCGGCGGCTGATCGGGACCGTAAAACCAGGGAGGGCGGATGATCACGGTTTCCATCCGTCCGGACTGTCCGGCTTCGTTAACAATATCCTCGGCTGACTTTTTTGTCTTTCCGTAATTCATGTACGGGTTGTACGGGCTGCTTTCATCGAACAGATGATCCCGTGATGGATTGCATCCAAGCGGCGAGTTCGATGATACGTGAACAAACCGCTTAATGCCGCTTTTCTGTGCAGCTACAATGATATTCCGTGTCCCCTGTACATTGACGTCATAAAACTGTTTAACCCGTAATGCGGGGTGGATCATGCCGGCGCAGTGAAAAACGGTTGCCCCTTCAGACTCCTCAAAAAACGGCACCAGTGATTCCGCATCCCTCAAATCCCCCGGCACCTGCTCGACATTCCCGGGCATGGTGTTCAGCGCCGCGCTGTTTTCTCCACTGAGAACAAGGCACCGGACTTTTCTATCTGTGAAATCATAGTACATCGAGCCGAATACATTTATTTTCTCAGCCAGAACCCGGGCAAGCCGAGTGCCGAGCCAGCCTGGCGCACCGGTAATAAGTGCCGTGGCGCTGCTCATGGGCGTTCCTCCAGAAAATGCAGCACGTTTCTCCGGGCCAGCCCCATAACGGTACCCTGCGGGTTCACACCGGGGGAGTCCGGGATCATGCTGCCGTCATTTATATACAAGTTTTCATAATGGTAAACCTTGCCGAATGAATCTGCCGCACACCTGTCCATCCGCTCGCCCATCGGGCACGAGCTGAAGGCATGAATAGTGGTGAGGCTCAATGCGCCTTTGGGCAGCAGCTGGTCAAGCCAGCGAATGGCATCGATCTGATTGTCAATCGGCGACATCCCGTAAACCGCGGGGTAGACTTCCTGCGCCCCCGCAGCAAGAAGCAATGCAGACAAATGTGCCAGTCCTTTGCTCAGGTTCCACAAATCCTGCCGGGAAATATTATATTTTATGGAAGCTGCATCCTCACCGGTAACCGAGGACCGTATAGTACCCCTGCCGGTACCGCGTACGGCCACATAATAAACCGCCATATTGGGTAAATAGCGCATGCTGTCTTTATTTTCGGGCCAGTTTTCGCTCAAGAGCATGGCAAGATGCCCCGGAGAAAAAAACGCCCCGCCAAGAGATATCTCGGGCCAGAACTCTTTTACCTGCAGCAGGGGCAGGACACTTTTATGGGCATTGATCTCCTCATTAAAGCGGGCGGCAACTTTGAGCATGGGATGAATCCTGAAGGAGTCTCCCACATGGAACCGTATACCGCTGCGATGCAGAAGCGCAGGTGTTTCAGTTGCACCGGCACAGACAAAAACATTCTCAGCATCGATACGTATAAGCTCTTCGCTCCCGTCGGGCCGCAGTATTCCGGCCAGAACGCCGATAATACGCTTTCTTTGTTTTATCAGAAGCTTTACCCGGCAGCTGGTTACCGCCTGTGCACCCTCCTGCTCTGCACGTGCCAGAAAGGTGAATCGCATACTCTGCTTGGCTCCGCTGGGGCACCCGTTGGGGCAATAGTTCAGCCCCTCGCACTGTTTAACAACACGGGGAACCTCCTGGTATGACCACTTCATGGCATCTATGCCGCGCGCAAACACTTTTGTACTGCCCGGCCATTCGCTTTCGTAAAGACGCACGCTAAGCTCTTTTTCAAGCCACTCAAAATGCTGCTCGAGATCATCCGGCATGGCCTTGTCAAGATCATACTGCGCTTTCCAGCGCAGCAGAATCTCCGGTGGAGTCCGATGCCAGAACCCGCTGTTTATTTCAGTACCGCCGCCGTAACATCTCCCCTCTGCATATCCGATCGGCACATTGCCCATAATAGGAGTCATCCCGCCGCGCCGGTACAGCTTGAGCATGCCGTCAGGACAGTTGTTTCCATAATCGGCCAGATCCCAGCGTTTTCCCTCTTCAATAACCAATACATCACGGCCGGATGCTGCAAGCATGCAGGCGGTAAGAGCCCCGCCTGCACCGGATCCTATAACCAGATTCTCAACAGACAGGTTCCTATTCATGCCGGCCTCCGCTGTTGCTGCTGCCGTGGGGTTCCTCGTTTTTGCTGTATTCATAGAACCCGAGCAGCGCCGTGCTTCGAACAAGCTTGAACAGTTTGCGCGCCGGGCCTACTTTCCCATAGGCAAAGGCACCGAACGCCCGTTTGCGTAAATTCAAAGGCAGTTTTACAAAATCCTTAAAATACCTGACAGAAACAAGAAGCCTGAAGCCGGACAAGCCGATCATCATGAGAATATAAAATTTTCTCGGGAGGTTGTGTATTTCCTGATGGATGAACTGTGCTGTACGATACACTGCCTCTTGTTTGCAATTGAGCTGTTCATCGTTCAGGGGCACCGCAGCTTCGGTTAGTGAAATAATAAATGCTGAGGGGCTCCGTGTTTCCTTTACCGGCGACAGCGATCCGATACGGTTTACTTCCGCACACACTTGTTCAGGGCTCGAGGAAACATCAGTTGCTTTGTGCGAAAGACTGCGGGCTCTTCGGAGAGTCCAGCCATACCAGAGGAATACCGCTCCACCCCAGATCATTATAAGTAAAAAAATTACAAACTGAGCAATAACTGCATATTGAATTGCGGTGCTCCTGGTAATTCCTAAAAATACCAGGGTTTGAATGCACACCAGCTGAAACGGGCCAATGTTTCCGGGGCTTGAGTATCCCGGCGTTACCGGAATAAAAAATATACTGAGATTGGCTATCCCCATAACACAGAGAGCAAAAAATATATTCATCTGAAGACCGAACGCGGGCAGCAGCAATAAAAACAACCCGGTGTCACACAGCCAGACAGCAATACTCAACAGAAATACTCTGAGGGTGTTTGCCGGATCCCGGAGATAAGATACACCGTTGGAAATGGATGTCACAAACTGTATCACCCGGTCATGAAAATGCGGGCCGATTGCAGAAAGTGATTTTGAAATACGGCCAAAAACCCGGTTCGGGGCTACAACGAATAATAAAACACCACCGGCACCGATAAACAATAAAAGACAAATGAATACAATGGACTCTTTATAATTGTCAAACAGACCCACCACAGGAGCAGCGCAGCACAGCAGGACAACAATTGCAAGCCCGTCGAGTATGCGCTCTACAAAGACAACGGTCAGAGACTGCATAAACGGCAGGCCGGTTCTCTCTGAAAGCATGCCGGCACGAGCCGGCTCTCCCACACGGGCCGGTATGATATTGTTGACTGCATATCCTGCTATAACGATGTTGCTTGCCGTAAGAACAGACAATTTTGCATCCGGACTGACAAGCCAACGCGTTCTCAGCCCCCGCAAAAAATGGCCTGCCACATACAGTGCTATCGCGAAAAAAACAAAGAAAAGATTATGTATTTCCAGCAAGGCGTGTCGTATTGGTATCCATTTCACGTGCCAGATGCACATGCCGATAAAAACGGCAATACAAATGCCGATCAATACGAACACATTTCGTTGGAAGGAAGTGTAAATTTTCAAAAACAGCCTTTGCCTGTTTTGATAATTTTATATATTTGTATTGTCCAATATCATGAATAGCACGTTATGTCAAAAGCAATATTTGAAGATAGAAGTCAAGAGCGAGAATCAGGGATTCAGAAGTGGAAAACAGGTTTGAATCGAAACAGGTATCGCCGTGATAATCGTAAAAAAATATAGAATTCAGCTAACAAAAAGACCAGCCGTTTAACCGGGAAAATGACAGTATTATCCTCATGAAACAAATATCATCTCTGTTTCATTTTTCTTCATTCTTGCTCCTGTCTTCTGCCATGTCTAAGAGATACAGCGACTAATAAACAATTATCAGATTAACTGCCGGGCATGACTATTATTCTTACCCCACATGCAGGATGCTGATTTCGGGCGCACAATTTATACGCACACCGAAAAGTGATCCCAATCCTCGTGTAATATGAACCACACGGCCGTTTTCATAATGCAGCCCTTCTACATACTGCTTGTCCTTTACCGGGGCAAGCGGTGCTCCGATATAGGGTATGCAGACTTCACCGCCATGCGTGTGGCCGCATAAAAGCATATCCCATTCATAGGTGTTCAGCCGCACTCTGGTATCCGGGTTGTGCGACAGAACAATGCGCATATCATAATCGCTGCCTGCAGAGCCGAAAGCCTTTGGCGGGTCAAACCGTTCAGCCCAGATATCATCAAGTCCGACGATTGAAATTTTTTGATGATTTATTAATAAATTTTTTGATTCGTTTTCAAGAATGAGGATATCGCCTTCAGAGAGAAGTTTTTGCACCATCGGGCGTTCATCATATCCTATACCTCTTTTTGCCCACTTTCCTCCGTCATGATTACCGAAACAGGCAACCGTCGGCGCGGTGCTTGAAAGCAATTTGAGGATCTGTTTGTAGCGATCATGATGGGGAACGTTAAACGTGATAAAGTCACCGGTTATACAGACCAAATCCGGTTTTTCTGCCAGTGCCTGCCTTACTGCCCGCTCAATAAATGAAAGCGACACGAAACAGGAGGCGTGCAAATCAGAAATGTGCAGGATCCTTAAAGGACGGTTTCCTGTTAACTTTCCCTGCATAATCTGTTTTGTCACAACACGGATGTTTTTTGCCTCCCAGAAATGTGCATACGAGGCGCATCCCCCGACGGCGGCGGCGAGTGAGGAAAGAGCGTACAGGAATGTTCGGCGGCTGATCATATTCGAAAGATCCAAATGTAAAAAAGAAGCTTTTAGCTTTCAGCAGTTTTCAGTTAGCAAAAAAACAGAATCCAGAATAACAAATGTAAAAAAAGCCAGAATAAAAAACAGAAGCGGGAACAAAAGCAGTTAGTTGTTAAAAACGAAAAGAAAGCTAAGAGCTGATAGCTGAAAGCTGAAAAAAGAATTCAGGAGCCAAAATTCACAAAAGCAGCCGTTAGCAGCCAGCAATGAGCGTTTAGCAAAAATCCTTCCAAAGTATCTTGGGCATTTTTACAAAATTTTCTTCTCATCGTCCTGTATCGTGCTTCTGACTTTCAGCTTCTATTTTCTCGTGTACGTGTATGCGAACCGCTTCGCTGTGAACGTGTACGTCTCATAAGCTGGCAAGCTGTTAGCCTTCAGCATTTAGTTTACTTTTTTTGCTTGCTTTTTGCTAAAGGCTAATTGCTTGCTGCTAACAGCTGCTTTTCTATCTTTATTAATATTTCACCAGGTCCCGGCAGAAAGCAAGCATTTCATACACCCAGTGAACGGGTTTGTATTTATAATACCACCAGCGACGGCAAATCGGTTCGGGGTATATACGGTAATGCACACGATGGATTTTACCGATGCGGTATCCGGCTTTTTTGAAGCAGTATTCTGCGCGGCAGGAATGAATGTAGGCGCATATCATCTCAAACTCTGCAGTCGATATATTTTCTTCAAGATGATCTTTTAAACACACCGCATTGCCGTAGGTATCAACATAGGCATCCGGAACGATATCAGGACACACAATCCGGAAACGGGAGCTTTTTGACAACAGATATACATGGGCCAATTGATGCTCTGTCCCGCTGTCGGAGGCATTTGCAGGAGCAAGGTACAGGGTGTCTCCCGACCGGTATATCTGTGCGGCATAATCAAGCACCTGTGCATATACAAAGCTCGGCTTGGCACAAGGCTGCCCATGAGCGTAAGCGGCAATCCCGTCAGGCACAACGATATAATTCATCAGGTTTTACCATTTCATTAATAATCCAGGTTCTATCGGATACCAGGTCTGCGACACGGCAAGCGGGGAGCTGTTAGCATTTAGTTTGCTTTTTGCTTTTTACTAAAGGCTAATTGCTGAAAGCTAACAGCTGCATTTCCGACTCCTGACTTCTGGATTCTTTCTTTTCCAAGCTCCTGAATTCTGACTTCATTAATTATTACAGAACCTTCTTCCCCAAACAGGTAAAATAACATATAATGCTGATAATGCGGCATTGAAATTGGAATCTGCACGTCTTACCGGTAAGTTTCATCATGGCTGCCGATATCAAGCAGAATAATTTCCTTATCGGCTACAGCAATGGTGAGCGTTATACGGTAACGGTAAGTAAGACTTACTGCATGACACCCCTCCAGCCTGCCTTTGAGGGGGTGCAGTTTAAGGTGAGGCTGAAAAGGATCCTTTTGCATCTCGTCGATCAGCCTCGAAAAATTCTCTTTCAGATCAGGATGCTTTTCAAAAAATTTTTTGGCCTGTTTAAGAAAAGACGCCGGGGTAACTATGCTGTACATTACTCTTCACCGGCAAACTCAATAGCCTTGAGCAGGTCGGCTGCTGTCCGGAAGCTCTTTGTCTTTCCGGATTTTACATCTTTAAGCGATGCCTTCACCCGTCGGTAATAGGACTCGTGTTCAGCGTGGAGCAGCTCCTGATAGCGCTCTTCTGATATCACTACGTACTCGGGCTTGTTTTTTCTGATTACATGGATATCACCTTTCGCAATCAGCTCATCGACTGCGGCAATCCCTCGTCGCTTTATTTCCTGTGCGGGTATACTATTCATCGCAGGACTCCATTTTGATCTTAATATGATACTTATTTAAGTACCATTTTTCATACCAAATTGCAATTTTTTCTGTTTAACTCTTCGCCACTCAGCTGTTAGCTTTGAGTCTCTAGAATCCTGGAGTCAGAATTCAGAATAAAAAAAGCTTTGTTTTTTAGCTAATTGCTGACATCTAATAGCTGCTTTTCTTCCCTATTCCGTACACGTTCCCGTTCACGGCTTCTCCCCCCCCCCCCCCCC
>CAZUMW010000074.1:0-12876 GCA_964621615.1 uncultured Thermodesulfobacteriota bacterium
ATGTATCAAAATAATCAACATGAATTACCGGGATACCCCGCAGCGTGCTGCGGGGAGTATCATTAAAAAAAGGGAGAGACACCTTAATAACATCCCCCCCCTTTTTGTTTTGCCGGTGCGCAGCGCCTGCGTTACCGGGTTACTGAGCGGAAATGCCCTCTCCGTAGTAGCCGTCTCTCCAGAACAGCTCGAGAAAGTAGGTGTCGAAATCATCCCCGAACAGCTCTTTTCCCATCATTGCAGCAAAATCCTCTTCATACAGTGTGTCGATAAAGGCATCGGTTCCGGCGATGGTACCCTGTATGAGCTCCTGGTCGTCTTCGGGCGACAGCCGGCCGAGGCTGGCGAAATAGGCATCCATAAAAAGCGTAAATGCCTGATAGGCAGCATCAAAGTAGGCTTTGCGCCTTGTTTCATTATCCGTGTCCGGCTCCTCGATTTCTATCCGGTAATCGCTTTTGTAGGGCTCAAGATGAGGTGTATACTCGCCTCTGCCCTCGCCCTCTTTTCGCTGGTACTGCTCCACCAGGGCGAGTGCCTGCTCGAGCGTTGCCGTCTCATTGTCAAAAAACGTTTCAAGGTCGATATGATCGGAATTCACATTGTAAAAGTCCATGCTGAACGAACCGCTCATGCCGGCCATTGCCTTGAGCGCGTCGCCGTGGACAAACGGGGCGCGGATGTTTGCCGCGGGCCTGACCACAAACGCAACATCGCTGTAACTGCCCGAGTCGGGGGGAACTTCAAACTGGCTGGTGGATGCAACCGCTATCTTTGTTCCGTTATAGGATGATGCGTGAAGCTCAAGCTGCGAAGCGCCGAACGCAAGCCGGAACATTCCGGTAAGCTGCACCGTATAGTCATCAAACTGGCTGGAAATGTCGCGCAGCTCGGCACCGCTGTCCGTAAAGCTGTCGCGTGCATAATCCCCCATCCGCTCATACAGGTCATAATCGGGCTTTTCCGCCCGGCAGCCGGCTAGCAGAAGCACACCGGCTATCATGGCAGCACACAGCGCTGCCGTGCGGTGAAAATATGTGGTGATCATGGTGTCCCCTCCCTTTGTGCGGTTTACTAGTTATAACCCCTGCGCCTCCCGGCTTTCGCATCCGCCGCCGAAAGCGGTGCAGCACCGTTTTCGGCTCTGATTATACCGGCACATTTCCGGCAAGGCAACAGGAATATGAACCGGAACATTCCCCAAAAATATTTTAATAACGACAGGGCATTGTTTTTCTGTTAGTATAGCTGGCTGAAAAAAACACAGTCGACTCACAACCTATACGGGGGCGACATTATGACTGATTATACCGGGCGTTTTGCAGAAAAAACGGCACTGATTACCGGTGCTGCAAGCGGCATAGGAAGACAAATCGCGCTGCGCTTTGCCGGTGAGGGCGCAGATGTCGCCGCCTGTGATGTAAACCGGGAGGGCCTTGATGAAACAGCGGACGGAATCCGCGAGCGCGGGCAAAAAGCGCTTCCGCTTGTGTGTGATGTCGGCGTTGAAGACGATATCGCTAAAACAGTTGAGGCGGTTTATGCCGGGTTTGCACAGGTCGACATTCTGGTAAACTGCGCAGGCATCGGCGATTCCGGGGCGGGCTTTGATGACATCACTGCGCAGCTGTGGGACCGGATATTTGCGGTCAATGTCCGCGGGCCTTTTCTTCTGATCCAGAAAATAGCGCCCCGCATGATCGAGTCAAACATAAAGGGGCGCATCGTGAACATTGCCTCGTGCGAGGGAAAGCAGAATTTCGGCAATAAAATCGTGTACCCTCCGTCTAAAGCAGCCCTCATCAATCTTACCCACGGGCTTGCCCGTCAGCTGGGGCTTGACGGAATAACCGTGAATGCCGTGTGTCCGGGGCTGATCGACACCCCTATCTGGCATAAGTCGGACAGCGAAATGGGGCTTCCGCCGGGCAGCACGGTTCAGATGGTCGTTGATACCGCGCTGCAGAACATGCAGCTCAAGATTCCCCGCATCGGCACAACCGGCGACATCGCCGGCGCTGTTCTTTTCCTGTGCTCGCCAGACGCCGATTATATCACCGGCCAGTCAATAAACGTCTGCGGCGGGCTCTGTGCGTTCTGAAATAATTTCCAAAATAAAAGAGCCCCACTGCCGTTTCGAGGAGAAGCGGCTGAGAAATCTCACGCCGATATCAGCTTTTTTGCGGTTGATATGACAGAGGAGAAGCCGGCGGTAGAAATATGGATCAGTCAGACTCAATACCTGCCGCTGCAGCCGGTCGCTCCCGGCGTGAGGGCATCGCGTTCCATACAGCCCCTTCTTATAAAAGGTTTGTTGCAATTTATTTTTATTATTATAAAATTTTTCTTCTGAACGATGAATACAACGCAGCGATCTTCAACTGTTTGTAATAATTAAGAGGAGGACATATGTCCCACAGAGCTGTAATGAAAAAACGAGTACTGTGCATAGTTGGTTTTGTAGTTTTAACACTGATCGCTTCGAGGCAACTTTTTGCCGCCCTTCCGGGTGCTCGCTCCGGGGTTGATGCCGACAGTGGAAACGTGTATCTGGGCGGCAATTTTATCGAGTTCGGAATCGGCCAGAACGGCTCATCCGGACAGGCAAAAGGGGAAGATAAAATTTCAGGTTTTTACGGGAGACAAAACGACGGAGACTCTACGGCTCCCGGGTTTCTGGGGGATGCAGACGGATTCAATAACGGTGCCGATTTACGTATCGACTATTTTCTTCCCGGTACCGAAGCCGAAGGCTGGGGGGTAAGTTTAAACAACGGCTCTCTGGTGCATGGCTGTAACAGCCACAGCTCTAATAACATAAGCCCGTATGCGTTTGTCGATGCCAGTGTCGGCAGCGTGCTGCGAACAACCGGTACCGGCTCGTGGAACGGCCTGCAGATTGACCACAACATCTCCTTTGCGGTAAACGATAAATATGTCACCTATCAGGTGACGCTCACAAACAACAGCGGCAGCGACATGACACAGGTTTCCTACATGCGATCATTTGACCCAGACAACACCAAAGATATGGGCGGTAGTTATACCACAGTTAACAAAGTGGTCGCCAATATCGCAAACGACGCAAAAGTGATCGTTCAGGCGCTTTCTCAGGCAGGCGATGCATATGAATCCGCTGCGGGCACTCAGTCGCTTATCAGATATTACTCGACTGACGCACAGGCTATCCCCCGCTTCGCATCAGGTCTGATGGATACACAGGCAGCTACGGTTGTTAATAATCCCACGGCGAAAGATACCACCGACACCGATGATCACGGCATTTCAATCGGCTTTGACATAGGCGCTCTAGCAAATGGAGCCAGCACGAATTTTACCTATTATGTTGTCATGCGCTCACAGTCGGGCTCGGTAACCACCCTGTATGAAACTGACTATGCCTTTGCCACATCGGACTTTGATTATGTCGATCCTGAAGTATCACTGGATAACGTCCGCATAAAAAGCCTTCCGACAGACGGTACCCTGTTTATCGACGACAATTCAGACGGTGTCGTTGACGGCGGAGAAGCTGTTGGCGATGAGGACCTCATCACTGCGGCCGATCTTGCCAGACTGAAATACAAACCCGATGCTGCGTGGCTGGGATCCGACTCGTTCACGTTTCTTGCCAATGACGCAGGAAGCGAAATAACCATTTCGGTAAATACCGTTGAGGGGGTTGTTGCCGCTTTTGATGACACTGCTACAGAGGCAAATCTTGACAGCCGCAGCATAAATGCCACGCTTAAGGGCACTACCTTTACCGATGCCACGCTTGACACCGCAAACTTCACCTTTACAGATGCTCCTGCAGGAATGTCGATCGAAAGTATTACCTATACCGACGACACGCACTGCACAATACATATTGCTTTCAACGGTGATTTTGACACCGATATAAGCACGCTTCTGCTCACTATTGCTGATGCAGAGATAGACATCGCTTCGGATATTTCACCGCTTGAAACACTTTCGGTTACGGCAACCGACGATGCCGAGTCAATTTCTCTCTCCGATGACGGGGACATACAGGAGGGTTCAGAAGACGGTGAGGTGATTACCGTAACAATTACCGGCGGCACCTTTGCGTCTTCGCTTACGGCAGGAAACTGGACGGTATCAAATCTTCCCGCCGGCGTCACCAAGGCCGGGGTGGGACGCGCCGGCAGCACGGTTGCAGCAATAACGCTTACCGGAAACGCATCTGTTGATTACGACATGGATATAACCAATGTGAGCGTGGAATGCACCACTGCCGAATATGACGACTCAACCGAAGATGGAGCCCTGTCGGCAAACACAGGGGTTACCTTTTCGGCAATCGACGAAGACGCCGCAACGTCTACAACTACCATAGCGTCCCCCGGGGGAGGCGGATCGGATGAATGCTCCTTCCGCCTGAGCCCGCCCTCGGCGGAATTCAACGCGGCAGGCGGCCCGGGAAGCTTTACCGTG
The DNA here is from genome assembly GCA_964621615.1 of uncultured Thermodesulfobacteriota bacterium. Taxonomy (GTDB): domain Bacteria; phylum Desulfobacterota; class WTBG01; order CAIYCZ01; family CAIRTM01; genus CAZUMW01. The sequence continues at coordinate 4,459 of CAZUMW010000074.1, forward strand.
GTAACCCAGATGAAATGCCTCTGGTCGGCCTATGCAACAAAATCATGGATCACGCTGTCGAGCGGGACCGATGACACCAGCGGCAGCGGCACGGTTGTGTATTCGGTTGATGCGAACACCGCAGCCGCCACCCGCTACGGCCTCATCACCGCCGCCGGCGAGGAGTTTATGATCATACAGGGCGGCTCGCCCGACGCTCCCACAACCTCGGTTCCGGGCAGCACATCGATTCCCGGAGACACCACCACGACTGTCCCGGGAGGCGTAATTACGACAACGACGACCATACCCTCAGAGAACACATCGACCTCTTCATCGACAACCACAACAGCACCATTTGAAGGAAGCGCCGATTTTGTCGGCTCGCCTCTTACCGGAGATGCCCCGCTTGCGGTGAAGTTTATAAACACCTATGAATCACGGGAGGCCGAGCGGGCCTGGGATTTCGGCGACAACGAAAGCTCAACCGGGCATCATCCTGAGCACATATACCGCACACCGGGCTCCTATTCGGTCACCCTGAATGTTACCGAAGAGGGCTGGAGCGACACGATGACAAAAGAGGACTACATCACTGTTACCCAGGCTCCCGAGCTGAACGCCGCGTTCAGCGCCGTGCCGGTGCAGGGCATTTCACCCCTTGTGGTGTCCTTTTCAGACAGCTCCCAGGGAGCGGTTTCCGGGCGTGAGTGGAATTTCGGCGACGGCAGCGCGCCGTCTTCAGATGAAAACCCGGTTTATACATATGATGAGCCGGGCGTGTATACGGTGTCGCTTACGGTGTCTGACGAGTCGGGCGACACAGACACCCTTGAAAAGGTAAACCACATAACGGTATCGGGGCTTTCGCCCGAGGCCGATTTTGATGCCGCGCCGCGCGAGGGCTCGGCGCCGCTTGCCGTTTCCTTTGCCGACAAAACGACCGGATTTGCTGTAAACCGCACCTGGCATTTCGGGGACGGATCGCGCAGCAGTTCGGCCAGAAACCCCCGGCACATTTATACGGAGCCGGGCACCTACACCGTGTCGCTTGCAGTGAGCGCTCCCGGCGGCTCCTCAACTGAGGTTAAAACCGCCTGCATCACAGTACACGATACCGAGCAGGACGATACAAAGCCGCTTCGCCGCAGCATACGCGGAACCGTCTCGGGGCTTGATACCGGATCTGCAGATGTGCTGCTGACCGGCCCGGGCGTGCAGCGCACAGCAGGGACCGATGAGGAGGGCGCCTACCGGTTCGGCGGGGTGCTGTTCGGCACCTATTCGATCACGCCGCAGCTGAGCGGTGCAGCATGCGAGCCCCCCTCCCGTGAGGTAACGGTTCTGTCGGAAAACATCACCGGCGTTGACTTTGAGGTGTATCCCGCAGAGCCGGTGCTTGATGTGCTGTATGCCAGCCCGCCGCTCACGCCTGCAGACAATGAAACCCCGGTAACCCTGCTTGCCAAGGTGTCGCACCTGCTGGGGCTGGAGGCCATTGAGCGCGTTTCAGCCGACCTGAGCCCGATCGGCGGCGACGCCGACACGGCTCTGTATGATGACGGCACAAACGGCGATGAAACGGCTGAAGACGGGGTCTATTCCTGCCGGACGACCATTGCCGAGGGAACGGATCCGGGGCTGCACATGCTGAATGTGAGGGCAGAAGACGCCTACGGGTATAAAACAGCGGGCGTGCTTTCTGCCTGTGTGTCACAGACACAGAACGGAACGGTCGAGCCCTGCGGCACCTGGGAAGGAAGCGTCGAGGTCGAGCGCTTTACCCGTGAACTGGTTATTACCGTTGATAGGGGACAGACGGGAGCAGGCGAGCTGAGCCTTGAGCTTTTCCGGCCTGCAGGGTCTGAGTGGCGCTGGTGGAAAACCCTCTCCCTTACAAAGAAGCAGACAGAATACCGCATCCGAAATCCGCGCCCGGGAACCTGGCGCTACCGGATAAGCGCACCCTGCACGCAGGCCGAAGAAAAGCGCCCCAGCCTGTCTGCACTGTCTGAAGCTGCAGAGGTTTCTGTGGATTCGGTTCTCACGGGTGTTGGCTCAATAAGCGGCCGGGTGACTGATGCCGAAACCGGCCGGGGGGTGAGCAACGCGCTGATAAAGGCGGGCGCCATCCGCATCAGAGCGGATGCAGACGGCTACTACAGGAAAACCGTTCCCGCACGAACGTACCGAGTACGCGTCCGCGCATTCGGGCGCCTGCGCCTCAGGAAAACGGTTGTTATTGAAGAGCGGAAAAACACGCAGCAGAACCTGGTTGTGGACAGGCGGTTCTGGTACCCCGATGATACGGAAGCTGAGGATGTCTCTGACAGTGAGTGAGATACGCTGAGTATCAATGCATGAAAAAGCCGGACACGCTGAAAGCGGTGTGTCCGGCTTTTTGTTTGAGAAAATATCACTTTAAAGGGGGGCTGGTTGTGGCCGGCCCGCCGGAAGTTCCCCCGGACATTTGCTGTGGTGATCCCAATCCATATCAGAATTGTCCGGGTGATGCTGAGGGCAATTGCGCCGGTGGACACGTATGTGTCCACCGGTTCCGGATGTGCCTGACGCCGGACAATGACGGCCTGCGTGCGCAGGGTGAACGGAAAAACAGCCGGATCAACCGGCAATTACACCCCATAGTCATCACCCGGTTTATCCGGGTGATCCAGCAATTTTGCAGCAATAAAGAGCTGTGGTGTGGTTGCCGGATGCCCCGGGCAATGACAAAGCAAAGTGTCCCTGGCCTTGCCGCGGTATTCCCGCCTGTCAGTCCAAATGGTGATGCAGCTCGACCATGATACGGTCAATCTGTTCAAGATCAAATGTGCACTGTGATTTTACCATATCCTGCTGAAACATATGCCAGCTCACTTTTTCAGCCAGGAGCGTGTTGAGAATTATTGTTTTCGGGCTGAACATATCCTCATTTACTACAAGCGATTTGCTGGTCGCCCGGCGGTATTCGCTGCACTGCAGGCGCATTGCGCAGGCCTCGCAGCGCTCACGGTTAAAAATCCGTTTGCCGAGCAGCGCTTCGTCCAGGCTTATATTGTGCTCCTCGCAATAGTTTATAAGCTGCCGGGTAACTGATTCATTGCGCAGCCAGCTTCTCAGCGTGTGCAGCGATATGCCCAGATCTGCTGCCAGTGCGGCGTCTGTTTTTAACCCCCGTATTCCTTTTACTGTATTTAAAACCTCTCTGACCGGTATCACCGCATTCCTCCCGATGTATGGCAACAAAGAAAAAAAGAATTGACAAGCAGTCACTTTTTAATTACTATTGCTGGCAGCTAAGCGCTTTATTTTGTTTTAAAAGGTTCTGCATAAGCTATTTTTGATTATGTATGATTATTATTTACTTATTGACAGTTTCCGGAGATGAACCTGTTCCCCCCAGAGAGAATAGGATTCCACGATGAGCAGCCGCAGCCCGTTCCTTTCAGGGTCGGGTACATTTTTTTATACTACCACAACTAGATACAGGAGGAAAAAGATTATGTTACGGAACGGAACCGGAATGCACAGAAAGATGAAGGCTGTTGTATTGACTGTTGCACTGGTGATTCTGGGCACAACCGGCTTTGCCCAGACCGACAATCAGACGACTGAGCTCCCCGAGCTGCCGTTTGCGGTTCTTGCAAGCGGGCAGACGGTGCAGAAGTCGGCACAGGTGCAGTGGCCGCTTGTGCCCGTTATTGTCCCGGTTGTGCTGGTGGGCTCAGGCACCTGCAAGGCGACCCTTACGGCACCGGAGCCCCGGAGCGGTGAACTGGTCAGCATTGTTGCGGCCGGCGCATGCTCAGGACCGTACACAGTCTTTGATTCCAATGCGGCAGCCGCCGATCACAGCATCACCGCAAAGGTCGCGATCGAGGAATACGGCATTGTCTTTTTTGCCGGCACGCTGCTGGCGCCGCCGTCGCATTTTCCCGCGAAGCTGTCCTTCAAAATAGCGTTTTAAACAACCGAGCAGATATGAAGAAATATGCCTATAAGCGTGCGGGAGGGGCATCCCCCGCAGCTTATTAACTGAGGTGATACAGAACAGGAGAAAGGATGGACAGCATGAAATATATGAAGGTTTTTTTGCCTGCGGCGGCGGTGCTGCTTGCGTGTGCAGGCAGCCTGTGGGCGCAGCCCCCGGGCGAACCCGATACAAAAAAGCCGGTGCTCACCTTCGGGGCGGGTATGCGGTACCGGTATGAGTTTCAGCACAATTTCAATCAGAAATACTACGGTGATGACCCGGCCGAGGGTACAGCAAACGACGGGTTCCTTCTGGGCAGGTTCAGGGCGGGCCTTGACTGGCACCCGACTGAACATATTCACATTGCCCTGTGGGGGCAGCACTCCGATGCCTGGGACATGGAGCTGCCGGACTCGGCGTTTTACAAAGGCAACTTCCGGAAAGAGCACAACCCCAATAAAGACCGCTGGGAGCTGTACACCACGTATATAGAATTCACAAACCTGTTTGACCTGCCCCTGCGCCTCAAGGCAGGCCGGCAGCTCATATCCTACGGAAACTACCGCATATTCGGGCCCGGGCAGTGGGGCAACACGGGCAGGTGGATATGGGATGCGGTGAAGCTGTCCTGGGACTTTGACCGGGGCTTTGTGGATGTGTTCTACGGCCAGACCATGCTTCATGAGGTGCGCCGCTTCAGCGCGAAGCACCGCCACGGGTTTGCAGGGCTCGGTGCCTATGCGCATGTGGATATCGTGCGCGAGCCGTTTTTAATCGCCTTTGAGCCGACGGCGTTTACCAAATATGATAAGCACCATACCTACTACGGCGAAAAGAAAGGCTATGAGCGCCTTGCTGACGGCACCCGCGTGCCGTATCGCAAGCGGGGGGAGATCGACTCATGGTATGCCGGCGGGCGGCTGTACGGTGAGAACATCTACGGGTTTGATTTTGACTGCACGTTTTTACAGGAGCAGGGCGATTTTGCACATGATGATCTTCGTGCCTGCGGTTATCATGCGGCTGTCGGCTACCAGTTTGACGCACCGTGGAAGCCGCATGTGCGCATCGGCTACAGCTATGCCTCGGGAGACAGCGATCCCGATGACGGGGATCATGAAACCTTTCAGGGAGCGTTCGGCGCCAGGGACAAAATGTACGGGCGTATGAACCTGTTTCACTGGCGGAACCTGCGCGACATCGAAGCGGCTGTGTCCGTGAAGCCGCTTAAGGGCTTGCACGTTACAATAACCTATCATAAGTTTCTCCTGGCCGAGCGCAAAGACGCGTGGTACCTGAACAGCAAAGCCTACCGCGACCCCTCCGGCCGAAGCGGCGACGATGTGGGGCGCGAGCTCGATATCGTCGTCACATATAAAATGAACAAAAACAATGTGTTTATGGCGGGGCTCGGCCATTTCCGGCCGGATTCCTTTGCAAAGGCAGCAGCGTCGGGCAAGCAGGCGAGCTGGTTTTTTTTCCAGTGGGAATACCGGTTCAGCGCGCCGGTTCTGTAATCGAAACAGTTTTTTCGTTGTATAGGTAAAAGGGAGAGTGCTATGATTAACGTTATTGTGAAAAATGTTTTCGCAGTACTGATATTGGCGGCAGTCTGTATCGTACCCGTACAATCAACGGCAGCCGGGCTGCGCCTGTATTCCGGAGCCGGGCTGCGGCAGCCGGTCGATTGCCTGATAGAATCCTTCCAGAAGAAAACCGGCCACCGTGTTGCGGTTGACTATGACGGCAGCGGGCGTCTGCTGGCAAGAATTACCGCATCAGGGCAGGGGGATCTCCTCATGCCGGGGTCGCTTGTGTACATTGAAAAACTGAAAAAAAAAGGGCTTGTGCACAGCAAAAAATATATTGTGGCGCACACGCCGGTTATCGCGGTTACCAATGATAAAAAAAAGAGCATCACATCTCTTGAAGACCTTGCCCGCCCCGGCATAAAAGTTGCGCTCGGCGACCCGAAAGCAATGGCGCTCGGGAAAACAGCTGCGACCATTCTGGAGCGCTCCGGGCTGAAGGAAGAAATTCTGCCCAATGTTGCCGTATACGGCGCCACGGTCAAGCAGCTTGCGCTGTATGCCGCCGAGGGCACGGTCGATGCGGCCATTGTCGGCCGCACGGACGCGGTACAGTTCAGCGACCGGGTGGGCATGGTGGCGATTCCCGATAAGCTGTATGATCCCGAAACCGTTGGGATTGCCGTGCTCACTATCAGCGCTGATATTAAAGCCGCCTGTGAGCTGCGAGATTTCATGTCATCGCCGGAAGCGATTGAGGTTTTTAAACAGTACGGCTTTTTGCCGGTGAGAAAGTGATGAGTCCCGGTGCCTGCAGCAGAGCCGCTATCCATATAGTCAAAGCCCGGGGGATATAGCAATGGAGCAGCGGTCTTTTTGTGGATGGCCCGGATAAACCGGGCCATGACAGAAATTAACGTGGACTTTTTTAGTAATCAGTTTGTTGATGCATATTTCAGGATTTTAAAATAGGTGTCACCGCCCGGCTTGTCCGGGCGGTCCAGAATAAATGCTATCTACTCAAAAGGCCGTTACGAGACACAATGGGGGAAATAATATATCCCTCCTTCTGACTAACCCGTAGTCGTTGTCGTAATTGAGATGCACCAATGATCTGCAGGGCAAACACGATTACGAACACGATAACGACAACGATTGCGTTTAGTGCTGATGTTTTTAGCACTAAGAATAAAAGAATAACGTCTAGGAGCCTCAGAAGGCGGAACCGTACATGAAAGGAGACACCCGTATGGCATCAGTCTATGAAACACTTTCTCGGCAGGCGCTTTCTCTGTGCCGGGAGAAAAACCTGCTTCAGGAGCACATAACCGTCCGCGCGCGTGTGCTGTCTACCGAAGAGGCGATCGGCAACCCCGAGGATCAGGACTTCCCGCTTCAAAAGGGAAAAGAGCGGCTGATGCAGGCTGAATTCCGCGGCGCGTGCGGCCAGGCATTCACCGACCGGTTCGGCGATTTTGAGGGCACCCTCGAGCAGATATTCAGCATGCCTCTGGAAAACAATTTCCGGCGCGCGGTGTTTGTTGCCTCGCTGAATTCGGTGATGCGGTATCTGGGCCGGGCAGGCGGAACGGTGCACTGCCGCGACGAAGAGCCCAGAGAGTGTGCGCAGGCGCTTGTAAGCTACATCCGCGATCGATACGGCAGCCCGGCAATTACCCATGTCGGGTTCCAGCCGCGCATGATCGAGGCGCTTGCGGCTGCGTTTTCATTATCGGTTCTTGACCTTGATGTTGAAAACATCGGCACCGAGAAATACGGGGTTACGATCGAGGGGCCGGAGCAGACCGGGGACGCAATTGGCCGGGCCGATCTGCTGCTGGTTACCGGCACCGTGCTGGTTAACGGGACGATTGAGCAGTTTCTTAATGGAAAGCCGGTACTATTCTACGGAACAACGATAGCAGGCGCGGCGGAGCTTATGGGCTGGGAGCGCTTTTGTGAAAAATCGACGTAACCGTCCGGGGACCTCATTCATGCTTCGTGCTATACTGTGGATTCCCCTTATTCTGATAACGCTGCTTGTCTGCGGCGTGCTTGCAGCGCTGATTGCGCATGTCGCTCCGTCAGAAATAGTGCAGGCCCTGAAATCGCGGGAAACGCTGTTTGCCCTGCGCCTCAGCCTGATGACCTCATCTGCAGCGGTCTGTCTGTCTCTGCTCCTGGGTGTTCCGTCCGGCTATGTGCTTGCAAGAAGGTCTTTTCCCGGCAAGGCGCTTATCGACACCCTGCTTGATTTGCCCCTGGTCATGACACCGCTTGTCGCCGGGGTGGGGCTGCTTTTTCTGTTCGGCAGGCAGTGGCTGGGGGGCAGCCTGGCAGAGCTGGGCATCCGGCTGGTGTTTACCCCGTGGGGAGCTGTTCTTGCGCAGACCTTTATCGCCGTGCCGATTGTCATCCGCAGCAGCCGTGCGGCAATTGAAGGAGTAAACCGCCGCTATGAGCTTGCAGCGCAAACCCTGGGGCTGCCCGGCATATCGATTTTTTTCCTGGTTACCCTGCCGCTTGCCTGGCACGGTATTGTAAGCGGCATTATACTGGCATGGGCGCGGGCACTCGGGGAGTTCGGCGCCACGCTTATGCTTGCCGGCGCAACGCGCTTCAAGACGGCAACGCTGCCGGTTTCCGTGTACCTGAACATCAGCAGCGGTGAGCTGGGACTTGCGATTGCCAGCGCCTGGCTGCTGCTGTTTTTCGGGTTTGTACTCCTGCTGGCTGTCAAGCTGCTCGGCGGCGGGGTTAACGGCAGAATTATTCCCTGAAAGACGACAAACGTGTCCAAAATAAATTAACGTGTTGAGCAAAGGCCCGAACCGGCTTCGTTAAACTGTTTTGGACACTACTGGAAAGACGTATATAGTTACCTGCTAAGGTTGCAATAAAACCGTACAGCAAAGTTGGTATAAAACCGTACAGCAA
>CAZUMW010000075.1:0-12390 GCA_964621615.1 uncultured Thermodesulfobacteriota bacterium
CTACCACCGGCTACAAGCCGGTGGATTCAGTTTTCCCGACGTGTCGGGACTAAAGAAAAAAACACCTAACTACAAAAAATCTCCTGAGGGGAAGCACCCTATACGAACAGCACGTTCTGAGTCAATAATCATTCTTCGCCTATCGAAGATCCCGCTCTGCGGGGAAGGCGAGGGTTTTAAACCCCGAAGGAGACAATAACCATAAATCATATCTATACCGTGTGCTGTAGGTATATGATTTTTACATGTGTATGAAGGAACCATATGGAGAATACACGTAAAAAGAATGCTATCATAGACCGGGTAAAAGAGCTGCCGTCCATCCCGCATGTTATACGGCGCCTGCTTCCGCTTATGGATGATGAGCGTGTAAATATTCAGGATCTGGTTAATACGATTTCATATGATCCGGCAATATCATCACGCCTGTTAAAAGTGTCAAACTCGGCATATTATGGTTTTATGTCCAAAATCGCCACTGTGCGTCATGCGATTACAGTGCTCGGACTGCGGCAGGTGCGCAGCCTGGCGCTCGGCATTTCGGTTATTGACGCGATAAAGCGCCTTGACCATGACGCGGCATTTGATCACCAGAGCCTGTGGACGCATTCAATTGCCGCTGCAAATGCGGCAGAGCTTCTTTCGGCCCTTTTGCAGGATGTGGACAGCGATACAGCTTTTACCGCATCACTTTTACACGATATCGGGAAAATACCGCTTGCAACACTGTTTCCCGATGATTATCTCAGTGTGAGGCGGCATATGGAGGAAAATGATGCAGCGCAGTACCAGGCGGAAGAAAAAATATTCGGATTCGAGCATGGGCTCGTTGCAGGCTGGTTATGTGAATCATGGAAGCTCCCAAAAGTGTTAACCTTTCCGATTATGTATCATCACCATATTCGGCGTTCCGAGCCGCGATGGCGAACCATGACCGCGCTGGTTCATTGCTCTGACTGCATAGCCTGGTCGGCTGGTTTCGGGTGCAGCGTAATAAAAATTGATGGTTCCGCCCTGGATGAAGCAGCGGGGCACGGGTCATCAGAGGAGGGAAGCGGCGGTGCGGAGCGCCCATCGAGCAGCATATCTGATGTCATAATCCAGGAGATTGGGATTCCTCCCGATGATATTGATACAATAACTGAAAAGGTGTATGCACGGAGGAGCCTTATCGATGAGTTTTTCACGGCTCTTTCGTAAGTGTGTCATAAACTATGTCCTCTGAAAAATCACCCCTGTCACAAAATAAAAAAGAGCTCGAAGCCGCCGTTAAAATTTATGAAACGGCGCTGCGCGATACAAGCTGTCAGCTTGAGGAAAAAATCCGTGAGCTTTCATTGCTCAGGCGCATTGTAAATATATCGGTAAATGTTTTTGAGCTCGATCTGTTTTATCGAGATATTGTCGATATCATACTCCAGGAAACACGCGCCATGAACTGTTCTTTTATGGCTGCGGACCCTGGTTCAGAAACCCTCTATTTAAAAACGGCCCGGGGTCGCGATGATTCCGGAACCTACTATGATATTCCTGTTCCGGGGCAGAGATCTTTTACTTTAGGTGAAGGCGTGTCCGGTACCGCCGCTGCGCAGCGGGAGGTTATTCTTATAAAGGATGCCGCATCAGACAGGCGCTTTGCTAAATGGGATACTGAAGTTGAGGTAGGGTCACTTTTATCTGCACCTTTGGTTTTTCGTGATGCTCTTCTGGGGGTTGTTAATCTGAGCCATCCGTTGTCCGGTGTTTTTACCGAAAACAGCAAGCGTCTGATAGAAATTATATGCGGTATTATCGGTCCAATGCTCGGAAATGCGCGCATGCATTTGGAAACGCAGCGCCGCTTTCGATCGATGTTTGAGGGCGTTCCCTTCAGCATAATTATCATTGACCCCGATTCGCGTGAAATTATTGATTGCAATAGATTTTCCGAGACCTGCTTCGGCTATACCAAACAGGAAATGATGCACGTTAAAGATGCATGCGATCTGGTGCATCCGGATTACCGCTCAAGGTTGCGCAAAATGCTGACCGTTGAACATGATGATAATGATAATCTGAATTATGTTGAGATTCCGTGCCTTTTAAAAAACGGATCGGTAAAGATATGTGAGGCAAATTCGGATATTATCAATTTTATGGACCGTCGCGTTTCGCGGCTCATTCTGGTCGATGTGTCTGAAAAAAAGCGCCTCACAGAGCAGCTGTTCCAGTCTGAAAAGCTTCGATCCCTTGGCGAGCTCGCCGGGGGTGTCGCTCATGATTTCAACAATATTCTGGCAGCCATTCTGGGAAGGATACAGCTCATTCGCATGCATTTTACCGATGAGCGGCTGCAGGAGGCGCATAAGGATATTCAGGGGGTTAATATTACCCATGATCTGGATATAATCGAGCAGGCCGCTGCCGATGGTACAGAAACGGTACGCAGAATACAGGAATTTGCCGGAAGCAGCGAGCATAAAGCCGAGCCGGTTCTTATCGATGTCAATGAAATTATACGGGATGCTTTTGAGTTTACCCGGGTCAAGTGGAAAGACATGGCCGAGGCCGACGGCCGTACCATCACTGTTGAAACTGATTTCAGCACGCTTGAGCCTGTTTCGGGGATTGCTTCGGAGCTGAGGGAAGTTCTGGTGAATCTTATCAACAACTCCGTCGATGCCTTGCCGGCCGGCGGCTCTATTACTGTTGAAACCCTCATGCGGGACGGGTATGCTGAGATTTTTTTCAGGGATTCCGGCGTCGGCATACCTCGGGAGATCAGGGATAAAATATTCGATCCGTTTTTTACCACCAAAGAAATCGGCTCGACCGGCCTTGGGCTCAGCGTTTCATACGGTATTATCAGACGGTACGGGGGAGCGATAGAGGTTTGCGGAAACCATGAGGGCCCGGGCTCATGCTTTCATATACTGCTGCCTGCAAGCCATGATCGGCCTGTTAAAAAACCACAACCTGCTGATATCGTCAAGCATAACAAAACAAGCGTTCTTCTTATTGAAGACGATCAATGCGTGGCTGATACCGTACATGATCTGCTCACGTTTTCGGGCAACGCTGTTTCTGTGTTTGCTAATGGCGAAGACGGGATTGAGTCATTTAGAAACGGTCATTATGACGCTGTGATCACTGATCTCGGCATGCCGGGCATTTCCGGATATGATGTTGCAAAAAATATAAAGAGCATATCACCAAAGACACCGGTGATTCTCATTACCGGATGGAAGCTCGAGATAACCGGTCAGCAGCTGAAAGACCATGGCATAGATTTTCTTCTTAATAAGCCGTTTCAGGCAGGAGAGCTGTTGCGTATTTTAAACAGCTTGCCAACGTACTGACAGCGTATCGCTTCTGCTGCCTTTTCTTCTGTAATATCTGCGTTCTTACATAAAAGCTCCTGAATAAAAAATGTGTTGATGGATACTGGGTGTCGATGGTATATCAACGTGGTCGGCGTAACAGTATATATTTACCGGTGCAGCATACACATTTGAACTCTGAGTCAGTAATGTGAGGAAGGTACATATGCTACTTGCAAAAGAGCGTGATCTCATTGTTGCCTACGGCAGAAAGCTTATTCAGTCTAAGCTCACAACCGGCACCGGCGGCAATATAAGTATATATAATCCGGAAGAAGGGCTTGTGGCCATAAGCCCAAGCGGGATTGACTATTTCGAAATTACTCCGGGTGACGTGCCGGTTGTTGATCTTGAAAAAAATGTACTGGACGGCCAGAAAAATCCGTCAAGCGAAATTGATATGCATCTCATATTTTATGCGAACAGAAATGATATGTGTGCGCTGGTGCACACGCATTCGCTGTATGCCACCGTTCTTTCATGCATGAAAAAAGACCTTCCCGCTCTTCACTATCTTGTCGGGTTTGCCGGGGTTGATGTGCGCTGCGCTGAGTATGCCACGTTTGGAACGCCTGCTCTGGCAGCGGCTGCATACGCCGGAATGCAGGACAGGAAAGCGGTCCTGCTTGCAAATCACGGCATGATCGCAGGCGGTGCTGATATCGCTGAGTCCTTCGGTGTTGCCGAGATGATCGAGTTCTGTTCACAGCTGTATGTAAAGGCGCTGTCGGTGGGAGAGCCGGTTATCCTTCCAGAAGAGGAAATGAACATAATAATGGAAAAATTCAAAAGCTACGGTAAGCAGAACTGAACTACCACCGGCTACAAGCCGGTGGATTCAGTTTTCCCGATGTGTTGGGACTAAAGGAAAAACACATAACTACAAAAATTCTCCTGAGGGTAAGCACCCTATATGAACAGCACGTTCTGAGTCAATAATCATTCTTTGCCTATCGAAGAGCCCGCTCTGCGGGGAAGGCGAGGGTTTAAACCCCGAAGGAGACAATAATTAAAGAGGTTAAACGATGGAGTGGAATTTCACAACACAGCAGGTAGCTAACGGCGATATCGAGTATACCGCATCACAGTTCAGGGAGGACCTGAGATGTGAGGTCAAAGAAAATTTCCCTGAATTTGCAGAAGATGAAATTGAGTCCATGCTCAACCTAGCTTTTGATGTCTGCTACTGCACAGCGATGCGTCATGATCTGGACAACATCCTGAAACATTGTGAATCAAAGGGGATGAAGATTGACAGAAAATATCTTGAGCTTATCAGGGATTCAAACACGGACAATATCGAGATGCTCAAGGCAGTTCTGGCGCAGCGAATCAGCCGTCTGCATGAAGAGGGCTGCTGCCGGGAAGAAGCGCTTCGGCGCATAGATGAGGAAAACGCTCAGATTATAAAAGGTGCATAAGCACAGTTCAGGACCTGAATAATAATCATAGGTAAACCACCGGCTCGGCCGGAGGACTCACAGAGTTTGACCTATGCGGGATTCTCATGATTTTGTGTGCATGTTGATACTGAAAAATAGTACTGGATTGCCCGGACGGAGCCGGGCAGTGACAAAACGGTCAACAGTTCAGCACAAACCGTCATCCCGCGGTTTAGAGGCTGTGTAACAATAGCACCGGCGTCATTTCGAACGAATGAGAGTCGCAGGCCTGGACAAAGCGAAGCGTGTCCGGCGATAATGCGTAAAAAATCTCCCCTAACCCCTCTTTTCCAAAGAGGGGAACAAGGTAGTCTCCTCCCGTAAATTGAGGCCGGGAGGGATTTTTGTAATGATGTTACAATACCACGCAGTCGGGGCGGTGATGACAGTACGGGCAGAATGCCCCGGTTTGTCAACTGTTTTGAGTTATGTGTATTTGCAGCCGCTTAGAGAGGCTCATTAATCAAGCCTGCGCCTTTGCCGCAGGTTATGACTGTGCGTTAAGAACAGCATGAATGAACTTGTTCTCGGTATTTGGGACGGACACGATGCCGGCGCTGCCCTTCTGGCGGCTGATACAGTCTATGCGGCGGTAAATGAAGAGCGGCTGTCGAGGCGCAAGCTCGATGTCGGTTTTCCCGTACGTGCCGCGGCTGAGTGCTGCTCTATTGCCGGTGTGGCCTTGTCTGATGTTTCCGCTGTAGCGCTGTCCACATATGATTTTTCAAAAACGCTCACCCGGCTGCTGCCTTCGCTGAAGGAGCAGTATTATTATATCCGCCGCCGCAAGCTGGCCCCCGGCGCCCTCACCCCCATCAAGAAGCTGGCAAAGTACCGGCTCACTGAAATCGCCGGCAATCCGATTACCCGCGCGCTCACCATGCGGTATCTCAAAAAGCAGTGCGCGCTGATAGGTCTGCCCACAGAATCGGTGCATTTAGTTGACCATCACTTCTGCCACGCGGCAACCGCCGCTTTTTTCAGCGGATTTGATTCCTGCCTTGCGGTAACCATAGACGGAATCGGCGATGCACTGTCCGGGTCGGTATCTGTTTTCCGCAGCGGAACGCTGACCAGGATTGCCGACCTGTCCGGCAGGCATTCTCTCGGGATTTTTTTTGAGCATGTGACAAACCTTCTCAACATGCGCGAACTTGAGGACGAGGGCAAAGTCATGGCACTGGCCAATTATGCCTATCCCATTCCGGATGAAAAGAATCCGCTTATGCAGCTCATGTCGGTCGAGGGGCTTTCCGTTCACAGCACCTGCAGCTCCGGAAAAATGTATTCAACCCTGAAAAAAATCCTGTGGCATTACCCATCCGAGCAGTTTGCCGCCATGGCCCAGCGAACCCTTGAGGTAAAGCTGTGTCAAATCATAAAAAATGCTGTCAACCATACCGGCCTGCATGATGTTGCCCTTGCAGGCGGTGTATTTTCAAATATAAAGGCAAACATGCGGATCCGCAGCCTGTCTGAAGTCGATCGCTGTTATGTGTTTCCGCACATGGGGGACGGCGGGCTGGCGCTGGGCGCCGCCGCGGCGGTCAATTATGAGCAAAAAAAAGTATGCGCATACCGTCCGGATACGCTTTCGCTCGGTCCGTCATACACCGATGAGCAGATTAAACGGTCAATCGATGAAGCGGGTTTTCACAGCGAATATGCTGAAAACATTGAGGAAAAAACCGCCCACCTTATCGCTGACGGCAATATAGTGTTCTGGTTTCAGGGCCGGATGGAATACGGACCCCGTGCCCTTGGCAGCAGAAGCATCCTGGCGCTTCCCAACTCCCCCGATATAAAAGATATTTTAAACCTTCGCCTTAAAATGCGGGTGTGGTACCAGCCGTTTTGTCCCTCAATGCTTGAAGAGGATGCTGCAGATCTTCTCGAGGGCTTTGAGGGTTGTGCAAACCGGTTCATGACGATGGCCTATATGGTCAGGCCGGAGCGAAAGAAAGACCTGGCAGGGGTTATCAATATCGACGGCAGCTGCCGCCCGCACATCGTTACCCCCGAAGACGGACCGTTTCACACCCTTCTTGGTAAAATTAAAGAAAGAACCGGGCTGGGAGTCGTGCTCAACACCAGCTTCAATATTCACGGGGATCCCATGGTGTGCTCTCCCCGCGATGCGCTTGAAACGCTCAAGAATACGCAGAACGAGTATCTCTCTATCGGCCATTATCTGGTTAAAAACAAACAAACTTCTGACAGGAACACGTGATGAAAAAGTTTTTGGCATTCGCCTGCCGTTACTGGCGCGGACTCATGTCTTTTGTACTGGTTGGGGCCGGTGCCGGGGTTCTTATCTGGTGGTGCAGTTCATACAGTACATGGATTATACGAAACCATCTTAAAGCGGTTTCCCCGCTTGTCCTGGAGATCATCTTTTTTCTTATCACCGTAACCGCCGTTGTAAACCTGTATCTTTATTTTAAAAAACGGCGGGAAAAACGAGAGGATGATACATCCGGTAACGTAAACGCCACGCGTCTGATCAATGCCGTCAGATCTCCCGGCACCCTTATGCTCGGTGCAATTTTGCTGGCAGGACTGGTGATGCTGCTGTTTGTCGTTCCACGCGAGCACCGGATATTTTATGATGAGCAGATTTATCAGAATATCGCCCAGAACATAGCAATGACAAAAGGGGAGGGCTCTTTCAAACACGAGGATTTCGGCCAATCGATCGATACTTTCTGGAAGCGGTTTACCGGCCGTGCTGGCATGTGCAATGAGGGGAGAAACCAGTATGGGGAATATACCTGTTACCGTCTTGAGTACAACAAGGAACCCAACGGGTGGCCCTATGTGCTCAGCCTGGTCTTTCGCGTTTTCGGGGTCAGCTCGGCGGCTACTTTTTATACCAATACATTTTTATTTCTTTTATCGGTGCTGTGCGTTTATTTTCTTGCCCATGGGCTTTTTCACGACATACGTGCAGGGCTGTATGCAGCCCTTGTGTTTACGCTGACTCCCGAGGTGCTCATCTGGTACAATACCGTTGCTGCCGAGCCGTCGGCCGCCTTTTTTGCCGCTCTTGCCGTATTGTCGGTTCTGTATTTCGTTAAAGAACAAAGCACCCCGGCGCTTGTTCTTGCCGCCCTGGTTTGTGCATTCGGCGTACAGTTCAGGCCCGAATCGGCAATGATATGCTTCGTTGCGGGACTTGCTATTATTGTATATTCACCAAAAGAGCTGGGTAAGGGGCGTTTTTATCTTACAGGAGCGCTTTTTTTTCTTTTGATTATTCCGCACCTTGCCCATCTCTGGGCAGTCAGGGAAATGGGATGGGGGAGCAGCGGTCCTAAATTCGCCCTTGAACACTTTTATGAAAATTTCAGAGTAAATGCTCTTTTTTACATTAAAAACATGCGGTTTCCCGCACTGTTTACACTGCTGTTTTTCGGCGGTCTTTTTTTAAAAAACCCGGTCCGGAGCCGGTTCTGCTTACGGCCCAAAATAATATTGCTGATCTGGTTTTTATTATTCTGGGGGATTTTTCTGTTCTTTTATGCCGGCAGCTACAACTACGGTGCCGATGTGCGGTTTTCCGTTCTCTCGGCAGTTCCTGTTGCCGTGCTTGCCGGTTTTGGTTCCGCAGCGATTTCAGGGTATCTGCGCCGCAAATGGTATTGTGCCCCTGCTGTGTTAACCGCTGTAATGATCGTGTGGTTCCTCTCCTTTATGCCGTTTCTGCGGGCGATCACCGAGGAGGCCTGGGCAGCCAGGGCCGATACCCGGTATGCAGAAAAAATGGCTGAAGTCGTTCCCGATGACGCCGTCATTCTGACCCATAATCCCAACATGTTCCTGGTGTGGGGCAAAAACGCTGCGCAGGCATCCCTTGCCACCGAACACCGCCGCTACTTCAGGCATTTTTTCAATAAATACAAGGGCGGTGTGTACTTCCATTACAACTTCTGGTGCAACGTAAGCGATCCGCTTCAAAACTCATTCTGCGAAAATATCCTGAAGCGTTACGAGCATACGGAAATCATGTCATTTAAAGAGCGCGATTACAGCTACCGGCTCTACAGGCTCTACAGGCTTGAGGGCCCGGCAAAGCGGGGAAGGTAATAAAATGGCGATATATAAAAAAGAGCAGAACCGAATCCGGGTTAAGTAACATTGCGTTCTGTTGTGGTTTTATAACCGCAATACAATAACCGCTCCAATAACCAATAAATCAGTTATAGGCGAACTCCGTATAGTACGTAATTACAGCATTATAATACATCTGAATTTATTATATTATAATAAAATGAAATTAAATATATATTGCGCTTTCTGTAATGTTTTGATAAAACCGTATTTAACCAATGTTCGTATATTAATAGTTATGTGTTGTTATTAATATCTTTTTCCTCTGTGTCGTGTTGATAGTCAGATAATAATGATCTTATATATTAATTGTGCGATAGCATTTTTTATTGGTGTTTGCCATTTGCTAATACAAAGCAAGGGCTTCGTTATATCCGCTTGGATATTATCATTGTCATTTTTCATAAGTGCTATCATCGCAAATATTTATTTATTCAGATTTCCAAAATTAAATTTCCTGATACTTCGTAAATTTTCAAAACGTATTGTCCAAAAACACCCTGATGCTGGTATAAAGAAAATTATTTTAAGAAAATATGACAGTCCATATCAAAGACAGTTAAAAGGTAATGTTCCCACTAAATATCATTTAATAATTCTTACAGACTCGCCAATATCCAATGAGGGCAAATCTCTTCAGAGATCAGCAACTAATTTTCATAATCCAAATTGCAACGACTTGCAAACTCTTGGACTAAGCAATGATTTTTCTGAAGTTTATAAGCAAAACCCAAACAATGACTTTTTGAGTGAATGGCGGTTTCAAGTAACCGATAATATTTCATCATTCAACCTTAAAGGACATTTCGACAAATGCTGGACTACATACATTAGAAACTTCACATAACAAGTGGGTCAACAGGGCTTGTGTGCTCGCTGGCGCTTCACACACAAGCCCGTTACCCAGGTCGTTAGCCAAATAAGAGATTGAAAGAATGGAGAATTTCTTAATCACACTAGGAAGCGTTATATTTGGTGTAATTGCCACCATTCTGGTGTCAAATCATTATTTCCGACGGTCAAAAGAAAAATCACTCACACCATTCATACAATTTTCTACATCTATATTTAGAGGTGTCGATTCATCTGTAAGGGATGCTTTAAAAATTGAATATAAAGGCGTCCCGATAAAAGATCTCTTCGAAATACAATTTTTAATTGCAAATACAGGAGAGAGGCCAATACGTGATGTAATTCGTCCATTAACCATGCGAATCCCTGAAAATTCACAAATATTAGATGCATCTATTCTTTACATCCATCCAAAAGGACGTGAAGTCTCAATATCTGTTAATGAATCAAATGTTGCCTTTAATTTTGAACTTCTTAATTCTGATGAATTTTTCATTTCAAAAGTCCTACTTGAGGGCGAACCCAAAGAGAAGGATTTTGAATTTTCAATCTCCGTTGACGATCTGCCACCAAAATTAGATTGTAGGTTTCTTCCTCTAAGCCTTGTTGATACAGGGGAAAAGCGGGAATTTGAAGCCGGGATGCTTGTTGGTGGATTAGTATGTCTTATTTTGGGCGCTTCACTTGCGAGCCTAATCTATGCCCAATGGGACATGATATCCGCACTATGGAGAACAGACTTTTGGAGTACCTTAAAAAATAATTGGCTAATACTCATAGGTTCGGCTGTTACCACAATACCGGCGCTACTTCTAATTATCTTAGGCCCAATGTTGGCAATAGGGGCATTTACAAACTTTTCATTCCCTAAAAAAAGAAGGTTCCCGGTACCTGCTGATTATGTGCGTCGTCCTTTTAGATTTTATCGATACCGTGACTTTGAATATGAGGTAGTGGCTAACCACGCTAATTCAGCCGACGCAAAAAGCCGCGCGGCTGATTAGCAGCGTAAGGCGGGCCGCTTGAGTCGCGCCTGAGAAAATATATATAGTATAGAAGCAACAGGCGCGACACCACGCTCTCGCCGCCTCGCTGTCCGGCCGATGGCCGGACTGACCCGCTCGGCTGCTCGCCCGCCTTACGGGGAGCTGACCGAAAAAACCGGGCCTCGCTAATTTGCGGCGGACCGCTACCAGCGGCCCGCCTAACAAAACGCTCGACCATTCGCCCCTCTCACCTGCGCCTTTCCAAGACGCAGGCTCAAGGGGGCGACGGTCAGCTCCCCGTTCGCGATAAAATAAAGCAAAGGAGGATTCAACTGGAATGAGCGTCTCTGAAATGTTCTCCGAATTTATTATCAATTTGGCGATTAGCAATGCGGACACCATCAGTACGGTAAGGGGTCAAGTCTGCCTTTGACTCATATTGCGATTTTTGTATAACACTGGTTCGGTTTATTCAAACATAAAAATTCACTTCTTTGTACTGCTTTTTCGCTAAAGCTGCAAGGCAGCCACATATTTCCAGAGTTGGCCCCAAAATACTTCTTGATCGTTATGTTAATGGCGGCTATACTTAGGCTATACATCATAAGGAGGTGGACGAATGTATGCCAAAATTCAAAAATGGGGAAACAGCCAAGGGCTTCGCCTTACAAAGAGCATTCTAGCCGATGCACAACTTGGAGTTGGTGACGAAGTGGATATTAGTGTTAAAGACGGTATTATGATTGTCACCCCTGCCAAAAAGATACGTGGCAAGCACAGCCTTAAGAACCTTGTTGCACGTATTCCTGATAATTATAAAACCGGCGAAGTCGACTGGGGGGAGTCGGTTGGCAAGGAGGAGTGGTGAAATGGCTGCTTATGTTCCAAAACAAGGGGACATTATCGCCATTACATTTGATCCACAATCCGGCCATGAACAGAAAGGTCGACGGCCTGCTTTGGTAGTCAGCAAGGAGCTTTTCAATCGAAGCACCGGTTTGGCAATCGTCTGTCCAGTTACGAACACAGACCGTGGCTTCCCTTTTCACATCCCTGTTCCGAGTGACAGTAAGCTGAAAGGTTTCATTATGGTTGAGCAAGTTAAATCTGTTGATTTTCGTGCACGTCGCGCCAAGCGAATCGAATATGGCAGTGATGAACTGCTCTCTGAAGTGCTGTCAATCCTGGATGCCTGCATCTATTAAGAGGCCAACAAGCAAATTAATTTACATAACCTGATCCAGTAACTTCCGGTTAGGTTTTTGCATTCGAAATTTTTTTGTTTGACGGGGGTAAAAAAAGCGTAAAAGGGGACGTCCCAATATATCTCAAGTGTGGTAAACTACCGAGGACTGTTTGATAGGCTATAACGAAAACAGAGCTATTGTCAAGTTTTGTGTATGGGGCTAAGCGGCGATCCTCTCCTCTCCATCAACAAACTCGACTCCTTCGATTACTTTTTCCAACATATCTAATCCATTTATTTTCTGCCAGCGCTTCTCTGCACAGCGACACAGCTTATAAGCCATCGTCACAACCGTCCGGCTTGAAAAACAACTTTTTACTTTATCGGTCCGTAATCGGATCGTTGCAAATGTCGATTCAATTGGATTGGTTGTCCGTATGTGCTTC
The DNA here is from genome assembly GCA_964621615.1 of uncultured Thermodesulfobacteriota bacterium. Classification (GTDB taxonomy): domain Bacteria; phylum Desulfobacterota; class WTBG01; order CAIYCZ01; family CAIRTM01; genus CAZUMW01. Next base: position 12,382 of record CAZUMW010000075.1, read on the forward strand.
CAGTGCGCT
>CAZUMW010000076.1:0-10810 GCA_964621615.1 uncultured Thermodesulfobacteriota bacterium
GGTTACGGCTTTGACGGGCGTATAAAATTTTTACATCATAATAAACTCACGCTAGTTGATATTGTATAGTTTGTCAATTAAAATTTTATATATTATTGTCATGGACTCGAAAAAAGTATTACGGTGAGGTCTGCGGTATCCGAAAAAGCCGGGAGTCAGAATTCAAAATAGCCTGCATTGAAAATCGGGACCGGTTCAGGTATCGAGAATATGATAACCATTGTAACTGAATATGAACACTGAAGCAGGCGATGGCTCATATAAAGTGTCAACCGTAAAAAATACATAGTGTATGTGGCAGGAACCTTGAATGGGTGGCCCCTGTCTTACATATGGTTGTTGGCGTCGAAATGCTGATATTGAAAAAATTTGTTTGTTTTTCTCATATTTTGCCGTATATTATTTGCAGTGCAAATGTCAATACAAGATGAGGAGTTCATTATGGCAAGAACAGCAACCATACAAACCCGTGTTGATCCAACGGTAAAACAAAATGCTCAAATAATATTAAAAAAATTAAATATTTCGATGTCAGAGGCTATTTCAATGTACCTGTCCCAGATAACCTTACACAATGGAATCCCGTTTGAAATAAAACTGCCCAATGATGTCACCGAAAAAGTATTAATGGATTCGGAAAAAGATAAAAACCTTCATAAAGTTGATTCCGTTGATGATTTATTTCAGGAGCTTGATAGTTGAATATCCATTACACAAATCAATTTAAAAAGGATTACAAAAAGCTCAAGAAACAAAAAAAAGACCTTTCAAAATTGAGAACCGTTATCGAAAAACTATCCTCTGGTAAATTATTGGAACCAATCTATCGTGATCACCCCCTTTCAGGAAACTGGACACAACATCGAGATTGTCACATTGAGCCCGACTGGATTCTAATCTACCGAATCACTGCAGAAGATTTATTCCTCGAAAGAACCGGATCGCACTCAGAACTATTCAAATAGTACTACTAAATGGGAATACGAAAAGGGTGTCCCCTGCCTTCCGGCTTTTCATGCTTATACTGAAAAGCCCACAAGCTTTGTTTCAAGATATTCAGCGATGCCCTCGCGGCCGCCCTCCCTGCCCATGCCGCTTTCCTTCATGCCGCCGAACGGGGCAGCCGCGGCGGTGGGATTGATATCGTTAATGCCGATAATAGCGAAGTTAAGCCCTTCCATCATGCGCATTGACCGCGAGATATTCTGCGTGTAGACATACGCTGCAAGACCGTACGCGGTGTCGTTTGCCATTTCCAGCACCTCCTGCTCAGTCTCAAACGGAATGACCGGCGCAACCGGGCCGAAGGTTTCCTCACGGTAGATAAGCATATCAGGGGAAACGTTGTGCAGAAGGGTCGGTGCATAGAAAAAGCCGCGATCCAGATTATTGTCGGTAAGCCGGCGCCCGCCGGTTACCAGCGTTGCGCCCTTATCAACGGCGTTGGATACCTGTCGGCTGACTTTGTCAATTGCCTTTTCATTTACCAGAGGGCCGATCGATATTCCCTTTTCAAGGCCGCTGCCCGCCTTCATACGCTCGATGCGTGCCGTGAGAACGTCCACAAACGGCTCTGCAATGCTTTTGTGCACAAAGAGGCGGTTCGGGCTGATGCAGGCCTGCCCGGTGTTCAGAAACTTGACCAGGGATGCGCCTTTTGCGGCATATTCAGGATCGGCGTCCTCGAACACGATAAAGGGCGCGTGCCCGCCGAGCTCAAGCGAAATGCGCTTCATCTGCTGTGCGGCTTTTCCGGCAAGCATTTTTCCTACATCGGTTGAGCCGGTAAAGGTTATTTTTCGCACCAGCGGGCTTGTTACAAATGTTTCGCCGATCGGCGCGGGATCGTGTGCTGTCACCAGATTGACCACACCCGGAGGAAATCCTGCGTCATGAAAGATTTTAAACATCTCCATGGCGCACAGGGGTGTTGCCTCGGCAGGTTTGAGCACTACCGTGCAGCCTGCTGCGATTGCCGGGGTGACTTTCCGGGTAATCATGGATATGGGGTAGTTCCAGGGCGTTATGGCTGCGGCTACCCCGACCGGCTGCTGAAGCACCATAAAGCGCTGATCAGGCCGTGGTGCGGGTATGGTCTCGCCGTATACGCGCTTTGCCTCTTCTGCAAACCACAGCAGAAAATCGGCTGCATACTGTACTTCGCCCGTTGATGCTTTCAGGGGCTTTCCCTGCTCGGTGGTCATGAGGCGGGCAAGTTCCTCCTTTCGCTCCATCATAAGCTGCCAGGCTTTATACAGGCAGGCAGAGCGGCGGTAGGCAGTCTGGGAAGACCAGCTCGCAAATGCCTCGTGTGCAGATTCGATTGCGCGTTTGGCATCGGCGGCGCCCCCATCGGGCACATCGCCGATTTTTTCTCCGTTCGCCGGATTGTGTACGGGAAATGTTTTGTTGTGAGCGGATGGTTCCCAGCAGCCGTTAATATACATTTCTGCACCTCCACCGTTTTCAGGTTGGCATAGGCTTTGGCCCGGTAATTTTTTCTTCATTTACAGTAAATTGCCGCCGCTTAGGCAGGTTGCAATTACCGCAGTGATATACCACACTTTGCCTGTGAAATCAAAATCGGGATCCTCGGGCGTGTGCCCGAAAATACCGGATTGCCGGGGCCGGCCAGTTGCTGCCTTCTTTTTTTTATGCCGGGATTTATTCGGGGCATCCAGGAATAATAGTCTGAAGCAGGTGAAATTACCGGGGAAACAACAGGCGGACGGCGGCTCAAACCGATATGGTGCAGCCCGGTTCTGCTGAGAAATTCCAGACCGGCAGGGGCAGCTGTTCGTGGTTGTGGATGCGCCCCTCTTTGCGCTCCCGGGGATAGCCGAGGCAGCAGGACATATAGGTTATGCCGTCAATGCGGCGGGTTCGGTTCCGGTGCTGGTGCCCGTATATGTGCACTGCCGATCCGAGCCGGCGGATCTGCTTGTCAAGAAGCGACGTGCCGGCAACGCGGCTGAAATTGAAGCGCGGCTGGGGGTCCTTGATGTGCGGGGCACGAAGATGATGCTCATCGGCTGACGGGAACATGAGCTCGCGCCGGGGGAGAAAATGGGAAAACGAGATAACCGGCGCATCATCATAGCTGTGGACAAGAACGGGCTCATTAAGCTTCAAAAAATATGCTCCTGCGTGAGTGGAGCCATCAAGCCCGTCCCAGACAATGGATTTATCGTCAACCCACATGGGCAGGGCGGGGTCCTCTCCCTTTTTGGGGACATACAGGCTGTGACACGATTCCTCAGGCTTTTCATACCATGAAAACAGCGGGACGATCCACACCGCCGTGCTGTTTTTGAGGAGAATTTTTTTCGGCTTCATGTGGATATCGAGCGATCTGCACAGCTGAACCAGCGCCTGCAGCTTTGCAAGCGAGTCCCGGTAGTCCTGCCTGCGGATCCAGAGGTCATGGTTACCCGGCATAAAAAAAATCTCTGCAAATTTCGGGCGCATGCATGAAAGGGTTTGTTGCAGCAGATCCCCGTTATGGCTTATATCGCCGGGGACCAGAAGCACATCGTCTGTATAATCACTGTCTGAAAGCTGACTGGCCCAGGCGAGATTCTGGCGGTAATCGGCATGTATATCTGAAACAGCTAAAATGCGCATTGTGTTTGCCTCTATTACGTCATTATCTGTTTATCGAAATCGGGGCTCGAGATGACCAGAAGATTTCCTGGATTACCCGGACGGAGCCGGGCAGAGACGCAACGGTCACCAGCGCAGCACAAACCGTCATCATCCGGTTTATCAAGGTTATCCAGTATTTATTGTCTCCTTCGGGGTTTAAAACCCTCGCCTTCCCCGATATACCGTCGGGATCTTCGATAGGCGAAGAATGATTATTGGCTCAGAACGTGCTGTTCGTATAGGGTGCTTACCCTCAGGAGAATTTTTGTAGTTATGTGTTTTTCCTTTAGTCCCGACACGTCGGGAAAACTGAATCCACCGGCTTGTAGCCGGTGGTAGTTCAATTAAGCGATTAAACAACATCATTGCGACACAGCTGCTTCGAGCGGCTCATCAGTCAAGCCTGAGGCTTTGCCGCAGGTTATGGCTCAGGGCTTTTCAGCGGCTTTCCCGGCACGCCGCTTTTTTCTCTCCAGGCGCCTGAGCCGCCACAGAAGACTGTTTTCTGCCTGGCCGGCTGCGGCGCTGCCATGCAGCCGGTTCAGCATGCTGATAGTGTGAAGCGCTTTTTGCGTGTAGTCAAGCGCTCCGGCTATATCGCCGAGCCGGTGCTCGCAGACCTTTGCAAGCTCCTCATAGGGCTCTATTGCAAACCCGGGCAGGGCCAGCGCTTCGCACCACAGCGAGCATGCCCTCTCGTAGCGCCCTGCTTTTTTGTGGAGGCGGGCCAGATCGCACAGCAGCGCCTTGCGGTCGCCGTTAAAGCTGCCGGTTTGCAGCAGCCGCTCATAGAGAGCGGCAGAGCCCTCATTGTCTGATACAGCTTCAAACAGCTTTCCCAGGCCGCGATGGTCAAACGGCACTTCGAGATGGGCGGTTCTGCCGTCAAGAAGGTGCAGCACACTGCACAGCAGCGTTACCATGCTCAATATATCCATCCGGTTGTGATAAAACACCGGCAGCACCGGGCGCGGATCGCCGGTCTGCAGAAACCTGAAATAGAGCTGCGGAATCGTATATGACGGGATATCGCCGCTTCGCCTCACCCTTAGGAGGCGCGCTTCGGCTGTGGCCAGAGAGCAGTCGGGAACGTACTTTTTCCACAGGCGGCGCACGATATGCAGCAGGTCTATATGCGGCACATCCTGGGGCAGGATGCCGGTCCGGTTAAGCACCGCCCGGTTGTGTATAAGCGGCAGGTCGAAAGATGCCCCATTGTAGCTTACCAGAGCACCGCGGTGCATGGAAGCCGATGCGATGGCCTCTATTATTTCGTGCAGCATTGCAGGCTCTTCGCTGAACTGCCGCATAAAATACTGATCGACAACAAACCGGTCATCATTGACATACCCCAGGCCGATCATAAACGCTGTTGCGCCGACGCCCCCTGAAAGCCCGGTGGTTTCGGTGTCAAAAAAAACAAGACGCCGTGCGTCGATGCGCTCGGAAGACGGACGCCGGGCAGCATATGAAAGAAGGCCGGGAGAAGGGCCGAGAAGCTCATTAAGGGGAAATACGCCGTGTAGATGAGTGAGGGGGTAGTCTGTGCGGTGAAGCCAGTAGGGCCCCTTGTTGCCGGTACATGTATCTCCCGGGAGCAATTTATCCAGAGGCGATGCCGCGGTTTTGCCGGCGGGGTGCCGGGACGCCTGTCCGTGCAGTTTATCGAGCTGGTTGAGCTTATCGCGTAAAGACATCTGAGCGCTGCGCTGTTCCATCAGGAGGTTTTGTTTCTGAGTATCTGAAGCACAAACGGTATGCGCGGATCGCCGGACTACGCGGTGCCTGCGGTGTGGCCCCACTGCGCGTCCAGCCCCATCTCGATAAGCAGGGCTGCGCTTTGTTTGCCGCGCTCTCCGACCTCAAGAACCGGCCCCACGCAGGAGGGGCAGCCTTCCTTGCAGGAGCATCTCCGGATAAGCTCGGCAGCGGTTTCCAGCAGGGACTGGTGCAGATCAAACAGCTTTTCGCTGAACCCCACCCCGCCGGGATAGCTGTCATAGACAAACAGGGTCGGCTGCTGCGAAAACGGGGATTTCAGCATGGGCACTGCGCAGATATCCCGGGGGTCGCACATCAGATACAGCGGGGCCACCGTTGCCATGATGTTGCCGAGCCCCCGCATGGCCGCAGCAAAGTCACACCCGCTGCTTCTCAGCTGCGATTCGGCCTCACCGCTTATGTGCCACAAATACGATGTTGTGTGCATCTCAAGCTCGGGAAGCGCTAACTTGCCGAAGCCGACATTCTCATGGGTGTGCAGCTTTATTTTTTTATACATGGTCGGGCAGGTGGTGACCGAAATTTCGCCGTGCGCTTTTTCCCCGCACCGCACCGGTTCCCGGCTGAGGATATCCAGAACCTTGATGTCGGTTTTCATTTCCGCATCGGTGTAGTAATCGACGTCAACTGCGCGCACGTACGCTTTGCGCCGGTCCCAGTCGAGCTTGTCAACATGGTACTGGCGGCTCTGATGATAGTATATGGCTTCATCGTGGATAAGCATCGGGGCGGTATACAGGTCCATCTCCCCGATGACCTGATTGCGGTCGCCGGTGGTGTCGATGATTACGAAATTTTCAGGAGTTGCGCTTCGCAGGCTTACCTCCTCTGCGGGATAAATGTCGCTCGTCCAGTGAAAGCGGCTTTCCTGCTTGTGCAGCACGCCGTGCTCGCTCAGATATGTCAGCAGCTCATCGGTGGCATCGATGCCGAAGCGGTCCGTTTCCTCAAACGGCAGCTCAAAAGCAGCGCACTTGACATGGCTCATGAGAATGACCAGGTTGTCGGGGTTGATGACCCCGTTCTCCGGGGGCCTTTGAAAAAAGTAGTCAGGGTGGTTTATAATGTACTGGTCAAGGGGGCTGCTCGACGCCACGAGAACAGCTGCGGATGCCCCCGCTTTCCGGCCCGTCCGCCCCGCCTGCTGCCAGGTGCTTGCTATGGTTCCGGGATAGCCGGCCATGATGCAGGCATCGAGCCGGCCGATATCGATGCCGAGCTCAAGGGCGGTTGTGCTGACAACGCCGTAAATATCCCTGTTTTTCAGGCCGCGCTCAATGGCCCGGCGCTCTTTGGGCAGATAGCCGCCGCGGTAGCCGGCTATTTTCTGAGCCCCTTTTTTGTTCTTTTCCATGGCGGCGCGCAGATAGGTGGTCAGGATTTCAACGTTTATTCTGCTTCTGGTAAACAGAATGGTCTGAACACCGTGAAGGAGAAACCGCTGTGCGATGGCGGCTGCCTCTTTGATCATCGAGCGGCGGATGCCGAGCTTTTTATCGATAACCGGCGGGTTGTATAAAATGATGTGCTTTTCGCCGGCGGGTGCGCCGCTCTCGTCGACGAGGCTGACCGGCTGCTCGACTATTTTTTCTGCAAGCTCACGGGGGTTGGCAATGGTTGCGGAGCAGCAGATAAATACCGGCGAAGAGCCGTAAAACGCGCAGATTCTTTTCAGGCGACGGATCACATTGGCAAGGTGGCTGCCGAAAACACCCCGGTAGTGATGGATTTCATCAATGACAACATAGCGAAGATTTTCAAACAGCTTTATCCAGCGAGTGTGATGGGGCAGTATGCCCTGATGGAGCATGTCGGGATTGGTCACCACGATATGGCCGGAGGAGCGGATTGCCTTCCGGGCGGTGACCGGGGTGTCCCCGTCGAACGTGTAGGTTTTTATATCCTGCTCGAGCTGATCGGTAACGGAGCGCAGCTCTGTCATCTGGTCCTGCGAGAGCGCCTTTGTGGGAAACAGATACAGCGCGCGCGATTCGGGCGCTTCGAGTATGCCCTGCAGCACGGGCAGATTGTAGCACAGGGTTTTGCCCGATGCGGTAGGCGTGACGACCACGGTGTTACTGCCCGCGCGCACCTGCCGGTAGGCTGCTTCCTGGTGTGTGTAGAGCTGCGGGCAGCCGCTCGCGCAAAGAATGCTTTTAAGGCTTTCGGAAATGTCGTCAGGGTAGGGCGCGAAGGAGCCTTTCTTTTCAGGGATTGTCACCCAGGAGGTGACGCAGCTGAGAAAGCGCGTGTCTTCCTTGAGGCGTGCAAGAATGCCCGAAACCGGCTTTTCGGGGAATGTGCGCAGGGTGATATCGCTCATAACAAAACACTGCCCGGCCTGTGTTTTTTACCTGTTGTGCTACAATATAATACGGCCGGACTATTTATGTACTACCATATATACACTATGAGCAGAAACGGGTAAAGGTAAAATTAGCGCTGAAACATCTCAGGCGGCAGATGTGCCTGTTTTTTTTGGGGTGCTTTGAAGGGCGAAGCGGAAGGTGATATACTTATCTACGGAAAAGATTGATAATGATAGTGAGTATAATACTGATTACAATGCATGAGGCAATGGGAATATATATCTTTATATGCTCACCGTTATAGCGCAGGTCGCCGGGAAGCCTGAAAAGGGGTATGATGTATGATATGAGCCCGAGCGCTATGAGTATGCACCCTGCGGCAATGAAGTATTTTCCCATGTCCGGACTCCTGTCAGTGCTGTGCGGCGTCACATTACTCAAAAATAATTGCGTTTCCAGCGGTTGTCAATACAGGAAAAAAATCATACATGAGAGAGAGTGTTCATATGGGTGCAGCGGCTCATCGTGCGCACTGTTACCGCTGCCTCGGGGAACAAAAGAACCGTGTCGTGGTCGTTGGGGGATGCTGCGAAGCTGAACAGCGGCTTTGCGGCATTCAGTGTGCGATACAACACAGCGCCGCCTGAGCCCGGCAGGCAGCATGTTTACGCCATGACTGACCGCCTTTCGGAGGGCGATCGCCGGCAGCTGCGGGGTGCCGAACGCAGTCTTGAAATAACATGCCCGCGCTGCTGCAGAGCGCATCCCCTCTCTCGTGCGGGCTCGGCATAGAACCCTGTGAGTGCATTATGGCCCCTGCTCATAAGCTTTCCCTTGCTGCGTTTGATGAACAGGCGGATGCCTATGACAGCGCAGTATCATGCTTTCCCGGGATCGATACCTTTTGCAGCCGCAGCGACTGGATTATACCGTTTCACCGGGCGTGTCTTTCCGACTGCCCGGTGTATATTCTGCGCAGCAAAGACAGCTTTGTTGTGTTTACCAAAATTGTCCGGCCCGACGGAATGGTTTTTTTTACCCCGCTTGAGCCCTCATGGTGCTTTCCCTCCCCGCTTGTCGGGCCTGATTCTCCTGAGCTGCTTAAGGACGCTGTCTGTGGTAATCCTGCAGCTGAGGGACTCTCTTATGCGTGTATTCAGCTTTCAGGGCTACCCGATGATCAGCGGTTTATTCTTCGCCTGGCGCATCTGCTCCGCTCCCGGTTCAGCATATTTCCGGGACAGAGCACCGTCAGGCGGGTTGCCTCACTTGAGGGAGGGCTTGACGGATATTTGAGCAGGCGGTCAAAAAAATTCAGGACCAATATTGCCCGGGCGCTGCGGCAGGCAGCAGAAAGAGGCATACGCTTCCGGAGGGTATCTGCTGCTGCCGGTTTCGAAGGGCTCGATTCCGTCTATGACCGTGTCGTGGACATAGAGTCCCGCAGCTGGAAGGGGCTGAGCGGTCAGGGGGTCAACACACAGCCGCTGCGGGAATTTTACCGCCTTGTTATCCGCCGCACCGGTGCCAGGGGAGCGCTTCGCCTTATTTTTGCCTGCCATGAACATTCTCCGGTCGGCTATATTTACGGTGCATGCAGCGGGCAGGGCTACCGGGGCTTTCAGTTCAGCTTTGACAGAAACTATGCCTCCTGTTCGCTTGGAAATGTGCTGCAATATCGTATGCTTGAATGGCTTTCAGAGGAGGGCTGGCAGCGCTATGACATGGGTGCGCATGCGCCATATAAAGAAAAATGGGCAGAGCAGGAGCATCGAACACTTTCCTTTTTTCTAATGCCGCATTAATTATTTTAGTAAACAAATTCTAAAGACCTATTATTACTATCTGGAGGATGTTGATATACACGGCGTGCCGACCCGTCACGGGCCGGTCAGCGCCACCCCGCGTCTGCTGTATCGCCTGGTAAAATAACAATTACCCTCCATGGTGATCTTTTTCCCGTCGCCCCGGACAAAAACGCCGGGGCGGCGCTTGTCAGTAAAAAAGGATCAGCTCAATAAAGCCGTAATTGTTGTCTGCATGGTCCGCGCCGGAGGGGGCGTCTTCCCAGTTGACGTAATACTCGAAGAACAGCTTTGCGTGGCGATTGATGTGATATATTATGAGCGGGGTGAACTGTGACTTGTCCCATGCGGCGCTTGCCCGGAGAGACGGTACCCGGTGCTGGTCATATGTTGCCGAGCAGTAGCGCAGATAGATTGATGCTTTGAATTTTTCAAACGTATATCCCGACAGCACATACCACCAGGTGCAGCCAACATCCGCAACGTCGCCCTGAAAGTATTCAGCCTTTAACGCAAACGGCCCCCGGTCATATGACAGGTGCACCCCGCAGCGGGTATCGGTGTCATCGTCAGTGGGGTCCCCCAGCATGTTGCGGCCCATAATGTCGTTGAAAATATCAAGGTCTTTGTCATCGAGCTGCTGGCGGAAGAACGTTGCGCCGATTTCAAGCCCGCTTACGGGCATCAGCGCAAGGCGCGCGCTGAAGGCCTTGTTATTGTTGCTGTCAACGTTCATCTGCGCGGTGCGAAGGTAGGTTATTCCTGCGTCGCGGGCGCCGAACCGCGCGCTGCCGGTAAGAGCCCAGCCGTTAAACAGGGCAAATCGGGCGGTTATTCTTTTATAGCGGGTCAGATACTGAACACCGGTAATGCGCGACTGGCTGTTGCTTTGGTGAAACAGGCCGTAGTCGCTGGTCACTCTGCCGCGCCTGCTCCCCGAGGGGGTAATGCCGTAGGCGAAATTTCTGGCTTTGCCCACAATCAGCTTCCCCTCCACCGGCCCGATATTCAGGTTTCTGAATTCAGCAAAAGCGCTTTCAAAAAAGCTTTTTCAATAAATTCAGAACAGTAGTGTCCAAAATAAGTTACGAAGCCGGAGATGCACTGTGTGTAATAAGTATATGAATTGAATGTAAATACTAACGTATCATGCAATCGCTTCCTGGATGCCGGGCGCGTGCTGGGCAGCGGTGTCGATTGATTCCATGTAACCGGTGCTGACAAGTTTGCCCACATCAAGGATAATGTTCACCTCCTCGCCGATTTTGC
>CAZUMW010000077.1:0-10654 GCA_964621615.1 uncultured Thermodesulfobacteriota bacterium
GACAAACAAAACTTCAGCCCGCATTCATATGCAAAAACCTAACCGGAAATTACTGTCCTTATGTATTTCTTATCGTACTTGATACTGTGCGCGCCGACCGGCTTTCTCTTTACAATGGCCCCTGCAGGGTGAAGCACCTTGAGCGTTTTGCCGATGATGCACTTTTATTTAAAAACTGCATTGCATCCTCCCCTTGGACAATACCGTCTCATGCTTCATTGTTTACCGGGCTGTATCCTGTTGAGCACGGTATGCACGGCTGCTTTGATGAAAGGCCAATTTGGGGTTTTTATCCAACACCTCCTCTGTCGGAAGGATGTACTACATTAGCAGAAATATTCAAACAACATGGATACAGAACTGCCGCGATTGTATCTAATGCACTGCAACTACAGGCTGCGTCAGGATTTGCTCAGGGTTTTGATATATATGACTGCAGGCAGAATGTCGGCAGATTTTTCAACTATCCCTTTAAGCCTATTGTGTGTTTGTTTGCTTATCTAACCAAGTTAGGTATAAAATATACCCTCAATTGCAGAGCAGCTGAAGATATCAATGAATTGCTGATGAATCATATCGATCATTTCTGCCCAGCGCCATTTTTCATGTTCATTAATTATATGGATGCACATAAACCATACCGACCTCCGCGTCCCTTCGACGGATTGAACACCAATCTACCCTTTCCTCAACTTGTAAATATAAAGACTTATACGGAACGACTTATCGGATCAATCACAGATGAGGATTGGAATATATTTGTCCGTTCCAAATATGATGAAGGAATTATGTATCTTGATTATCAGCTCGGGCTGTTTTTTGACTATTTAAAAAAGCGCGGTATATATGACTCTTCTCTGATTGTTGTTACATCGGATCACGGCGAGCATTTCGGTGAGCACGGGTGTTATGAACATATGACGCCGATGTACCAGCAGACGCTGCACGTGCCGCTGCTTATAAAAGTACCATTCAGCAAAGAAGCCGGGATTGTTGAAACCCGAATAACTCATCCTGATTTATTTGCAACTATTGTTTCCATGTGTTCTTTGTCTGTTTCTTCTGAAGTAAGCGGTCTCCCGTTTGGCAAAAAAGACGGTATAATTGTTTCTGAATTTTACAGCTATGAGCTAGGGAAGCACCGGGCGGTATATGACGGTAATTTCAAATATATGAAATATGGAAATAAACGAGGGCCGGAACACATGAAAATGCGATACGGGTACAAGCAGGATCCTGAATTGTATAACATTGCATCTAATCCGGCAGAGCAAAAAAATCTCGCAGGATTATCTTTGAAGGTTAAAGAAATGGAACGTGTATTGCAACAGTGGGAAAAACAGCACACGCCGCTTTTTACACAGCATAATAATGAAAAAAATCAAGAGCGGATTACCGAAGATATGGTTGATGGATTAAAAGCTCTTGGATATATTCAATAAGTGATTATTGGTATTGCGTTTTAAGGATTCGGTGTCCATTTACCGATGGTTGTTGTATTATATCTTTAAAAAAATAATATTTTCAAAAATATTTATATGTCCTGTATTATACAATACCTTTTATTAGGCAGCATAACTGGCCTTGTGATTACGCTTGTTGACTGGCTGTACCCGCTTCTGCTTCCCAATGGATACATACCCCGAGAATTTATTTTGTCTGTTTTTGGTGTTAATCTCTTTTTCTGGAGTGCTCTTGGGCTGCTGTATGGTTTATGCATACAGGCGTTTTTTAAACGTTACTTACATTATACCCATGACAGTCCGTATTATCACCTGTTTTTTTTGCTGGTTTTTGTATCGGTATATGGGTTTTTATCTAAATTATTTGTCGCGGTTACATTCAGCTGGGGTGCGGGAGAGGCGCCGTTTCCGTTTGAATGTTATATAAAGCCGGGGTATGACTATCACCTGTCTTTTGTCATGGCTGGAGTTATTATTGCTGTTTCGTTTTTCATGCTTAAGAAAAAGCGCATTGCCCTTTATGCGGTGATGTTTCCCTCAATTGTCTCGATTGCCCTGCTTCTGCCTTTTGGTTCCAATCTTGCAACGCTTGACCGCCTGCTTCATCTCAGTCAAAGAGTCGATAGCATAATTCCCCTGTCGCGTGAGCATCTGCTCATTGTCATGTATGCAGTGGGGACCTGTGCCATTTTTATTTTATATTTTATTTTGCTGTTGTGTCTAAAACGCATCGGAAAAATTCGCAACACCGGTTATATTTTGTTTTCTGTGCTGCTTTTTGTTGTCACCGCTGCCGGTGTAGCGGTGTTGATACATACAGACAACGTAATCAGCGGTGGTGATGCCGGTTCTGTTACAAAAGTTTCTGCCAAAAAACCACCATATGTATTTCTTATAGTCCTTGACACAGTTCGTGCTGATAGGCTTTCACTCTACGGCGGTCCCTGCAGGGTGAAGAATCTTGAGCGTTTTGCTGAAGATGCACTGGTATTTAAAAACTGTCTTGCATCGTCGGCATGGACGCAGCCATCCCATGCCTCACTTTTTACCGGGCTGTATCCTGTTGAACATGGCACACATGGAAGGTTGGATAAAGAGCCTTCGTGGGGGTTTTTCCCCACATCGCCACTGCATGACAGCTTTGCCACATTGGCCGAGATATTTAAAGACAACGGCTACCGAACCGCTGCGGTCGTTGCCAATGCTATGCAGCTCCATGAGGGGACCGCCCTGGACCAGGGATTTGAGGCATATGACTGCAGGCAGAATATCGGCAGATTTTACACCTATCCATTTAAGCCAATCCTATATCTGTTTTCTTACCTGACGAACATAAATATCAAGTATACGCTTCCCTGCAGGACTGCTGAAGATATCAATAAAAAAGTGCGTGAGCAAATTGAGCGGTCGGCTCCCGCTCCTTTTTTTGTGTTCATCAATTATATGGATGCACATAGCCCGTATCGGCCGCCGCGACCCTATGACGGCATGAGTACCGGGCATCCGTTCCCGCAGATTATGAACATGATGAAATATTGTGCATGGCTTGCCGGTTCGGTTTCCGAGGGGGAGTGGTCCGCTTTTATCCGCTCCAAGTATGACGAGGAGATTATGTACCTTGATCATCAGCTCGGGGCTTTATTTAATCATTTAAAAAAGTGCGGCATATATGACTCTTCTCTGATTGTTGTAACATCGGATCACGGAGAGCATTTCGGTGAACACGGCTGCTATGGGCACATGACACCGATGTATCAGCAGACGCTGCATGTGCCGCTTCTCATAAAGGTCCCATTCAGTAAAAAAACCGGTAAAGTTGTCGCAAGAGTGACCCTTTCTGATGTGTTTGCAACCATCGTTTCTCTGTGTTCACTGCCCATCACGCATGAAATAAGTGGCACTTTTTTTGGCAAAAAGAAAGGAACGATAGTGTCCGAATTTTACAGCTATGAATTCGGCAAACACCGGGCAGTGTATGACGGTCATTATAAGTATATGACATATGGAAAAAAGCGAGGGCTGGAATATATGAAAATGCGATACGGGCACAAGCAGGACCCTGAGCTGTATAATATTAAAGATGATCCCGCAGAGCAGGAAAATATCGCGGGTTCGTCACCGGTGGCGCAAGAAATGGAACGTCTGCTGCAGGAATGGGAAGCCAAACACCGGCCGCTCTATGCACAACAGGATCGTGTAAAGGAGCAGGGGAAAATTTCAGAAGATATGCTCGACGGTCTGAAAGCTCTTGGCTATGTACAATGACGCAGGAGACAAAAAAAGAATTCAAAATTCAGGAGTCAGAATTCAGAAAAAAGGGAAGCATTATGGCTGGCTGATTATCCTTAATTCCCGGCTTTTTTAAAGAGCTTCAGATAAAATAAGTTGAAAAAATAACCTTAATATCGAAATTTTTACTCCCGGTTTTGATGCCGGTCCCGGATTTCGATTATTCGATGTTGAGCTCAGACGAAACGCGATTTCGAATGAAGTGAATGTTTTTTTGATCTATTCTGACTTCTGACTTCTTTTTTTTCGTCCTGCTGATTTCTGATTGCTAATGGCTGATACCTGATAGCCGCTGTTAACATATGGTGACCGGCAGGAGTGGACCCCGGCTGGGAACATAGTAGGTATGCTGCAGAGAAGTCTCTGACCTTTTCTCAGTGCTGAACCTTAAACAGGGTGACTCCTGAATAAGGATATTGTTTTATTTGTGAGATGCTGGCAATACCGTCTAAATATCTTTTTTTGTATCCAGTGTATCCGGGTATTAAAATGTAATCCACTTCCTGAATTTTTTCCGCATAGCGGCCGGGTTCATAAGGGTTGGGGGTATCAAGCGTTTCATATCCCTTGAGCCACTGCAGGCTGAAATAGTCACGGTAAAAAAGTACTGTTCCGTAAAATTTCCAGGATCCCCCCAGCAATAGCTTTTCATCTTTCTGCGTTTTTTCCTCCAGAGATCTGATGATGGTTTTTACCGGCGCGCTGTATTTCCAGTCATAGGTGTAGTGCAGGTTGCAGGCGTTTACACAGTGGTATATATAGGGCAGGGCCAAAGAGGCAAATATTATCTGTGGAATTAAAGAAACGTATCTGTTTTTTGCGTGTACCGTAAAAATATCCGCACAGAAAACAAAGATTATGGACACAAGGGTAATATTAAATTGTGCAGTGCGCTGATAGAGGTATTTTGTGCCGAATATATAAAATTGCAGATAGCTTATGGCTGCAAGCCCGGCAAACGTGAGCAGGGAAATGAACATTACAAGGGCTGCATTGTGCACATGGGCGGTATTATTCTTTTTTCGTGCAAGGATCACAAGGGCGGTAAGGCCGGAGAAAAGTATAAAAACGATAATGTATTCAATCAGCTCAGTTTGTGAGTTGAAGTATTTTATTCCGTAAAAGGAGCTGACAATAAGCGATCTGACCGAGTCGTTCCAGAACCCTGTGTTTCCTCCGAATTTGAGTGCACCTGATTGTTTAAGCCGGTAAATGGGAATACATATGAGTGAGGCAAGGAGAAAAGAAGAAGTTATAAGTGTGCGGTTTCGGTAAATCAGCTGTCTTATAAATTCTGTTGTTCCGCTATAAGAGCGTGTTTTAGCCTGGAGATAGTTCGCAAAAAAAATCACCAAAGAAAGAATTAGAAAATAGTAGAGATAGCTGAAGTTTGACAGCACCGCAAGCGACATAAACAGAAGAGCCAAGGCCTGTATACGTTGATAGTTTTTCCTTTGTGCCAGCATCCAGCAAGTGCAACAGAAGCCGGCGAACATGAAAGAATTTGCAAGTCCGTACCCCCTTGCAAGAGAGAAAAAATCAAGTATATACGGGTTCATGGTCACACAAAGGAACCCGGTGACGCGAATAAAGGGGTTTGTGATAAAGTTCCGGAAAAAGAAAAAAGCGCATACTAAAAAGAGTATATGTGCCGCTACTATATGGACACGGAGGACGAATTCGGTGTGCAGCGGAATCATGGACAGAACTTTCATGCACAGTGTGTTCAGTACATGGTTGTTCGGGAAAACAAGATCAGAAAAAAAAAGAATTTGAGAATACGATAACGGAATGATGTGGTTGAAGCTCAAACTTTCATCAAAGGTAAAAGAAAGATTCCAGGCCCTGAAGATCGTATAAGCAGCCAAAAGTGCAGAGGACATAATTAACAGGATGTCAGACAAAGAGATGCTTGGATAGCGCTGATGCATGTTGCTTTTCATGGGGTCATGGTGTCCATGAAGGAAAGAATATGGGCCACATATTCATAAAGAGGCTTTTCGCCCGATTTCCGGTATTGCTCTGCTGCCTGCTCAAACCCGTCACGGAGACGGCGGTAGCGCTGTTCAGGTGATTCAGGTGGAATTTCAGATACGGTTATATACCCGAAGCGGGAAAATGTTTTGCTGAATGCGGGCATTCCCCGGCGCTCGGTAACAAAAATGACCGGCGTTTGTCGGGCGTTTTCGACAAGTCGCTGTATTGTCAAGCCCGGATGTGTTAACTCATCAAGGGACAGTCGCTGTTCGCATTCCATGTATGGAGACAGCTGCAGCAGGGTGAAAATACCAAGGCCGACAATGCGGTCGCGGGGAGTTTTGTTCTTAAGAATGTATTCTGCGGCTGCGTCAAAAGGCAGGCGTTCTTTCTTTGTATATTGCTGCACTATATCAGGTATCCATGCTGAACTTAACAAAAGCAGTATTAAAAGTAAAGGCGCTATATATTTTTTCCCGGGCAGTATCCGGGACATCGAATCGATTCCTGCAGCGGCAAAGAGTATTAAAACCGGCAGCATAAAAATAAAGTATCGTGTTGTATGCCAGGGGCTTATGTGGTGATACTCGAGAGCAATAATACACCCTGCCGGTACGATTAGCCAGAGACAAATAAGTATGAAATTACAGGCTGATACTCTGATAATGTGATATGCCCCGGCAATCATGCACAGCACAAAACACCACAGTGCCGCTTCGGAACCATATCCGAAATAGTAATGTAAGGTCTCATAAATAAATGACAGCACCCCGCCCTCATACGGCGGGCGCGTGCTGTACCTCACATTGTGGGAGGTTATGTTGTTCCAGAACTGCAGATAATATAATCCGGTACACGTCATTAGCGGGAGAAGATATGAAAACAGCCTGAAAAAATCGCGGCAGGCGACTTTGATTTGTTTTTTATGTGCAGCACGATACAAAAACTCTAGAAGCAGGGCTGAAGCAAGCCATGCCACCACAAAGAAGCCGTTCAGATGAAGAAGCACGGTAAGCATACAGGTTATAGAAAGAAAGAGGCAGTTTCTTCGGTCTGCAGCTGTACGCCACCGAAGAAAGGCAAGCAACAGGAGAACAGAAAAAAAAACCAGCAGTGAATAGGATCGTGCAAACACGCTGTAGCGGATAAAGTAGGGGTTGAACGCGAGCAAAAAGGCAGACAGAAGTGCAATCCGATTGTTTGAAAAAAGCGCTTTTCCAGCAGACATGATGGCGATTATTGCTGCTGCTCCAGCGGTTACGGGCAGCAGGCGCATGACAAACGGGTGTTCCCCAAATACTGAGGCAATGGCTTTTTCCAGGGAAATGAATACATTCATGGTAAGCCATCTTTTGAAGTTGGTCAGAATAAAAATATGGGATTCACATATCCATTTCATTGTTCCGCACTCATCACCGTAGAACGGAAGGCGGACGGCTATCGTGATGCGAATAAGGATTCCTGCAACCACGACTAAAACCGCAATAAAAAAAAGGCGCTGTTTATAGTCTGATAAAAAGGTGGAAGAATCGTTCATGAAATCTTTTTTCTTTTAATGTTTTGCTTTGTGGTTTGCCTCCAGGGCAATAAAACTGATCCGATTTTCAATAAAGCTGTCAATATAAAACACGATCAAACAGAGGTCGGATGATCATGGTATAAAATTGCAGAAAAAAGTGCGCATTCGGTAATCAATTGCTTAAAGGTTTAAATACAAAAGAACCATAATAAAAAAATTTAAGCATAAAGGACATTATAAGAATCGCTGCTACAGTTATCAGATAATGTATATTGAACAGCATATGTGCGAGCAGAAACATGCAGTATTCTGCAAGGCGAAAGCACAGGGATGAAACAAGAAAGAGCACAAGCTGTTTGCGCGGATTAGCGTCCTGTGCCTCAAATACATAGTGACGGTTCATTATAAAGTTAATAAAAAAAACGGTTACCAGAGAAACCGCGAACGCGCCTTTTTCCGGCAATTCCAATAATTCATGGCCAAAAGCCGTGAGGCATATATTTGCGGCAAAACTGATGAAAGCAAGCAAAACAAACCGAAAAAATTTCTTTATGTGCAGGTGCATCTGTCTCAGCCGTTACGTTTATCGATCATATCAGCGAGCAGGGCAAAAAGAGCCGTATTCATGGAGAAAAGAAGCAGCATGATTGATTTGTCGGTCAGGTCTGAAAGAACGAAAATATCATAAAACAGGCTTACACAGAACAAAAAACCGAGCAAACCGGCAATCGGTAAAAAAACCCGCAGCGGCGCAAAATACGTTCCTGTGCGAAGGATTAACAGGAGAAAATTTAATGTATCACGGACGGGACGTATTTTAGATTTTCCGATCCGCTTGTTATATCCAATCGGAATGTAGGATACATCATAATTATTTGTAAAAAGAGCAAGCGTGATTGTTGTGGTAAAACTGAACCCGTCGGGAAGAATGTTGAGGTATTTTTCTGCCAGTGATTTTTTAAATACGCGCATTCCGCTGTTCATGTCGGGAATATGTTCACCGGCAAGCCATGAACAATAATTTTCCAAAAATATTTTCGGGATTTTTCTTATAAAAGAATAGGAAGCTTCAGGGGCTGTCCGTGCTCCCACGACCATATCTGTATTATATGCTGCTCGGATGAGTTCTGGCAGCCGGTCATGGGGATAGGAGCCGTCAGCGTCTGTTATTACGATAATGTCTGTTGCTGCGCGCCGGATTCCGGTTTTGAGTGCAGCTCCATACCCTTTGTTTTTTGGATGAAAAATTGTCTGCAGAGTGGGATAACGTGTGGAAAGCTTTCCCAGGATATCCCGTGAACCGTCGGTAGAGCCGTCATCGACAACGATTATTTCATGATCCAGCAATTCAAGGGCTTTTTGAAGATCTGAAACAGTTTTTTCTATAGCATTTTTTTCATTGTAACAGGGAATGATTATAGAACACGCTGGAGTACTCATTGTTTTACCCCTCTTGGAGTCTGACTGCACATACATCATTTTCGGACCGATACATTAATTGTTGAATTTTTTCACAAAAAGCCGGTTAACAAGAGGATTGATGATTTTTTTTAAAGGTGACGGCATAATATAATATATTTTACGGGCAAAAGCTTTTATTCGGACAAGGGGTGTATTTTGCGGAAGCGCGGCCCCCTTTGTGGGAAAGGTGTTATATGCATAGAGATCGGCAGGGGTATTTTTTCGCGGGACGGGGGACGGTGTGTGAGCCGGATAGCCGAGGGCCAAATACCCGACGGGACTGAACCCGGCCGGTATGTTAAACAGTTTGCGTAGATATGGCCTGGTCGGCAGATGGCATATCCAGCAGGAACCGAGCCCGAGCGCATGAGCGGCAAGTGTCATGTTCTCTATGGCGGCTGAGGCGCTTTGGATCCAGTCGCTATACTCCTCATTGTCGGTGCGGCTGCAGTAGCAGGTGAGAATCCCCACCGGGGCTTTTGCAATGACCGGGCTGCCGCCATTGTCTACAATGCCCTTTTTTATTTGTTGATTATCCACTATGATAAAGCGCCACCCCTGCGTGTTGCAATGGCTTGGTGCCCACTGGGCTGATTTTAATATCTCTGCAATGGTTTCTTCGGTGACCGGGGTGTCTTTAAATTTTCTGATTGATCGTCGCTGCAGAATAACGTCGAAAAAATCCATGATAAATTCCTGTAAGTGCCCGATATTTAAGATTATAATACCGATATCGATGTATTATGCAAGGTAAAAGAAGAACCCAGGAGCCGGAATTCAGAAGTTAGAAAAGCAGCGGTCAGGCTATAAAACGTACCCGTACACAGCGAAGCGGTACACGTAAGCGTACACGAAGCACAAATGGGTTTGGGGGAAGCCGTGAACGTGAACGCGTACGGGAACGTGAACGGAACAGGATGGAGAAGCAGTTGTGAGCGGTTAGCAGAAACAAAAGCAAAATTGCTAAAAGCTAATAGCTCTATAAGACGGGGTGATCATCTTGGGTATTATAAATCGTGCAGTGAAAGAATATCACTATTTCACCTGTAAAAACTGGCCGATACAGGATGTAGGACGTTTCTGGGATTCGGTCACCGATTATGACGATATAAATGAGAAAACATATACCTATTTCCGCCGCTTTACCGATGCATATACTATATCCACAATACCAGCAGACAGTTATGTCCTTGAAGTAACACCGCGCACCGGAAATGGAACCAGGTATTTTTTTCAGAAAGGGAAAATTAAAAAAGCTGTTTGTGCCGATGTCTCCCGGTTTCAAAGAGATATCTGCAACCGTAACCTGCATGAAGCAGGTGTGCCTTTTGAAACCGTGGTGCTTGAGGATTATATTTTCCCTTTTGAAGATAACACCTTTGATGCGGTCCTTTCTTTTGAAACGGTGGAACACATGGGGAATCCCGGGCGCTTTATATGTGAGATCGGACGAGTATTAAAACCCCGGGGAGAGCTTCTGCTTACCTGTCCCAATATTCTCTGGGAGCCGGTACACTGGCTGGCGGCGATCTTCAACTTCCATCACAGTGAAGGCCCGCACAATTTTCTTACCAGGAGACAGCTGTACCGCTTTTTCAGAAAGGCACATCTTGAGGTTGAGAAAGAAATAGCGACTATTTTGATACCGGGGGGCCCGGAATGGTTAACTGATATGGGAGAAAAAATGGAGAAAACATTCCCTTCTCTTACATTGGCCCTTGGCTTGCGAAGAATATTCAGATGCAGAAAACGCTAAAAGCAAGAATTCAGAATCCGGGAGTCAGAATTCTTGTTCAGTACTTTATTTGTGGGTGGACGATGCTGACTTACTCGAATCTCATGGCCGGCATCAGTGCCGGCGTTTCAACTGCGTCGATTATTGTCTCCTTTGGGGTTTAAAAGCCTCGCCTTCCCCGATATACCGTCGGGATCTTCGATAGGCGAA
>CAZUMW010000078.1:0-10312 GCA_964621615.1 uncultured Thermodesulfobacteriota bacterium
CCCCAGTCAAGAAGCCTTGCCCCGGATATATCCCGGATACAGGAGGCGGTGTGTGCCGAATTCATGACAAGTCCGGAGGAGCTTTCCCGCAGCTGGCGCGGCATAACCAATGATGCCAGAAATGTGATGATATATCTGGCACGGAAACATGCGGGATTAAAACTTGAAGAAATCGCGCATCTGTATACAATTGCCTCATACAGCAGCGTCAGCAGTATACTTGTACGCATGCGGGAAAGACTCAAGAGAAACAGGCAGCTTCAAAAACGGGTAAAGAACATCGAAACCACACTGCATATGAGTTAAGAGCGGACCTGACCCCTTTTGTCTCTAAATTACATTTAACCCTCTTGGTATATTTATTGGCTGAAGGACGGATAAGGAGAGGTCAGTGGAAGATTATCGACTTTTAATAGATCTTCATAAAAATGCAAACAGACAGGGTCCCGGCGGTGATGCAGAGACGAACAAGGCTCTCAGCCTGGCTATGATAGACCGAGCTGCTCCATTAAAGATTGCTGATATAGGCTGCGGTACGGGGGCTTCAACATTGTTGCTGGCTCAACTGTTGAATGCTCATATTACTGCAGTGGACTTTCTCCAGGATTTTCTTGAAGCGCTTAAAGGCAGGTCAGAAGAAATGGGGCTTTCTGAAAAAATTGAAACGCTTTGCTGTTCAATGAACAACCTGCCCTTTGGTGATGAGGAATTTGATGTTATCTGGTCTGAGGGGGCTATATACAATATCGGCTTTGAAAGAGGGACAAAAGACTGGAATCGTTATCTTAAAGCGGACGGGCTGTTGGCTGTTTCGGAGATTACCTGGATTACAGGCTCTCGTCCGCCGGAACTTCAAAAATATTGGGATGAAGAATACCCCGAAGTAGATGTGGCATCTTCAAAGATTCGCGTGCTGGAGAAAAACGGCTATTCTCCGATTGGCTATTTTGTTTTACCAGTACATTGCTGGCTGGAAAATTATTACCGGCCTATGCAGAATAGCTTTAAGGATTTCCTTAACCGGAACGGGAATAGTGAAGAAGCACGTTTAATTGTTGAAGCGGAAAGTCGAGAAATTGAACTGTATGAGAAATATAAAGCGCATTACAGCTATGGTGTATATATCGCAAGAAAGGTATGTTCGCAAAAGCCCTAACAACCGCATCAGCCCGGAGTCGCAATTCCGCAGCGCACAATGATTTATGGGGACACGTTACTTAATTTTCTTGACAAAATCACCCTTGTTTAAAAGCATTGCTGCATGGCACGCATAGCATGAGTGGTCGTTTCGGGGTATCCGCACCATATTGCACAGCGGGTCAACCGTCGCCAGCAAACGTTTATTCAAAATGAAGATTACGATACCTACATCGATTTGCTGGGTGTCTGGTGCAAAAAAAAACCATATCCGGATTTGGGCCCATTGGTTAATGCCCAATCATGTGCACCTCATAGCGGTTCCAACACATGCTGAACTGTTGCACAAATGAATCGGTGAAGCACACCGCCGCTACAGCCGCATGATTAATGACCGCTTCGGCTGGCGCGGCTATCTCTGGCAGGGCCGTTTTTCATCATATGTCATGGATGAACCCTACCTGCTTGACTCCGCACGCTATATTGCCCTGAACCCGGTAAGCGCCGGCCTGGCAACTCATGCCTGGGACTATCCATGGAGCAGCACGCATGCGCATATGACCGGAAAGGATGACCGGCTGGCCACCGGGAGCCCCTGTGCGAGCTTGTGAATGACTGGCGGCAGTTTCTGGCTACACCGCTCAGCGAATCCGATGTACACAATCTGCAGCGCCACGAAAGAACCGGGCGCCCGCCAGGCAGTGAGTCCTTCATAAAAAAGCTCGAGCACAAAACAGGCCGTTTGCTTCGCAAACAAAAACCAGGCCCTAAAAATAAGCCTTTCGAGGCAAATTACAATTAAGCATCGTGTTCCTAAATTATTGAGATGGCGACTTTTATTATAGCAGGTTCACTTATTTTTATTGTCGCGGCAACCATGACAATGGTTGGTAAAGGCGGGGGTAATTTTTATGTTGTAATACTTGCAATTGCCGATATCCCCATGCACGAGGCGGCTACAACAGGGCAATTTATTCTTTTTTCAGCTTCAGTCGCCGCAATGATTATTTTTCATAAAAACAAGTCTGTATCGTGGACATTGGCTATGCTCATCGGAACATGCACAGCTTTGTCGGCATTCGGAGGAGGATACGTTTCTCATTTTTTCAGTGGCTTTTTATTAAAGCTTATTTTCGCTCTTATGTTGCTGATATCCGGATTAGTATTGCTGTTCCCTGTTTCAGAGAAAAAAACGATCACCGCAAAAAAATATTTCTGCAACGTACACATACAATCCGGCGATGAAATATATGATGTAAACTTATTGATTGCATTACCGCTTACGGTTTTGACAGGCTTTGGTGCCGGGATGGTTGGGGTTTCAGGCGGCTCCTTTCTGGTTCCGTTAATGGTCATGGCTTGTGGAGTATCAATGCATACAGCGGTCGGCACGTCCTCAACCTTAATAGCTGCAACCGCTTTTATGGGGTTTGCAGGGCATGCGGTTCAGGGAGATTTCAATCCTTCCTGGGCTGTTCCGTTAGCATTCATAACAATCAGCGGTGGTATATTGGGTGGGAAGTTTGCATTAAAAACAAAGCCCGGCCATCTTAAAAAGCTGTTTGCTTATACGAATTGGCTCGCGGCCCTGTTTATGTTCATTAACGCATTTCATACAAAGTGAATATCACCAACGGGAACATGACAATGCGCTGAGCACAAAACAAGCCGTTTGCTCAGCAAACAAAAACACGGCCGCAAAAATTACCCGAAAAGCTACATTACATATGGTGTGTCTAAAATTAGCCAATACACATTGCTGGTTTGAATCATGCGGCTACACTATTATGTGAAATACCCCCATATATCAAATGCGTTCGTTTTCTCTACCGGAAGCAAATACCGCAACAGACAGGGCGTTATAAAAACACACGCCACCCTTAAGCAGTTTCCGCTCTGCGGTAAACCGGTCATGGTTTTCTCATCTGCTCGAGTTCGGCTATAAGGCTGGCGCGCATCTGTTCAGGTGTGGTCGCCTCCACCGCTGCAATAACTGCATCCTCGGTTATCCTGCCCTCCCCGTCAGCACGCTCACTGACCGCCTCCAGCAAATTTTTCCTCACCATGCCGCGCACGAAAAACGGCGCAGCGTCAACTGCAGCCTCAAACATCTTCCTGCTGATGCCCTGCCAAACCAGATCATCTGCAGAAACGCGTTCCCTGGACGCCGGCTCCGAATCACCTTGTGCGGGTTCGGCGGTTTTCGGGGACTCTGTCCTCCGCACAGCGCTCAACTTCCAGTTTTCCACCTGAAAAATGTGATCAGGGGATGTATCCAGATACGCATTTGCAAAGCTCAGTGTTTCGCGCTTGACTTCACCGACCTCCGGAGCAAACCACATAAACCCGGTTCTTATTTTTTCGCGCTGCATGTTGAAAGAGCGGTTCACGGAGCTGAAGAACAGCTTGATACAGTTACGGTAGGTACCGGCCGGTACGGTCACCTCTTCAACCCCCACAATAACCGATGAAATCTCGAGCTCGGGATAAAAATCGAGCATGGGCTTCAGCGAAGGCCACTGGCAGGGGCGCACATACGTCAGCGAATGGTTGAGCCGTCCGGCCGCTGAGCGGTCCGGCATCAGCACCGGCGGCCTGTCCGGCGGCATGGTGACGAACGCAAATCCCATGCTGGAAACATATTTCATAGGGAAAACAAGTCCGCGCTTATCACGGCACAGATAGTACACATCTCCGGAGGGCTCGGTATAGGGAATCACCTGCCGGCCCAGCCGCTCTTCCCAGGAACCCATTTGAACCGTAATGAGTTCGCCGTTCTGGTCGCGGTACTCCAAGTCCGTTTCCGGGCGCAGGGGGAAATACCTATCAAGGGCAATCTCCTGCGGGGGTTCGCCCCGGCCGGTCCTGTAGCTCTGCAGGTTATAGGTACGATCGGGCCCGTCCCCCTCAACGCGCATCTTCAGGGGACCAATGCTTGGGGCAAGCCAGAATGTCTCCGTGATTTCCGACACCCGTGCGGTGGTCTTCTTGATTAGCACCGCACAGTTTCGTATTTCACGACCCTCAAACTCGATATCCTCAAGGCCCTGCAAAGTTATGGTAACGCTTCTGTCATACTCGCCTGTCTTCTGAGCGGCCGGACCGGCAGCATGGACATGCATACGTGCGCTGTCTGTAACGGGTTTGTCAAAGCCGATCTCAAACGGCATGAACATGAGCGGGGTTTCGGGCCGGGAGAACCCGTCCGGGCGGTATTCGCCGTGCAGATACAGACCGTCCCATTCCTCCCTGAGCGCGAGGAAGCCTTCACCCTGACGCCCCATCACGATGAGAGAACCGACGCCGGAGCGGGCAAAGTGCCCCAGAACCGCCCAGGTCCTGACCTGCTGCGTGGCATTGTCTTTAAAATTCCAGTACATACCGTCGCGGGCCGGGAACTGCCCCCGCAGCACCAGTGCCTCTGCCTGCGGAACAGCGCTCAGAACCCATGCAGCACACACACCCGCCAACAAACAACGTGCCCCTTGCCATTTCTTCATTGCCACCTCGCTTTCGTTGATACGGTTACTGGTAATAATTATTTATACTGCGCCCTGCTCTGAACAATTTCTCAAAAACCGCTCTTGTGAACAAGTAAGCACCCTCCCAAAAAAATCAATCGGAATGCACGGGCAGCTGTCCGATACGTTCAGCACAGCATAACAATAGCAACATGTCCGCGGTAATGCTTTTCAGAGCTGTAACAAATTGTAACAGACAGATTCGTAATGCGCTTTGCGCTTCCAGGACAGGTGGAAATATAGTACAGGATAAGGAGGAAAAACAGGGCTTTTTTTAAAAACCTCTGGATTGCCGGAACGGAGCCGGGCAATAACAGTGGAGAATAAATCTCGGTTGTTGCAGTAAACACGGCTCGGGAGAGTTGTATTCTGCTGTTTTAGGCGGGGAAAAACACGCATGCACTACGCTGATTCAAGAATGATAACTGGAATATTATTAATATTATTATGGTTACATATCGCGGACCAAATCTTTGGGCCCTCCATGCCCACAACGCATGAAAGTACCTGTTCGGCTCAGCGTAGCTAATAAAGAAACAATGCTATCCTTAAAACACACTCATAAAATCGTGCTGCTCAACCCCTGATCGCCCTGCTGGTTTTCAATATGGAAGGAATCAAGTAAGGTTTTTAGAGTAGCAGGATCGAAGATACCCATCTGTACAAATATCTCCCCGATATGAGTACGTTCTCTTTGCTGTACTGCAAGCAGTTCCTGTATTTGTGGTCTGCTAAGATATCCAAGCTCAACTGCAGTTTCACCGAAAAGCTTGCCGGTATCGGCCTGACGGTTTAGTATGTCAAATATCTGATTCATCGTAAGCATCCGATGCCTGATCGCAATTTCCCCGAGAGGGCATTGCTGTTCGCGCTGCCGGTTAAGAGCCTGAACCACCTGCTCAGGCGTGACTGCCCCTTTGTCGACAAGGTATGTACCGAATTGATAAAGCATATTTAATCACTCAAAATGCTTGGGTCGTTTTGCTTGCAGCCCTGTTTCGAATTTCTTCAGAATTATTCAAATTTTTGGCCAGCTTAATCGGCACAAAATCCTTTTTCCCAGAAATGTTTTGTTTTCAACAAATTGCCAAGGGATAATATCGAACTATCATCCTGACGTACTGTTTTCCGGTAAGATGAATATACCCATTCAATAATGGTCTTATTCCGCTCCGGATTGCAGATAACATTCGCATATTCAGCCTCTGGGTTGAATGCAAACTTTATCTGGGTAATCATAATTCCATATTTTAAAAGCTTATTTACTGCGGTTGAAAAACTTTCAGAGTGATTTGCGACGATAACAAATTGCAGTTCATGCAACTCATGAAGGTGTATATCATAGTGGGTTATTCTCCGCACCATATCCTTAAGTGTATTCAGCGGATTTAGATTGTCGTAAATTTTATCGTGAGTACTAATATGTGCCAGATAGCCGAAGCTGTCGGGGATGGCTGCTGTTACAGCCGTGCAACTCGACACACCACGTGTACCGACACTTTTCCGCTCTTCGGCTTTTGCAAACTCATCCATATCAACTTTTCGGGCACACTGTTCGTAATTAAAGTTTATTCCAGTCGGGGTAACAGGCGCATTCCGTAAAGCATCCAAAATCCTCTGCCTGCATATGTTTTTATTTGCCCGATAATAATTAGTCAACACTTCCGCCTCTTCAATCGAGGCAATAATAATCCAACTGGTATCCCAAAAGCTGAAACGCTCAAAGACAACAAAAACTCTTTTCCCCCGATATCCTTTAATTATTTTGCGTCCCGACTGCTCACGCATAGCACACTGAACCGCTTCGGTGTCGACATGTACATTCATACTGCTGTTTTCACCTTTAAAGCGTGACTGTGTCAGCATAAAATGGTTTTGGTTTACAATATATACCTCACCGGTTTCTCCCAGTTCATCATAATCTACCAGTAATGCATTGAGCATGTTCAAGGGGTACTGAAAAACAATCCATCCCTGGTGGACACTATTTTTGCAGACTCGAACTAAAAAAAAGGCTGCGGGTTCGCCTGCCGGTGAATAATGCTGAAAATCGATAAAAAATTCGTGTTCCTCAGATCTAAGACATCGAGCAAGATCGGTTTTTCCCAAGGAACCGCTCAAAATATTGGCCCGGTAGTCTGATTCCTTGCGTATCGAATAGAAAACAAAACCCATATTGTCGATAAACAATATATCGTAGAATTCAAGGTACCTGTTCAGATAATATTCATCTATTGTTCGCTGATATTTTGCTATGGCTTTTTTCAATTTTCGTGGCAGTGATTTATCATTCAGAAGACATTTATCCCGATTCATAACATGAAAGAACTTGAGCATTGTTTTATCTTCTGAGGCACCCTGAGCTTTAATCTCTGCTCTTTTCAGCAAAGAAAGTATCTGGTCTTTTTTTTTGTTTTTTATGCACTCGAGTTTCTCAAATACAGCTCTAACAGTTGTACAGCCGAAAGGTTTTTCAGGTGAGGAGGCGCCTGCAAACGGCACTGTCAATATCATGATGTGTACTGCAATAAACAGACTTTTGATCGATTGCATATCGATATACCAAAGAAAGAAAAACCAATGGGGTTTGCCAAAGTATTGAACCTGCAAACCGGCACAAGCGGCCGGTTTGCAGGTAAATCAATCATATTAATATTTGCCGAATTCCCTGTCATCAAGATTAATTTCCGGCTGCGGTTGTGCTCCCCACTCCAATTGCTGTTTCTGCTCCTTGGGTACCTGTGTTCCTGGAGCTCCGCCCCATTGACCATCATCTCCATTACTGCCGTCCCTATGCTGTGCCTTTCCCTCTGCTCCGGGAAGCGCACCCTGAGTATGACCAGTTGTCCGGACAGGAGACTGTGCTGAGACTGAAGCATCATCTTTAACCTTAAACGTACTTATAAGCTGCTGCAACATGGTTGCCTGGCTTGCCAGTTCTTCTGAAGCCGAGGCGCTTTCCTCTGCATGAGATGTGTTCTGTTGCGTTACCTGGTCGATCTGTCCCAGGCCCTGGGTGATCTGAGAG
Source organism: uncultured Thermodesulfobacteriota bacterium (assembly GCA_964621615.1). Lineage (GTDB taxonomy): Bacteria > Desulfobacterota > WTBG01 > CAIYCZ01 > CAIRTM01 > CAZUMW01. Next base: position 7,687 of record CAZUMW010000078.1, read on the forward strand.
ACCCCCTGTGCCTGCTCGTTTGATGCTGCGGCAATTTCTCCAACCAAATCCGTTACCTTTGCCACCGATTCAACGATTTCATGAAGCGCTTCTGCCGTACCGTTTGCTATTTCTGTCCCATCTTCAACTTTTTTAACAGAACTTTCTATCATTTCTGCAGTTTCTTTTGCAGCCTTTGCACTGCGGGCTGCGAGATTCCGTACCTCTTCAGCAACAACAGCAAATCCTTTTCCGTGTTTACCCGCACGCGCCGCCTCTACAGCCGCATTCAGCGCCAGCAGGTTTGTCTGAAAAGCAATTTCATCGATTGTCTTGATAATTTTAGATATATTCTGGCTTGACTCGTTGATTTCTCCCATCGCGCTGACCATCTCACTCATTCTGCCGTTGCCTTTTTCAGCAACGTTTCGCGTATCGGTTGCAAGTTTATTTGCCTGCCCCGCATTTTCAGCATTCTGCTTTGTCTGTGAACCGATTTCATTCATAGAGCTTGTGATCTCTTCCAGCGAGCTTGCCTGCTCAGTGGCCCCCTGACTCATGCTCTGCGAGGTTGAGCTCATCTGTTGCGAACCTGCGGCGACATTGTCAGCGGACACCTTGATTTCCGTGACAACGTTAGTAAGTTTAGCAACCATTTGCTGTATTGCCTTTGCAAGCATACCGATCTCGTCTCCCTGTTGAACTTCGATGTTCTGAGTGAGGTCGCCCTCGGCTACCGCGTTTGCCAATTTTACACATTCAATTACAGGCCGGGTTATAGCCCGTGTAATGACAAGCGCAAAAACAATGCCAATAAGTAAGGCAATCATAAGTCCCGTAATCATGGTTGTTGACGATTTATCCAAAAGTAAAACAGCTTCATGTGCAATATCATTCGTTTCTTCAACTCCTGCCATAGCGATACTTTGTGATTCATCAAGTACTTTTTTTGCTGCAGCATCACGTTTCTTACCAAGATCGCGGAGAACATAATAATTATCAAGATACCCCTGCATTGCACTTTTATATGTACTGCCGGCTTCCTGTATTACATCAAGTTGCCGTTTGTTCTCATCTCTTCTGGTTATTGACCGTATTTCATTGAGTTTCTTGTCAATTTTCGGAAACACGTTAAGCATGTCTTTCAGGAGTTCCGGTTCACGTGTTGCCTGAGCCTTAAAATTACCGATACGAACACGGTTACCCAGGTCAATAATGTCATTTATGATTGTTATTTTTTTCAACCGCTCATCAAGCTTTTCGATCACGGCTTTTGATCTGAACTCACGCCGCATCGCCTCATTTTGACTTTGAAGAAACGAATTGCAATTTTGGATATACGTTGCTGCATTTTCATCTAATGTATCCCTCAGCCGTGCTATTTTCTCATTTCTTTCCACTGTCTCTTCAACAAGCCCTTCATACTCACTAACCATGTCCTGAACTGTCTTAACCGCGCCTTTAAGTTTTACCAAATGTTCTGATTTTTCTGCTAGTGCAGTTGCATCTGTTAGATGTTTTTTTACCAGTCCAAGGTTAGTTTTTCCCCCGTCAAGATACCGCTGCTCTTCAGTAAAACCGTAACCGCGCATATTGTACATGGTCAAAAGAGAATAGCGCTCAACATTGTTAGCAACTTCAACCTCAGGAACATATTCTTCTGCAAGCTTTGTCGACTCATTTTTAATTTTCTGCATATTTACAACTGCAAGGCCACCTAATACCATTGATATTGCTATAAGAATGCCGAATCCTCCACCTATTTTCATTCCGAGTTTCATATTTTTAAGCATAGTTTCCCTCCCTTTCCTCACATTGTTTTTTTATATAGCAAAAAGTATTTTTAAGCCGTTACAGATTCATTAGTGTCCAAAGGATACGAAGAGCCGGTTATACCGTCTACATCACTGGTGCTTACAAGTTTGCCCACATCAAGGATAATATTCACCTCCTCGCCGATTTTACCCAGTCCGTGGATGTAGCGCTGCCGGTTACCGTCCGAGACCTGGGGGGGCGGCTCAATATGATCTTCCGGAATACTGGTCACCTCGCTCACGGTGTCAACAGCCAGTCCGATGGTGATATCATTTACGTTGACAACAATAATGCATGTCTTGTCATCGTATTCTCGCTCAGGCAGATTGAACCTTATCCGTACGTCCATGACCGGTATCACCTTTCCGCGCAGGTTGATCACCCCCTTGATATAGGCGGGCATGTCCGGCACCTCGGTTATTTTCTGTATGCCCACAATCTCGGTTACGCTGAAAATCTGTATCGCATAGTGCTCGTTTCCAACTGCAAACGTCAGGTACATGTGCTGCAAATATTCCTCATCGTCCTCATCATCATAGAGTTCGGCTTCCGGGATTTGTTTTTCCTTGTTTTCCTCCATTACTGCACACCTCTCTGTATATAGTGTTAATCAGGTTAATAAATATAGCCGTATATATATAAAGCCCAGCCGGAATGACTTAATTAAAATATATTCAGGCAGGGAGTAAACAGGGTACCCATCATGTGCACAAAAAATTTATAATCTTTTTATTCATAGTTAATTGGCTGCAAGAAGAACCGATTCCCTTAACACCTGCTGATACTCGTTCCGGTATTTTTCAATGAGGCCGCCCACATCGATAATGAGGCA
>CAZUMW010000079.1:0-10215 GCA_964621615.1 uncultured Thermodesulfobacteriota bacterium
TCCCGACGGTATATCGGGGAAGGCGAGGGTTTTAAACCCCGAAGGAGACAATAAAAGCGGCACTCATTTCGCTTCACCTGACCGTCCCTGTGCATCCTAAAAACGGAGGAGTCATATGCGTTTACGTATTATCATGTGCTTTTGCGCTCTGGCGCTCTTAATCCATCCCGCACCGTGCCTCGATGCCTTTGAAGTTCAAAAAACCATGACCGTTACCCGGGATATGCTTACGGATACCACGGACCGGCTTTCTCTTTACTTTACCCTTGCCGGCGCTAAGATAACCGTCGGCCCTCCAACGGATAATCAAAGCGTTTTGATACAAGCAACGGTCACCTATGACAGCTCTGAAACGGAGCCGTCGCTTACCGTAGACAACGGCACCGGCACTGAATTCACCGCCATGTTCCTCTCGGGGATAGACATCGAAGATTACGAGGATGTCGCAGCCATCGAACAGTGGCACATATCGTTCGGAAGCTCCGATATCGCCACACGCCTTTTCATCTCAGGCGGCGGCATCGAGGGTAACCTGCAGCTTGGCGGACTGCCGCTCGAGGAGCTCTCGCTTTCAGCCGGCGGAGCGGACCTTGATTTTGATTTCCCCGCACCAACGACCAGGGCTGTTCAAAGCATCAGCGTCGAGGGCGGCGGCATCACGCTGTCCATGCTGCACCTGGGCAACACGGATTTTTCCCAGTTTCAGCTGATCGGGGGAGGCTACGTTGCAGAACTTGACTTCAGCGGCACCTACAGCGCCGGAACACATGCGGTCGAAATGATCGGTGCGGGAAATATCATGAACATCCGGGTTCCCCCGGATGCCGGGGAAAAAATAGAGCTCCTTTCGGTCGCCTGCCCGGTTTTCATCAGAGGCGCCGTCTGGACAACGCAAAACAGGAACTTTTTTCTTCGCGAATACATTACCGCCGATTACGATCAGCAGGATGCGCACATTGATTTTGACATAACCGCCGTAGGCTCCCTGCTGAGAATTTCAAGACAGTGACAAAGCCTGAAAAATGTCAGCTATCGCTTTCCGCCTGATGCTGCTCCTGCATTATCTCGGCGTGAGAGGCATAGTCATAATCCTCGAGCACGGGGAAGTTGTACAGCTTTTCGGTGAATGCGGCCTGCATGAACGCGTCCACCCACCAGAAGATATCATATCTCCTGATCGACTGACGCAGCTTACCCATACGCCACAGCCGCTCTTCCTGCCCCATCGTGTACGCTCGATAAATTGCATCCGCAACACTCTCCAGGTCGTAGGGGTTCACAATAAGCGCATATTTGTGCAGCTGCGCAGTGGCGCCTGCAAATTCGCTTAGAATCAGCACTCCCGTTTCCTCCAGGTTGCACGAGCAGTATTCCTTTGCCACCAGGTTCATCCCGTCTTTGAGCGGTGTGATAAAGGCGATCTCAGCCGTCCGGTAATATCCCAGAAGCTCATAGCGGTCGAGGCTTCTGAACATGTAATGAATAGGAACCCACCCGTATTTGCTGAATCGGCCGTTTATAGCGGATACGGTCTGTTCGATCTGTGTGCGCAGTGTCTGATACTCGGGTATGTGCACCCGGCTGGGAACGACGATCTGTATAAAATTTACATTCTGATGAAGGTCGGAATACTTGATCAGAGCGCGCTCAAACGCTTTGAGGCGCTCTATGATGCCTTTCGTGTAATCAAGCCGGTCTATTCCCAGAATAATCTGCCGGTCGCTCAGGTTTTCGTGAATATACCACGCAGAGTCGGCCACCTCCCGCGTGGCGGCCTGCTGCTCAAACTGGCGGTAGTCGATGCTGATGGGGAAATTGCCGACCTTGATTTTCCGCTCAGGTGACTGCAGGGTAACAACAGCTCCTTTGCCGTGCGTGCGCGTTCCCTTGACAAGGGTTCTGACACACTGAATAAAGTTGCGCCGGTCACGCATTGTCTGAAAGCCGATCAAATCATACTCCATCAGCGAATTTATAAGCTCGGACCTCCATGGCAGCTTGAAAAAAATATCAGGGGGTGGAAAAGGGGTGTGAAGGAAAAAGCCGACCTTCAGGTCATCCTGCAGGGCCCGAAGCTCACGTGCAACGCTCATGAGATGATAGTCGTGCACCCAGATATAGTCATCCTTTTTTGTGTTCTTGATAATGGTCTCGGCAAACTTTTTATTGACCTGCTGATATGCGGACCAGTATTCGGCATCAAAATTACATCTCGACTGAAGATCGTGAAACAAAGGCCAGATTATTTCATTTGACAGGCCGTAATAATACATATCGACTTCATATGGGGTAAGCACCACCGGCTTCAGCTTATAGCCGACATTGCCGGATGCCTCCTGAAGAGGTTTTTTCAGCCCCCCCGTATCAGAGGTCCCGGGCCAGCCGATCCACACGCCGCCGCGGTTGCGCAGAACCGGCGCAAGCGCGGTCACCAGACCGCCTGAGCCCTGCTTTACCTGCCAATCACCATTGTGCTTTTCAATAACGATCGGCAGCCTGTTTGATACTATAACGAGCCGTTTTAATGGTGTTTCCATGTACGGTCATCCTTTCCGCAATCAATTAGGTTCCGCCGCGTTTTGAATAGATAATCACCAGCCTGCAAAAGTGAACCCCTGAACCGGTCCCCGGGGGCGGGCCCGCTGTTTTCAGGGCAGAAAATACCATAACAGCACCGGCATGTAAAGCGGGCGCCCCGAACAGATTTCCGGCACATCGTTCCCCGCTCCGGGCTATCGCGTTATGCGGTTACCAATACAGCACCTTTAGCCCCCCCTGACGCTTGAGCGCCTGACCCCACCCTCACAATATTTTACCGGGGTTAAGAATGCCAAGCGGGTCAAAAGCGGCTTTAATCCTTCGCGCAAGCTCAATCGCTTCAGGAGCGATGCTCATCGGGAGATAGCTTTTGCGCAGGCATCCGATACCATGCTCACCGGTTATATCCCCTCCCCGATCTATCGCGCGGCGGTAAATACCTTTTTTCAGCTTGGGAAGCAGCTCTGTCCACAGGCCATAGTCCATATCGCCTTTGAGAATATCGATGTGAACGTTTCCGTCCCCTGCGTGCCCGAACATGACAGAATACAGATTCTGCGCCGACAAAAAAGATTTCACCTCGCGCAAAAAACGGGGAATTTCCGCACGAGGCACAACACAGTCCTCTGCCAGAAAAACAGGGCTCTCATGCTCTATGGCCTCCCTGATAGAGCGCCTGGCTTTCCACAGGCGTTGCTGCTGCATTGATGTCTGCGCAACAAAAATATCCTCCAGGTTAACAGAAACCTGCTCAGCCATGACCGAAAGCTGATTAAACAGCACATCAGCGGAATCTCCGTCCAGCTGAACCAGAAGATGTGCGCCGGCATCGGGAAACGGCATGGAGCTTTCAAGATAGCGGGAAACCAGCGCCAGCGCATCCTGCTCCATGAACTCGATAACAGCGGGAAGAATGCCGGATCGAAAAAGCGCAGTCACCCCCTGCACCGCTTCATCAATGGAGGCAAACGGCATGAGAATATCCAGCGTTGTTCGCGGTGCGGGAATAAGCTTCAGATATATTTTTGTTATAACGGCAAGGGTGCCCTCGGAGCCGATGATAATCCCGGTCAGATTATAGCCGGTAGCATTTTTCACTGTCTTGCCGCCGGTGGTAATAATGCTGCCGTCAGGAAGCACGCATTCCAGCCCCAGCACATAATCTTTTGTCGTTCCATACTTAACGGCGCGGGGCCCTCCGGCATTCTCTGCCACATTGCCCCCTATGGAGCAGCTTTCAAGACTCGCCGGGTCGGGGGGGTACATCAGCCCGCGGGCCAGCGCCTCCTGCTGCAGCCGGCCGGTTATAACCGCAGGCTCGACAACAGCAACCATGTTGTCCTCATCAATTTCAACAACGGCGTTGAGACGCTCAAGCGACATGACAACCCCGCCGCACACAGGAACCGATCCGCCGGTAACCCCGGTGCCGGCCCCCCGCGGGGTGACGGGAACTCTGTATGAGCTGCACAGCCTGAGCACCGTGCTCACCTCTGCTGCAGCAGACGGCCTGACAAGAATATCAGGCGAGCCCGTCAGATCAGATGTCTCATCCGCCGCATACGACAGCAAAATATCCGGATCCCGAAACACAGCGCTGCCGCCCAGCGCATCTTTTAATTTTTCTGCCAGCTCATCGATATGTTCGTTTTTCATGAATTATCCCGACGTGTGCACTGTTTCGATACCGGTTAGTATTACGGCTGTTCTGAATCCGGGCTTCTGACGTCTGAATTCTTTCAGCGCTCATCCCGCTTCATTCCTCATTACTGTCAGCCGCAGACTGGAGCACAATTCTGCTTTTTCCGGAGCAGTCACCCTCTGTATCCATAACACATGAACGACGTCAATACTATCCCAAACCTCAAATATCTGGCCGCTTTTACGGGCGATTTCTCACGAATAAACAGTCATGTTACCCGGACTGACGGCGGCCTGACCTGCGGCATTACAGGACAAGTCGGGGAGCGGCTTTCAGGTGCCGTACTATGCTTGTGCTGCCGCAGTACCGCACGGAAATACACCGTGTTTTTCCGCTTTCACCTCCATATGAGGCCCTTTAAACTACACCATAAATAGTATTAATCAATAAAAAAATATCCATATATTGTGTTTTTTCTCTTTACACGCCCATATATCTCTGTTACGATACAATCGTTTTTCACCCCCTCTTATTATAGAATCCCTGTACTGCATAAAAAAGATATGTAAAATATATATAAACTGACACTTGGGGACGATACAATGAGACTTAAGCAATTACAGCTTTCAGGTTTCAAATCGTTTGTAGACCCGGTAAAACTTGAATTCAAGCCCGGTATTACCGGTCTGGTCGGACCGAACGGGTGCGGGAAAAGCAATGTTATCGATGCCATCCGGTGGATCATGGGGGAGCACAATGCACGCCATCTCCGCGGAACAAAAATGGAGGATCTTATCTTCGGCGGCAGCGAAAAGCGAAAGTCAACCGGGATGGCCGAAGTCTCCGTTATATTAACCAACCACAACGGTAACGGTAATGGCAACGGCAATGGCAACGGTAACGGCTCGTCCCTTGGCTCCGCCAGCGAGATAATGGTAACCAGGCGCCTGTTCCGCTCAGGCGACAGCGAATATTTCATTAACAAAGTGCCCTGCCGCCTGAAGGATATTGTTGAATTGTTCCTTGATTCCGGCGTCGGCACAAAATCCTATTCCATTATGGAGCAGGGAAAGGTCGATTACATTCTCAGCCTCAAGCCTGATGAACGGCGTATTCTCATTGAAGAGGCTGCCGGAATTTCAAAATACCGGGTGCGCAAGAAAGAAGCGGTTTCAAAAATGGAATCAACAAAAAACAATCTTGCGCGCATCAAAGATATCATCGCCGAGCTCGGCACACAGATGCGCGGTCTTGATCTGCAGGTAAAGCGCCTCAAGCGCTACAGGAATCTCAAAGAGGAAATCAAGCAGACAGACCTGCTCCTGTGCGCCGATCAGCTCCGCGACCTCAATGCTTCGCGCGATCAGTATCAGCAGGAGCTTGGCCGCCTGCGGGAAGAGGAAATACGAATAACCACCGAAAAAAACGCTGTCGAAGCACAGCTCGAGGATACGAAGCTGAATCTTGCCGAGCAGCAGAAAGCGCTGAACAGCCTCCAGCAGAAATCATACGAAATAAAAAACGCTATTCAAAACGAGGAAAACACTCAGCAGTTCAAAGACCGCGAGCTTTCAGCCACCAGGGAAATGATCAGCAAAAACAGCCTGCAGGCCGAAGAGCTGACAGAGGAATGCGAGAACATAGAGCGCGATATAGAAAAGCAGCAGGCTGAGCTGAGCTCTTTGCAGCACACGATTGCCTCGCTTCAGCAGACGTTCAAATCCTCATCGGAAAGCCTTTCAGCCTCAAAGCAGCAGCTGCAGGAGCTGCAGCAGCAGATTGAGGATAAAAAATCCGCTCTCACGAAAGCTGTTTATGAAAAAACGGAAACAAAAAACGCCATAAGCCTGAACAGGAGATTGCATGAGGAACTGGAGACAAAGCTGCAGAAGCTGGCTGAAGAAAAGCGCCAGTGCTCAGAAAATATTATGCAGCTGGAGGAAACCGCCCGGACTGTAGCAGCAGAATTGACCAAACGCCGCGAAGAGCGCGAAACCAAAGAGCGCACGCTGTCCGAGCTTCGCGATACCATTTCATTGCTGAATGAAAGCCTCAACCAGAAAAACGCCGTCCTCAGCGACCTGAAAGAACAGTGCAGCTCTCTTCGCGCTCGCCTCAACTCCTTGCAGGATCTGCAAAAAGGGCTCGAGGGCTTCAGCGACGGGGTTCGCACGCTGATGGCCCCTGAGGGGTCCGTCAACAGCAGTGTTTCGGGAATTATCGGGCTGCTTGCTGATTTCATCGAAACCAGCCCACAGTATGAGCCAGCGCTTGAAGCTGTTCTCGACCGGAAGCTGCAGTCAATTATCGTCGAAAATCCTGAAGACAGCATCAGGGCTGTCGAATTTCTCAAAGAAAACAAAAGCGGCAGGGTTTCCTTCGCCCCGGCAACACTGGACCAGAAAGCTGCCCCGGCAGAGGCTGAGCTGCCCGGCACACCTCTTTTTTCAGTTGTAAAAACAGGCGCCGGATACCGGCAGCTGGTTGAAAACCTTTTGCGCAATGTTACTGTCGCAGATAATCTTTCCGAGGCGCTCACGCTGTGGCGCCGCAATGAGGGCCGATGCACTGTTGTCACTGCAGAGGGTGATATTATTGACAGTGACGGTATCGTAACCGGCGGACGCAGCAACGGGCAGGGAGCCGGCATTCTGAAGCGCAACCGGGAAATTCGCGAATTCTCGGAGCAGCTTGACATCCTCGAGGAGCGCGTGCTCCAAGCACAAAGCGATAAAGACGCCGCAGAGCAGCAGCTGCAGGAAACCCGCGCACTTTTTGAAACGTGTTCTGCTGAAAAGCAGCAGCTCGACATACAGCTTGTGCATCATCAGTCAAAAAAGGAGCAGACCGACCGTGAGCTTGAGCAGGAGCGCAAAAAAGCCGAGCTGCTCACGCAGGAAGAGCGGCATAATCTCGAAGCGCGCGAGCAGCACACGATAGACCGTGAAAGGCTGCTCGAGCAGGAGCGGCAGCACAGCACAATCGAATCCGAAATACAGCGCGCGCTCGATGAGCTGCAGAACAGGGAGCGCCTTCTGCGGGAAAACCTTGATCAGTCAGAATCGCGCAACACCGAGCTTCGGATCGATCTTGCCTCCTGCGAGCAAAAGCGCGAAACCGTTCAAAGCACCCTCAGATATCTCAACGAGCGCACTCGGTCCGCCCGGACAAAAAGGGATTCGCTTAACAGCGAAAAGACACAGCTGGCTGAAAAAATCGAACAGATGGAGCAGGAAATCGCCGGGTCCCGCGGCAGGCTGCAGAGCCTCATCGCGCAAAGCGGCGAGCTTGACACCGCCATGCGCGATCAGCAGCAAAACGTACAGCAGCACGAGGAGCACTCCGCGGATCACGAATCCAGCCTCAAAGAGCTCAGAAGCAGCTGGGAGCAGATAGAGCCGGCTATTCACGATGCCGAGCTTAAGCTGTCGGAGCTGTCGGTTCACCTTGAGCACCTGTCCAAAGATATCCAGGGAAAATACGACATATCGCTCAGCGGGCTCCCTGAGCCGCCCGACCCCCAAACCTTCAGCAAAGAGGAGGTACAGGAGCGCCTTGAAAAACTGAAAAAGCGTCTCTCGAATATCGGAGAAGTAAACCTCGGCGCAGCCAAAGAGTACGAAAATCTCGAGCAGCGCTATCAGTTTCTTACCGAGCAGGAGCAGGATCTTTTTAAGTCAATTGATGCGCTGCAAAAAGTTATTGCCAAAATCAACAGGGTCACTAAAGAAAAATTTCATGCCGTCTACACCGAGATCAACGATCACTTCAAAAAGCTGTTTCCCATTCTGTTTAACGGCGGCAAGGCATATATGGAGCTCACCGACGAAGCCAACCTTCTTGAAACCGGGATTAATATATATGCACAGCCCCCGGGCAAAAAGCTCCAGAGCCTTGACCTGCTGTCGGGCGGTGAGCGGGCGCTTACCGTTATAGCGCTCATGTTTTCCATTTTCATGACCAAGCCAAGCCCCTTCTGCCTGCTCGATGAAATTGATGCGCCCCTTGATGACACCAACATCGGCAAATTTATCGCACACCTTCATCAGATGGCCGCGCACTCGCAATTTATTATGGTAACGCACAACAAGCTTTCGATGCAGGCCGCCGATTCGCTGTATGGTGTCACGATGGAGGAAAAAGGCGTATCGCGCGTGGTGTCCGTCCAACTAAACTGAGGACTGGAATCTCATGGAAAATAACGATCAAAAGCGCGGCTTTTTTAAGCGGCTCAAAGCAGGGCTGGCAAAAACGCAGCAGGCCGTTACCCGCAAAATCGAAGAGGCGACGCTTGGAAAGCGTGAAATCAGCGAAGAGCTTCTGGACAATCTCGAAGAAGTTCTTGTCACCTCGGATCTGGGAATAAATACAGCCATATCCCTCATGGAAACCATACGGTGGAAAGTCAGTCGCAATGAGCTGTCATCGCCGGAAAAGGTGTACGCCGCCTTGAAAGATGAAATTGCGACCAAGCTTGCCGCCGCCGAGCAGCCGCTGCAGATGCCGCCGTCCGCAAGGCCCTTTGTAATCCTGGCGGTTGGCGTAAACGGCACCGGCAAAACCACTACCATTGCAAAAATCGCCCACATATTAAGGATAAGCGGCCATTCGGTCCTGCTGGCTGCCGCTGATACGTTCCGGGCCGCAGCCATCGACCAGCTCGAGATCTGGGCCCAGCGGGCGGGATGCCGCCTGATAAAACACAAGCCAGGGGCGGATCCGTCGGCCGTCGCCTATGATGCCGTTCAGTCCGCCGTTGCAGCCGGGACCGATTACCTCATCATCGACACCGCCGGGCGGCTGCACACCAAACAGCCCCTCATGGATGAAATCAAAAAAATTCACCGGACAGTCAAAAAACAAATCCCCGAAGCTCCGCATGAAACGCTTCTGGTTCTCGACGCCACCACCGGCCAAAACGCCATATCTCAGGCAAAGATATTCAGCGAATCGCTTAGCGTATCCGGGCTGGCGCTCACCAAGCTGGACGGCACAGCAAAAGGCGGGGTCATTGTCGGCATATCTGATATGCTGAAAATCCCGATTCGATATATCGGCGTTGGCGAGCAGCTTGACGATCTTCGCGAATTCAGCGCGCGCGAATTCACCGAGGCGCTGTTTGAGCATTAACATAAAAAAGGGAGCCGGCGCGCTCAGCGCTTCCGGCTCCCCGTCGCGTATCTTGAGGGTATAAAAGGTGGTCAGGCGGTTTCTATGCAGCTGTAGATATTCTGCAAAAGATTAAAGATTGCGGTAATATAACAGATATTGTCATCCTCGGTACACGCATTATATTCCTCTGCAAATGTTATTACCGCACTTGCGATACACAGCACATCACCCATGTCCACTTGATTCGCATGTATTATGTTCAGCCTGCCGTTATCACCAACGTCGACCAGAGCATCATTGCCCCCTAGCGAGATTAGCAGCTCAGAGCTGCTTTCGGTCGAAACGGCAATAATAACGGGTACCCGTTCCGGGCCGCCAACATAGAGCCCCTCAGAAAAACCATCGGCGCGGTCAAGCGCTATGACTCCCATGTCGTAGCCCATCAGCTGCAGCAGCTGCTTCAGCGCAGCCCCCTGCTGACCGGCTCCGGCAGCGGGAACAATACAAAAAATCATAGCAATCCCAAGTGCGGCACTAATAAGACTTCTCAGGGTGTGTTTTTTTACCATGGCAAAAGCTCCTCACACTAATAAAATTAATAAAAATATTTTTTGATTACAAATTGTAATATATGAGTATTGTAATATGCATTCAGCCAGCGTACAAGCAAAAAATACTGATCCCATGCTGTCGCTGATAAATTAATTATGCCGCTGCAATCAATGAAAAAACAGCCGGTTATAACACAATAACAATATTACAGCATTTACCTGCCAAGAGTTCCAGCTGGTGTGTTTGCATCCGTCTAAAGCAGCCTAAAGAGAAAAGGATACCCCCTCCCCCGCAGCAAGCTGCGGGTTATCTCGATAGTCATAACCTGCGGCAAAGCCGCAGGCTTGATTAATGAGCCGCTCTAAGCGGCT
>CAZUMW010000080.1:0-9770 GCA_964621615.1 uncultured Thermodesulfobacteriota bacterium
GTTTCTAGCAGCAAATCATCTTATTGTCAATATTTAACGGACGTCCCCATATTTTTCCTCTCAGAGCTAAACGTTATGGCCTTATCGGTCGTTTACCATGGCCCGAACCAAGGCAGTTAAGACTCCAGACCGACTTATTTGTAAAAAACTTTCACTGCCGTTTGAAATGACATCGGCAACACGCTTCATCGCTGCCTATTGCCATAAGGCGCGCCAGCGCAAGCAATTTGCATCTCAGCCCCCAAAATGATAATATGCGCAGGAATCAGGGCCATTAGTTTGGGGCAGAACATAAGGCAGACCAACGGATTGCAGGGGCTGATGTTTGAACAAACCTTCAAGAACATTGACGATGTGCTGTGGAAAGAGGCCGGATGCGCCACAGAGCTTGATTATACCGAGCAGACCTCCTGGATGCTGTTTTTAAAATACCTGGATGATCTGGAACACGAGCGGTCCATGGAAGCCGGGCTTTTGGGCAAGTCCTATGAGTTTATCATAGAGGCCGGGTACCGCTGGTCAAGCTGGGCCGCGCCTCAAACGGCGGACGGCAGTTTTGACCATGACGCCGCACTTACCGGCGATGATCTGATTCTTTTCGTAAACAACCGGCTGTTTCCTTATCTGCAAGGGTTTAAGGAGCGGGCCGCCAGCCCGGATACCATCGAATACAAGATCGGCGAGATTTTCGGCGAGATCCGAAACAAGTTCCAGAGCGGCTACAGCCTGCGCGACGCCCTGGAGCTGATCGACAGCCTGAGCTTCCGCTCGCAGCAGGAAAAGCACGAGCTTTCTCACCTGTATGAGGCCAAGATCCGGAATATGGGCAATGCCGGCCGGAACGGCGGCGAATACTATACCCCGCGGCCCCTTATCCGGGCCATGGTCCGGGTCACCCGCCCGAAGATCGGTGAGCGCATCTATGACGGCGCCGCCGGATCCGCCGGGTTTTTGTGCGAGGCCCACGATTATCTGCGCTACGGGCCGAATGGCTATGACAACGGCCATGGCAACGGCAGCCGCCTGTCCACCCAGGATCTGGATAGCCTGCAACACCGCACTTTCTACGCCAAGGAGAAAAAGAGCCTGCCCTATGTGATCGGCATCATGAACATGATCCTCCATGGCATCGAGACCCCCAACATCGTGCACACCAACAGTCTCACGGAAAACATCAGCGACATCCAGGAAAAGGACCGCTTTGATGTCATCCTGGCCAATCCGCCGTTCGGCGGCAAGGAGCGCAAGGAGGTGCAGCAGAATTTTCCCATCAAGACCGGCGAGACGGCCTTTTTGTTCTTGCAGCACTTTATGAAATATTTAAAAGCCGGCGGCCGGGCCGCGGTGGTGATCAAAAACACCTTCCTGTCCAACTCGGACAACGCCTCCCGGGCGCTTCGCCGGGAGCTTCTGGAGACCTGCAACCTGCATACGGTGCTGGACTGTCCGGGCGGGACCTTTCTGGGCGCAGGCGTCAAGACCGTGGTGCTGTTTTTTGAAAAAGGCGCGGCCACCCGTAAAATCTGGTACTACCAGCTCCACCCCGGCCGCAGCCTGGGCAAGACCAACCCCTTGAATGACGAGGATTTAAAGGAGTTTGGGGAACTTCAGGCCGGTTTTTCCGATTCCGAGCAATCCTGGACCGTGGATGTCAATGACATTGATCCTGAGACGCTTGGTCTGTCGGTCAAAAATCCCAACAAAGCCGAAGAAAGGCCGCTGCGTGAGCCTGAGGTGATCATAAACGAGATTCAGACCCTGGATAAGGAGAGCGAGGAGATTCTGGAAGAGATTCGGGGGATGTTATGAGGGAAGGTTGGAAAACAGTCAAACTCGGTGAGGTGTGTTCTGTCATAGCAGGCCAGTCTCCAAAAGGAAGCGCTTATAATGACCAGGGCAATGGGCTTCCTTTTTATCAGGGCAAGAAACATTTTGGGGAGATGTTCATCGGTGACCCGACAACTTGGACTACCCAGGTTACAAAAGAAGCATATCCCGGGGATATTCTGATGTCTGTCCGTGCACCGGTTGGTCCGATTAATTTCTCTACACAGCGAATATGCATTGGGCGAGGCCTTTCTGCCATTCGTGCAGGAGAAATAATTGATCGTAAATATTTATTTTATAGCCTTCTTTTTAAACAAGATGAAATTAAAGGAAATGAAGGTGCAGTATTCGCGTCAATCAATAAAAAACAGATTGAAAATATAGAGGTCCCACTTCCGCCCCTCCCCGAACAAAAACGCATCGTCGCCATTCTCGATGAAGCTTTCGCGGGAATCGAAAAGGCGGTTGCCAACACCGAAAAGAACCTCGCCAATGCCCGGGAGTTGTTTGAGAGCCGGCTGAACTCGATTTTTTCTGACCAAAGTCAAGACTGGACTAAAAAGCGGCTCAAAGACATATGTGTAGATTATGGACGTGGAAAATCCAAACATCGTCCAAGAAACGCCCCAAAACTTTATGGCGGGAAATATCCCTTTATTCAGACAGGGGATGTGCGTAATTGTGATCGTATAATTAACAGGCACACAACCACATATAATGAAACCGGATTGGCCCAAAGCAAATTGTGGCCAAAAGGCACAATCTGTATAACAATTGCTGCTAATATCGCGGAGTCAGGAATACTGGGGTTTGCTGCTTGCTTTCCTGATAGTATCATCGGATTAGTAGTGGATGAGTCTCAAGCGGATAATTCCTTTGTTGAATTTCTGCTCCAATCCCAAAAACTCGGTCTACAAAAAAAGGGGAAAGGAAGTGCGCAGGACAACATAAACCTTGCCACCTTCGAAACTGAATATTTTCCTTTGCCTGATGTTAAAAGACAAAGGCAGATTGCTGAAATTCTTCAGGAGTTGGCGAATGCATCGCGGCAACTCGAATCCATCTACCACCAAAAACTCACCGCACTCGCCGAACTCAAACAATCCCTGCTGCAAAAAGCCTTTTCCGGGGAACTGACGGCAAACAAAAATAACAAGCTCAAAGAGGCTGCCGCATGAATGAGGCCGCAGGCCAAAACGCTATTGTTATCTATCAGAACGCCGAGAAACCGGTTGAAGTTTGGCTTGATGCGGGTAGGGAAACCGTTTGGCTTAGTCAAAGTCAGATGGCGGAGGTTTTTGATACATCAACCGATAATATCGGCCTGCACCTCAAAAATATATATAGTGTCGGCGAGTTAGAGGAACCGGCAACTACCGAGGAATCCTCGGTAGTTCGTCAGGAGGGCCGGCGCAGGGTAACGCGACAAATAAAGCATTACAATCTGGACGCTATCATTTCCGTGGGCTACCGGGTCAACTCCCGGCGCGCCGTGCAGTTCCGCCAGTGGGCCACTCGTGTGCTGCGCGAACACCTGATTCAGGGCTGGACGCTAAGCCGGCGCCGCTTTGAGGATAATGCCCGCGAACTTGAGGCCGCCATGGCGCTGGTGCGCAAGACGGCCCAAAGCCCGGAATTGAATACCGAGAGCGGGCGCGGATTGGTGGACATTGTTACCCGTTATACACAGACCTTCCTGCTGCTGCATCGATATGACGAAGGGCTGCTGGCAGAACCGAAAGCCCAGCCGGGGGGACAGCTGCCAACCTCTGAAGAGGCACGCGCGGCTTTGGCCGAGCTGAAAGCCGACATGGTGCAGCGCGGCACAGCGACAGAACTTTTCGCCCGGGAACGGGGGGATGGGCTTGATGCCTTGCTGGGCAATCTCGATCAAACCGTGTTCGGCGACTCGGCCTATCCAACGGTTGAATCCAAGGCGGCCCATTTGCTCTATTTTGTGGTCAAAAACCATCCGTTTATCGATGGCAACAAGCGCAGCGCGGCCTTTCTCTTTGTAGACTTTCTTCATCGCAACGGCCGGTTATTAAATGATCAGGGCGAGCAGGTGGTAAATGACATTGGTCTTGCCGCCCTTACATTATTGGTGGCGGAGTCCGCTCCTGCAAACAAGGAAGTGATGATCCGCTTAATCATGAACATGCTTGCACAGGAAAATGCCGCATGAATGAGTCTGAAACCCGCGCTGAACTGATCGACCCGGCCCTGCGTGACGCAGGCTGGGGAGTGGTGGACGGCAGCCGGGTGCGGCGGGAGATGATTGCGCCGGGGCGGCTTCAGGGCGGGGGAAAGCGGGCCCGGCCGGATATTGCCGATTATGTGCTGATGTATCAGGGCCAGAAACTGGCTGTGATCGAGGCCAAGCGCCGGGATCTGCCGGACACCGAGGGGCTTGCCCAGGCCAAGCGCTATGCCGAACTCTTGCAGGCGCGGTTTGCCTTGTCCACCAACGGCGACGGCATTTACCGGGTAGACATGCACACCGGCGGGGAAGGCTATCTGGATGCCTATCCCACGCCGGATGAACTCTGGGCGGAAACCTTTGCCGGGACAAATCTCTGGCGGGAGCGGTTCGGTCAGGTGCCGTTCGAGGACCGGGGCGGCTTCTGGCAGGCGCGGTATTACCAGCACAATGCCATCAACAAGGCCCTGGAGGCCATTGCCGCCGGCCAGGACCGGATTCTGCTGACCCTGGCCACCGGCACCGGCAAAACCGCCATTGCCTTTCAGATCGCCTGGAAACTGTTTCACGCCCGGTGGAGCCTGGCGGCAAGGGAATCCGGCGAGCCCGGCCGCCGGCCGCGGGTGCTGTTTCTGGCGGACCGCAATAACCTGGCCGACCAGGCCTTCAACGATTTTTCGGCCTTTGCCGAGGATGCGCTGGTGCGCATTGACCCGGAGATCATCCGCAAAAAGGGCCGGGTGCCCAAAAACGGCAATATCTTCTTTACCATCTTCCAGACCTTTATGACCGGCCGGGACGCGGACGGCCTTCCTTCGCCCAGCTTCGGGGATTATCCGGCGGATTTTTTCGACTTTATCGTGATTGACGAATGTCACCGGGGCGGGGCCAATGACGAGAGCAACTGGCGCGGCATCCTGGCGTATTTCAGCCCGGCGGTCCAGCTTGGCCTGACCGCCACGCCCAAGCGGCAGCATAACGTGGACACCTATGCCTACTTTGGCGAGCCGGTGTATGTCTACTCCTTAAAAGACGGCATCAATGACGGCTTTTTAACCCCGTTTAAGGTCAAACAGATCGCCACCACCCTGGATGACTATGTCTATACCCCGGATGACCAGGTGATCGAGGGCGAAATCGAGGCGGGCCGCCGCTATACCGAGGATGACTTTAACCGCGTGATCGAGATCCGCGAGCGCGAACGCTACCGGGTGCGGCTTTTCATGGATCAGATCGATTCCCGGGAAAAAACCCTTGTGTTCTGCGCCACCCAGGCGCACGCCCTGGCGGTGCGCGATCTGATCAACCAATTTAAGGCCAGCCGTGACCCCAACTACTGCGTGCGGGTGACCGCCAATGACGGCAAAGAGGGCGACCGGTTTCTTGCCATGTTCCGGGACAATGAAAAGACCATCCCCACCATTCTCACCACCTCGCAGAAGCTCTCCACCGGCGTGGATGCGCGCAATGTGCGAAATATTGTGCTTATGCGGCCGGTCAATACCATGATCGAGTTCAAGCAGATCATCGGCCGCGGCACCCGGCTGTTCGAGGGAAAAGACTATTTCACCATCTATGATTTCGTGAAAGCCTACGAGCACTTCAGCGATCCGGAGTGGGACGGCGAGCCGCTGCCGCCCGAGCCGTGCTCGCGCTGCGGCAACATCCCCTGCACCTGTGCAAAGGAACCCCCCGAGCCCTGCCAGAAGTGTGGCCAGATCCCGTGCATCTGCGAAAAAGAGCCGCCCGAGCCATGCCCGGTATGCGGCCAGCACCCCTGCATCTGCCGGAAAAACCGAAAGGTAAAGGTGAAACTGGCAGACGGCAAGGAGCGCACCATCCAGCATATATCCGCCACCACCTTCTGGAGCCCGGACGGCAAGCCCATGTCCGCCGCTCAGTTTATCGAGCAGCTATTCGGCGATCTGCCCGAACTGTTTAAAGACGAAGACGAGCTGCGCGCACTGTGGATCCGGCCGGATACCCGCAAGGCTTTGCTCGACGGGCTGGCGGAAAAAGGCTACGGCACGGAGCAGCTGCGTGAGATCGGAAAATTGATCGAGGCAGAAAATTCAGACCTTTATGATGTTTTGGCCTATATCGCATTTGCCCTGCCCCCGGTCACCCGGGCCGAACGCGTGGAAACCCACCGGGCGGAAATTTTTAAGGGCCGCGATTACCGGCAGCAGGAATTTTTGAGCTTTGTCCTGGGTCATTACGTGGCCCGCGGGATAGAGGAATTGGATACCGCCAAGCTGCCGCAGTTGATTGAACTCAAATACTACAGCGTCGGCGATGCAGTGGCCGAACTCGGGCCGCCGGACAACATCCGCGAGGTCTTTGTGGAGTTCCAGCAATACTTGTATTGATTTTTTTCAGCCTGTTCCGGGCCTCGTACCTCGCCGCCCGGAACAGCCCGTTATCGCCTTTTATTAAAAACGAAAATGATTAATATAAGCAATAAAGCTGCCCAACGGTTTGGTATAAAGCTGTTCACCGCCAGGCCGGGCGTATCCGTGACCGTGCGCCTGGATATCGAGGTGCAATCGCCGGAAGGCTTTGACGAAAACACCCAGCGCGCCGCTCGTGAAAACAGTTCTGCCTTGGGTTTTACAGAGTCCGAATTTGATTGAGCAACACGATAAAATGGTAGGACAAAACATATGTAATAAAAAAATTAACATATCATGTTAATTTTTTTATTGCAATACGCGTAAAATGGAAATATACTTTAAAACAAGACGGCTTGAAAAAATATGCAATAACCAGAAAGAGGCCATCAAAGCGTTTGGGCCGAAGATGGCAATAAAGCTACAACAGCGGTTGTTGGAATTGGGCGCTGCCAAGTCGTTGAATGATATTTTCAGACTGCCTCCGGCACGGCTTCACCTTCTTTCCGGAAAACGGAAAAACCAGTTCTCTGTCGATCTTGATCATCCTTTTCGGCTGTTGTTTATTCCCGCTAATGAACCAGTGCCGACATTGCCGGATGGCGGTTTGGATGTGAACAACATTACGGAAATTGAAATCATCGAAGTTACAGACACCCATTAAAGTAAGGGGCGATTATGGTAACCGCCAAAAAAAAATACAGCTTTAAACCGGATTATGCGGTCAAGCCGGGGGAAACGTTAAAAGAAGTGATGGCGTTACTCAGCATGAAGCAGAATGAACTCGCCTTGCGTACCGGTTTGACGGTTCAGTCCATTAATCGGATTTTAAAAGGCGATCAGCCCATTACCTACGAAACCGCCAATAAGCTGGAACTGGCCACGGATGTGCCCGCCCATTTTTGGAACAACCTGGAAGCACAATACCGGGCACAACTGACAAAAATTCAGGAAACACAAGAGCTTGAAGCGGAGCTGGAATGGCTGAAAACAATACCGGTAAAGGAACTGATTCAACGCGGTGCCATTGCACCGCAGGATGATAAGCTGCTGCTGTTAAAAGAGGTGAAAAAATTTTACGGCGTGAGCAGCGCTTCGGCCTGGCGGGATTTTTGGGAGAAACCCGCTGTAGCGGCCAGACGTTCAAAGTGTTTTAATACACGCATTGAATCGGCATCTGCCTGGATACGTTTGGGGGAGTTGCAGGCCCATGAGATAAATTGCCAGCCATATAATAAGAAAAAATTTGAAAAAGCACTGGCTGAAATCCGCGGTCTTACCATTGAAAATCCGGAGCAGTTTGTCGAAAAGATGATAAAACTTTGCGCGGAATCGGGAGTGGCCTTGGCCTTTGTACCGGAAATGAAAAAAGTACCCTGGAACGGGGCGACAAAGTGGCTATCTCCCACAAAAGCAATGATTATGGTGAACCTTCGTGGCAAAAGAGAAGACATGTTCTGGTTTTCTTTTTTTCATGAAGCCGGCCATGTGCTGCATGACAATAAAAAATATCTCTACATTAACGACGGGACCGACGGCGACAAATACGAAGAGCGGGCCAATGAATTTGCCGCCGAGACCCTGATCCCCCGAAAATGGGATGTCATGATCGCATCCTTCCGCTCAAAGGCAGAAGTTGTCGCGTTAGCGGAAAAACTCGGCCTTTCCCCCGGCATTGTTGCCGGACGCTATCAGCACCTGACAAAGAAATGGAATTTTTTCCACGTCCTTATCCGTAAATTTGAGTGGGCATAACCATAGTTTGTGCGGAAGGTGGAATGCATTCTTGAGAAAAATAAGGGGTCAAATCTGCTCTTGACTCTTAATCTGTTTTTGCGGTATATATTTTACCACTATTGCCCGCCCGTTACGCATAGCATATGAAAATTCCTGGTACCATGTGATGAGCCGCGGCAAACAGCGGCAGAAGATATTTCGCTGCGATGAGGATTACCGGCATTTTCTCGATATCGTTAAAGAAGCCTCCAGATATGTAATGATATATCTTGCACGAAAACCTGCGGGACTGAAGCTTTAAGAAATCGGATAAATAAAAGTGTCAGGTCTTCATTCTTGACATGTCAAAATTGTTGCAATACAGTGCTGCTAAAGATGTAGCATCCAGTCAGGAGAGAGCAGGTATGTCGCGTCCGCTGAGGATAGAATACCTGCATAGAGAGAAACGACCGGACTGGCTCTATACTGATTTCGTTCTGAGTTTGTTCAGCGGTCAACAAAACGCCGCCCGAAAGCAATACCGCCTGTTTGTCGAATCGATGTTGGGCCGGGAATATGAAAGCCCGCTGAAGGGAGTGGTTGCGTCAAGTATTCTGGGTGGTGCCTATTTTATAAATGAAATAAGAAAATAGCGAAAATAACCAGCTCGCTGAGGTTGTCAATAATGAAGACCTGACACTTTTAATTCTCCTGATGTGCCCCTGCAGGAAATATATGCCCGCATTATTGCTGCTGCGGTAAAAAGCCGGGCTAATAGAACCTGAAAACCGTACATTAATAAGCTATACATATCACATATGCTGTTACAGTCTCCCCGCTCCCCGTGGTAGTTTCACAATACCAGCCGGTGGGATTTGTCGTCGTACACGTATCTGCTCCGGTAGCCGGACAACTGGTAGTTACAGGTGCTTCTCCTGTATTTTTACATCCACCGCTTACGGGATCGCCGCTACTGCATGCGACATATGCACTTTCACTACCTGAAGAAGAACAATAAACTATTGTCAACCCCTTGTTGATTTCCACAACGCTGCTTCCGTTACCCACATATAATGTATCATCGTCGAGGTCCCAGCTGATACGCCCCTCTTGAACAGCTTGAGAAACATCCGTACCCTGGGGAAGAACCAGTCCCGCCAAGCTGTTGCCAACTCCTGTTCCTGAAATTTCTAATAAATCTCCGGCATCGAAATAAAGGGGGGCAGCAAGTTTATTTTCTGTAACCGATCCGCTCTCAAGATGACCGGTGTCCACCGAATCGAGCGCTGCCAGGGAGCCAAACCCGCTGAGAGTGGCGCCGTTACCATAGAAGGCTGTTGCGCTGACACTGCCGACTACCTCCAGCTGTTTAGTCGGGGTGACGGTGCCGATTCCAACCTTTCCGCCCATTACGGCAAGTGTGTTATCCTGACAGACGGTATCATCTGCGGCGCTGTCAAGCCCGATGCCTGCAGAATCCTGACCGACAACAGCTATGCTGTCCGCGCACACGTGCCTGCCGGATACAATCAGAGAAATAAGCACAATAAAAAAACAAATCGAAAAATGATTCCTGATCAAGAAAATATGGGGACGTCCGTTAAATATTGACAATAAGATGATTTGCTGCTAGAAAC
>CAZUMW010000081.1:0-9391 GCA_964621615.1 uncultured Thermodesulfobacteriota bacterium
TTTCACCCCTCAAACAAAAAAATTTCGAATGCAAAAACCTAACCGGAAGTTACTGGGCTGTAGTAAGTTTATAATGTACCACCGTCCCTATTTTCCCGATTGCCCGTACCGGACGCCCCCCGGTTGGCCTGCTTGCACATTACTGCCGCTTTTTTGGTGTTCCCCCGGCTTTTTTGATTAACGCCGTGTAGTATTCCCAGCCCCCGCCGAGTGCCTTGTACAGGCCGGCAAGTGTTGAAGCCACCTGTCCCCTGGACTGCACCAGTTCATCTTCAAGCTCAAGGAGGGATTTCTGGGCGTCAAGCACATTATAGAAATCCACCAGGCCGGCCTTGTAACGGTCCCGTGCCAGCCATTCGACGCGCCTGGCTGCGGCAACGGCTTTTTCCAGCGACTGTTCACGCATCTGTTCCTTGGCATAGTCTGTCAGAGCGTTTTCGATTTCTTCCTGAGCACGCAGCACCGCGGATTTGTACTGAATCAGGGCCTCTTTTTGTTTTTCCGTCTGCAATTTAATGTTCAGCCGGAGCTCCCCCCCGTGAAAGATGTTCCAGGAAACCCCCGGCCCTATATTCCAGAATCTGCTTTGGGCATCGAAAAAATAGTTTTCCTCATCGATCGCCTTCAGCCCGATGGTGCCGGCTAAACGAAATTTCGGGTATAGTTCGGCGGCAGCCACCCCGATTCTGGCGGTTTGGGCCGCCAGGCTCCGCTCAGCCCGCCGTATATCCGGCCGGCGCCGCATGGCCTCGGCAGGAATGCCCACCGCCACCTCGAGCGGAGCAACCGGAATGGGCGCACCGGGAGTAAGCTCCGCCTCCAGAGCCCCGGGGCTGAGTCCCACAAGCACGGCCAGCCGGTTTTTTGCCGCCGTCAGGCCGCTTTTCAGCCGCGGTATCAGGGACCGGGTACGCTCCAGATTTCTAAGCGACTGCTGCACTGCCAGCTCATCGATTAAGCCGGCCTGATACCGCGACCGGTTCAGGTCATAGCTCTTGTTCTGGGTTTCCAAATTCTGCCGGGTTATGTCCAACCTGCGCTGATAGGTCCGTGCCTCTATATAGTTCAGGGCCACTTCGGCCATAATGCTTATCAGCACATCCTGCAGGCCCGCCCGGCCGGCCTCAAGCTCTGCCTGCGCAGCCTCCACAGATCGCCGCAGACCCCCGAATATATCCAGCTCCCAGGCGGAATCAAAACTAAGCATATACAATTCATTTTCCCAATCCAGCCCCGCGTACTCCGACCGCATCGGATTCATCGACTGGCTGGAGCGCTGCTTCTCCAGCAGGCCGGCAGCGTCAACCGCGGGGAAAAGCGCGGCCCGGCTGATGCCGCGTCTGAGCCGTGCCTGACGAAGCCGGGAAAAAGCCGTCTTGAGGTCCAGGTTGCCTTCCGCCGCCTTTTTTTCCAATGCGGTAAGCACCGGATCGTCAAATACGTCCCACCATGCGGACAGCGCCTCTGCGGCGGGACGGACAGGCTTCAGCCCGTTCTCCATGCGTGCGCTCCATTGCTGCGGGGACTGTGGCTGAACCTGATCATAGTCAGGGCCAACCGCACACCCGCTGAAATACAGCATCAAACACGCCATCAGCCCGAACAGTTTTCTGTGTAACGCCCTTCTGTTTTTAGTGCTGTTTATGTCCATACGCTATCGCACCTGCTGCGTTAACTGTGCTGTTTGCTGTCTTTCCATGTCTGCCACCGTTCCCCCAGCCGGTCAAACAAAAAGTACAGGGCCGGGATAATCAGTATGCCCAGGGTGGTAGCCGCGATCATTCCGGAAAACACAACGGTGCCGATATGCCTGCGGCCCGCAGCGCCCGCGCCCGTAGCCCAGACCAGCGGGCTCACTCCCAGAATAAATGTCAGGGCGGTCATGAGCACCGGGCGGAAGCGGACTCCGGCGCCGTCGATGGCTGCACGGTACGCGGAAACGCCCTCTGCCTTGCGGTCCCTGGCAAATTCGACAATCAGAATGGCATTTTTGGCTGCCAGGCCGACCAGCAGCACCACGCCGATCTGTGCGTAAATTGACAGAGGGTGACCGCCCATCCAGAGGCCCGTAAATGCCCCCAGGGTTGCCACAATGACGGAAAGGATTATGGAAAGCGGCAGGTTCCATGACTCATACAGGGCAACCAGAAAAAGATAAGCAAAGACGACGGCCAGTGCAAACAGAGCGCCGACCGTGCCGCTGGCCTTTTGCTCCTGATAGGACATGGTGGACCATTCAAAGGAATACCCGTCCGGCAGGGTTTCCCGGGCCAGGCGTTTCATTGCGGCCATGACCTGCCCGGAAGAATATCCCGGAGCTGCCTGACCCTTGATCGCTACGCTTGAAAACTGGTTATACCGGTTTAAGACCTTGGCCCCGATGGTGGTGACCAGGCTGATTACATTTTCCACCGGCACCTGTTTGCCGCTGTTAGTGGTTACATACAGATCCAGCACATCGTCCCGGTTCGCCCGGTACTGTGCCTGTGCCCGGGCTTTCACCTGGTAGGTTCTGCCATAAAGGTTAAAGTCATTGATATACCGGGATCCCAGGTGAAGACTCAGGGTGGAAAACAGCCTGCTCAGGGGCACACCCAATTCCTCCATCCGGGTGCGGGACAGCTCAGCATACATCTGAGGGGTATTGGCAGAAAAGGTGGTATACACGCGCGAAAGTGCGGGATCCTGGTTGGCGGCTGCTATCAGGCCCCCGGCAGCGGAGGACAGCTCCTGCGGGGACTGCCCACTTATGGCCTGCAGCCTGAAGTCAAAGCCCCCTGTCATGCCCAGCCCCTGAATGGGGGGTGGTATAAAGGGGCGGACATTGGCGGTGGTAATTGCGTTGAGCTCTCTGGCTGCCCTGTCGACCAGCGCGTTCAGATGCAGGTGCGGCTCTGTGCGTTCTTCCCACGGATCCAGATCCACAATGGTAAAGCCGACATTTTCGGCTTTGCCGCTCAGCAGGCTGAATCCGCTTACTGCTATGACGGAATCCACCCCTTCCATTTCCAGAAGCCGCGTGGTGACCCGTGTGTTCACTTCCACCGTGCGCTGAAGGGTTGCGCCTTCCGGCAGCTGGACATCAATAAGGAACCCCCCCTTATCCTCCTGGGGCAGAAAGCTGGTCGGTATGTACCCGGAAAACAGCCATGCGCCCGCAGTCACAATCAGAAAAACCAGCACAGCCGCAGCCAGATGCCGGATAAACCATGCCACGGCCGATGTATACCTGCGGCGGGTGAACCCCAGCAGGAAATTGAACCAGCCGAACGGTCCGCGCCGGTGCGGTTTCGGCTCCGTCAGCAGAACGCCGCACAGGGCGGGGCTCAGGGTTAGCGCGCATATTGAGGAAATAACAACGGAAACACATACCGCGGCCCCGAACTGCTTATACAGCAGGCCGGTAATGCCCGGCATGAACGCAACGGGAACGAATATGGCCAGCAGGACCAGGGTGGTGGCGACAATTGGCCCGGTCACCTGGGTCATGGCCTTGACCGCCGCCGCCTTCGAGCCCAGCTTTTCCTCTTCCATTATGCGATGGACGTTCTCCACCACAACGATTGCATCGTCCACCACCAGGCCGATGGACAGCAGCAGGGCGAACAGGGTGATGGTATTGATATTAAATCCCAGGGCCAGCAGAGCGGCAAATGTTCCTATGATGGAAACCGGCACGGCAGCGGCCGGGATAAGGGTGGCCCTGACATTCTGCAAAAAGATAAAAATAACCAGCACCACCAGCAAAAAGGTCAGCCCCAGGGTAAACACGATTTCCCGAATCGCTTTCTCGACATACTCGGTGGTGTCATAGGGTATGGCATAGGTCATATCTTCGGGCATAAGCGCAGCCTGCCGCTCGAGCTCCTTTTTAACCGCCTGCATAGCCTCTATGGCGTTTGCGTCGGATGAACGGTAAATCGCAACATCAACGGCAGGATGATTGTTGGATTTTCCCAGCGTACTGTAGTTCTTGCTGCCCAGCTCCACCTCAGCAACATCTTTAACCCGGACAAGGCCTCCCTGTTCGTTGCTGCGGACAACGATATTCTCGAATTTTTCGGGATCCTTGAGTCTGCCCCGGGCATTCAGCGTATACTGCACCTGCTGGCCCGGCACAGCGGGGGCGGTTCCGATTGAGCCCAGCCGGGCCTGGATATTCTGCTGTCTGACCGCCTGAATAACCTCATCGGGGCTCATTCCCAGGGCGGTAAGCCTGTCCGGATCCATCCAGATGCGCATGCTGTATTCACTCTCGCCGAATATATGTACATCGCTGACTCCGCTGATACGCTGCAGCGCATCCTTGATCGTCCGGCTTACATAATTACTCAGAAACAACCGGTCCCGTGTACCGTGAGGAGAGGTGAATGAAAGCAACCCCAGCATATCCGAAGAGCGCCGGTCCACATCGATGCCCTGATCCAGCACATCTTGAGGAAGCCGGGACTCAGCCAGCTGCAGCCTGTTCTGGACGTTTACCTGATCGATGTCGGGGTTTGAGCCCACGGCAAACGTGACCTCCAGGGAATACCCGCCGTCATTGGTACAGGTGGAGTTCATATACAGCATATCCTCGACACCGTTCATCTCTTCTTCAATCGGGGCAGCCACCGTATCCATGACCACCGTTGCGCTGGACCCCGGATATGCTGCGCGAACCGTGATAACCGGCGGTGTGATGGAAGGGTACTCCGCCACGGGCAGGGCAAACAGGGAAATAAGCCCTGCCAGGGTAATCACAATGGAGATTACGGCCGCCAGTCGCGGGCGTTCAATAAATATTCGGGAAAACATGGGTCAGCTGTCCTGTTTTTGCGCGGTCCTGGTCTTGACCGTCATGCCCGGAGTCACCTTCTGCAGCCCCTGGACGATCACTTTTTCCCCTTTGCCGAGTCCGGATGTAACAATGAATGTATCGCCCACTGTCCTGCCGGTTTGGATCCGGCGCTTTTTAACCGTGCTGTTTTTATCCACCACAAAAACAAACGCTCCTGTGCGGTCCCGCTGCACACACCGCTGCGGTACCGCAGGCTGCATGTCCGCCCCGGCGGGCTGCACAAACGCATTCACATACTCGCCGGGAACAAGACGCCCCCCGGGATTGTCAAAGCGCGCCCATACAGCAATGGTGCCCGTATCCGGGTCAATCCTGTTATCGACAAACTCAACCGTTCCTTCCCCGGGATACCGGGATTTGTCCGGAAATGTAATGTGTACCGACAGGGTATCATTGTCCGTCTGCCTGTTTGAATCCGCAAAGGCCTTTTGGATGTTGTCTACCTGTTTTTCGCTCACAGAAAACACCACCCGTATGGGATCAGTGCTGACAATTTCCGCCAGAGGCCGTGACGAGGGACTGACAAGGTCGCCTTTTTTGAAAAAGCTTTTCCCGATCCGGCCCGTCATCGGCGCTTTAATCGTGGTATAATCAAGATCTATTTGGGCCAGTTTCAGCTGTGCCTCAGCCTCCTGCAACTGCCCCCGGGCCAGGTCTCTGGCTGCCGTGGCGTCATCAAGATCGGTTTGCGGTACACTTTCCGGCTGAGCGGAGCGCAGGCGCCGCAGGCGGGTTTCAGCCTTAAAAAGATTTGCCTCTGCCTGCACCACTTGTGCTTTCGCCGCGTCGACCCGTGCCCGGTAGGGGGGCTGCTCTATAACATACAGGGGCCGGCCCTTCTTTACCAAAGCGCCTTCCCGGAAATTGACCTTTTCTATGTACCCCTCCACCCGGGCCTGCAGATCGATGGATACGATTGCCTCCACATGGCCCACATATTTTTCCGGCCTGTGGGCGTTTTTCAGCCCCACCGCCGCTACTTCCACCAGCGGCGGCGGTGCCTTTCTGCCTCCATCTGCCAGAGCGGCACGCCCGGGACCGGCAAACATCATGAAAGACATAAATAAAATCGAAAAAAAAGTTCTCATATTATGCGCCCTTTTTGTTTTTGATATGCACAGTATACGAGTGATACAAGTATATTACACCTGATTTGAGCGATTTTTCTGCAGCACCGGCATCATCACGGCTTTTCGCTCATTCTCAGCCGCCGGCAATGGCTGCCATCCACGCCGGGTTTGAATACCCCTCAACCCGCTGTCCCGGGTTGAAAACCTGTCCCTCACCCAAAGCCAGGTTGCGCGAAAACCGAAAGGTGATACAGGCATCTTCACATGCAGCGGTATTGTTGCCGAATACCCAGACCGTTTCGCAGACAAAAGCACCAAGCAGAAAAGCACTGCATAAAAAACAGGGGGGACGGTTTATACATACAAATCAGAATGCGGGCTGCTGATTATAGTGAACACACATCTGTTCAGTGTTAAATCGTATTATTATCACATAAACAGCGGCAGTAGTGTCAAGAATCTTTCGGACTTTTCTCAGCAGGGCCTCAACCGGTTAGAGAGAAAGATGCGATATCAGCCTATGAGGCATTTGTATCCGAAGGTATTGCGCAGGGCCGACGGCCGGAACTGACCGGTGGAGAAATTGTTCGAAGCAGCGGAGCGGAGGTTGCCCGGTATCTTGGGCTTTCAACCACTGCGGTCAACCGACTGGCCAGGGAAGAAGAATTGCCGGAAGTGAGGGCTGTAGTAAGTTTATAATGTGCCACCGTCCCCCTTTCTCCCGTTCCATAATAGGGTGTCACCTTTTGTGCGTCGGGGCTCCTGGCTGCGTGTGTGCGGAAGGGCAACGGTCGGTAAAGTCAATAGAGCAGGTTTGAGTCTTTCTTTTTCCTGTCATTCGTACAATCTAATTTCTGCAGTATGCTTACACACCCTGAAACCGCTACTATTTATGGAGTGTAAAGTTGATAGCGGGTGTCCGGTCATGAAAGAATTCGTTTTCAATCAAGGTATAGTCATTATATATCTGTGAGCATTCACCGCTTGTCACGCCTTCATCATCGACGGTTACAGACGAGAACGAGTCGATATAGCCGGCGACATCTCCGCTGTCGACACCGCAGGTGACACCGCTCGATGAGTATGTGCAGGGAATGTTTGAAGCGGTAATTTCTTGAGTGTGGCGTGTAATGCCCAGACAGCTTGCCTCGCCGCCGCCAGGTGTTTTTGTCTTGGTTGCGGTCAGCCGGCTGATCGTAAGGCCCTCCGATATATCATAGCTGAAGTATACGGTTAATTCCTCATGCACATTGAAGCATTGATCATCAAAATCACATGACGCGGAAAACACATTATCCGAACAGGACCCGTATCCCTGCGGGGGGCAGGGATAAAACCCATATGAATCACCGCCGCCCCAGCTCGGGTTCACGGCATAATAATGGCTGCCATCGTCGGGAGAGTTGCAGCTTGACGCACCCTGCACTACCAGATAGGCGCAGGTAAACCCGGAAAGGTCGGGCCCTTCGGCAATCGTGGTCGTTGTTGTTGAGCTGCCGGGATCCGTGGGGTCTTCATAGTCATCTTTGCAGCCGCCGACCTGTATCACGGTTTCCACCCGGTCCATCAGATTGTTTTTATCACGAACAGTGAGCGTGACGGTGTAATTGTTTTCATACGCGTACGAGTGGACCGGGTTTGCCCGGGTGCTCATGGTGCCGTCGCCCAGATTCCAGCTGTATGTATACGAACCTTTGTCGCCGCCGATCGCTTCTGCCGTGAACCGTATGTTTTTACCGGTCTCGACACAGGCTGGGCTCGAGCTGATTCCCGCCCGCAGCTCTTCGCAGTCTCCAACCTCGAGTATTGTCTGACCATATCCCCTGTTCCCGCTATCATCTTCAACGGTCAGGCTGACAGAGTAGGTGCCGGCATCTGGAAAGGTATGCGATGCAGACTGGATATTATACTCCGCACCGGAGGCATCGCCGAAGTCCCACAAATAGGTGTAGGTGCTGCTGTCACCTCCCGTAACAGTTGAAGAAAAGAATACTGTATCACCGGGCTTCGCACAGAGCGGGTCAGCACCTATGCTCACTTCCAGGTCGGGATCAAACGGCAGGCAGGCGCCATCACGGCAGCCGTGCACACAGTGTTCCACCGACTGCTGCAGGATGTTGCAGTCATTATACCAGTACAGCGTATCGTCTATGCAGCCCTTGTGATGCTGTGGAACGGCGACCGTGCAGTCAGGCAGCATGCCTTCATAAATCGACATGATAAACAGAATTAAATTGGAAGGATCTTTCATATCTCCCAGATAGCTTCCGCCGGACAGTGTCGTCGACACACTTCCGGCAATATCCCCAGCCTCTGTTTTGTCGGCAAAATAATCTACCGTCGAGATAACACCGGCCATGGCGCTCGCACATGCAGCGGCTGTCATCGGTATAGACACGGGCTGAGCCCCCGGTATAAGGAGCGACAGGGTGGAACCGGCACAGGCGAGCACCGAAATAGCAGTACCGGCAACCCGTAGCGTTCCCTTTATTGCAAACAGGTGGGCCTCATTGGCATAGATGTGAATGCCGTCGCTGCTTATGCGATTGACGGCGGTAGAGTTGTCTGAAAGCGTATAGGCAAGCCCATAGGTTGCTATATGCTCCTGCAGGCTCTTAAAATCATCCCCAAGCTTTATGGTCTCGGTTACAAGCGCAATACCGGTATCCGGGTCGATATAGTTTATATCAGCGGTATTTTCTGTATAGTTGGTTATGGTTAGCGCCGAGTTATCTTCAAACGTGATGCTTTCCGGATAGCCGTTTTCATCAAGCATGAGAGTGAACGACTGTCCGTCCGGCGTAACATACACAGCACCGTAAAGAGTTCGGCTGTTGCCGGTATCACTACGGTCAAGCAGCACCCCAACTGCTTCACCCGCCCGGTCCCCGGCAACCACCCACAGGTCACTCTCATACTCGGTATTTTCAACAAGCAAAATATCATGGCCTTTTACTGAAATGATTCCATCGTCAAGAACCTCGATATCATCGCCAAGCTCACAGCTGTTACATATACATATACAAAACAACAGCAGATAAATCAGCAAAATATGTTTTTTCATTCGTATAACGTCCTTTCTTTCTCTATAATCTCGAGTGAATCACAATGTCTCAACGGGTCGCCGGGTGCCACGGGCTATGCTTAAAGCATGCCCGTGTGAGAGCAGCCTCCATTTGATCTCCTTTGAACTGTATTTAAAAAAAACATATTTTATAAAACAGTCACAATTCTATCAAATGGTATAAAAAAGTCAATTTTTTATGGCCCTATATACTTATTTAATAGATTTGGTTTGGTATATGGTATTAGCATTTCAGCATACCCGCTCCGTCTGTGGCGGTTTTTTGTTTTTTCGACACGCCTTGTATCTGAGCATTTTTGGCGGCTCTTCCCCCGGCGATACAGTCATAATCTGCGGCAAAACCGCAGGCTTGATTAATGAGCCGCTCTAAGCGGCTGCAAAAACACATAACTCAAA
>CAZUMW010000082.1:0-9326 GCA_964621615.1 uncultured Thermodesulfobacteriota bacterium
GATACATTCCGCTTAACTCCGCACTGACGTGCGGAGTATGCGCGAAACGAATCCGATCTAAAAACAGGCCCGTATGATTATGAACAGGAAAATCGGTCTTGCCTATAAAATTCTTTTCACCATATTTTTTGTCGTTGCCAGCTTTTCCGCAGCAATGCTTTTCGGCATATATAAGCTGGGCACCGAGTTTTACGAATCAAAAAAAGCAATGCCGCAGGAAATGGTGAACGGGGCGTGTGCGGTGGTCGCCTTTGCAGAAACCCTTGACCGGCAGGGCGGGCTGTCACAGGCCCGGATTCACGATTCGGTAATTGAAACCCTGAGAAACATACGCTTTGACGGGGATAACCGTTTTTTTATACTCGATTATGACGGCCGGGTGGTGCTTAGCCCATCAAGCACTGCATATGAAGGAAAAACCCCGCAGACTGTCGACAGCCCGCAGCTGGCAGCGCTTATGAAACGGATACGCGAAACCGGGCGAAACGGGGGCGAGGGGTTTCTTGAGTATGAAGAACCCGATGATAAAGGCGGCAGGAATACCCGGAAGATCGCCTTTGTGCGCGGGCTTGACAGCCGGGGCTGGATTGTCGGTGCCGCCATGAACTTAAAAGCGATACGCGGTGAAATCGCCTCTATTCTGCTGCTTATTGTGGGCGTGTGCGCAGTGTTTACCGTGGTAACCTGGGCTGCTCTGTTCTTTATCATACGATCAATTTACCGGCCGTTCAATGCTCTGTCAGCGCGCCTGAAGCAAAGCGCTCACGGCAACACGGAACTTGCCGCGCGCATTGCAAACGCAAGCCAGATGCTTTCATCGGGCACATCCCGGCAGGCAGCATCGCTTCAGCAGACCTCTGCAACCCTTCAGGAGATTTCATCAAAGGCGCAAAAAAATGCCGAACACTCGGCCCATGCAAACGATCTTGCGCGCGGCACCATGGCGTCCGTTGAGGAAGGCAGCACCGGCATAAAAACGCTTAAGGGATCGATAGATTCCATACGCGGAAGCGGGGAAAAAATAACCAGAATCGCTGAAGGCATAGAAGAAATCGCTTTTCAGACAAATCTTCTTGCGCTGAATGCCGCGGTCGAGGCAGCCCGCGCCGGGGAGGCGGGAAGCGGGTTTGCGGTTGTCGCCGAAGAGGTGAGGAACCTGGCCCAGCGCTCTGCAGAGCAGGCTCACTCCACAACCGGACTGGTAACCGAAAGTCATAAAAGCATCGAAACCGGCCTGCAGATAATGGAGCGTTTCAGTGCAGGATTTGAAAAAATTCAGCAGGAGACAGAAAAGGTTACAAATATTATACAGGAAATCTCACAGGCAAGCACCGGGCAGTCAGGCGGGGTGGATCAGATAAAGCGGGCAATTACCGAAATCGAGCATGTCGTGCAGGAAAACTCGGCAACAGCGGAGTCAACCGCTGAGGCAGGCGAAGAGCTTACTGCGACAGCAAAAGACCTGGAATCGGATGTGGATGCGCTGATGGAAGTCATCAAAGGCAACAAGTGATGCTCCCCGCCTTTGAGGCGGGACATTCAGGTAAAGCGTTATGCTCAGGATTCAGATGATTTATCAATATCAATAATCTGCTGTCTGATATAGTCTTTGGTCTTGTAGCTGGTTAAGTGCAGCAGCTTTTTTGTGATATCGCTGATAGACAGGACCTGCGCCTTTATGGCGGTCAGCTTTTTCTGAACAGGACTTTCCGGGGGTGTCTGCAGCTCGAGCAGCTCGATATTGCCCAGCAGCGCCTGCAGGGGCTGATTCATCTCGTGGCAGATACCGCCGGCTATTTCAAGCATCGCTCTGAATTTTTCAGAGGTTATGTGCTCCTGCTCGGCTTTTTTTCTGTCGGATAGGTCACGGATAATGCTGATAAAAAACCGCTCTCTGTCTATTGTCCAGGTTGACAGAGATTGCTCGAGGGGAAACTCTTCCCCGTTTTTACGAACACCCACGGCCTCAAACGTCTTCCCGGTAAAATTTTCGCCGGAGCGCTTCGAGAAATACTGAAATCGCTCTGCATTATCTTTCTGCAGACGTTCCGGCAATAGCACGGTTGCCTTTTTCCCGGTAATTTCTTCAGCCCCGTAGCCGAACACATGCTCAGCGCCGCGGTTCCAGTATATTATTGTATTGTCAGAATCAGCAGTAATAACAGCGTCGGGGGTTGATTCGGCAATTGCCCTGAACCGTGCCTCGCTGACGCGGAGAGCTTTTTCCGCTTCCTGCCGCCGTGAAATATCGCGCACTGCGCCAACCAGGCCGGCACAGGTGCCGTCCGTGCGCTCCATCTGGGTGACTTTGGCCTCAACCGGAAAGCTCGTGCCGTCCTTTTTTTCAAGCTCTGCAACGACAAACCCGTCAAAAAAATCCTCTGTAAATATTTCGCCTTCGACCGGCGGTGCCACAGTTTCATAAGCCGGGGCAAAAATGTCAGCCCCGAATTTCCCTGTCATTTCTTCTTTGGTAAAACCGGTCATATCGGTGAATGCTTTGTTTACCTCAACGATATATCCTCTCTCATCGGTTACATAGATGCCGTCACCCGTGGTTTTTATGATATTGGAGAGGAAATCATTCTGCTCTCTGGCTTTTTCCTGCGCCAGCTCACGCTCGGCCAGCTCCCGGCTCAGGCGGATATTTAAGTCGTGAATGCGTCCGACGACAGCGCCGCACCCGATTATTGCAAAGTGACCGGGAAGACCGGCATAAAACAATATCTCAAACCAGTCCTGAACCGCAAGCACGATGCACAGAAGGACGTTTGCCGGGATTATACACAAACCGGCAATAATGCCTGCCCGCATACCGAAAAGCCATCCGGCAGCAACCACCGGAATTATAGCGGCAGTCGCCGTGCCGTGACTGACTGCTTTGTCTATGAGCCCGAACAGAGCTATGTACACAGCTATTGAAAGGGCAAACAGAAATGTTTTGCTGGTAAACATAGTATTCAAATGTATCCACGAAACATTAAGAAACAAGTGTACATACTACAAAAGCTCGTCACACACGTCAATTTAATTGTCCACATCAACATATTATGTTATCTTTCGTCACTGGTGCCCAAATTAATGTAACGAAGCTGGTTCGGGCCAAGGCTGCGCAGAGACCTGCCCGAAGCGGCTTTTGCTCAATGTATCTTATTTATTTTGGACAGGTTTGATCTTTCATATAAAATTACTACAATTTTTTCCTGTTTTAACTTTCGCACTTCTAAACAGATGCATATCTTCTTTTTCTATATATCGGCACTGTTTTTTTTTGCTGCTTGTGTTAGTGGAGGCTGCAGCACCGAAGGCCCCGGGGCTGACGGGCCGCCCGGGGGCGACTATCGCCAGGCTATGCGCACATTTGTGCAGACAATACAATCCCGGGCACAAATCGACAATCCCGCATTTATAATTATACCACAGAACGGACAGGAGCTGCTCACCCTGGACGGCACTGCACAGGGACCGCCCGCCTCGGGGTATATACAGGCTATCGACGGGGTCGGCAGGGAGGATCTTCTCTACGGCTATACACAGGACAATATGCCGACCCCCGAGCGCGAGCGCAGCTACATGGAAGGGTTCCTTGACCGGGCGCTGCAAAACAGCATTGAAGTCCTGGTAACCGATTACTGCAGCGCGCCGTCTTTTGTCGACGCATCATATGAATATCATTTTCAGCGGGGCTGGCTGTCCTTTGCTGCAGACAGCAGGGAGCTTGACCGGATTCCCGCCTATCCGCAAAAGGCGTTCAATGAAAACACAGAGTCCGTTTCAGTGCTTTCTGATGCTCAAAACTTTTTGTATCTGCTGAACCCGTCATCATACAGCTCAAAAAACCAATACCTGGAGGCGCTGCAGGAAACGGGCTATGACCTCATCATTATAGATGCGTTTTTTGAAGAAACCCTGCTGAAGCCGGAAGAAGTGGCACGCCTTAAAGAAAAGCCGGGCGGCGGCTCACGCATGGCCATAGCCTACATGAGCATCGGTGAGGCTGAGGATTACCGGTACTACTGGAGCTCGCAATGGAACGAACATCCTCCTGCATGGATTGCAGGAGAAAATCCTGACTGGCCGGGAAATTACAAAGTCCGCTACTGGGATGACGGCTGGCAGGATATTATCTGCGGATATGGGGATTCCTATCTCACAAAAATCACCGGCGCCGGCTTCGACGGGGTATACCTGGATATCATCGACGCATATGAATACTTTGAGAGCAGCTCATTACTTCCCCAGCAGGGAGGGGAGCTTCTTTGAAAGATCATCTAACTCTTTCTTCACCGTATCGCTGAGGGATCCGGCCTGCCGCTCAATCGAGCGCAGGTGTTTTTTTAGCGCCGACTCAACCGCCCCGGACTGCACCCCGTCATATACTGCCGCAAATATCTGTCTGAACACGGCTTCCGCTGCAGCCCCGCCCTGCTCGCTGCCGATATTTTTCAAATGAATATCCGGCAGCGATGCCGTAATCTGCCTGTCTTTGACCATGGTGGCGGCAAGCTTGACCGTGCCGCCGGTAATAAGCGCCTCTTTAATAATGAATTTTTTCCCTGCGGACGGCTGCCCTGCCTTACCGGCTTCAGGCTGTGCTCCTGCAGACGGCTCTCCTTTGATTTTTTCAAGAATGGTCTGCACGTTGTCTGTCCTGCCTGATGTTTCATAGATAATATCAGGCTTCAGAACCTCGATCCTTTCAATGACGATGGTGTCGCTTGTAAGCGTTTTTTCATCCACGTCAAGATAAATAGAATCTGCTGCCAGGGCATAAGGGCTGTTAAAGCCCGCTGGGTTTCCGAGCGTGAATCCGCGCATCACGGCAACCCCCGAGAACAGCTTGACATCAACATCATCGAGGCTCACCTCCGTTCCGGTAACGCCCGGCCCGTAGGTATTGACCGCATAGGTGACCAGCGGACCGAGATTGCTCACACCAACTATTACGATTATGACCAGCACCACGACAATGACACTTACGGCTATAATGAATTTTTTCATCGCATTTCCTCCGCACACACCAAAAAGGGTTTTTTTGCTTTAACCATATATCTGCTCCAGTGCCGGCGCAAGCTCGGGATATACAAAAGAATACCCGGACTCCATGAGCCGGGCCGGCATGACACGCTGGCTGGCAAGAATGAGCTCCTTCGCCATAAGGCCGAACAGCAGCCGAAGCACAACCGATGGCACCGGCGCCCAGGACGGGCGGTGCATAACACGCCCCAGACAACGGAAAAAGTCCCTGGCCTGCAGCGGCTGCGGAGCAGTCAGATTAAACGGGCCTTCACAGCTCTCCTGTTCGATAAGAAAACGTATTGCCCCGACTTCGTCCTGCAGGTGTATCCAGGAAAGCCACTGCGCGCCCCTGCCGGGGTGGCCCCCTGCAAAAAAGCGAAACGGCAGCGCTGTTCGTTTCAGGAATCCGCCCGCTCCCAGCACTATGCCGGTTCGGATCAGCACACGGCGCACACGCGTATCGATATCTGCAACCGAATCCTCCCACTGCCGCGCCACACCGGCAAGGAACCCGCTTCCGGACGGGTGTGATTCATCAATGATGCGGTCGCCGCAGCTTCCGTAATACCCGATTGCCGAGGCCTGAATGAGTGCAGCAGGCTTTTGTGACGCAGCGCCCACGGCACGGGTAACGGCACGCCCCGCCGCAAGGCGGCTGTCAAGAATGCGTGCTTTTTTCTGCGTTGACCAGCGAAGGGCTGCTGCAACGTTTTCACCGGCAAGGTTGACCACCGCAGCGGCTCCCTCGATGTGCGGGACAAGCATTTCAGGGCGGTCCATGCGGAGCTCGGTCACCGTAACGCCGTCGCCCCGCCGCTCTGCATGCCTGTCCGGGTGTCTGCTGCAGACAGTCACCTCATAGCCGTGCTCTGCAAGCTCCCCGCAAAGCGCCCTGCCGATAAAGCCGGTTCCGCCGGTTAGAACCACCCTTTTTTTCATAAAACCCCGATAAAAACGTTTTTATGTTTATGAGCGCGCAACTGTGTCCTGCCCTGTGCGGCGCTGAAAAACAGGAATGTACTGTCGGGGGCCGGTTCCCGCGTTTCTGTTTACATATAATGATCCGGGGGGGGAAAGTC
Organism: uncultured Thermodesulfobacteriota bacterium; assembly: GCA_964621615.1. GTDB lineage: Bacteria > Desulfobacterota > WTBG01 > CAIYCZ01 > CAIRTM01 > CAZUMW01. The sequence goes on from CAZUMW010000082.1 coordinate 6,099, forward strand.
ACCCCGCCGCCGTTATATTCTTTTTTTCCGCTTTTTTTCCGTGTCGGCGAAACGGTGAGCGGCACGAAGGGGCTCCGGGTTTCGGTATCGGGTACAGCACTGCAGTACCGTTTCAACGGCCTGATCAAGAGATACGTTGCTCCCCGCCGACACGAACAGCGGCCTGGTGCTCTCGCGGGTTCTGAGGCAGACGCCCAGCACCGCTCCGTCTTCTCCCCGCACCCGCGTAGAGGAGCCCTTGTCAGCTGCGGGCTCTTCGCAGGTGCCGTAAAGGCGGCTTTTTGCACAGCCCACCGACGGCGTTCCAAGCAGAATGCCCAAATGTGTGGCCAATCCCATCCTCCGGGGATGCAGAAGGCCCTGGCCGTCAAACAGCACAAGGTCGGGGGCGGTTTCCAGCTTCCTGAAACAGCGCAGAACCGCAGGCCCCTCACGAAACGTCAGCAGCCCCGGAACATAGGGGAAATGCAGCGTGAGGGTTGCTGTTTTGTGCTCAATGCACCTGAGGTCGGGAAAAGAGTAGACCGCTACCGCCGCATGCGCCATCGGCGGCCGGGATGAAAATGCAACATCTGCTCCGGCGACATACCGCAGCCGCCCCGTGAAGGGGCTGGTTGATATAAGGGGCCTGAGCTCATTTTGAATACAAACGGCGCGCCGGGGGGAGACCCGCCAGGAATGTTTTTGTGCGGAGTTCACGAACGCATTCTCAGCAGCGCCGTTATTACGACAGGGAAGGCTCCGGGATACCTGTCGGTCATCAGTATTCGCCCCACTCGCAGCCTGCATTTTCGCCGTAAAAGGTATCGACAAGCTGCTCTTCTGCCCCGCTGCGCCTGTACAGGGTGACTGTTCCGGTCGCAGATCCGCCGTTCCAGAGCCTGTCGTGTTTTTTTTCACCGCGGGGATTTTCATAATTAATGAAAAGCATTCTGCTTTTCGGACAGGAAAAGGAAATCTCTATGTGCGCCGTTTCCGAATAGGCGGATATGTCCCAGTCCAGGGTATCACCCTCAGTGTCAACGAAAAATTCCTGGCCCTGCTCTATCCAGAATTTTGTAAAATTAAATTCATACAGCTCGCCTTCATGATAAAAGGCGATAAGCACTTTTTTTCCCAGCGGCTGTCCCAGTAAAGCCGGGGTGCCCCCGCCGGCTACAAGGCTTGTTTTGCTCAGCGGCTCGCTGGTTTCAGTGCTGATAAAATTATTACAATTGAGCCACAGCCACGGATTGGTATAGCTTCGGCCCCAGTTTTTGTCCTGGTAGCCGTATGAGGTTTCAGGATCAACGGTGTAGGTCTGCCCGTTGAGCGTAATCGTTCCTTTATAGCGCGTTTTCATTCCCGCCACATGCCAGTACATGTCAAAGGCCTGCAGGCGCCTGAACACCGGTGCGGTTGTATATCCCGCGCTGTAGCTGAGCACTTTCTGTGCGGTAAGATCCCAGCTCATGGTGCCCGGGCCGGACATATACTCCGGGTGCGCAGCCGCCTCTGCAGCGGAAAGGGAAACCGCTCCCTGCAGTGCCGTTTCAGTTGCCGTGCTGTCGCCTATCTGTACATCCATTATGCACCGCGATGCTGAAAAATCAGCGACACCGTAAAAATTGTGAATCTGCACCGAGCTGTTATTATCCCCCCACGCTCCTGCTTTTATCATGGCATACGAGGGCCGAACGCCGCCGCTGCGGTTTGTTTCATCCTGCCCGAAAACCGGCTCCGCCCCCGCGCGCGCCGGATTTATGATGTAGTATTCAATAAAAAAGGCCTTTTTCTTTCCCGTGTCAGCATTGCGTGCGACAAGAGAGTGCCACCACCAGTCATAGCCGTCCCACGCAAGGGGACCGTTCAGCATGTATGCATTGCGCGAGCACAGCCCGGCGCTGCGCGCCTCGCACACACCCCCGTAGCCGGACACGATCAAAAAAGCCCACATACATAAAATCACAAAAAGCGCTTGTTTTTGCCTGCCCATACCATAATATATGTAATAAATGGGCGAGCCTGTCAAGGTCCGGTTTTGTGATATGCGACACGCGCCTGACCCGGGTGAGGTCCGCTGCAGATGCTTGCTGATATTTTTGACAGGTTCGCAATTCGATACCGAAAGCGCTTTCGATCCCGATTGATAAAACAATTGTCTGTAACTGGCAAACACCAAGCTCAAGGCAAAATCCGGAAGAGGGCCGTGTGGCTTATCACATACACATAAAACGGCTGGCCTGCTTTTATGGTGCCGTCCTGGCTGTTTTCATCGCCGCCTGCGGCGGCGTCCGGCAGCAGCCGGCGTCAGCCGGCAGCCCCGGGGCAGGGCAGGGCCCCTGCGCAAAAGTATATCGCTGCACGCCGGCGCAGCTCGATGTTTTTTTGAACAACCTCTCCAGAAATCATACATTTGAAAACCGCCAGAAAATAATCGCCGACAGCTTTGTCGGCGCCCCCTACTGTGAGGATCCCCTTGAAAATGAACAGCGGAACTGGCTTCCCTACACCAAAACAAACTGCACCATGTTTGTGCTCACGGCAAGTGCGTTTGCAAACAGCAGCTCCCGCCGCGAGGCCCTCCGCCATATGCGCATGCTGCATTATCGCAGCGGGCGGGTCAGCTTTGAAAACCGGTATCACTTTACCGCCGACCGGATCAGCGACCGGGAAAACCGCTATTTCTCTTTAGCTACAAAAAAATATGTGCGCAGCAACGCATGCCTGAGGTCCGTCACACTCACGCTGAACCGGACCCGATCCGGAGATTTTTTTTTCAGGGGGAGGCTCAACGGATGGACAAAAAAGCTAACAGTCTCCTACGTTTCCCGAAAGGGCTTTTCACCGGACTGTCTCCGCCCGCTTCCAGACATTCTGGGCATCGCTTTTGTAAAATCTGCAAACTGGGACAAGGGAATCATTATCGGACATGAGGGAATACTCATAAACAAAGCTCTTTACCACGCATCGCCCGGCATCGGGGTGCATGTCGATGAGGGCTATCTTGACAGATTATTTACCGCTTCATGCTGGGACGGTTTTGTGCTGTTTTCATTTGAGCCGGCGCATTAGGCGCGCAGTCTGCCTGCCCTCTGTGCTTTGCCGGAACGTACCGGGATGAGCACAGCGCTACAAGGGGCGGTGAATCGGCACAAGTCTGAAGTCATAACCTGCGGCAGGGCCTCAGGCTGGATTAATGAGCCGCTCTAAGCGGCTGCAAAAACACATAACTCAAAACAGTTGACA
>CAZUMW010000083.1:0-9101 GCA_964621615.1 uncultured Thermodesulfobacteriota bacterium
CCAGAAGCAGATCGCGGTACAGCTCGTCGATGACGGCGCGGTATTTCTCAAAAGGCATGAACCCCCTCCTGACAGAGGTGTCCTGTCTGCCGGTCGGGCACAGGGGGCAGCGGAGGTTGCAGATATTTCCGGTTTCAATGGAAATTCTTGTCGGGCGATACCGAAGCGTGCTGCTTTTCAAAGAGCACTGCACAGTGCTCATGATCAGGTTGTAGAGCTTTCGGGGAGTTACCGTCTTCAAAAAGGAACCGGGTTTTTCTTTCAGCGACACCCTATAAGCACCTGTTTCATAAATTGCAGCGATGTTTGTTTCTGTACAATTGTTTCAGAAGTGTCCTCAGAGTATCGGATATCCTGCAGGATAAAGTCTTTTACCGTCTTTACCAGTTCCTGTGCGAGACGCCTTAGCTCTGCATCATCGATTGTAATACTTTCCCGGATTTTTTCGGCCATTTCTCCCACTGTCAGGTCCTCCTCAGGCAGTGTTTTATCCTCATTCGGCTCCGAAGTAGCTGGAAGCACTTCCTCTTTATAGACACGGTGAAGATATTTTTTCAGTAGTGTCCCAACGTTTTCACAAAAAAAGCTGATTTAAAAACAAATATCAATAAGTTTCAGTGACTTGATGAAAAGACCCGGCAAGCTGAACTGCGGATCATCCAGCTGTCCGGATTCCCCGCAAAAACATTCTCCCCCGAGATGATCCGTTTAGTTGTCTGCTGAAATCCCATTTCGTCATTTTCAAAGCATCGCCGTTCATGCTTCTGAGCCACCATGACGCCCAATACACAGCCATGATGAATAACGGGCGCGCCCATAAGCCGTGAAAATCTTCATCCCCGATCTCCGGGGTGTGGCAGAAGCCGGGATGATCGGCAGCATTCGCCAGGTTGATGGTTTCCTCATGCGCCGCCACCCAGCCCACCAATCCCTCGTTGCGGTTTACCCGTGCCTTGCCGACCGCGGCGGAAATCAACCCATCCGTCGCCATCAGGAGATACTGTCCGGTAAGCATATCACTGATATAGATAGAACATGCATTTGCATCCATGGACGATTTAGACCGCTGCACGGCAAGCGACAGGGCCTCGTCCAATTGAGTTGTGTTTTTGACTTCTTTCACAATTTGCCGGGAATTTGCCAGCATTAGAATGTTTACCTCTTCTGGGGGTACCGTTTCTCATTTTGATTTGAGCCTTTAGACTTTCTATATAGGATATTCCTCTCGAACTCCAACCATGGCAGACGACTTGAAGTCTGCATATGCCTTGCGGTTCAGCCGGCGATTGGTCCTGTATGAGAGATTGGCAACCAGGCTGATCAGCGGCTCGCGGCGTTGCCGCAGGGTGCACCACACCCTTCTCAGAATGTGCGGCATGGAATAGAATTCCCTGTCGCAGGCGATCATTTCATCGATGATACCGTCCAGGGTCAGGTGCTTATACCGGGCCACAGGGAAGGTCAGGGTGTAATATTTCCAGTGTTCCGGGAACGCATTGAGGGCGATGCGGTCCTCCGATTTCATCTGATCCCACAGGCGGGTCCCGGGCAGGGGCGTCAAAAACAGCACATTGAGGTTATCAACGCCATACTGTCGGGCCACCTCGGCAATGCGTTTGCCGATGCCGGGTTTGTCGACGTCCAAACCGAGGATAAAGGAACCCATAACCAGCATGTGATGGCGCTGGATGCGCTTCACAGAGGCGCCAAAATCCCGCCCCTTTAGAAGGTTGTATCTTTTACCCAACTCCCGCAGCCCTTCCGGCGAAGGGGTTTCAAAGCCAATAAAGACCCCTCTGCACCCGGCCTTCGCGGCCAGCGCAAGGAGCTCTTCGTCATCGGCGAAGTTAATTGAGGCCTGGGCAATCCATTCCTTCCCCAGGTTCGCCTGTGCCATGGCCCGAAACAGGTTTTTAGCGCGGGCGATGTGTTCAGGACGCGTGCCGACGAGGTTGTCGTCCACCACCAGAACATATTTCTCACGGATAGAGTCAAATTCCCGCACGACGTCCGGAATGGGCCGCTGCCGATAGTGAGTTCCGTTGAACGCTGTCACGCTGCAAAAGTTGCAGTTCATCGGACAGCCTCGCGTGGTCTGAATGGCTCCGAAAGCATAGCCCGCAGCCGTCAAATCATGACGGGCAATCGGGACATTGTTCATCTCGGCCAGCCCGCCGTCATACCGGTGCTTCAGGCAGCCATTTCGGGCGTCCGCCAAAACCTGTGGCCAGACGCCTTCGGCTTCCCCGGTTACGACCGAGTCCACATGATCCGCAACCTCGCCCAGGCACATGGTAGCGTGAATGCCGCCCATGACAACGGGCACACCCAATCGCCGGAAGTGATCAGATACCTCATAGGCGCGGTTCGCCTGGGAAGTGAAAGCGGTAATGCCCACCAGGTCCGGCAGAGGCATGGCCCGATAGTCCGGCGCGCCCATGTTCTCGTCTACGATCGTAATTTTCCACTCCGAAGGGGTCAGTCCCGCAAGAACCATAAGGCTGAGCGGTTTCCACACCCGGTAGCGGTTCCAGAAGTTCTTCCTGACATTGATGATGCTGACAAGCGGGTTGGAAGGATTGATCAGATATAGTCGCATGGCGTACATTTACTCCTGCATAAGTATAATGGAAGCGCTGGCATTCATTTTCTCCATATTTTATATCAACCTAAGCTGAGCTGTTTATAGCTCAGCTTAGGTCCCATTCCGGCCCCCATCTTTTTCAAGGCAAATCGTCAGATTAGAAAAAAAATGCCTATGGGCAGAATCCCGGAAAGGAGACTGCTCAGAAATCTATTTTCATACAAAAGGGTTTGGCCAACGGGAAAATCTCGCTATAAATACCGGCATTGTCATCTGAAAACCTATTTGCTTCCGAATGTTTCCCGCTGCCGAATCTTTTCGTGATTACGGAGCCGGGGGAACCTCCGCCCGGCTTGATTTTGCATTCTTGATGTATTGATAAAAGTCGCTGTCCGTGGTGAGAATCAACACGGAGTTTGGATTGGTCTTCTCCTTGTAGCTTTCAAGGGTGCGCAAAAAGGCGTAGAATTCCGGATTTTTATTGTAAGCCTGGCCGTAGATTCGTGTAGCCTGGGCGTCGGCTTTGCCTTGGACCTCCTGCACCCGGCGGTAAGCGGTGGAGCGGATCTGGCGAAGCTCTTTTTCCATTGTCCCGAGGATCTCGGCGCTGCGTCCCTCGCCTTCGGAGCGAAACTGCGCGGCGATGCGTTTACGTTCGGAAATCATACGCTCATAGACCTTTTCGCGGACGCTTTCCACGTAGTCGAGACGCTTGATGCGCACATCCACCAGCTCGATGCCGTATTGCGGAATGATCTTCTGTGCCTCAGTCAGTATCGTGCGGGTGATCTCCTCCCTGCCTCGGGCGATCTCTCTTTTAAGCTCTTCTTCGCGCTCCTTTGGGATTTCCTTCAAGGCTTCATCCTCGGGAACTTCCCACGAGGCGCTGCGCACAAGTTCCACGAGCTCGCTGCTCGACACCTGGTCGCGTACCACCGAATCGAGGATATCGTTCAGGCGCGACTGAGCGCCTTCTTCGCTGGCCACGTTCTCCAGGAATTTTTTTGCATCGGAGATCCGCCATCGGGCAGTGGTATCAACCCAGATGAACTCGCGTCCCTTAGTGGGGACCTGGTTCGGATCACCGTCCCAGACCAGCAAGCGCTTTTCAAACCGCCGGACCTCCTGTACAAAGGGCAGTTTCATGTGCAACCCCGCCTCGGTTACCGGTTCTCCAACGGGCCGGCCAAACTGCACGACGATGGCCTGCAGACCCTCTTCCAACGTGTATAGACCACTATAGAGCACGATAACGCTTACTGCTGCGATCACGATGGTTATTGCTTTGCCGGTAAACTTCATGGTTGTCTCCCTTGTACTGGTGGTTTCGCGCCGGACTCAATTGGAAGCCATGGCACCATGGCCTTCTGATCCTTATCCACTATATAGAGCCCTTTCATGTCTGACAGAAAACCGGTCATGGCCTCCAGGTACAGCCGCCGTCGCGTAACCTGCGGCGCCTGTTGATACTGACCTAAAATTGCCTCAAAACGGGTGGCCTCTCCTTCGGCCCGGTTGATACGTTCCAGTGCGTAGCCTTCGGCCTCGCTGATGCTTTGCGTGGCCACGCCCCGGGCCTTGGGGATCTCCCGGTTGGCCTGCTCCTGGGCTTTATTGATGGTACGCTCTTTGTCCTGGCGCGATTCGTTGACCTCATTGAAAGCCGGTTTAACCGTGTCCGGCGGAGTTACGTCCTGCAGTTCTACGGTCACCAGACGCACGCCGGTTTCATACGCCGTCAGAATTTTCTGGATTTCGGTTTTGGCTTCACTGGCCACCGCCACCCGTCTGGTTGTCAGCACATCGCTGCCCAGACGGTTTCCGACGGCGCGGCGCATGACCGCTTCGGTGGTATCACGGATGGTTTTGGATGTGTCGCGTACATGAAACAGGTAGCGGATCGGCTCTTCGATGCGATACTGGATGATCCACTGGACGTCGATAACGTTCAGATCTCCGGTGAGCATCAGGGACTCGTCCTTGTAAGCGCCGCGGGTATCATAGCGGGTTTTTTCACCGGGAACGGCGGATATCGTGCGAAAACCGAACTCCTCTTTCAGCACCCGCGCCGTCGGCAGCAGGCGGACTTTTTCGATGCCATAAGGCAATTTGAAATGCAGCCCCGGACCGGCCGTACGCATGACCTTGCCGAAGCGCTGGACAATGCCCGTCTCCTCCGGTTGAACGGTGAACCAGACAGTCCACAAGAGAGCCACTGCAACAACAGCGGCGAGAACCAGGATCGGGCCGCCCTTGAATTGTTTGAACTGCCGCAGAATTTTCTCAAGCACCTCTTCCAGCGTCGGTGTTGATCCTCCCGGGGATTGATTCTGTTCAGCCATAATTTACCTCCTGTTCATGAACCGATATTCTTCATCGATACTTGTTTGTTCAAAGTGATTACCATTAAGTCTCATTGTATTTTTATACCCCTTCCGCAAAAAATATACTTCTCGCATATCCTGCGGTAGTGATAGCCATAGATTGCAAAGGTAACGGCCAGGGGCAGCCGTCCGGGTTTGCGGATCATCGTCCAAAGCAGCAGATGCCAGTACAGGAAGCGTTCTCTGCCCAAAATACCCAGCCGGATGCCGGAGCGCACGAGGGCTAAAAGCCGCTGCCGGTTCAGCGGCAGGGTAAACGTGGGGGTAGAGATTTCCTTTAAAAATTTCCTGACTCGCCGGTAGTAGTTGGACGGAGCATACATCTGCTTCATGAGCGCCCGGTACCCTTCGTCAAGCCGATCCCGGCCCATGCGGGGGATAATATTGGTCGATCCGTCTACATTGTCGCCGGAACCTGTACCGACGACCCGCTGCTCACGCTGCAGCCGGTCAAACAGCTTTGTTCGCCGGGGGGCCTGCAGCATGCCGACCATGGCGGTTACGATGCCGCTTTGCTGAATGAAATCGGCCTGCCGCTGGAAAATAGACGGTGTATCGCTGTCAAAACCGACAATAAAGCCCCCCATCACCTGCACCCCGGCGCGGTGAATATTTCTATTTTGGAGAAGATCCCGGTTTCTGTTCTGCCCTTTATGACATTCGGCAAGGCAGGTATCATCCGGCGACTCGATGCCGATGAACACGGAATCGAAGCCGGCTCTGACCATCATATCCAGCAGTTCCGGGTCATCGGCCAGGTTGATGGATGCTTCCGTAAAAAACACACACCCCTTTTTATCCCGGCGCCACGCGATCAGGGCAGGCAGCAGTGTTGTTTTGAGATAGTGACTGTTTGCGATAAAATTCAACGCGTACGAGAATGACCAGAATGTTTCCGGAATTTTCGGATATATCAGTAAAACATTCATGTCAACAGACACCTCTGTGTATTTACCGATGAAAAACGTAAATCCCCATTCGCATTGCCCTGTATTCATGGGGGCACCGGTACGCCCTCCGGTGCAACATTGCCTTGATCGATTTCATCAAGGGCTTTTTGCACTTTCTTGCGTATCGTAATTGAACAGAGCGCGATTATGATAAATGTCAGTGCCAGGCAAAGACTGGTAATTATCAGGCCGACTTTTGCAAGGATGAGTATGAGGAGCAATGATATAACCGTAGAATAGATCGTTTTAACCAGTTTCGGCCTTCTCCAAAGGTACATTGAAGAGTGCCCAAACAGAACCGAACGGTCATGCGATAAAATCGTCCTGTAGCAAATCCCGAGAATAATACAGGTTGGAACTGCAAAATATAAAAACCAGGCCGACCAGCCAAAAAGATTCTTTATTGCAGCCAGTTCCGGGAAACCGGTGCTGGCCAGAAGTGCAATTATAAACATCGGCATCAGAAGTAGAAGAACATTTGTGTACTCGCGCTGATATTTATATTCTCCTGCCTGCCATACTTTTGTAATCTCCTTTTCGGCCTTGTCCGATACGTGCAGGGATTTGAGAAGAGCTTTTTCTTTTTTTGATAGTTTGTTCATAATACGCCTCTTTCATTGTGCTGTTTGTCTTATGTATTGTCCTTTCCCATCATCTTCATAAACAACCTGATAAGATCTATGGGGAGTGGAAATATGGTCGTCGAATTCTTTTCAGCGGCAATCTCGGTCAGCGTCTGCAAATACCCGGGCTTCAACGGCTTCTTTTGTGCCGGCACCTTCTACATTGATAGTTGTGTCCTTGTCGATACTTACCTTTTTGGTCCGGCCGAGATCTTCAAGCCCGATACCTTCCAGCTTGATTCCCGGATCCTCTGCGATCATTTTCCCGCCGGTCAAAACGGCAATGTCCTCAAGCATGGCTTTTCGCCGGTCTCCAAACCCGGGGGCTTTGACCGCAGCCACTTTAAGCGTACCCCGCAGCTTATTCACCACCAGGGTAGCCAGCGCCTCACCTTCAACATCTTCTGCTATTATGAGGAAGGGATTGCCGCTCTGTGCAACCTTTTCAAGGATGGGCAGAAAATCCTTCATGCTGCCGATCTTCTTTTCATGGATCAGTGTTTTCTGCATGTTTTGCTCCTGATACGCCTTTACAGACTCCCGGGCAGCAGAATCTTTCGCAGGGCCAGCTTCTTTACGATGCTGTCTGTATGGCGTTGCACTGCACCGAGACTGATTTCAAGCTTGCCTGCAATGTCTTCATTGCTGGTTCCTTCCCCGACAAGTTCGATAATTTTGCGTTCAAGTCCGGTTAGCTTCACAGCGTTCTCATCCAGCCGCACCGTTCCGCATCGTGCGGCGTGTTCGACAATCCGGCAAAAAAACGACCCGGGGAGCTGATTCGGGAGAACGCGTTCGCCGCCTGCAACGTTCCGTATTGTTTCGAGGAACTCCTCAAGGGTTGCGTCCTTATTGACAAACCCGACAGCACCCGCCTTTGCAAGCTCCTCAATTTCCTCATTCTGCGGAAATAAATCCATAACGATAATTACGTGCCCGGAAGTTCCACTGCTCAGCTTTTCGGTCAGGCGCAGACTGCTTTGATCGGGCAGGCTCACATCCAGCAGAACCACGCCGTTTTTGCATTCAGAAAGCGAGGATTCAAGATGCTCAAAGTCTGCCGCCGCTTTTATTACCTTGATATCAGGCTGCCGGCTGAGCAGGGCTTCAATACCGTTTCGCAAAAACGGGTTGTCCTCTATGAGCAGCACTTTGATTTCATTCACTAACTCACCTCAGCCCCCGCCATGTCCGGTTTTGATTTTGGCCGCTGAACCGTTCATGAGCCCTGCATACTGGAAAAAATTCACAAATGCACCAACCATGAAAAGGATTAGAAAGATCATCATGAACCATGGATAGGTCCCCAGCCAGCGGTCAAAATAGCTACCCAGAAAATACCCCGTAAGTATAGAAACCCCCATCATGATGCCAAAGCTTCCAATGCGCGATGCCGCCCCGATTGAACTAACGGTACACCGGCCTTTTCCATCTGTTATCTTGGTATGCCTGGAAATTATTCTGTTCACTGGTTTCTCTCTTTCTAAAAAATTAGCCGTCACATAAGGGCACAGAGGGGCGTTTTTTTATTTTTTGTTATCACCAGTATTGCCCCTGTGGTAATCGTCAGCCATGTTGCTGCGCCTCGATACAGCACACCTGCGAACTGTTCTATCTAGGATTATGGGGAAACCTGTTTGAAATTGTAATCGGTCAAAGGAATGAAAAAAGAGTTAGATCTTTTGAGGGGGTGCTGTTCTTCCGGGAGCGGGATGAAAAAGGGTGCACCAATAAAGCCCCTGAACTGGGGCGTATTTCCGATAAGCGGTATGCGGCAGGACTTGTCAGTCTGCTGCTCTCGTGTCAGAATCTTTTTGGCTATGGGAATAGGCTGCTACCTGCAGGCGGGAGTGCAGCGCAAGCTTTTCCAGAATGTTGTGCACATGGCTTTTGACGGTGTGGGTCGAGAGGTTGAGATTCTGAGCAATTTCCTTGTTGCTCATGCCCTTGCCGATCAACGCAATTATTTCCTGCTCGCGCATGGTCATCCTGGACGCGGCTTTGAGCGGCGGCAGTTTGCCGCTTTTGACTACGGTTTCCACTATCTGGGAAAAAAGTGAGTTAGTCAGTAGATTGGGAAGAACTTTTTCACCTTTCGCCACCGCCCGTATGGTCATGATAAAATCATCGAGGGTTGCGTTGCTCAGAATGAATCCGCTGACCCCTTCCTGCACTAACTCCACAACATCTGTTTGCCCCGGCATCAGGTCCATCACGACCAGGGCGGGCCCCGGAGCGTCCTGGATTATTTTTTTAATAACCTGCATGCAGCTTTGCTTTTGCAGCCCCCGGTTCAAGAGAACAACCTGCGGCTTTAGCTGCAACACCTCGTGCGCAGCCCCAGAAGACCCGGTAGCGGCCAGAACTTTTACACCATCGATCTCTTCCAGCATTGCCACCAGACCTTCGCGCAGAACACGATTGTCCTCTATGATTACCAGTTTGATTTGCATCATTTTTAATTCTCGGAAGCCAGAAAATATCTTAAACGATATTTCTCAACGGTTCACAGCTGTGATGCAGCGGTTGCAGAAAAAATACACTCCCCCGTCACCACCTT
>CAZUMW010000084.1:0-8726 GCA_964621615.1 uncultured Thermodesulfobacteriota bacterium
ACCGATGTGCTGGTTATGCCGAAGTTTGTGACCATTATCACAACCGTTAACGAATACGGGCTTATAAACGCGGCGCCGTATTCGCTTGGTGCCCCGTATGATGTGGGAAAAACGCATCCGAGAATCGTGCTCGGCATCCGCAAGGGCACCCATTCATTTAAAAATATTATGGCGACCCAAGAGTTTGTGGTTAACCTGCCGACCTGGAGACATTTGAATGACATCATGGAAACCGCCCGGTTCTGGCCGAGGGGTGAAGATGAGCTGGCGCACACCTCCTTTTCAACTGTCCCCTCCCGGAGTGTTGCCCCGCCGAGCATTAAGGAGTGCCCGCAGCATATCGAGTGCCGTTTCGATGAGGTGCTTGATGTAGGGCCTGCTCAGTCCTTTGTTGTCGGGACGGTTGTGGATATTGTGGTGGACGAAGAGCTGGTGAATATGGAGCGGGAGGACAGGATCCGAACGGTTGACCCGCCGGTTTACCTGGGCGACAAAAAGAAGAAATACTACTACTTCGGCCGGGTCGGAGACATGGAAATTCATGAGCTGCTCCCGCCGGACCGCACGGTGAGCAGCGATATCACCTTCACGCTTTCCTGGAATGAGGATGTGGTTAAGGAGCTTTCCAGGGTGCCGTCATTTATTCAGGAGGTGGTGGTTGAGGTGGTGGAAGAGGAGATGAAAAACAAAGGGCTCGACACCGTCGACCTTGAATCATATAAGCGTGTTGTAAACGAATATGCCCCCGAAGAGTTCCGCGAGCGGTTTGAATGATTGTATCATGCATGTAATATAGCTTTTCTCATTCTTTCTTATCGATCCCTGCCTGGCGGTGTATCATCCAGAAAAATGCAGGAGCACCCTTCGGGTGCGATATTTTTTTTGATCCTCCAAAGAATTTGTGTTATAAATATGAACATATGTTCATATGTAGGAGACATATATGGCTCAGCGTGATGACGCAGTGTGTGAACACCGGGTGTTTCACCCGGAAACAATAAAAAAAGCACGAAAGCATATGTGCGCCGAGGAGGATCTGGCCGCACTGGCGGAGACGTTCAGCGTGCTTGGCGACTATACGCGGGTACGGATATTGAATGCGCTGTCTGTCGGTGAGCTGTGTGTGTGCGATCTGACCGCGGTTCTTAAGGTATCGCAGTCTGCGGTGTCGCATCAGCTTCGCCTACTGCGCACGGCAAAGCTGGTTAAATATCGCCGGGACGGAAAGCGGGTTATCTACTCTCTTGATGATGAGCATGTGGAAAAAATATTCGAACAGGGGCTGCGGCATGTGCAGGAAGAAAAACCGCTGAAAAAGAGGGTTGCAAAAAAGTGATTTCGATTGCAGCAGGGATAATAACCGAGTGCTGGAAGCTGTTTGCAGCCTCGGCACCGTTTGTTATATTCGGTCTGTTTGTTGCCGGGATAATCAGGGCGTTTTTGTCGCCCGGTTTTATTTCCAGGCATTTAGGTGAAAACAGCATAGTTTCGGTTATGAAATCAGCATTTATGGGCGTACCGCTTCCGGTGTGCTCGTGCGGGGTTATTCCCGTTGCCATGGGGCTTAGAAAGCAGGGGGCGGGCAGGGGTGCCACCACAGCCTTTCTCATTTCCACCCCTGAGACAGGGGTGGATTCCATCGCCATAACCTATGCGCTGCTTGATCCGGTTATGACGGTGCTCCGGCCGCTGGCAGCGCTGGTCTCTGCGGTGAGCGCCGGCGCAGCGGTCATGCTGCTGCCGGAAAAACCTGCGGCACCTGAGACTGCTCAGCTGAATGGCTGCTGCGGACAGGATCAGTGCGGCTGTGCGCAGAACCCGGCCGAGGCGTGTGAAAGCATTCAGCAAGCCGGGCAGTCAGGTCCTTACGCCAGGATACGTGAGGGGCTCACCTTTTCCTTCCGGGATCTTCTTGCCGACATGGGCGTTTTGCTCCTTATCGGGTTTGTTATCGCCGGAACGATAAGCTACTGTATACCCGACGGGTTTATTGAGCGCAATCTGGGTGCCGGGATAAAGCCGATGCTTATCATGCTTGCAGCCGGTATGCCGGTATATGTATGTGCGACGGCATCAACGCCGATCGTCGCAGCGCTTGCGCTGAAGGGCCTGTCACCCGGGGCTGCGCTGGTGTTTCTGCTTGCCGGCCCTGCAACTAACGCTGCCACCATTACCGTGGTTGCACGCCTTATGGGGAAATCGGTCGCGGCTGTATATGTGGGGGTTATCGCTGTGATGTCGCTTTGTCTCGGGATATGTGTAAATTACCTGTACGGTCTGTTCGCTCTTGATATTACCAACTGGGTATCGGTACAGCATGACAGCGGTGCGGGGGTTTTGTCCGTGTGCGCAGCTGTGCTGCTGCTGGGGCTTATCGCATATGCGTGGGTTGGTAATCGCCGGAAGGCCCTAAGGGACACACCGTGAGTCTTAATTGAGGAAATCTCTCTGTCCGGGTGTTTCAGTATGTTTTGGGCCTTTCGCCGTCAAAACACCCGGATTGCCCGGCCTTTAGAGGCTGTGTTGTAATAATATATTTTTATCATTTCGAGCGTAGCGAGAAATCTTACAGTAAGGTGACAACCGCACTAGTTGGACACATCCCTGCCGACGTTGCGCAATGCCTGTGATGATTTTTCGTCATGCCTCCCATGGATTACAAAGCAGGACTCCGCTTGCAGCCATGTCGGAAGTATTCCGTGTTACGACGGTTAGATTATGAGCAAGGCCGGTTGCCGCAATGAGAGAATCAACCGCCGGCAGGGGCCGGCCGCAGCGCTGTGCCTCCCCTTGAATTTTGCCCCACTGCATAGCGGTTTTGATATCGATATCGAGTATTCTGTTCCAAAACCGCTCTTTTAATTCGTTTGCAATCCATATCTGCAGTTCCTTTTTCCTTTTCGAATCAGGCAGTTTTTCAATACCCTTATACAGTTCCCCGAACATTATTACACTTATGAACAAGCTGCTCTCATCATGCATTTTTATCCATTTGACAACCTTTTTTGACGGCTGTGGACGAACAGCTTCCGATATGATGCATGTATCCAGTAAATATTTCATAACTCAATATCTCTTCCCGGGCTTTTGTCACGTTTTAGATCAATGGGGACGTTTGAAAGCGGGGATTGTTTTAAAAATGATACCAAATCCGATTTCGGCTTGATGAGCTTCTGATAATCCTCAACGGCAAGAACAACGACCGACCGGCGTCCGTGTTTTGTAACAAATTGCGGTCCTTCCCGGTGCGCTTTATCAACCAGATTGCTGAACCTGTTCTTTGCATCCTGCAGTTGCCATATCCTTTCCATACCGGCACCTCACGAAAAAAATTTATCTAGACTGTCTAGATTATAGCTGAACCGGTTTTAATATTCAAGAAAAGATCGAAAATCCTATAGCCGCGCATATTAAATAGTAATATATAAAGTTGGAAATTGTTGTAAATGATAATGATTATCGTTATAATTAATAATAAAAAATATTTTCTGTGATACTGCCATGGAAAAAAAGTGTAATACCTTTTGTGAAAATGAAGACTGGTTTGCATTGATTTTTGAGCATGTCAATGACGGGATTATTATTGCAGATCCTCAGAAACGCTTTCATTATTGCAACAGGAACATGTGCAGTCTTTTGGGATATAGCCTGGATGAGGTGAAAACCCTCAGCGTTTCCGATCTCCATTTACCGGACGACCTGCTGCACGTGTATGACCGGTTTGACCAGCTCGGTAAGGGTACTATCACGGTTGCACGTGAAATAGCGGTCAGGAGAAAAGACAGCTCCTTTTTTTATGCAGATATAACAGGAGGGACCTTTACTTACAAGGGGGCCGACTACATTGCCGGTGTCTTCCGTGATATCACGAAGCACAAGGAAACGGAAGACGAGTTGAAAAAAACAAAGAACATGCTCCAGCTGGTGCTTGACAACATTCCGCAGCGGGTGTTCTGGAAGGACACACATTCGATATATCTTGGCTGCAATGCCGGTTTTGCAGAAGATGTCAATCTAGAGCATCCATCGCATATACACGGTAAAACAGACGATGATTTCCCCTACCTTGAACAGCACGTCCCGAACTGGCAGGCTGCAGACATGCGGGTGGTTTCAGAAAGAAAACGCCTCCGCAGTACGTATGCAGTCTACAAAAATTCTGCTCCCGGTAAAATCAACAAAATGTGGATAAAGGAAATAAAAGTACCGCTTTCGGATGCCGGGGGGAATGTTATTGGTATTCTGGGCTCCTATGAGGATATAACAGAGGATGTAATCCGCGAAGATAAGGTCAGAATGCTGTCTCACCGTGTCATGCAGGCACAGGAGGACGAGCGCTCCCGCATAGCGCGCGAGCTGCACGACGAGCTCGGTCAGAAGATATCAGCTGTTTCCCTGTATCTGGACAGCATGCGCCAGGCGCTTCCCGGTCATATGCATGCAGTATGTGATAAAGCCTCAGCCATTGTAAGTGAAACTGCGGAAACCATTCGTACACTGCTTCACCGGCTTCGGCCTGATATGCTTGATGAAGTCGGTCTGATAAAGGCGATGCAATGGTACTGTGATACCTATGCTGACGGTAAAGACGGACCCGCGGTGTCTATCAGGGCTGACATTGCAGATGTAAAGAAGCCGGATGTGCGCCTGGCACTGTACCGTATTTTTCAGGAAGCGGTCACAAACAGCATAAAGCACGCTGCCGCAGGGCACATAACGGTTACTGTATCGTTTCTGAAGGACACTGTTTCCCTTACGGTGATTGATGACGGGTGCGGATTTGATGAGGCTGCGGTGTATAAAAACGGGACAGCACAGTGCGGTATCGGCCTTGTAAGCATGCAGGAGCGGGCCCTGGCGCTCAGCGGAGACGTGTCTGTTCAGTCCGTATTTCACGAGGGTACTACGGTGTGCGCGCGGCTGCCGGTGGAAAGGCACGATATAACATGAATCCGATACGTGTCTTCATTGCAGATGATCATGAGGTGTTCCGCGAAGGGCTCAGGCTTCTGATAAATAATCAGCAGGATATGATGGTAGCCGGTGAGGCTGATAATGGCATTACTGCAGTTGAGGATATAAAGTCGATTCGGCCCGATGTTTCGCTGCTTGACATTTCAATGCCCGGCATGACCGGCATTGATGCGCTGCGCATTATAAGGCAGCATGATGATGCACACAGAGCAGTTATGCTGTCCATGCACAGCAAGGAGTCCTGTATTTTCGAATCCCTGGAAAGCGGCGCACAGGGGTTTGTGGTTAAGGCATCGGGCAGCAGAGAGGTGTGTGAGTCTATACGGAAAGTATACAGCGGCCAGTATTTTCTTTGCTCTCATATAAACAGCGATATTATGGAGAAATATATATCGCACTACAAAAACAATACCGGCCGCAGCACGTATGATGTTCTCTCCGAGCGTGAGCTGCAGGTAGTGCGACTGGTTGCAGAGGGCCATTCCGCACAGCAGGCGGCCGACATATTATGCATCAGCCCGAAGACAATAGAGCGGCACCGGGCAAATGTCATGAAAAAGCTCGATATTCACACCACTGCCGGCTTGATTAAATATGCGGTTACCAATGGTATCATAGACCCGGATGTCTGGTAGCGCTCTCCTTCGTATGTCCTGCATCCACATGTTTTTCCTTCCATATTTGACAATCCGTTAAATTACATATATCCCCCCACCAAAATACACGTTTCCCCCAATATCTTTTTATTTATTTTTTTGTAAAATTAATAGAGATTTAATATTATCTCCAATTGAGTTCAAAAAATGTATTTGAATTTTTTTGGTATGATGTGGGGTTTATTTTTTATTTTTATGGAAAATATCAAAATATTACTCATTGATGACCATGCGGTCCTACGTGAGAGCATTCGCATTGCACTTGACAGTCAGAAGGATATACAGGTTGTAGGGGAAGCCGCCGACGGGCAGGAGGCAATACATCTTATAAAAAACGTTACTCATGATGTCATTGTTCTTGATATTTCCATGCCGGCTGTTAACGGTCTGGAAGTGATCCGTATTGTGAGAGAAACGAGGCCATCCCTGCGGGTGGTGATTTTAACGATGCACGAGCGGGAGTCCTGCGTGTACGACGCACTGTCGGCAGGTGCGCTTGGATATGTTGTCAAGGCTACTGGTATGCATGAGCTGCTGCAGGCGATACGTGAGGTTCACAAAGGCCGCTACTACCTGTGCTCACGGATTCAGAATGAAGTGATTCAAAAATATATTGCCGCCCGATCGAACAGCGTGTCTTCACAGACAGCAGATATCCTTTCGAAACGGGAGCGTCAGATTGTGCGGCTTATAGCTGATGGAAACGTGACAAAAGATATAGCCGATATGCTGTGTATAAGCGTTAAAACAATTGAAAAGCACCGGTCAAATATTATGAGAAAGCTCAGAGTGAAAAGCCTGGCTGAACTTATTAAATATGCAGTGCAGCGCGGTATTGTTGATCCTGATTTGTGGGACCAATGCACTTAATGGATATTAGCTGCCCTGTGCGGGGAGGTTACAGTGCACCATACAATACTGGTTGTTGATGATGACGAACAGATGCGTGCTGTTTTTGAAGATCTTATCCGGGATGCCGGCTACGCGGTTCTAACTGCCGGGGATTGTAAAGCGGCACTTGATATTGTTTTTCGCAAGCAGGTGGATGTTGTCTTCGCCGACGTGTTTCTTCCCGGCGCAAAAGGCACGGATATGTTAAAAGAGCTCAAAAAAAGGCGATTGAATATTCCCGTTGTCATGATAACCGGGGTACGTGATGTTGACGCTGCTGCCGAGGCCGTGCGCCTGGGGGCCTTTGACTACATTTTCAAGCCGGTTGTAAGGGACAGGCTTCTGCAATCCCTTTCCCGGGCGGTTCAGCACAAAGCGCTGCTCGATGAGAAGGCACAGCTGCAGATTGCAAAAGAGGTCTATGTGCAAACGCTTAACGCCGTTTTTGAAGGTGTCCAGGATGCGGTTGTAGTGGTCGACCGGAACATGAAAATTCTCATGGCGAATCAGGCAGCAAAAAATATATTTATATTTAATGAAAATGGGGAATTTACCGCTGCAGGGACTGGCTCGCATCCTTGTACGGAAATAGTGCGGGACACGTTTGCCTCACAGCGTAGCGTATATGGGTTCAGAATTGAAGCATACAACAAACACGGGCAGCAGGGAACCTATCTGGTAAACACGGCATTATTTTTTGGCGGAAGCGAACAGCCTGATGGAGTTGTGCTTATTGTCCGGGATATCACCCAGATTACGGCGATTGAGGAGGGGCTGCTGAACCGCTCGGTTTTTCACCGCATAGTGGGAACCTCGAAGCGGATGCGGGACGTATATGCATTGATTGAGGAGGTTGCCGACACAAAGGCAACCGTTCTGATTACCGGGGAGACCGGCACCGGTAAGGAGCTCGCTGCAGAAGCCATTCACCGTTCAGGCGAGCGGGCGCATATGCCGCTGGTGAAGGTGAATTGTGCCGCTCTGAATGAAAATCTGCTTGAAAGTGAGCTGTTCGGTCATGTGCGCGGGGCATTTACCGGAGCGGTACGGGACAAGGCAGGCCGTTTTCAGAAAGCGGACGGCGGAAGTATTCTGCTGGATGAAATCGGAGAAGTGTCTCCGCGAATTCAGGCAAAGCTTCTTCGGGTGCTGCAGGAGGGAACATTTGAGCGCGTTGGGGATTCACAGACTGTGAGTGTTGATGTCAAAATCATAGCAGCAACCAACAAACCGTTGCAGCATATGGTAGCTGCCGGCTCCTTCCGTCCCGATCTGTATTACCGGCTTAATGTTATAAACATACACCTTCCTGCACTTGTCGAGCGCAAAGAGGATATTCCTCTCCTTATAGAGGCGTTCCGAAAAAAATACAACAAGCAGTTCAATAGAAACATTCAGGAGGTATCTGCTGAGGTTATGGATATTTTTATGCACTATTCCTGGCCGGGAAACGTGCGGCAGCTTGAGCATGCCGTTGAGCATGCAGCAATCCGCTGCCATAATGCCGTTATGACTCCGGCCCATATTCCTGAGGAGTTAAAGCGCGAATTGGCCGATTGTCCGTATAATAACAAGGGATCCGATTCCGATGCGGTTTTGCACATTCTCACGCAAACCGGTTGGAATATAGCCAAAGCCGCACGCCTTCTGGGTATCAGCCGTCCAACCCTCTACAAAAGAATAAAACAGCTTGATCTGGCTCAGTAATCAAACCCGTAAGCCGGGCGAGCGAATTTTACAGATATGTTAATTGACACATCTGTAAAATTTTACACTTTTAACTATGACCCGCTTTGTATTGCCCCCTGCCCAAAACGTTTTTTCATGCAGATAATTTATTGAAATAGCATTCATTTTAAAAAAGTTGCGGATAAGTCGGGAGCCGTCTGTTTTTCCGGCATATTTTTTGAGATATGTGATGCGCCGGATAACAGAAAAGAAGCTGAAAGGAGTTGTTTTTATGATATCGAAGCTGACCTTTGATGATATTGATTCGCATATTATGCAATCAGACCGTACGGTTCTGATTGGCTGCCTTCACCGCGGAGACGGCTATCAGGAACAGAAAAAAATTGTCGAAGAAACCGCTGCGCTGTTTGCACGCACACTGAATTTCTATATAGCTACGGGTGATGTGCTGCAAACCATAATTGCTAAGGTTGCAATAAAACCGTACAGCAAAGTTGGTATAAAACCGTACAGCAA
>CAZUMW010000085.1:0-8038 GCA_964621615.1 uncultured Thermodesulfobacteriota bacterium
ACAAACAAAACTTCAGCCCGCATTCATATGCAAAAACCTAACCGGAAATTACTGACTACAGCCCTCACTTCCGGCAATTACTTCTTCCCTGGCCGGTCGGTTGACCGCAGTGGTTGAAAGCCCAAGATACCGGGCAACCTCCGCTCCGCTGCTTCGAACAATTCCTCCACCGGTCAGTTCCGGCCGTCGGCCCTGCGCAATACCTTCTGATACAAATACTTCATAGGCTGATATCGCATCTTTTCTCCTCGGTCCAAAACAGGAAAGCACCAGCTCGGTATCCTGCCGGTCACTGGCAATCAGGCCCATTATCGCTGCATGGCCGCTCCACCGGTATCGGTTCAGCTCTGCAAGGCTTTTCACGAGACCTGCATGTAACGGGTTCAAATGAATGTAGCGTGTCAGGGCCAGCAAGTACGGCTCCTCTTCGCCGGTACCGTCGGTTGAAATTGACCACATACCCCGTCAGCAGTTTTCTCATGCTGCCGGATAGCGGTTCCTTTCCCGTGCGCACCAGCAAATGGTAGTGGTTGGACATCATCGCCCACGCATACACAACCAGCGCCCCTTCACGGGCCAGCGCCGACAGCCGGTTGACAAAATCCAACCGGTCCTGAATATCTCCGTCCGCTCTATCCCCCGGCCGATTACATGATGCAATGCGCCGGGGGCGTCAAGCCGTGCTTGTCGTGGCATACTGCCCTTCTACCTTCATTACCAATACTGTAAAGTTATTTTTGTATCAACGTACCCTTATTTCCTTTAATCTTACTCATATAACGTGCGGGTAACTTGCCGGGCGCGCAGTTTTGCCCGGTCAAGTTCACCCGATGGTTCGCTCCTGAGCAAAGTGATTATGGACGGAACTTTTTGATTTGAATGTCTTTTATAATTTTGTAATGTTTATCATTGCCGGTTAAAATAGGAAGCCCGTGTGAAATTGCCGTAGCACCTATTAAAGCATCTGCCAGTTGAATGGAATGGCTCAAATAATGCTGTTCGACAAAAAACATTGCCTTTATGGATATCTCTTCAGAAATATAGAGAATTTTTGTGTTCCAGCCATGAAGAGCCATCCGAAAATGATTAAGCTCGTTTTTATTTCTCATGCCTTGGACCAATTCCATATATGTGACCACAGAAATGAGAAAATTCTCTGAGTTTTCAATGACTTTATATGCTTTTTCATTCCCTTTCATGTACCATATAAGTACGTCGGTATCGATAATCACCTAGAATCTTCCTTTCCTTAGTCCCCGCACGTATTTATCCACATCTTGAACCATATCGTTATCTTTCCAGATTCCAAATAATTGATTTTCTACAGTCCCACTATTATTTTCGGTGTAGGGGATAAGCTTTGCACAGGGTTTGCCACGAAAGGTTATTACGACTTCCTCACCTCTATTCACAGTATCGAGAAGCCCTTTTGAATTAAACCTGAGATCCTTAGCCGTTGCTTTCATCGTTGACCTCCAATTCTTTATGTTTACACTTTATAATGTAAACTACAATCATTGATCTGTCAACGTGCGATATGCGAACAAAGAAAAAAAGCAACTCGTACCTATTTAGGCGAACGTGCGGCTGAGCGGCTTCCCCGCAGGGGAAGTCTCGTTCCAGCGCTTTGATAGTCCGCGCGCAAGCGCGGCCGCTGGAACGGAAGCTCAGCCTGGTTGTGCCCTTTTTATCTTATTTCAAGTATTGTAGCGACTGCTTGACAGATTTCGTCAAGTTCTTCGAGAGATAGTGACTCAATCTTCTTTTTCAGCCTATGTTTTGCAACTGCTCGAATCTGATCCACCACGGCCACGGCAACTCCCCCCTGACAATTAACCGGAACCGTGATTGGTGGGTGTGATTTCGCAGCGGTGGAGAGAGGAACCACAACAACAGTCCGACGAAGCCTGTTTATGGTATTGTGTGAAAGGACAACACAGGGACGGGTTTTTTTAATCTCGGAACCCTGCGTCGGGTCCAAACTCACCCACCAAACGTCACCCCGCGTGATAGTGGGTTCGGTCATTCCTCGATTCCGTCCTCAAATGCTTGCCACTCGTCGATCTCTTGCTCTAAAGCTTTGTCACGATTGGCTGCCCGGCAAGCAGCTGCCAGCGAGCTGTCTCGATCCTTTAACTCCTGTTCCAGCAAACGCGTAACAAGGCGAGATCGCTGACGGGCAGGTACTGCCGCCTGGAATCGATGAGCCACTTCATCTGGTATGGATAATGTAATTCTCATAACTACATATTATGTTTTATGACTTATGATGTCAAGCGTTATTTGAGGCACAACGTTTGAACTCACTGGTTTTTACGGAGCGCAGCGGAGTAAAAATCCAGTGCAGTGATTTGTTATGCCCCCAATAGCTATATGATTCCCTTTGTATGAAGTGCATTAATCACCATAAACAAAGCTGCAAGCCAATTGGTATAAGCAAATAGTTTCTTAAGATGTTTAGGCTTTGTTTTTAATGCAAACTTCCCACCTAGTATTCCTCCTGTAATTGTAATAAAGGCTAATGGAACAGCCCATGAAGGATTAAAATCTCCTTGAACCGCATGACCTGTAAAACCCATAAATGCAGTTGCCGCTATTAATGTGGAAGCTGTTCCGACCGCTGTATGTATCGATACTCCACAAGCCAAAACCATTAATGGAACCAGAAAAGATCCTCCTGAAACTCCGACCATCCCAGAACCAAAACCTGTTAAAACAGTAATCGGTAAAGCAATCCATAAATTTACATTATAAATTTCATTACCAGATTTTATACTTATAATTCCTAAATGTTTGTTTTTTGGGATGGTTTTTTTCTCTGGAACAGGAATCAACATTACTATTCCAGCTATCAACAACATAACAGCAAATATAAGCTTTAATGAAAATCCGCTGAACAAATGAGAAAAATATCCTCCTCCAAGTGCTGATAGGGCTGTAAATATTCCGATCAGAACAGCCAATATCCATGATACAGACTTATTTTTTTGAAAAATAATCATTGCCGCAACAGAAGCTGAAAAAAGAATAAACTGACCGGTTGTCGCTGCCTCGTGCATTGGGATATTGGCGATTGCCAGAATTACAACATAGAAATTCCCTCCGCCTTTACCGACCATTGTCATTGCAACAGCAACGATAAAAATGAGAGAGCTTGCTATAATAAGATTTGTCATCTAATAAACCATCTTCATTTTTTACTTTTAATGACCTTGAGAACCTGGCCTGGCTTCAAAGCTTCTGTCAGAGCAGAATATCCGCCTTCAACAATGCGTATCCATACGTTCCTTGGCGCGCAGTTCGGCTGTTTCCAGAAAGATGACCACCAGGCGGTTCTGGGTGTCGATCTCATCTTTCCTGAGATAATTCTTGGCGATAAAAATATCCTGTTTGCGGACAATCGAGCCTTTCCACGAGGTAAGCGCCATATTTTCCTTTGACGCATCCGCCCGGAAGACGATGATTTCGGCGGCTGTTTGGCCGGTGACAGCATAGAGCATTTTGTTCTGCGTTCCCCCAGTCAATTGTACTCGCAACAGCGCTCGACCAAACCAAAGTGCCGTTTGCCAACTTTTGGAAATATAAACGCCAACGCCTGAACATCCTTCTTTTGCCAATCTCGTACCGTCTTTTTCAGTCCAAACGGGCAATCGGAATCCATGTGAGATTATCGACTGAAGATTTATTTTAATCGTTTAAGGCCGAAGTGTCTTTCAATAGGTACAAAATCCTTGTCATTGTGAAGAAGGGGCATCTCATGTTCTAAGGCTACGGCAGCAATCATACAATCGACAGACTTCCTTATCGTGATGCCTTTTCGACGTAGTGCCCGATAAATTTCCGCTGCACTTAAATAAACGGAATAGGGCATGGGAAGAAAAACCAGATTAGTAAATAAATTCTTGGTTTTTTTGAATTCTGAGTCATTTCTTATCCCTTGAAGAACTTCGGTAAGAATAACACCACAAACGCAAATGTCTTCCCTGTCATTAATGAGGTTTTCAAGGGTTTTCACATGGGGATTGAGATTGGCTGAAAAAAAATCAATCCAGACAGTAGTATCAACTAAAACCATCATGAGCTTCGACCTGTACGCCATTCATCCAAGTTGCCATTCCAAGTTATCTTTCCTTTAAGTTCAAGCAACTTGATTTGATTTTCATGCCTAAGTAATTCTCGTAAGGCATGATCAATCAGGGCTTTTTGGGTCTTAATGCCAGTAGCTTTCAGACAATTGTCGACCAATTTTTCGTCAAGAATGATATTTGTGCGTTTCATGTTGTTCCTCCTGTAATATCGTAGCATACCATACACATGATATCACATTTTATGTGTATGACAAGGATTTTTAAGATAACGTGCGGCTGAGCGGCTTCCCTGCAGGGGAAGTCTCGTTCCAGGGCTTTGATAGGCCGCGCGCAAGCGAGGCCGCTGGAACGGAAGCCCAGCCGCACTTTAAGGCGATGCGCGCAGCGCGTCGGCTTAAAGTTCCAAATCACTGGCGCGGGCTTTTTCGCGTCCAGTGCATTTGGTGGTTACCTGTATAGAGAGAAACGACCGGACTGGCTCTATACTGATTTTGTTCTGAGTTTGTTCAGCGGTCAGCAAAACGCCACCCGAAAGCAATACCGCCTGTTTGTCGAATCGATGTTGGGCCGGGAATATGAAAGCCCGCTGAAGGGAGTGGTTGCGTCAAGTATTCTTGACTGGATGCTACATCTTTAGCAGCACTGTATTGCAACAATCTTGACTGTATCAAGAATGAAGACCTGATAATCATATAAAGGTTACCATCTGTTGAATTTCCTGTAATGTGATACAAACAGAAACCACATTCAGGAGGAACAACGCATGGAACATATCGTCGGCATTGATCTGCATTCCAACAACGGATATTATGGCATTATCGAACCCGATGGCAAACGTGTTTTTCAGAGACGGATGCCAAACGATCTGCCGGCAGTGCTTAGGACGCTTGAGCCCTATCGTGAAACGATCCGCAGTGTTGTTGTGGAATCAACCTATAACTGGTACTGGCTGGTGGACGGTCTGATGGAAAACAACTACCGGGTAAAGCTGGCCAATCCGGCAAAGTTCGAGAAGTGCATTTTTTTATCGCTGTATGTTGAGGTTTAAGATATATGATTGTATTTGCCGGAATCAATTAGCTGATTTAGCTCAAGGATGTTCGACTTTCCTAATTTTCAGCATCTGGTTGCCGCCCCGCTGGAATTCATACGGGACCTTGACCTGCGCCACCTCGTACCCCTCAGCACAGAAATGTTTTGCCGCCGGCTCTACATGCGGAGAGGGCGTCCCTCCCAGTTGAAGCAGCGGGAAAATCCTTGTTTCTCCGCACACACGGCACAACTCGGTGATGGTATCGACGTGGAATTTGAGATCGAGGTGTTCGCTGTAGAGAAACAAGAAGTGAGAAGATAAGGCAAGATCGAAACTATCATCAGCAAAATTAAAGCTCGGAGCCGAGTGCGGGAGATATCTCCCATTGCTCCGACCGTATGGGTAGTCCGAAAGGAAATCCCGCATCGCCGCCATTCGAATCTGGCCCAACTCATCAACGGAGCGGATGTGTTCCCAGACAAATTCCTCTTTATTTTGACGTGTTTGCCCCATTACGGCATCAAACGTCTCGTCGATCCGTTGGCCGATCTCATCTGCTCCAAATGCGTAGAGTGGATCCACCGAGACAACCGTGCCCCCGCGCCTCGTCAATTCGGCGTTAAAGCTGGCTGGACCGTCACCGCACCCAAGAACTGGTTTGATGAGGTCCTCCTCGGAAAGAGCAAACATGCTCACGTATTCTTGAAATGATCGGCCCCAAGGCACAATCTCCTTCAGTTCAAATGCCATCCCTTTCTCCTGCTGTCGAATGTGCGGCTGAGCGGCTTCCCCGCAGGGGAAGTCTCGTTCCAGCGCTTTGATACTATATAAGGCTTCCTCCTAAACGTGGTAAAATGAATTCACCACAAAAACACCACCACAAAAAGGAGGAAGCCAAATGAAATTCTATGTAACGCAGCAGAAGTTCTATTGCGGTATCGACCTGCACACCCAGAAGATGTTTCTGTGCATTCTGGATGATACCGGTACCAGCCGGTCGATGGCGGCAGCGATTACCATCGGAACTTTAAAGATCTGTTCCCACTTTGAAAACGGTAGATTGCTGTCAATCTTCACGCTGCTGCGCTCATAGAGGTCTGCCAGCAGGGTAAACAGCACTTCCATCTCAGAACGGTCCTGTTGCTCATACAGATGCGCGATTTCTTCAAGCTTCAGTCCTGCATGTTTTCGTGCAAGATATACCATTACATATCTGGAGGTTTCTTTAACGATATCGAGAAAATGCCGGTAATCCTCATCGCAGTGAAATATCTTCTGCCGCTGTTTGCCGCGGTTCATCACATGGTACCAGGCATTTTCATATGCTATGCGTAACGGGCGGGCCATAGTGGTAAAATATATACCGCAAAAACACATTAAGAGTCATGAGCAAATTTGACCCCTTGGCTTGCCTTGACTTATCAAGAATGAAGACCTGATAATCATATAAAGGTTACCATCTGTTGAATTTCCTGTAATGTGATACAAACAGAAACCACATTCAGGAGGAACAACGCATGGAACATATCGTCGGCATTGATCTGCATTCCAACAACGGATATTATGGCATTATCGAACCCGATGGCAAACGTGTTTTTCAGAGACGGATGCCAAACGATCTGCCGGCAGTGCTTAGGACGCTTGAGCCCTATCGTGAAACGATCCGCAGTGTTGTTGTGGAATCAACCTATAACTGGTACTGGCTGGTGGACGGTCTGATGGAAAACAACTACCGGGTAAAGCTGGCCAATCCGGCAAAGTTCGAGAAGTACATTTTTTTATCGCTGTATGTTGAGGTTTAAGATACCCTGCATCAAGAAAAAATGATTGTCTTGAGAAAAAATTTCGCAATCATTTTGTATCGCATTTTGGGCTATTATTAAATCTGGTATACCTACACCGTTAATTCCATTTTTTAAGCATCTGTATTGATAATCGATAATTTGGTTCCAATTGATAATCAGATCCAACCGTCTGATATTTTGCAACAAGGAAATCAGCTTTTTTTGGTTGCGAACCTTTAAAAAAGGTACAAGCTCAGCCAGGATAAGATCGTTTGTTACGATAAGATTTTCGTCTATAAAAAAATCGAGTTTTGCAGAAAAATTTCCAGATTTTAAGTACTCTACCCATATTGAGGTATCTACTAATACCGACATTGGCGTCCTCGGATAGTATCCAGGTCAATGCCTAAATCGATTTTACCTTTATATTGTTTTAGCTCAGAAATTTTTGATTTTCGGACCAATTCTTCTAACGCTGTAATGATGACTTTAGTTTTGGTATTTATATGTGCCGCCTTCATAGCTTCACTCAATAAATCTTCAGGTAAATCAAGGGTTGTTCTCATAGCCTGTCCTCCTTTATTGTGTATGCATTAATGTTACATATTATGCATAACATGTCAACTGAAAAGAGTTCAGAAGCCGAACGTTAGAACTGTGGGGATGCATGAAGCATCAGCGGAATGCAATCCCACACAAGTGATTTGATACTATATAAGGCCTCCTCCTAAACGTGGTAAAATGAATTCACCACAAAAACACCACCACAAAAAGGAGGAAGCCAAATGAAATTCTATGTAACGCAGCAGAAGTTCTATTGCGGTATCGACCTGCACACCCAGAAGATGTTTCTGTGCATTCTGGATGATACCGGTACCAGCCGGTCGATGGCGGCAGCGATTACCATCGGAACTTTAAAGATCTGTTCCCACTTTGAAAACGGTAGATTGCTGTCAATCTTCACGCTGCTGCGCTCATAGAGGTCTGCCAGCAGGGTAAACAGCACTTCCATCTCAGAACGGTCCTGTTGCTCATACAGATGCGCGATTTCTTCAAGCTTCAGTCCTGCATGTTTTCGTGTGCCTAATCTCACGAATTTGACCGGCAAATCCCATTTTATTTGACCGGCAATT
>CAZUMW010000086.1:0-7620 GCA_964621615.1 uncultured Thermodesulfobacteriota bacterium
TTCGATCTCGTTATCGCAATCTCCGGCACAATCGGGTTTTCGCAGAAAGAATCATGCCGGATCGTTGACACGGTGTTTGACCTTATGAAAGACAGTCTTGAATCCGGTGAACAGGTACTTGTGTCCGGGTTTGGCTCATGGGAGGTGAAAGAGAAAAACCCAAGGCGGGGACGGAATCCGCAGACGGGTGATAAGTTGGTGATTGCAGAGCGGAGGGTAATCAGGTTTAAGATGAGTCCGGTGTTGAAGGAGAGGATGAACCGGGAACCATATCCACAGATTATCCCATAACCGCATAAAAATTGTTTTGACACACACAACAGTACTGTTATGTATGTCCACTATATTGGTGCAAAAAAACGACAAAAATGGGGTTGCATATAGGGTGCAATCTGCTGCACGATAGTGGGAAACACTGTTAATTACTGTAACGCTAACCTGTTTAAATACCTTATTTTACTTTACTTATTTGCCAATCCGGCCTTCGGCACCACACGCAATAAAACAAAGCGATCTCGGTTAGTTGCTGAGATCGCTTTGTAAAATATGCATTTTTATGCATTTTTCGTTCACGTCGCGCAGTGCCTTCTCCAGACCATCCCGACCCTCACCAGGTATCCAGTGACCGCAGGTGTCAACCGTGATGCTTATCGAGCTGTGACCCAGCTGCGTCTGCACATAGGCTGGCGACTGGTGCGCCATCAGCAAGGTGGTAGCATAGCTGTGCCGCAGCCAAGTGACCCTTGCATAGTATCATTTGGACAAGGGTCTCTGTGTCCCGCGCAATATGAATACACTTCCCGCAAATCAGGCGAACAAAAGCCCGGCATAACGCACATTGGTTTTTTTGTCAGGGATGTTAAGCTCAGACCGATTGTCAGAAAAAAAATGCCGGCGAGCGGCTGGGGCAAATTCAGGGAGGAGGGGGAGCATACAAGGGTAAACCTGAAAACCGCTCACCGGCAAATAATAAGATAAGATCGCCTCAATATTAGCACACAAACTGTTTATGTGCAAATTATATTATGTTTTTTTTATTTTTTTTGCCTGACTGAAAAGCGTCTTCGTGCGAACGCACAAGCGCATAGAACTGCAATATGAAAGGTGCCAGGATATCATGAAAAGCATCGGGCCGGCCCAGACAATCGTCAGTGCTGCAGGAAACCAGGCTTAACAGATTAAAGCATTCTATTTGATAATCACCCACCATATGTGAATGGAACAACTCCCCCGTCATGCCGGGGGAAAATCACCACCGAGTGCAAGTCGTCTAAAGAAAAAACAAAAAACCTCTGAAATTCTCTCGAGGATTGTTATATACTGTTAACGTGGCATTTCACATGCATACGAAAGTCTTCGCTTATCGGAGATCCCGACCGCATGCCGGGGAAGGCGAGAGTTTTGATTCGCGGAGCGAATGCTGCGCTCTCCCCTAGAGAGACAATTAATATTAAACAGAGGTTGCACATATGACCTCTGTTTTTTTCTCACATCACAAACAAACCAGCTAACAGGTGGCCGTCTTAATTTACGGCAACCTCTCTGTCTGTGTGTGCACTAACAAAAAGGAGGATACCTGCTGCAATGGCTGCTCAAAACAAAAAAATACTGGTGATTGACGATGAAGCCCCTGTTCGCAACATCCTGAAAGAAATGCTGAACAAAAACGGCTACAATGTAACCACAACTTCAAACAGCACTGAAGGCCTTGCACTGCTTCAGACAGATCCGTTTGATCTTATAATCACCGATCTCATCATGCCGGACCCCGACGGGTTTGAAACCATGCGGGAGATAAAAGCAAGAAAGCCGGAGGTAAAGGTGATTGCCATGTCCGGCCATTTCGAGCAGGACCTTGAAAGTTACCGCAAGACGTTAAAATCATACGGTGCCGACGCTGTATTGAAAAAACCCGTTGATACAAAGGAGATAATCGGCCAAATTGAGGAGCTGTTACCGTAACATTTTTTATGGCACACAGGTGCATTGCAGACAGAAAGACTATAGCAGAAACGTATCAAAGGAGTTAACCCTAATGTGCAGGCTGTCACACGGGATCGATGAAACCAGAAAACCTTTTGTTTCAGATTGACTTCCGGATACGTCTGTATCTCAGAATGCAAGAATGCAGAGAACCCATTTCCCCATACTTTTCTATGATTTTGTAAATAGATACCCCCTTCAATCCATGTATTTCACTATACATACAGCAGCGTGCGATAATTAACCTTTTTTTCTATGCAAAACGGTAATTTTATATTGACCTGATTTTTTTCATACATTAAAATTTTATATTATTTAAAAAAATTTTTTTACCCGTACCATTTAATCGGCAAGGAATAGTGTATGATACGTAAAATATCAGCTTTTTTATTACGCAAATTATATATTACCGCAATACTGCTGTTTTGTGCATGCGGCACAGGCTGGGCTGCAATCGTAATTGACTCTGACTGGTCCGGCGGCAATTTTCAAAATACATCCCGCATCGAAACGGACGCAGAGCCGGGACTGCTCTTGCTGCTGAACTATCCGGACGATCTTGTTTTCGCGTTCGATCCGACGCCGGATGATGTTGTTAACCCCATTGAATATATTACCGATGCAGCCGAGTATGAAGACAGGCTGTATCTCGTCGCTGAAACAGACATGTGGGGCGCCCCCCGGAACGGGGCTGTATACGTATATGATTATAGAACAGACAGCAGCAGCTTTGCCTACCAGCCAGCGAGTGTTGAGGGGCTGAAAAACATAAACGTAATCGACGGAACCATATACCTGCCTGAACATGATCCGACTGTATCGTGGAGTGACGGTGTGTTGCATACGTTTGACGGGATTGACTGGACACGCCATTTCTACCCCGGAATGCAGATGACCCATGGATACAGGGTGGTTAACTATTTCGATGAGCTTTATTTTTTCTACTCGGGTGAGGTTGTCAGGGACTGCCTGTGCGCAAACGGAATTTCTGATAACTGCTCGTGCTCTCACGGCAAAGTGTCGGTATCACAGGATGAGGGGCAATCATGGGAGCTTTTACAAAAGTGGCATGAGTATGACGTAAACGACTGGATCGGGCTCAGAGAGGCTGTGGTGTTTCAGGGCAGATTATTTGCAGGCTCTCCCAAACCGTACGATTTTCTCCCCGATCTTTATGTATATGACGGATTTGATTGGGATGAAATAACCGTTTCCCCTTATGCAGGCGGTATTAATGCGCTGGCGGTGTTTAATGATATTCTTTATATCGGGTTGCGCAGTGATAGCTGGCGAAAAAATTACAATAATGCGCTGAATACCGACATGAATTTTATCATCACCTCTGATGACGGCGAAACGTTTACCGAACATGATACCATCATCAATTCTCTTAACAATTATTACCGGGTGCTTGATTTCTGTACCTATAAAACTAAATTATTCACCATAGTATACAAGCTTTCAGGCGATACTGCGGAGCCGAGCCGTGTTCTTTTCGAGACTGAAGACGGCACCTACTGGACCGAAGCCGCAGAGCTGCCGGGCACGCTTGCTGACGGAAAAATACATGATGCCAATCTTACTGAATACAAAGGCCGGCTTTATGCAATGTTTCCGGACTACGGTGATGTGTATGTCTCTGCAGCTGCATCCTCCGGCTCCCTTGTATCTAAACCAAAAAACATTTACACTGATATCGACTCCGGGCTGTATTATCTGTGTGTAAACGGTTTTGAACCCGCCGGAACAAGCATTAAACTCCAGGTAAAAATTGCACAAACGGAAGCGGGGCTGAACGATAAACCGTTCACCGGCCCGGACGGCTCTGCCGAATCATACTATACCCCAGGAACCGACCAGACGCTGCCCGGCACCTTTGCAGGAAACCTGTGGATTCAGTATAAGCTCTTTTTTGAAACAGCAGATACAAGCAAAACACCGTACCTTGAAGAGCTGTATATCGAAAAAGACACCGACGGCGACGGAGTACTGGATGATATAGACAACTGCATCGATGTCCCGAATGCCGATCAAAGCGACAGTGACCTGGATGGTGTGGGTGATACGTGTGAAAACGTTCTCGTTGAACTCGATTCCTTCGATGCCCTTGCCGGCAATCGCGAGGTCATCCTTATCTGGTCAACATCTTCTGAGATTGACACTGCGGGATACAATATATATCGCTCAGATTCCGCAGGAGCTGAGTATATACGTCTTAACAAAAATATTATTCCGGCCGAAGGTACGCCCGCGCAAGGCGCTCTGTATGATTTCCGGGACGGCTCTGTGAAAAACAGATCCAGGTATTGGTATATCCTTGAGGATGTGGACCGGCAGGGCAACGCAACACAACATGGACCGGTAACTGCAATACCCCGCCTCATGTACAATCAGCAGCATTCGAATAAAAAATAAATTACTGCCGACTATAGTTTGCCCCCCCGCCTGCTGCAAATAGCACTCTCACAGCTTCAGAGCTCCGCACAGATTGCCTGAATCACGTTATTGACAAACACAGAAAAAATACATATAATTTAAATGACCGCGGTCAATTGATTGCTGTGTGCGGTATATCATGTATCCTTTATGTATTAGTTAACAATATTAAATATTCAGAATTAAAGCTAAGCCGGAGTGTATAATACTTTTCTAAAATATTGACTGTATTCATTGTTTCACAATTCATATGATGGGGTGCCGGCATTGTATCTGCCCGTTGGTAATGCTGCCGGGGAATATGTATCGGGTTCGTATAGCTGAAAAGCGCTGATGGTATTTTCTGGACTTCTTCAACGTGTGACGACTTGTGTGATAACCAGGCGACAGCTTGGCGGTGTTCGCTGATTTCGAATGCACCCTGTTGTATGAGTTC
The DNA here is from genome assembly GCA_964621615.1 of uncultured Thermodesulfobacteriota bacterium. Taxonomy (GTDB): domain Bacteria; phylum Desulfobacterota; class WTBG01; order CAIYCZ01; family CAIRTM01; genus CAZUMW01. The sequence goes on from CAZUMW010000086.1 coordinate 4,856, forward strand.
GGCAGTGCAGTGTCCACCGATACTGACTGCCACCTTGACGAGGCACATATATGTTGCCTCCCACATACTCCCTCACTGTTTATCATTTCACACGTGTAGTCCTTTCCGCGAAACCCGGCTTTTTTGACAGTCGGAACATTTACCATGCAACCCGCGAAAGCGGATTAAAAAAAGTAACAAAAACCCTGAAATCCCCCTCCGAAAGCTGAGGAATCATGAGGGAGCGCGCATTGTGTTTGGCATCTGCTGTGCATACTGAAGCCTTTGCCTGCCGACTGTGAGGAATATACGGATATGAGGCTGAACAGTATCTATATTATCTGCCTGGTGAACATGCTGCACCTGTTTTTTTCACTTTCAGCACACGCCGGAGAAACCGGACATTATGTGCCCGGCATTGAGGGCATTAAGATGGCAACCGCCCCTCCGCCGGGATTTTATTACAAGCTGTACAACGTCTTCTACTATTCGGACACATTCCGATCTGTTCACGGCTCGCAGCAGTTTCAGCCCGCCATTCAGGATTTTATTATGGTGCACCGGCCTATCTGGGTCACCAACAAGAAGCTGTTCGGCGCCGATTATATCGTTACCGCTCTTTTTCCGTTCACCTATGCAGATATCAATATTCGCGAGGCGGGCCTGCATGACAAGAGCTGGTCGCTCGGCGACATTTGCGTTGAGCCCTTCTGTCTCGACTGGCACAGAGAGCGCTGGGATGCCATGTTCAGCCTTGCCGTGTATATGCCCACCGGGAAGCACAGCCCCCGCAGGCCGGCTTTGCCGGGCAAGGATTTCTGGACCCTTCTGGTCTCCATAGGGCCGACACTCTATCTGGACAGTGAAAAAACGTGGGCCATATCGACGCTTGTCCGCTATGAGCTTCACAGCAGAAAGCATGATGCGGATATCAGGCCGGGGGATGATTTAACCTTTGATGCCTGTATCAGCAAATCGTTCGGAAGGCTTTGGGATATCGGCCTGTGCGGCTACGGGCACTGGCAGCTGACCGACGACCGCGGCGATGATATTGACTATGATAACAGCATACATGACCGGGTCTTCGGCCTGGGTCCTGAAATCACCATTTATGTGCCGTTTCTCAAACTGAAATTTCAGTTCCGCACACAATTCGAATTCGGCGCCCGAGACCGGACAGAAGGTATGATTACGAATTTTTCGTTCACAAAGATATTTTAGAGAAAGCCAAGAGACAATGCAAAAACAATGTATAGTGCCGGTGCTGATATGCTTTGCAGCAGCTTGTGCAGGGCCGGGATGTGCTTCAAAAAACTATTCCACAACGCTCAGGCCCTGCCCGCATTCCTTTGATGAGCTGCAGGCAGAATTCTACATAGATCACGTTGATACAATCCCGCCTCTCATTTTCTATATGAGCGGTTTTACCGACAGCGAGTACTGGTCAAAAAAAGTAAAAGATGCTGCACGGAGCGACCGGTTCCCCCGGCAGCTCAGGCAGCTGGTCGCCCGAAAATATCCGGGCCTCTTTGCAGACACGCCTGAAGCACTGGAGGTTGATATTTACTTCACCATCATGAAGTTCCATGAAACGAGCACCGCATCATCGTTTCTGACCTCCGTCAGCTGGGGTATATTCGGCATTATATTTCCGCTGCCCATTGTCATGCAGTATGAGTGCAGCATACGGATACACTTTCCCGATCTTCCGGCTGAAAAGGCAACTGTTTTTCGCAACCGGCTTATAACCTGGGTGTCGTTCCCGTCGCCGCTGGCGCTTATTCCCGTTCCCGCACCGGCAAACCGTCGCGCCTGTGTGATCTATCCGTTTCAAACTGAATATTATTCCGGGCGACGCTTCACACTTGAATGCTTCGGCGAGGCAGTTGTACAGGCAATAGACAAAATAGACGCAAAGCGTCTTAATGAGGCGTACCGCAAGCGGTGCGCCCGTCGCCGGACGAAAAATTGACCTCCCCCCAGCTTGGTGCTATAATGTTGAATTATAATTTATCATTTTAAAAACGTATTTCAGCGGAGGGAGCATGAGGACAAAAACAACCATTATCGCAACGCTATGTTCAGCTGCAGCCGTGCTGTACTGCATAATCGGCTGCGAGCAGCCTTCCCTTAAAGGGCTTCTAACACTTAACCTTACCGATGCCCCCGCAAACTATGAACATGTCTATATTACTTTCACCGAAGTGTCTATACATAAAGCGGTAGCAGATAACGAAACGGTACAGGTCGGCACCGATAACCAGACAGACAATGCCACCGACAACGGAACCGCTTTTGACAACGAAACAGATACCGGTTCCGGCTGGATTGTCATAAACACCGAGGAACAGGGGTTCGATCTGCTTGAGCTTCAGGACGGCAATTTTGATCTTCTTGCACAGGCAGAACTTGCTACCGGCAAATACACACAAATTCGCCTGAAAATTACCGATGCAGTCGATGAAAGCGGCAATCCGAAAACCTACGTTGCGGTTGATAATGAAACGTATCCCCTGACGGTCCCCAGCGGAACGAAATCAGGACTCAAGCTGACAAAGCCGTTCACCATCGAACCTGAGGGCGAAACCGTGCTGTATCTTGATTTTGACGCCTCAAAATCAGTAAAGCAGACTGGAAGCGGCAAATACAAACTGCAGCCGACGATAAAGGTGTTAACCGAGCTCCCCTGAAAATCTTTTCCTGCGAAAGCACAAAAAGCCCCGGTCGGTAACAGGGAAACATATACAATATCATAAAAGAAGGAGCGCATGCGGATACTGCGTACC
>CAZUMW010000087.1:0-6017 GCA_964621615.1 uncultured Thermodesulfobacteriota bacterium
CCTCTTGAAGGTGTTGCGGGGGCATTGCAGAGCCCCGCCCGAACCGGCTTCCTTATATTTTTTTGGACACCAGTGAATTTTAAGATAAAATAAACACTAAATTCAATCAATATATTACAATTTTTTTTGTTTAAATAATTTACAAATTCTCTCTAATCCCGTAGCGTTGTAAGCACAGATGACACTGTAATACATGACACAATACCATGATACTCACCGGCGTTACCATCGGCATTGCAGCGCTTCTGATAATACTGCTTATTGTCTATAAAAGGCGGTTTTGGGGACATCCGAAGGAGCACTACAGCCCGGCTGTGGCATGGAACCGGGCAGGCATTTTTTTCTGCAGCTGCTTTCTGCTTTCATGGGCAACAGGAACCATGTCACGGCTGCTGAACAGCCCCGTTGCAACACCGCAGCAGCTCGGAAACCCGGCTTGGATAGCCTGGACCGCCGGGTGCTTTATCATTGTTTTCACTGCCTACTGGATCATCTGGGCGCGCATGACGATTACCTTCGACCGAAAGCGGTATCTTGTGCCCCAGATGTTCTTTGGTATCGTCTGGGGGCTGTCAGTCGGGCAGATATTTGTCATGCTCTGGGAGCTGTCCGGCACAGTCGGGCTGCCGATGTGGGGCCGATGGATAGTCACCTTTATGCTTATGTCTCTTCAGGGAATATGGCAGGACCTGTACTGGGACGTGTATGTGGTTCCTGAGCACGACACACCGTTTTCCCTCAAGTGGAAAATTATCTGCTCACACATACCGAACATGCTGGTGTGCCTTACCTATCTTGCCCTGTACGGCAACGCGCTGATATTTGTGCTGCTTCAGACGCTGGCCCTCACTGGAGCGGCAGTCGCCATGCGCATGCCCCCCTTCTGGGTAACGGATTACATACACCCGCCCAGAACCGAGCCGGGACTTTTCGGCCTTCCGCACTCGGCAGGCTATATCGGGGAAGGCGGCCGGAGGGGGAATGAATGAGCTAATGCCTTCTCGGCAATGTTCAAAAGTATCATTTCAACACAGCCACGCGGTCGGGGCGGGTATGACAGTAATAAAAGATGCCCCGGTTTATCCTTCCCATGAAAACGTGAATCCATTTTTTTATGTGAAAATCTGATTTGAGCGATTTGCTTTTGCAGCCGCTTCGAGCGGCTCATTAGTCACGACTTCGGCTTTGCAGCAGGTTATGACTTTTGGACCGGCTATTTTTATTGCATGGATTCTGTCGGGAACGGCATGGGTACGTTGACTTATGTTTAATGAGATACTACCTATACATCAGTAATTGTTCTTTTAAAACATTATGGAGGGCGTTCAAATGAAAAAAACAAAAGCAATTCTAACGGGTGCACTGTTCTTTTTCACTCTGTGCAATTATCACGTTTTTGCACAGGATAGTGCAGAACCTGAAAGTGCGGCCGCTGAAACATCGACCTCTCAGCAGGAGGCAGAGGGGGTATTATTTGAGGGCCAGATAAATATCAATACGGCCACTGTTGAGGAGTTTAAACTGCTGCCGGCGATCAACCAGCTTGAGGCTGAAAACATAGTAGAATACCGCACAGCCAACGGAAGTTTCAATGCTGTTGACGACCTGTTGAAGGTGAGGGGTATACGAAGGCTCGAATACCTGCAATTTAAAGATTACCTGACGCTTGAAGGTGAAACCACGCTGCATAGAAAATCGGCTACAGAGGTTCTTGGCCGATTCGAGGGCACGCTGAACATCAACACGGCCACAGCAGGGGAGTTTGAACTGCTGCCGGCCATAAACCGGTTCGAGGCTGACAACATAATGGAATACCGCGCATCCCATGGAAAATTCAATTCGGTTGACGACCTGTTGAAGGTGGAGGGCATACGCAGGCTTGAATATCTGCGATTTAAAGATTACCTGACGCTTGAAGGTGAAACCACATTGCGCAGAAAATAAAATACCGCATACAGGATAAACACCTATGAAAGTATGGCCCGGTCAGCCTTATCCCCTCGGCGCTGTCTATGACGGCTCCGGCACCAACTTTTCGCTTTTCTCCGAGGTCGCCGAGCGGGTGGAGCTCTGCCTTTTCGACGATGACGGCAACGAAAGCCGCGTCGATCTCCCCGAGGTAACAGGGTATTGCTGGCACGGGTATCTGCCTGAAGCAGCGCCCGGACAGCGCTACGGCTATCGGGTGCACGGCCCGTGGGATCCATCAGCCGGACACCGGTGCAATCCAGCCAAGCTGCTTATGGACCCGTACGCAAAGGCGATCGACGGACAAATTCAGTGGGACGAAGCCGTGTTTCCATACCGCTTTGAAGACGGCCCGGATGCCATAAGCGGAAGCGACAGCGGGCCGTTCATACCCCGCTGCGTTGTCCACCAGCCCTTTTTTGACTGGAGCGGTGACCGGCGCCTGCATATTCCCTGGCACGAAACGATTATTTACGAGACGCACGTCAAGGGGTTTACCGCACTGCACCCCGACCTTCCCCCTGAGCTGCGCGGCACGTATGCGGGCCTGGCACAGCCGCAGGTTATTGAGCACTTCAAACAGCTCGGCATCACCGCTGTTGAGCTCATGCCGATCAATCACTTTGTTCATGACAAGCATCTGGTTGACCGGGGGCTGAGAAATTACTGGGGATACAATTCCATCGGATTCTGCGCCCCGCACAGCGAGTACGCCGCAGACAGGCGGCCCGGGGCAGCCGTGGCTGAATTCAAGCAGATGGTCAAGGCGCTGCACCAGTCCGGCATGGAGGTTATCCTGGATGTCGTGTATAACCACACCGCAGAGGGGAACCACCTCGGCCCGATGCTCAGCTTCAGAGGCATAGACAATGCCTACTATTACCGGCTGACCGACGACCCGCGCTACTACATGGATTACACCGGTACCGGCAACAGCCTGAATATGCGCAACCCGCATGTGCTGCAGCTCATTATGGACTCCCTGCGGTACTGGGTTCTGGAAATGCATGTTGACGGGTTCCGGTTCGATCTGGCGGCAACGCTCGCCCGCGAGCTGCACGATGTTGACCGCCTGTCCGCCTTTTTCGATATTATCCAGCAGGATCCCGTTATCAGTCAGGTCAAGCTCATAGCCGAGCCGTGGGATGTGGGCGAGGGAGGGTATCAGGTCGGAAACTTCCCCCCGGTGTGGTCCGAGTGGAACGGCAAGTACCGCGACTGCGTCCGCGATTTCTGGCGCGGGGAAAACCGGCTGCTGGGGGAGTTCGCCTCCCGGTTTACCGGCAGCTCCGATCTGTATCAGAACACATCCCGCCTGCCCTATGCCAGCATAAATTTCATAACCGCACATGACGGGTTCACCCTGCACGATCTAGTTTCCTACAACGAAAAGCACAACGAGGCTAACGGCGAGGAAAACCTCGACGGGGAAAGCCATAACCGCTCATGGAACTGCGGCGCAGAAGGGCCGGCTGACGACGGGGCCGTTGTCAGCCTCCGGGCGCGGCAGAAGCGCAACCTGCTTGCCACGCTGCTGCTCTCACAGGGTGTGCCCATGCTGCTTAGCGGGGATGAATCAGGGCGAACCCAGCAGGGAAACAATAATGCCTACTGCCAGGACAATACCCTGTCGTGGTACGACTGGGAAAGCGCTGACACCGATTTGTGTGCCTTCTGCCGGAGGCTTATCGGGTACCGGAAAGCTCACCCGGTGTTTCACCGCCGCAGGTGGTTTCAGGGGCGGCCCATTCACGGCAGCGATAACAAAGACATTGCGTGGTTTACTCTGGACGGCATCCAGATGGCAGAAGATGACTGGGGGCAGGGGTATGCAAAGTCGCTGGGCGTTTTTCTGAACGGAGAGACGATACCGAACCCGAACCCCTATGGTGAGCCGGCAACTGATGCCAGCTTCTACCTCATTTTCAACGCACATCATGAGCCGCTGACGTTCACGCTGCCGGGCCCGGAGTGGGCGGAGCGCTGGATAATGGAGCTTGACACGGACCGCGGATGGATCGAGGATGAAGAATCGTTTCCTGCGGGCGCGAAAATAGACAGCGCTGCACGGTCGGTGGCGGTGCTGCGGCGGCCTCCCTGAGGCTGGGCATACTATTCTGAAACAGCCTTTTTTCCGGCCTGAAATTCACATATAAAGGAGATACTGTTATGGAAAACATACCGCACACGGTTAAAATGTGGGTGCTGTCTCACGGGCTGACGATTGTCTTTATTATACTTGGCGCCTGGCTCCTGAAAAAAATACTGAGCGCTGCAGTAAATAGATTTGAAAAAAAACTGGAGCAGGCCGGGGCTGTGCCGTCGGAGCAGGAAAAGCGGGCAAAAACGCTCAGCGGGATCATAAGCAGGACCGTCAATATAGCCATTTATATCGCTGCCGGGCTGATGATCATTGCTGAATTCGGGGTGGCGATAGGCCCCCTTATTGCCGGTGCGGGAATCGCGGGTATCGCCGTCGGCTTCGGCGCACAGAGCCTGGTAAAAGACATGATAACCGGCTTTTTTATCATACTTGAAAACCAGATTCGCATCGGTGATGTTGTCACCGTTGCCGGCGTCGGGGGAATCGTTGAAGCCATAAACCTGCGCACCACCCGGCTTCGGGACGTTGAGGGGCGGGTGCACATCATACCCAACGGCATTATCGATGTTGCGACAAATTTTACCCGCGAGTGGTCGCGCGCCCTGGTTGAAATCGGCGTTGCATACAAAGAGGACGTTGATCATGTGATAGGCGTGCTTCAGGAGGTGGGCGAGGATCTGCGCAATGACCCAGACTTTAAGGAGATTATTCTCGAGCCGATGACCGTTCAGGGGCTTGACTCCTTCGGGGACTCATCGGTAAACATACGGATATTTTTCAAGACACTTCCCATAAAACAGTGGGATGTGGCCCGCGAGTTCCGTAAGCGGGTGAAAAAGGCTTTTGATGAAAAAGGCATCGAGATTCCCTTTCCCCACCGCACCCTGTATATGGGTGAGGCGCCAAGTACGGGCATGCTGCGGGTGCAGACTGAGCGGCACTCTTCCGGTACAGCCGCGGCGGGAGCATGAATGCTCAGCACAGTAAACCGTCTTATCAGATATGCACACGATATCAGACAACCAATGGATATCCATGGCAGCTTATTCCGGAAGCCGTGCCTGTGGAAAAAGCTGCTTGACAGCAATATGACAATAATTTATATTAAACACATACACATAAAACACATAAGGTTTACATTATGAACATAACACTGTCAGCCGATAAAGAGCTCATCTCAAAGTGCAGACGCTACGCAAAAAAGCATAATACCACCATTAATCAGCTTGTCAGGGATTTTCTGCAAAAGACCGTCGGATCTCAGGAACCTTCAGAAAGCGCCGAAGAATTTGCTGAACTGGCCAAAAACATGTCGGGAAAGTCCCCGGAAGGCTTTCAGTTTTCCAGGGACTCTCTTTATGACAGAAATGTCGAGCGGTGAAAAAATATTTCATAGACACAAATATAATAATTTATGCAAACGACAGCCGCTTCCCGGCTAAACAGGACCGTGCAATAGCCGTGATACGCCGATTGATGGCTGAAAGATGCGGCGTGATTTCCACGCAGGTAATGCAGGAATATGCAAGCGTTGCCTTAAAAAAACTCGAACAGCGTCCGGATGTGGTTATGCGGCAGCTGGCGTTGCTGGAAGGATTTGAAGTGGTTCCTGTGGTTCCTGCCTTAATACGGAGAAGTATCGAAATTCGCACAACATTTCAAATAAGCTTCTGGGACGCATGCATCGTCAGTGCCGCTGAACACACACAATGCGACACCATTTTCTCTGAAGATTTCGCCGCGGGACGGTTTTATTCCGGCATCGCCGTAAAAAATCCGCTTAATCAGAACTAAAAAAGGGAGGTTTACAGATTGACTGGACGAACCAGAGCGGATTATGCAAAAATAGCTCCGGTACAGAAACAGGTTTGTGACTGTTAAGTCATTTATATGGGGACGTCCGTTTATTATTAACTTATAAGCTTTTTTACTATCTTTTCAGCAA
>CAZUMW010000088.1:0-5848 GCA_964621615.1 uncultured Thermodesulfobacteriota bacterium
AATTTTCACGTGCGGCTCTTTGTCAGGCAGCCCCTGACGGTATCATTATCAGTGACGGCACTGCGTATTATCCTCTTATTGTTACGCAACAGCTGATGCAGAAATATGATTCTGTGACTGTGAGCAGGTCCTGGGCATCGGTGACTTCTTGTGCAAATGAACGCCTGAACAGTATTGTCAGTTTAATTGACAAACAGTCTGTGTATGTTGTTTTACCGTATCTTCTTGACAGAATACATGGCCTGTCAAAACAGGTGCACATAAGCAGGAGCAAGAATCAGGTTCTGTATTGTGTAACGCCGCTCATGCCATAACGCGAGAATCAGCTGTTCACACGTATCCGGAGCATTCATGCCGACCAATTCATCTGACGATATGTCTGCCGGGAAGTCAAAACAGGCGCTGCGTGATATTTTGCGGCAGGATAATGTTATAGCCAGGTCTATTCCGGCAGAGAATGCAGACGAAGCTGAATTGTTTGTTATTATTGCGAGGAAACTCGATCCCGAGGACCGTACGCAGTTGCTGAAGCATGCTGACTGTGAGCTAACGGCTGGCGCTGACATTGTTCAAAAAATGACCGGCCTCCAGCAGGAGATCGAGCGGCTGCGCAGGCTGAGCCTTACCGATGAGCTGACCGGCCTGTACAATTACCGCTATTTTTCTCTGCAGCTGTCCACCGAAATGTCGCGGACGCGTCGTACCGGGTCCCCAGTTTCGCTTATGATCATTGATGTTGATAATTTTAAACTGGTCAATGATCGCCACGGGCATGCCGCGGGCAATGACTGCCTTGCTGCGATTGCGGACATGATCCGCGAGAATCTGAGAACCACCGATATCGCCTGCAGGTATGGGGGGGATGAGTTCGCGATAATTATGCCGGCAACGCACCACATAGACGCTTTATTGATTGCGCGTCGGCTGAAAGAATCAATGGAGACCATTCGTGAGAGATTTGAGCGCGCGGTATCTCTGAGTATCGGTATCGCTGAATATACGCACTATATGCCGGAAGACAGCAGCGCCGTCCTTGAAAGCGCCGATGCGTCACTGTATGAAGCCAAACAAAACGGGAAAAACCAGATTTTTGTTTCCGGCCGCCCCGAAGCCGCCCCCCATACCGCTGCGGTCAGCCGCCAGGAAAAAGAAGCGCTGTTCAAAAAGGTTCCCGAAAAATAGCTTCAACGGGTTAGTTCAGAGAAATGTTGCCGATAAGCTGCTGTATCTCGAGAAGCGAAATTCTGGCATCATAGCGTGACACGATCAGCCGCACCCGTGCCTGGGCATAGTTCACCTGAGCGTCCCGAAAATCAAGCGAGTCCGATGCGCCGGTTTCATATCGCTGTTTTTGCAGCTGGAGGTTCTGGTACGCTGTGTCGAGGTTTTGTTTTTCGAGGGAAACTTTTTCCATTTGTTTCAAAAACGAGGTGCGGGTTTCCTGTACGAAGCCGGCGATGCGGTTTTTTAAATCCTTTACCCGCAGCGCCTCGTTCAGCTCTTTGAGGCGGGCGTTTTGGAGGTTGATGGTGTCGACATTGCCGTTGAACAGGTTAAATGACATCACCAGCCCTACGCCTGCATCAATGGCATGGCTGTTTCGGTCTGCCCCCCGCATAATATCATCGCCGAACAGGGCGCTGTCTGTGTAACCGTAGCTCCCGGTAAGATCAATGCGGGGCCAGAAAGCGGATTGTGCAACTTTGGTCTCTTCTGCAGCAGCTGCCCTGCTGTACCGGGCGGCAAGCAATGCGCTGTTCTGATTGTGCGCCTGCCGGATAAGCTCAGGCAATGACAGCTCGACGTGCGGAATAGTGATTTCCTTTTTAACCATAAGCGGCGTTCGTGGATCTCTGGCAAGCAGAACGCTGAGATTTTTACGGGCAATTGTTACCACAATCTGCTGGTCAAGCAGTGCGGACTGATCCTTGTTGAAATTTACCCGCGCATTGAGAAGGTCAGTGGATGAAGCCCCGCCGATTGTATGGCGCACCTCTTCACGGTCAAGGCGGTCACGGGAAATATTCCGGGTTTCCCGTGCAACGTCTAGCAGCTGCTCCTGCTGAACAAGATAAAAAAATGAGCGCATAATCTCGACAACGGTATTTTCTATGGTGTCCCGCGCATCAAGTGTTCCGTAGCGCGCCAGCTTCTCGTAGCGGCGATTGTCTGCAAACATTCTGAACCCGTCAAACAGCGTCCAGCTCAGGCGAATGTCAGATGACCATGATCGTGAATCCGTGTTGCCGAAGCTCAGCGGAGAGCCGGTACTCTCGTTGTGAGCGTCATAGCGGTAGGTGCTGCCGGCATCAAGCACGGGCAGAAAATTTGCTGTTCCCTTTCCGCGATTGTTTTTGGCGATTTCGGCATTGTTTTCTGCTATGAGAATTTCATAATTGTTTTCGAGGCCGATACGGATAGCGTCTTCGACCGTCATGTTGTCCTGAGCACCGGCGGTGGGCAGGACAACAGTAATAAAGATGAAAATACATACGAATGCAATAACAGGCCGACAGAAATGCTGAGCGCTGTACATGTTTACACCCACGGTGTTTATATAGAAGTTATTCAAACGTATCCAAAATAAATTAAAGCAATAAACAAAAGCCGGTTCGGGCGGGGCTCTGCACAGCCGACGACATATGAAACCCCACTTCATGGACGGCCAGAGACGGCTCAATGTACTCAGTAACAGGCATTTTGCAGAGATTATTCCAAACAGCAACTTCCTCCGGGCCGTGTGTCTGCTGAAATATAACGGCACATGCCGCTGAATAAACTCTTCACGTGTTGCGGGGGCTTTGCAGAGCCCCGCCCGAACCGGCTTTGTTACATTATTGTCTCCTTCGGGGTTTAAAACCCTCGCCTTCCCCGCAGAGCGGGATCTTCGATAGGCGAAGAATGATTATTGGCTCAGAACGTGCTGTTCGTATAGGGTGCTTACCCTCAGGAGAATTTTTGTAGTTATGTGTTTTTCCTTTAGTCCCGACACGTCGGGGGTACTAAATCCACCGGCTTGTAGCCGGTGGTAGTTCAATTTGGACGCCAGTGAGAATTATTATTAGAAATCATAGCCTCCATGATTTCTACCTGTGTGAAAGCTTTTCAGCCTGAACGCGCTCTTTAAAAGCCGGCTCAACGGCATCAGGTGCAACAAGCTGACCGGTTAACACCCTTTTCTGCACTACGCGAACCCGGTTCAGGCACAGGAAGCCCGCCGGGAGAACTATAAGGAGAATAACCGTGCCGAACAGCAGCCCGTAGGCAACGGAAACAGCCATAGGAATCAGAAACTGTGCCTGTCTGCTTGTTTCAAATATCAGCGGCGCAAGACCGAACGATGTTGTCAGCGAGGTGAGCAGGATCGGGCGAAGGCGTGCAATGCTTGCATTGTAGACAGCCTCGTAGAGCTTTTGTCCGCCAAGCATGTTCCGGTTTATCTGGTCGATAAGAACAATGCTGTCGTTTACAATAATGCCGGTAAGCGCGATCAGACCGTAGAGGGACAGCATATTAAGTATAATCCCCTGCAGCCCGTGACCCCATATTGCCCCCATGATGCCCAGCGGGATGAGGGAGCATACCAGCAGCGCCTGTGCGTATGAGCGGAACACCAGAATAATAAGAATGACCATACCGATGAACGCAACGGGAAATGCGGTCATGATCGAGCGCATGACCTTTGCCTGCTCGCGGGATTGGCCCTCATAGGAAACGGTAACGCCGTTAACCTGTGAAAGCACGTCCGGAACGACGGTTTGCTGAATTTCCTGCAGAATAGGCAGCAGCGGGGTTTCCTCGTTTGCCAGTGCAGCTTCCACCGTAATTTCGCGCTGGCGGTTCAAATGGTTTATTTTGCTTATGCTGCGCTGGAGCGTATATGTCGCTATTTCAGAAAAGGGGAACTCAGAGCCGTCGGGCAGGCGTATGCGCATCTGGTCGAGATAGCCAAGCGATGCGCGATCCTGGTCCGCATAGCGGACCCATACCCTGATTTCATCTCTTCCGCGCTGGATTCGCTGGGCGTGAAACCCGTAAAACCCCTGGCGGACCTGTCCGACAACATCCTGCAGCTTCAGGCCGAGCGCATGGGCACGGGGCTTGAGCGTGATCGCAACCTCACGCCGGCCTTCCTGTTCGGAGTCGGTAATATCCTCAAGCTCCGTAAAGTTTTTGAGCTCATCAACCAGAAGGGAGCAGGCTCTGCGCAGCTCGTTCAGATCGCTGCCGAGCAGGCTGATTGATACCGGCTTGCCGAACATGCTTACTTTGCCGAACATGACGTTCTGGGCTTCCGGCAGGGGGCCTGCTTCTTCACGTATGCGATTGGCGATCAGGTAGCTGTCCATCTGGCGAATTTCGCCGTCAAGCAGACGAACCGTCAGCTTTCCGGTGTGGCTGCCGGTCTCGCCGAAGTCATTGCTGCCGATTTCGCGCATAATGCCGAGAATTACATCGCGATTGTCCTCGCGGCCTTGTTTGATTTGCCGGTTGACTTTCCAGCATGCATCCTCAATGCGCTTGAGGTAGTCGTTTGTATCCGATTCCTGCCTGCCGGCGACAAGAGACAGGTTAACGGGCAGGGTGTCCCGGTCAATAAAGGGGAAAAAGCTGATGCCGATAATGCCGCCGCGCATCAGTCCGGCGGTCATCAGCACAAATGCAGCGGGCGCCATGACCGTTATCCATTTGTGCTTCAGAGCGGTGCGCAAAAGAGGCCCGTAAACTCTGTGCGTAAAATAGCTGATAGCCCGCTCAATGGATTTTCTTATGGGCGGAACATGCTGCTCGGAGCGCAGGCCTTTTGAGTGCGCCAGGTGTGATGGGAGAATATAAAAGGCTTCAATAAGAGAAAACATAAGCGAGGCAATGACCACAAGCGCCATGTTCCAGATGAATTTTCCCAGAACGCCGTCGAGGAAGAAAAAGGGCAGAAACGCAATAACGGTTGTGAATACCGAGGTAAACACCGGTGCGGTCATTTCTGAGGCGCCGTCAATGGCGGCCTTCAGCGCAGGCTTGCCGCGCTCGTAATGAGCAAAAATGTTTTCCCCCACAACAATTGCATCATCGACAAGGATTCCCACGACGATTATCATGCCGAAAAGGGAGATAACGTTAATAGTAATGCCGCAGAGCATTGCAACGATAAACATGCCGGCAAAAGAAAACGGCAGGCCGATCGATACCCAGAACGACAGCCTGAGGTTCAGAAAAAAGCCAAGCAGCATGACCACCAGCGCAAGACCGATAAGGCCGTTTTTGCTGAGCAGCTGGAGCCGCTGCTTCAGCGGTACGGTGAAATCCATGAGGGTGACAAGCTGCAGGTTCTCGTGTGACGAATTGAAATCGGCAATATATCTTTTGAGCAGCTCGGCGATCGCAAGAATGTCTTCGTCTGCGGTTTTTTCGACCTTTATTTTAACCGCGTTTTGATCGTTATAATATATCCGGTCGGGAGTTTCCTCCCACTTTTCCCTGACCGTGGCAATGTCGTGCAGGTGGACAATCGGTCCGTCCGGATCACCCCGCACCGCGATGTCGTAGAGCTGTTTGGCAAAATATTGTCTGCCCCATGTGCGGATGAGAATTTCCTCCCGGGGCGTTTGAAGCGTTCCCCCGGAAATATTGATATTCGCCGATGCCACCGCTGATGCTATTTCGTCAAAGGTAAGCATATATCTGCGCAGGTCGGCCTCCGACACTTCAACAGAAAATTCAAGCCGGGGAAGCCCTGAAATCGTTACCTGTGATATGTCTTGCATTGCAAGGAAATCATCCCGGATTTTATCTGCTATGTATTTCAGGTTGAACCGGCCGGTGTCGCCGACAAGCACAAGCGACATGA
>CAZUMW010000089.1:0-5500 GCA_964621615.1 uncultured Thermodesulfobacteriota bacterium
TGAGTTATGTGTTTTTGCAGCCGCTTAGAGCGGCTCATTAATCAAGCCTGCGGCAAAGCCGCAGGTTATGACTGCTCAAAGGCTGCTAAAAAAAAGAATGCTGCCCGCAAGGAGTATAAAAAAAGCTCCCACCGATTCAATTAAGGCGGTGATCCCGGCAGCCCCTTTTCCACTTTTTGCACATATCCCAAGCATGGACGCGCGCATCGTGATCGTGATGATTCCGATAAGAGAAATAGTGATCGCCATGCCGATCGCCATTGCACAGGCAAGCGCAAGACCCAGCGAAAGCATTTCAAGAGACAGTGCAAACAGCAGCACGATGACTGTTCCGGGGCATGGCACGATACCCACGGCCAGGGCCATTAAGGCAGGGTGTTTGTCCGGACCTATTAAAGCCCGGCCCGTATCATTTCCTTTCCGTGAAGTTACCGCTTTCAGCTTGCGGATCAGCATATAGGCGCCAAGGGCGGCGATCAGGGCGTAGCTGAACAGCTTGGCCCATCTGCTGAAATCATCTACAGAGCGGAAAACAGCGCATTTAAGAATAAAATATAAAACAAGCACAAGCAGCACAGCCGATCCTGCATGTATGAACGCAAACGCACCCCCGAAGACAAGCCCTCGTTTTATGCTTCCCTGTTCAGCTAAAAAATAAGACATTGCAAAAATTTTGCCGTGGCCGGGACCCAGGGCATGAATGACACCGTAGATAAACGCTATTGATATGACCGTCAGAAGAAGAGCTGCGGACGGGTTATTCTTTATTTTGCGGGCTGTGTGTGTCAGCTCTTTGTTAAGGCTGCGCTGTGTACGGCTCAGTGTGATGATAAAAGACTGGACAACCGATGGGTAGGTGATTTTTTTTTGTTCGGTTTTTTCATTTTCAGACGAAGGAGTCGACAGAAAAGGATTTTCACCGGCAAAGCAGGGGGGAGACGCACAACAGGTGCAAAAAATGATGAGTAAAAACAGGCAGCAGCGCATCATGCTTTCTTCTTGAAGCGCACAACGATTTCGGTGGGGTGCATCTGGCCGTAATAAAAGCTTTTATCTGTATTGCGGACGATGTTCACATTCAGGTCGAGCTGCCCGGTGTGTTGCGGCGGGGTGCATGTGTGGCCGTACAATGCAACGTCTGAATAATATGTGTCATCATATATTGCAATCGTAATCTTCAACTCGCTTGCGGTCGCGGGCACGGGGCAGGGAACAAAAAACCGGTACTGTATTTTTTTCTGTTCTTTTATGCCGGCTGTAAAGTTCGAAACACGGGTTACTGAAAATGGTTCCCCGTTTATTTTAATATGGAAAAAATAATTATATTCCTTCAGGTTTGAAAAATAACCTTTTTCAACAGCCCTGATTTCAGCGCTGTTCAGCGAGCCGTCCCTGTTGCGGTCACAGTCGGCAATGATCATATTGCTGAACATTTCGTCAAAAACCCAGTTGGCCCTGACGCCGCAGAATCCCTCTTTGTTAAAAACCAGCTCGACGCTGTTATCGATAAACACATGCGGGTGGGATGCAGCCGATGAGGGGATAAGCAGAATAAAGGCGATAAGAATACATCTTTTGGCTTGCATAAGCGGCATGTTGAATCCGTCTGAGCTGTGTTATGTGGTATGCGCGCAATAACCACGCGCGTCAAAATAAAAATGGTCTGCCGGTGCAGAAGGCGGCGTGCGGGCCTCAACGCCTTTCAGTATAAAAAATGTGCATCTGCGGGTCAAAGAAAAAATCCCGCATCGGATCTCGAAAACATCACTTGTTGAGATCACCAAGCATTGCAGAAAGTTTTTCCCCGCCTTTAATGCCGAAATCCAATGTGCGTATAGGGAACGGAATAGTAATGCCGTGTTCATTATACGCTTTCTTGATCCTCATGACAGCATCGCTGCGGGCCTGCAGAAAATCAGCCTGCGATGTAAAGGGAATCCAGAAGCGCAGCTGAAAATTAATAGAGCTGTTGCCGAATTCCTCATAAAAAAGCTCAACAGGCTTCTCCTTGAGCAGACTGGGAATGCTTTGAACAGATTCCATGGATATTTTTTTTACTTTTTCCAGGTCATCACCATAGGAGACCCCGATCCCGAGATCGACGCGGCGACTTCCCAGAGCGCTGTAATTAATAACCGCATTTTCAAATATCTGCTTGTTCGGGACAAAGATATATTGACCGCCGAATGTCTGAATCATGGTATCCCGCAAATTGATTTCCTTTACGATCCCGATCATGCCATTGGTTTCGATTATATCGTCCACTTTAAACGGATAATCCTTCCGGAATACCAGCGCCATCCCGGCAATAAAGTTGGCCGCAATATCCTGAAACGCAAAGCCGAGTGCAATTCCTGCGATACCCACACCGGCCAGCAGCGAAAAGACCGCTTCGTCAAGCTGCAGGATTTTGATAGCTGCCAATAAGCCGATGAGCAATATACCGGTATGTGCAAGCGTTCCAAGAAAATTAATCAGGGCCCGGTTCGCTATTATGCGCTCGAAGAAATGCCTTACAAGATGTTTTATTTTTTTTGCAAGAATTTGGGCCAGAATGATGACAATTACAGCTAAGATCAGATTGGGCAGCAGCAGGATAATCTGCTTTAACCATTCGGTACATTTGTCATGAAGTAGGGTCACTGCTTCTTGTATAAGCATCAGGATTTATCCCCATGTGAGATGAGTTTTGCGTGCTCATAGCCGAACGCTTTGTGCGCGGAAGGCACAAAAAAGCCCGGCTTTTCCAGAAGGGCCTTTGACATTATGCCCGTCTGCTGATGTTGTTATCTATGATGATCTCCACCGTCCAGCGGGCAGTGTTGCCGGTAACACCGGGGCATTTGTCGACGTGCGCCCCGGCCTGTTCGAACTGCTGGTATTCATCTTTGTCGCGCAGGTTGTAGAAGCGGCCGAACAGCGCTTTTTGTACGCCTTTGCACAGCGGGGAGCCGTATTCCTGAACAAACCGATCGTACAGCATTGTGCTGTATTTAAATACTTTGCGCTTTTTTTCCTGCTCGCAGAACTCGTCATAGCTTCGCCCTGCGCATGCGCCGATTGCAAGCAGCCCGCCGACAAGCGCCCCGCATGTTCCTTCTGTCGTCAAAGCCGATCCGCCGGCGAGCGAGTCGGCAGCCTGTATGGTTTCGGGATCGCTCACTCCCAGGGTTTCGTGCACAGCGGCGAGCACGCACTGGGGGCAGCTTCCGCGCTCGGCTTCATAGCGCTTTGCAAGGGCGTAGGCTTCTTCCATCAGTTTGAGCTTGTCTTCCATGGCGCTGTCTCCTTTTATGTGGTTTCGGTGTATTATTATATAATCCAGTGCGGCCGACGCGCAACCCAATCAGCGACAGCTGCACGAAGCTGTTCTTCGTTAAGGTCTGGTTCTATATAAAATGACGGCCGAAGCAGGCTGTCCTCTTTTGCAATCAATCCCTTTTCTGCCGCAATGCGCGCCAGCCCGGTGTGCGGATAAATGCGAACACCGGTTGTCACTTTCACCGCATCGATGGGCAGGGAGTCTGCAAATGCCAGGCTTTGTTCAGCTGTTTTCAGCGTTTCCCCGGGGAACCCCAGCAGAAGGTAGCCGGTTTGCGTAATGCCTGCATCAGCAAAAAGGCGGGCGGTGCGGCGGACCTGCTCCGGCGTAAATCGTTTGCCCATACGGTCGAGAACAGCAGGAGACCCGCTTTCAAACCCGAGGCTTATTTCGGTGCAGCCTGCCGAGGCCATAGCGCCGACGAGCTCTTGTGAAACCCGGCCCGGGTAAACAATGCCCGACCAGGTAATGCCCGGTGCCTGCTTTTGTATGCATCGGCACAATCGGATGGCATATGATTCCGGGAGGTTGAATGTGTTGTCGACACAGAAAAAATGTTTAAAGCCCTCTCCGGCGTGCCGGGCAAGCTGCTCGCCGACCCGCTCGGGGGATCGCATCCGAATGCGCCTGCCCTCGATTGAAGATGTCGAGCAGTATCGGCAGCCAAGCGGGCAGCCGCGGCGGCTGAGAAACGGCATGCTGATCCCGCCGCGCTGCTCCGGCGAATACGGCCACAGCGTTTCATCGGGAAGCGGCAGGCTGTCCAGGTCAGGCAGGGGCTGGTTTATTTTCGGCGGCCGTGCGCCGGGAAGATATGTGCGCGGCAGCTCATCCGGCCGGCGGTTATGTGCCAGGCAGTCGAGCAGCTGCGGCACAATGTCTTCGCCCTCGCCATACACACCAATGTCGGCACCCGTGTAGCGCAGCACCTCTTCGGGATAGATACTGAAAGCGGCTCCCCCGACAATAACAGGTACGCCGGTGCACTCACGGCACCAGCCGATTATATCCTTTATGTCTCCAAGCAGAAACCGGGTGCCCTGCATCGTCTGATCATCGATGTTGCGTATTGAAATACAAATCGCATCGGGGCGAAGAGATGTAATCCGGTTCGCCAGCGTCGCGCAGGCTGTGTTCAGGTCGCTTATATCGAGAATGGCAGTATTGTGTCCGCTGTGCTTTACCGCGGTGGCAACACACACAAGCCCAAGCGGGGGAGAGGGCATGATAAGGTCATCCTGAGAGCGTGCGATAAAAAGAACATTCATATGTGACAGTATACCGGAATATGCGGCTGAAGAGCAAGGACGGTAAACACCGTCTGGCAAACGATCGAACAGGTTGCATTTATGATAAAAATGCCGTAACATAATATGTTATGTGAGGCTAAGGTATTCTCTATAGAGATACGGGTGGTTCATATCAAGGAAGGGAGCACATCATGGAGGAGCGCCGCAGTAAGGAGCGGGTTGAAATAGAGTTGGCCGCTCAGTGGAGGGCTGCCGATTCAGACTACCGTCCCTGCATGGTTACCAACATAAGCCGTGAGGGATCGCGACTTAACCTTCCTGATGGGACTCCGCCTGCAATGGATAGCGTCATATCGCTTCTCATTGAAATTCCGGCACGCAAAGAGCCTGTTTCTGCGCAGCTGACGGTAAAATGGGTCAGACCGTCCCCGGAGGGACGCGGCTCAGAGGTCGGCGGACTGGTGCATATAGACGATCAGAAAAGCGAACACGATCTGTTTCGCTACGTAATCGAAGTGGCGGTCACCAAAGCCAATCTCAGCTGCACGCTGTGACTGCTCTCCTGCGCATGTCTGTCAGCCGGGCTGCACTGTTTAGCGCAGCTTGACTAAAAGCCAGCCTTTGTCTACAGTTCGTAAGCCATTCCCGACGGACTTCCCACCTGAATTATCTGTAAAAGCTTCAATTTTAAGTATGCATGTGTGCCTCAGTGTTCTTTCATGGCTTGTTCTGCTATATTATTTTATGGTAATAACATACAAGATTTCAGTACTGTCCAAAATAATGTACGAAGCCGGTTCGGGCGGGGCTCTGCAAAGCCCCCGCAACACGTTCAAAAGGTTATGCAGCGGCATGTGCCGTTATATTTCAGTATACACACACGGCCCGGCGGACGGTGCTGCCCGGGACAATCCCTGCACAATGCCTG
>CAZUMW010000090.1:0-5470 GCA_964621615.1 uncultured Thermodesulfobacteriota bacterium
CCGGTTTGAGGACCCTTCCTCAATCTAAATGTGCGAAAAATATTTTACGTTATCCTGTACTTCTTTAAATCCGACGGTAAAAAGTGTAATAACGACCATGTACATCGAGTCAAGGACTGACCATCCTTCAAGAATGCAATAGCCGATTACACCGATCAGTGCTATGAGCAGCAAAAGCACCAGTGATGGAAGAACTCTTTTTTTTGACGGTATCATTGCGATAATCAGGCTTTGAAAAACAACCGTACAGCGTGGCTGTTCAGCAGAATAATTCTCTATTTCTTATATGCCTGTGTGCGTCAGAAATAAGCCGAAGGCGGGAAGCTCAGCTGAATAATGACTTCAGGGGGCAGACCGGCGGACAGCCCCATTTTAACTGCAACGTCTTTGAGCGTAATGTATTCAAGCCAGCGGCCGTTGCGAACAAGCCTGCATGTGTTTTCAGTCTCGTCATATGCTGCTGATTCGGTGCTCACAAGAAGGTCTGTATACAGTTCAAAGAACATAGTATAGGTATCTGTAAACAAATCAAGATCACCGTTGCCGAGATTCATAAGCTTAAATCCCGTACAGGATGAAAGGGGCCGGGGCCAGTGATCCATGCAGTAGTGTTCATTGAGGCCTGCACGTATCGCATCCGGATTCCTGCCGTGACGTGCGGCAAGCGCATCCATTGTGCTTCTAATCTCATCGCAGTATGGAGAGGGGTTCAGGGCAGGAAATAAGTCAATATTCATGTGATAGGGGCCGCTGCCGGTTAGAGCCCATTCCGTATTAAAGTGTCCCATTGGGCAGTGCGGGTTCACAGGAAAAATTTCCAGCTGAAACACCATGTAATCAACCGGCCGCTCAGCTCCAGGCGGGGTTATCGAGCGCATTGACAGATGCGATAGAGTCGCTTTTTCAATGGATCCTCCACGGGCTTCAAAAATATCAGCTTCACCAACGGTGAAGGGAATGTTTTTCCTTGTGCACGCGGAAGCGCCGGCTATGCGGGTCAGTTGCTCAATTACGGTTTTCTTTGCTGTTTCAACAAAATTAATAATGTCCATATGAGATATACATCGCAGAATGTTATTAATAGATTTCAGATATCTTATCACTGAGCGCTCTCATGTCACAACCCAAAAAATGCAGATATACCATAAATGCTTTCAGCGCTTCGGATTCATCGGTTATATTGCGTTTTTCAGCGAATGCCTTCAGGTGATTGTAGATATTTTTATCACGCTCATTTGCTAAATCAAGGCAGAGAGTGATGTGCATTGTTTTGTCTGACATGTGCCGCCTCCTATCTAAAATATTTCAAAGCCGGAATATGCTTACAGAAACCATATTGGACTGGACCAGGCCATTTGACTGTTCTTAAGAGTGACCCGAACATAGATAAAGTCCCCGGCAGACAGATCATCGGGAAGAGACACCGATTGAAAATATTGACGCTTGCCGGGAGTAACGGTTCTGTATGTCTTATTGTTTCGAATAACGGAAATATCGCTGATAATTTCTCCGGAGTCAACAGTGATATCGATGGTATTGCCGGTTGCCTGCTGAACAGAAACCGTATCGCCCATCATGGCACTATCAATCTGAACCTGTAAAATGAGTCTGCTTCCGGTTGTCGCATACGTATGCCGGCTCTTGAGTGCGTTCCAGAGGCTGTTGCGTGACAGGCGCTCGGCATAAAAACCGGTGATACCGCCTATTGGGGACATTGGATCACCATGACCCGGATGGCTGTTGTGTGTATCACCGCCACCGATGAATCCGAGATGATATCCGCGCTCGAGCGCATCCTGAACAAAGCACCCCTGGCGGGGCCGGTAAATACACATCGGGCAGCCGTAGTATTCAGAGTTACCGTGTATGGAGCATATTTCAACCACCGGCTCAAGATCCCGGCTGTAATAATCCCAGTCGGCAGGTATCGGACCGCCGCCGACATGATGAGATATCGTTATAGCGCGCGACTGAGCGAGCGCTTTCCACAATTTCTCCGGTGTCTCATAGCGCGGATCGCGCGAGCTGTACAGCGGGGCAGGCTCGCTTAAAAAAAGCACGTGTTTGTGACCGTAGGTCCAGCTGGTCCACTCATATCCCGGCAGCGTGATAAAGCTGCCGGGCGCATTCATGCGCTGAGCAGTTTTTTGTATACTTTTCCATATTTTATTGTGTTCATCGAGCAGATCGAACCCGTATGCATCATGATCGGTAAGCGATGCAGCATCGAGACGTGAAACATGCCGCGCATAATCAAAATACTCCTCCGGTGTTCCCGTGCCGTCGCTCATGTTTGAGTGCCCGTGCAAATCAGCCCAGTAAAGGCGTCGCTCCGGAAGTCTTTTTATACACAATATGATATTGGAGGTGCCTGACAGGGAAGGGGTTTCTGCACGTGCTGTGCATCGTAGCGGAGTTTCTTTCGTACATATGCATTCAAATAAAAATAGACCTGTTTTAGATGAGTCAATCTGCTTCAGGCTGCAGCATTGGCTGTCAGCGGTAAGGGTTACAGGACCGTCGTAGTATCTGACCCAGTTGTCCATGCGGTCTACCGGTGCAACATGAACAATAAAGGAGCGGCCGGTTAAAACCTGTGATGGGGCGGTAACGATAAACCGGCGGGCGGGACCGGGAAGTATGCGAATGGTTGGCTGTTCTTTTATCGGAGCATAGAACCCGTCACCATCGCCGTCGACTTTCAGATAAAACCGCTCCCGGCTTTCGGAATAGCGGTCTGCTGTGGACTGTGCTTCTGGATGAGTTCCGTTCTGTGTATCACCGTAAACCAGTGTCACGGTGGTGCCCGGATCAATTTTTCTTACGGGCGTACGGACCTTGACATATCTAAGGCGCTGGCTGCAGTCCGCTGCCAGATTGATTGAGGGGTCCGAACACGAAACGGTTACATAGCCGGGCCTTTCCGGGAAATCGTATTGAGGTGGTGTCCAGCCCCAGAACGGCGGTATGTGAAACACAACACCGCCGCCAGGCGAAATGCCGGAACTGCCTGCCGTGTATACAATCGTCCAGGTGTTTTGTGATGAAGCACGTACAGCGTTATTGCCAATAATTCGTGCAGTGCCCGACCCGTCACTGGGTGATGGTCTTATGCCTGTTGTTTTTTCTGGGGATATATTTTTTGAGGGGGGGGAAGATCGTGTCCATTGTAAATAAGAAAGGCCAGAAACCGATGTGATAACCAGCGCAGCAAGCAGACAAATAATGATGTGATAGCGCTTCATTGATTGAAGGGATACATGTCTGTTATCCGGCACAATTACCTGCAGCTCAATTCAGGCGAACATCGTTAGCGATGTTAACTGAGCACAGTTTTTTTTAACTCATGCACCGCTCTGGATGTGTTTTGTGTATAATAGTCAGCTGTTTCTGTGTCGCCGGAGCGAATTTTTCTGTTATGATACGCTGCGAGCTCTAATAGAACATAGCTGCTGAAAAAACCTCCGCAGGTTGTAAGCTCATGAAGCCGTCCGGGTGAGCAGGCAGCCATATAATGGTCGACGAACCGCTTTTGCAGGTCGGGATTGTTTTCACACAGGGTGTAATAAAGTCGATAGTATTCAAGCACATACGGCTGATAACGCACCGCTTCATTATCAATCATGTAAACGCTACCGCTGGTGCTGCTTATAAGTATATTTTTTTTATTCACATCACCATGACACAGGCTGTAGTATTTAACACATTTTACCTGTTCACGGGCACCATTGAACCACTCGAGACAGGTGTCCTTTTCATCGTCGGTAAGCCAGTGTGAGCTATGCAACGCACGTAATCTTTTTTTTATATTTCGGTCGTATGTATTTAATATACCGTATTTTCTCATTGATATGATTTTACCCCACCGCGAACTTCTCAGCGAGTGAAGCCCTGCATAAAATGCGGCTATGCTGGAAATATGTTCAGCAGTGATGCGGCAATCAGCTATGCTCACAGCAGGAATTTTTTCTTCACAGGTACAATAAAATCCAAAACGGTTAAAAGTTTTTTGTGAGGTGTCAGAAAAAAGTATACGGGGTACGTTTATGTTGTTTCGAGCGAGAAACCGGCTCGAGATAAGGGAGTTTTTAAGGCGGTTTTTTTTTCTGTATCCTTTGAACACGAGCTGTTTTTCATCATTTGCTGTTACATAATAAATACTGTTTCTGTTGCCGAGACATGTTTTTTGTATGTGCAGATTGTTGTATGAGTAGCGATGATGATACTTATGCAGTTTTTTGCTGATGTATTCAATCAGTAATTCATCTGAGGGGAAATGTGATGCCGTCATAGTCAGTTCCACAACAAGGTTTATCAGGAATCAGGAACACAGATTGCCTATGCGCTGTTTGATTCTAATGTATATTAAAATACTATAAAATCGAAAAAAAGTCTATTTCTAATACAGGGAGAGGCTAATCACTTACACAGCGGGCAAGGCCTCCCGATAATTACGATAGATTTCAGAAGCTATTCATAGAGACTGGATATGTGCATAAAAAAAGATGGGCAGGATTGGCAAGGCTAATGTACGGTATAGGTATTTAAAAGGTTTTCCAGACTGATCTGCTGATCCTGAGAAAGGTCACCGAATTTAAGCCCGCATCTGCTGGTGATCAGTGAGGAGGTATAGGGGGATACATGCAGCTCTGAGTTATTATAAATCAGGTTATAGGGTACATTGGACAGGTAAAATTTTTTGCCGGAAACAAAAATATCAATTTCGCCTTCAGATTCAATGGAGATATTGTCAAACATAAAATATTCAAAGGATGCGCCGGATCTGCTGACATCTATCAGTCTGCCCACCTTGGTAAAACCAAAGTCCAATGCGGCGAACACATTATCCAAAGCCCGGTAGCGTGGATGTGTACGCTTGTTCTTGTTCATTATCGCCTGTTTCATGAATACAACAAGATCATGATTTTCTTTAGGGTACTTTAGAGTATAATGCAAATGAAAAAATTATCAACAACAAAATATAAAAAATCATTTAATATTATTATAATACAATCACATCAAATTAATAGCAAAAATATTGCTAACATATAATGCAATTTACATTAATTGGGCAATTAACATAAGTGTGCCGCAGAAAGCTGCGTGAGAGATGAGGGTAGGCCCCTCGCAGCCGGCTTGCAGGAGCAGGCTGCAAACCACCGTAAGCGGCGTTAGTAAAGAGCCAGGGTCGTGAGCGTTACGGAAAAGGTACAAAGATTAAAATGCTAAACAGATGACGGACACATGGCGGGAGGTTATAATGCCCGTCAGGAAGGAGAATCCGTCATGGGAAAGAGGAAACGCTATAACCGGGAATTTCAGATACAGGCCTGCCGTCTGGTAGTCGAGCAGGGATATTCGCTCAGGGAAGCATCGGAGCGGCTGGGGCCGAGCACCTGGACGAATTGCAGCAGGAGGTAGTGTCAAGAATCTTTCGCACTTTTCTCAGTAGGGCCTCAACCGGTTAGAG
>CAZUMW010000091.1:0-4677 GCA_964621615.1 uncultured Thermodesulfobacteriota bacterium
TGTTTTGAGTTATGTGTTTTTGCAGCCGCTTAGAGCGGCTCATTAATCAAGCCTGTGGCTTTGCCGCAGATTATGACTTATTTTGGACACGTTAACTTTTATCGAAGCTGGATAATCATGACGGGTAAACAGTACAGTGAAATAGGCAGAATAATCGAACAGAACGCGTCTGAGCTTGCAGAGCGGTCTGCGGCGGAGCAATACCGGCGTCATCCTGAGCTGAACGACCGATACGGGGATAGCGGCTATCAGAAATCAGTGCGCGATGCCGGCTATACGCTCCAGTACATGGCTGAGTCGTTTCGTTCGGGCGCCGTTTTTCTGCTGTCCGATTATATTGCATGGTGCCGGATCACGCTGCCGCACTATGGGGTTGATGCTGCTGATTTTGATGAAAACATTCACATTATTTCAGCTGAGGTCAGTGCTGTTCTTCCAGAAAATTCGGCTCAGAGCATGCATGATTTCCTCACCGAAGCCTTACGGCTGGCAGATAATGCACATCATAAGGCTGCTGATTCATATATTTTGCCTGGAGCCCCTCTGGGAGAGCTCGCCGCCGGGTACACACAGCATCTGCTCCGTGGTGATCGGCATGCCGCGATGCGCTTGGTTGAAGAAGCGTCTGCAGGCGGTACGCCGGTGAGAGATATATATGAATATATATTTCAGCCCAGCCAGAAAGAAATAGGCCGGCTGTGGCAGCTCAACAGAATAAGCGTTGCTCAGGAACACTATTGCACGGCTGCAACGCAATTTATTATGTCGAGGCTCTATCCAAAAATATTTTCAACCCCAAGAAAAGACAGGACCCTGATTGCTGCTTGCGTAAACGGCGAGCTTCATGAGCTGGGCATACGTATGGTTGCTGATTATTTCGAGCTTGACGGGTGGGACACCTTTTATCTTGGCGCAAACACACCGCTGGAGAGCATCGCAGATATGGTAAAAACGCACGGCGCTGATGCTGTAGCAGTGTCTGCGACGATGACGATACACGTTAATTTTGTGGAGACACTTGTTGCGCGGCTGCGGCAACTGAAGACCGAGCGCCAATTCAAAGTCATCGTCGGAGGTTATCCGTTTAATATTGTGCCTGATCTCTGGCAAAAAATAGGCGCTGACGGATACGCTCCCAATGCCCGCATAGCTGTAGATTTTTTAAATACTGTGGTGGGCGGTGATTGATATGACAGTGAATGAGAATCAGCTGAATGTATCGAAAGGGTTTGCCGTTCTGTGCAGCGATACCGGTGAAATACATGAGATCGTCCGTGATGACACGCACGTATTTACCAGCCGTAATTCCAGCTATGGCACACTGTATGATATTGTAAGTAAAAATGATTATTACAAGGCGGATGCATTCCTTAAGGCTGTGCATGAGCAGAAAGCCGCCTTTAACTGGGAAATCTCAGTCGAAGCCCAAGCTAATAATGGTGTGGTTTTGCATTTTTTTGGATGCGCTTCATGTGGAGGCATATATGTGCTGGCTGTCGAATCAAGTGACCAGGTTGATACCTTCGTGAGCGAGCTTTCCGCAATAAATAATCAGCAGGCGGAAGCATTCCGGGAAGCGATGAAAATTTTGTACCGGTATATTGATTTGTCGCATGGGAGTGACGAAGATATTTATAAAAAGCTTATGCTTCTTAATAACGAGATGGTAAATTTGCAGCGGGATCTTCAGAGGAAAAACGCCGAGCTTGAGCGGCTTAACAATATAAAAAATGAGTTTTTGGGCATGGCTGCTCATGACATGAGGACTCCTTTGGGCCTTATCAAAACATACAGCACATTCGTGATGGACACCGCGCATGACCGCCTGGATGACACGAATAAAAAGTATATGAAGCGAATTATGGATGCATCATCGTTCATGATGCGTTTGATAGACGGGCTGCTTGATATCACAAGCATCGAGTCAGGAAAGGTTACATTAGATCAGCAAGAGGTCGATGTCGTGAAATTGCTGGAAAATGTGGTTTCTATTCACAAGCCGATTGGGCTGCATAAACACGTTGATATTTGTTTTACCGCTCCCTCATCCCCGGTACCTTCGGTACCGGCAGATATTCAAAAACTGGAGCAGGTTTTTAACAATCTTCTCAGCAATGCATTGAAATATACCCCGCCGAAGAGAAGCATCAGGGTTGTGATACAAAAAAGTAAAAACGCAATTGTTGTTATCGTTCAGGATGAAGGGAAGGGCATACCGGAGCATGAGCAGGATACAGTTTTTGAGCCGTTCAGGAAAACAAGCGTTAAACCCACTAACGGCGAAATGGGAACCGGGCTTGGGCTTGCTATTGCCAGGAAAATCATTGACGCCCATGGGGGAAAGATATGGCTTGAAAGTCAAGTAGGAACAGGCACTGCCTTTTATGTATCGCTTCAGGCTTATTAATATGCGGTACGAACCTGAACATTGTGAATCATTATAATTATGCGAAAGAAAACTGAAATTATGATATACGGTATAAAAGTCGTAGCGTGTATTGCCTGTATCGCATCAGCGATGACAGTTGTCAGCGTATGCGCTCAGTCAGGCTCTGGTTCATGTACAGTGACGCTTGTCCGCCCCGGATATCCGGCTGCAAAGGCTGTCGATGCCGTTGCGTATTATTCCGCAGTTCCCGAGCAGGTTGCCCGCGGTCTTGTCGAGTCGTATCCAGTGGTGGCTGGTCGCGGAATGAAACCCGGCTGGGCCAATGCATTTGTGAAAGCCCTTCGTGAGGGCGGATCGAAGGCTTCCATTTCCTGCAGTAATGAAAAGTGACCGGCCGGTACGCCCGGTATTAAAAAATGTGCTGTAGTTTTGTTGTGTTTTGTGCAAAAAAACCTATAGTGGCATTGTACACCGAATCATAAATACCGTATCGCAAGGAGCCCGCAATGAGTGGTGTCGTGCTGTCAGGCATTATTGCAGCAGGAGTGTTAGTGTCCGTAGTGCTTGTTGTGCTGTTTGTGCGGCGCGGCAATGTTAGTGCATACAAAAGGTACCACGAATACGGCAAATCTTTTCTCAACCATCGATTGTCGCTTGAGCCGGTTCCGGTGCCGGAACAGTACCGTCTGCTTAAGCCTTCAAAGGCATTCGGCATGTTTGTGTGTATCGGCGATACCCGTAAGGGGGATCGATTCCGGTGGATCAATATGTCGGATTCGACAATTGCCGTGTTCATGAAGATGCACACAATTCTGTTTATTCCCGAAAGCACGTATAATCTTCCCATGCTGTCGATTGACATTATTTTTATGGGAAAAAAGCGCGTGTTTGCGGTCGAGTTTATCGACCCGGCCGGAATAGAGGATCCTCATCTGACAAAACACTATGAAGCACTGCGGACATTAAAGCCATCAGATGACATTCTTAATGAAAAGCCGGTAACCTACTGGTATAAGGACATCGTTACCGATTTCAGCATTCATTCGACATTGACCAGCGATGAAGACGACATTATTTTCAATACCTATAGAAGCTATCTTGACGCTTATATCGACATGGTTCGCGAAGCCGAGCCGGTGTCTGCCGAAACGCAGGAAATCATCAGGCAAAAGCAGATATGGTATGTTCAGACGCTTCTCGAGCAGGGCGGGCCTGCAGTCAACCTGCTTGAAAAAATGATGGGCAGGGAAAAGCAGCGTGAATATGTGTGGACTGTCATGTTCGGTTTTGATAAGCGGTATTCGTAGGAGGTTTTAACGGTGTTTTTGCCGGAAAATAAAATATATTAACTGTCCCCGATAAATCTGTTTTTCTGTTTTCAGAATGGCGCTGCATATTCTGGGCGCAACCTATACGCAACCAAAAATGAAAAAGCACTTAACGAAAATCGCTAAGTGCTTGAAAAATCTGGCGTCCCCCAGGGGATTTGAACCCCTGTCGTCCCGATGAAATATCGGGATGTGTAGCACCGGGTTGTACTTATAAAAAAAGCACTCGGCCTTTTCTGCTCGAGTGCTGCTGAGAATCTGGCGTCCCCAAGGGGATTTGAACCCCTGTCGCCGGCGTGAAAGGCCGGTGTCCTAGACCAGGCTAGACGATGGGGACGCTGAACTATTTTTTATAAAAAGTGCCTCAGAAAAAGGCAATGATATAGTTAATCTATTACAGAAAAGAATTTTTATTTATACCATCATTTAAAAAAAATACAAGTATTTTTTCCTCACGGCATTTAATATTTGTCGGATTTCCTCGTTCCTGTACAGTGTTCGGGTTTCGCAGTTTGTGCAATTAACATTTCAAGGGAATAAAATGGACAACTCGGAAAAAACCTAGGGTCACATCTTAACAAATAACTCCTGACATATCAGAACCCAGTCCATATAATATCCCTTACGTGTTCAGATTGTATGCCGGGAATATGGCTGCCGCAGGGAAGACATAGTGCAGCGCGGCAGAAAAGGTGATCCGGCCCGTGAAATCGCCATGTATATCGCACGCAACAAAAGCAGCCTGTCAAACACAAAGCTGGGAGAGTATTTTAGCGGTATTTCCGGTGCGGGGGTAACTATGTACTGTAAACGTTTTGAGCAAAAACTTCAGAGAAACAAAAGCCTGCAAAGTAAAGTAAAAAAGTTGATTTCATCATCGCCGAATAATTAATTGTTAAGGCGAAATATGGGGACATCCTATAGTGCTCCTGTCAAGAAAAAAAATATTTATTTAATTTC
>CAZUMW010000092.1:0-4655 GCA_964621615.1 uncultured Thermodesulfobacteriota bacterium
CAGATTATCTCTCCGATACCGATTGCATCCCGCCTCTTTGTCTTGATGGCAGCACCTGCAGCATAATGCTTCTTTTTACAGCACCGGGAATGGTATTGCCTGTACTTCAAAAAAGCAGCTGTTTTTTTGTTCAAAATGCTGTTTTTTTCTTTCCCCTTATGTGAAAAGCTGTTAAAAAAACCTCAAAAAGGCTCTCTGCTATTTTGTTGCAGTAAATCCCTTGACAGAGATAGTTAACTTATGTATAAATATTTCAAAAAGCTAATTATATGTACACTAACTAATAGTTTAGGTACCTGAAGTTTAATTATATCTTAAGTGAAAAGGAGGGTGTGATGGGAGGAGCAATCAAGCGTTTACTCGGGTTTGTTTTTGTGCCGCTCGGCAGGACCCTGCTTGTTGCACTGGCAGGGCAGGTGTTTTTTCTTGTGTCCGTTATAACCATGATCCCGCTGCGCATGGCGAAAAATCCGGTAGAAAATTATAATCTTTTTTATACACCTATACTGGCTGTTATTTTTTTAGGGCTTTTTTACCGCGCCTGTATCGAAAAAATAGAGAGCAGAGGCTATCTGTACGGCTATTTCGCTGCCCTGGTGTCCTGGCCCCTGCTGGGTGAAGTTGCCAGCATGCCGGTTGAAAAAGGGCTGATTACCCAGTTCACCAGTATGAACATCAAGCTTCTGGGAGGCTATTTCTATGTGATTGCAGGCTGGTTGATGCTCAAAATCATGTGGCGCACCGGTGCCCTGAAGCGCTCGCTGCAGGTGTTTCTGCTTGTGTTTCTGGGAATCTGGACATTTGAGCTGTATATGGATAATTATTCTTCAAAAGTACCGATCGACATGATGCCGGTTATTGCAGGGTGGATTGCTGCAGTTTTCGGTATTGTATCGCTTATTATTTTGATCGTGGCATGGCGCGCTAAAACGGCGGAGAAAAAGACCGTTATGGGTTGTCTGCTGTATTTAACCTTTTCACTGGTTATTATGGGGTCCGGCCAGTGGAAAGAGCCCTCCAAGTTCTATGTGAAATATGAAGCGGCCCATATCCAGGATGAAATCGAGGAGCTGAAGAAAGAAAAAGAGCATCTTGAGTATCTCAAAGAATATATGCTCGAAAAAGGTCTTATTACCAAAGACTACCTGGGAGAAGCCGTCGGGGGCTCCGGGCAGGACAGGCAGGAATAACACCACTATGAACAAACATACATATAAATAATAATCGGGGAGAGCAGATTATGGATGATTCCTATACCACACCACTGGCCAAATGGGCACGAGTGCTTGAGATTTTTATCCCTGCCTATATGTTCGGCAAGGCATGGGGCATAGCAACCGAGAAGACGGTGATCCTTTACCGCGCCGCTTTTCCGGCGTTTCTTGTTGACGGGGCCGAACACCTCAAGGAGATACTTGAAACAGACAGCGCCAACCTGGAGCGCCTGGTAGCGACGTCAGCGGGCGCTGTGCTGGGTTTTCTGGTCGTGCTGGGGCTGGGGTTTCTGATGTATGCTGTGCTGCGTGACCGCAAATATATTGATGCCGTCCGCTTTACATCGGTAACGCTTATTCCGCTTGCGGTTATGAACGGAACGCTTTCCCATCTGACCAATACGCTTCTTGAGTCCCTGCATATGGGCGAGGATATGCAGGGACTCAAACAAAGCGCGCTTGAGGGGCCCCGCGGCCAGGTTATTATGTTCTGCGTGTTTTATTTTACCTGCCTGTGGATGGTGGGGAAACGTACCGGGGTGAAAGGCTGGCACCGGTATGCGGTGCTTGCGGTCGGGGCTCTTTTTGTGGGCGCCTATTTTTACGCCGGCCTTATGATAACCGGCGATGAGTGGCGGGCACTGCTGCCCGAACTTCAAAAAGCGTTAGCAACTCATTAAGGAGGCTTTCACATGAATATAAACCAAAAGCGTTTCAAAACTGTTAATAAATATGCACTGTACGGTGCTTTTGTGCTGTATCTTGCCGGCGTGTTCACCCCGCTGAACTATCTGCAGCCGGGGCTTATTTTTGTGCTCGGCGCAGGTATGTTTCTGCTGCTGCAGTTAAAATTTTTCTCTGCCAACCTTAAGCTGGCCGCCCACGTCTGGGGCGTCCCGCTTTTTATGACCATTGTTTCCTACACGGTTCCTCTTGCTGAGGGCGGTGAAAACAACATGCTTTTTTATGTGCTGACGCTTCTTCTGAGCGCTGTACCCTTCTGCGTGTTCATGTTCGGAAAAACAGAGGAAAAGCCCCCGAAAAAAGAGCGCTTGCCGATTGTGAGCTTCAGGACCGTGGTGCAGACCGCCCTGTTTATGGCATGGGCCTCGGTTACCGCGTTTGCCTTTATAAAGGGGACCAGGCCGGACCTGTTTTTCTGGGCGATGTTCCATGTGGGAACCGTTGCGATCCTCCCATTTCTTTTCGGGAGAGTGCTGTGCGGGTGGCTGTGCCCCAATGCAACCATGCAGGATGCGCTGTACAAAAATATGGATTACAAACGGCCTATTTCAAAACTCCCGAAGGCAATTGATGAGCAGAGCCATACCGCCAGGATGAACACCAGCGGCGAGATTGATAAGCGGGCCCCGCTCATCCCGGCAACCCTGCTTATGTGCTGGTTTCCGATGTTTTTTGCAGAAACGGTGTTCGACCTTACTCAGGTTGCATGGTACCCTGTTGCGTTTATGTACGGCTTAATTGTTTTGTCGGTGTTTATGCCCTGGCGGAAAATGTGTACCCACTTCTGCTGGCTTTCATCCTACCGGTGTATCGCCGGGCACGGCAGTCTCTGGCGCATACGGTTCAATAAATCCAAATGCAGAAACTGCAAGCGCTGCCTCGCCGAAGAGGCCTGTCCGTTTTATATCGACATTCGCAACCAGGATAATGAGATGCCGGTCACCTGCTGCCTGTGTTTCAGCTGTATGGAGGCATGCCCCTTCGATGACGTGATCACGTTCCGCCGGGCACCTGAAGAAAAAGAGCGACTCAGGGCTGAGCCGAAATCGGCATAAAAGGCTGTTTGTTTCCGGGCAGTGCTTGAGGAGGACTTTTTCCCATAGTTCCGCATGTGAGTATGGCTGAAACGTCCTCGGGCCCGAATAAAGAAAAACTGTATTGAAAAAAGGGGGATAGTATGAGCATTTTAGCGGTATACGGAAGCCTTCGCGAGGCAAGCAACACGAACAAGCTGGTCAAACAGGCCGCTGAGGCATCAGGGCATACATGGGAGAAGGTCGAGCTTGCAAAAGCTGAAATCAAGCCCTGTACAGGATGCGGCATGTGTCTGATGAATGAAGGGCAGTGTCCAATCGATGACGACATGCAGCCTCTCTACGACATGCTTATGAGTGCGGAAGCCCTGATTATCGGTTCCCCCACCTATTATATGGATGTGTCCGGAGCGGTGAAAAATTTTATTGACAGAAGCATGGCGATTTTTTACCGCGGTGCCGGTCCCGAATACAATCCCGACATGCCGTGGCTGGGCCAGAGGCCGCTCGCCGGCAAACCGTCTCTGCCTGTTATAACGGTTGCCGGAGGGGGACACGAGCGAGCGCTTGAAACCCTGAAGCTGTTTCTTGAAAGCATTAACCGGATGCAGATTGCAGCCGAGGTGGCGGAGCCGGTTGGAATGAACGATGTCGATGATATGCCCGAGGTGCTTGAGCGTGCGCGGGCTGCCGGCAAAGCGCTCGGGCTGGCACTCGGCACTAGCCGCTGACCCAGCGGTGCAGTAAAAGCAGCAATCTATCCTGAGCCCGGCGGAGGCGGAAACCGCACGGTGGCGTGCTGGGGTTAATTCTGCAAAAATTCTAAAATCGCCGCGGCAAGCTGTCGGGGTTTTTCCTCCTGCACCATATGCCCGCACTGATCAATCACCACCAGCTTTTCAGCTGATCCGATCTCGTCTTTCAGCCGGTGCGCATCGCTTACGGGGACGGCTGTGTCCTGGCTGCCCCACACAATCAGGGTCGGGACAGTTATGTGTTCGCTGAGTCCGCTGTAGGGGCCCGGATTGGCAGTTGAGATCATTCTGGCCAGGGCGTCCACTGCGTTGGGGGTTTTGCCTGCCTGCAGGTATGCATCAACCACCGCATCGGTTACTAAGGACGTGTCATAATAGGAGCTTTGCAGGCTTTTTTCCCTGACCGATCTGGTATAAAACATTTTTGCCATAATTCGGTCCAGGGGGAAAAAGAGGTAGGAAAGAAATGCGGGCCCCCCTCCGCTGTAGAAGCCCGCATCTATTAAAACCAGCCGGTCGATACTGGACGGAGACCTGACCGCAGCATAGGAAACCACCACCCCCCCCATTGAGTGTCCTACCAGTGCTGCAGGGCTGAGCTTGAGCTTTTTTATGAAGCCAAGCACGCACGCAGCCTGTGACTGCAGGTCATAGTCTGCTCCGGGGGGCTTGTCTGAAAGCCCGAATCCGGGCAAATCAAGGGCGTATACGCTGTGGTGTGCGGCGAGCAGCGGCATAAGCCGCCGCCAGGTAAATGTCGAGCCGGCGAACCCATGAACCAGAATAACCGGTTGCCCGGAGCCCTGGTGTATATAGTGTATGCGCTTATTATTGATAACTATGAACTCGTCGTTTTTGCCGGTAAATGATGAAACAGGTCTGGTGTCATGCGGATAATATGCTATAAC
>CAZUMW010000093.1:0-4451 GCA_964621615.1 uncultured Thermodesulfobacteriota bacterium
GATTCTATGATTTAGACGTTAAAAACGCCGCATGACTTTTTACAAGGCTGTCAACTATTGTATCTCAACAGATAGTCTGGATGCAATCGGCAATTCTAACACCTGCCCGGAATATATCAGCATGCGTACCGCTTTAAGCGGTGAAACAGCGCTGCACGATGCGGCAGCTGCTCTATTTGACACTGATGAAACAATTATACTCCTGCCGGGTTGGTTTCCGGTTCCGCCGGGCGGGCGGAACCGGAACGGGCAGTCTTTGCGCCGGCATAAAGCATACAAAATCTAATGAATATGGATTTGTTTGCGCTCTTCAGCGCTGAAGTAGCTGTCGCTGAACTGTTTGAGCAGCGAGCGAAGCGCGGTGATATGCTGTGTGTCTGTTGTCTGTTTTGCTTTCATTGCCGAAACCATCATTTTGTGCAGCAGAGTGATCTGCGTGATGTATTTCTGATAGTTTTTTGTATCGGCCTGTTCCGGCCCGATCCGCTGAGTGATAAAGTATCTGCTGACAATATTCTGGAATTTTTCTGCGTGGGCTTCCTTGTTGGTAATCCAGCGTACAAGCTGGTTGTAGTTTGCTGATTCTGCCTGTGAAAGCCGCTCAATCATGTCCATTGATTTTTCAATGGTGTCTATATGCTCTGAGAGTATTTCAATACGGGTTTTGTCGCCGTAAATCCCACAGGGGATTTCACAGTGCGCATACAGTGTCTGCGACAAGGCGCACAGCATCAATACGATTAAGCCGACTGTCTTTTGTTTTCTCATACGAGCACTCCTAAGATGTTTGTGCGTGTTGACCGGGTTGCTTAATTAAAATTAGCGATTAATATAACGCTTTCGTGTGACGGGCAGAGGACACGTCTCAGCATTAAGGCTCTATTGCGTCCGGCTGAGGCTGCAGCTTGAGATATCCATGGTAATTTCCGGGAATACGCCGAGCTGTCCGCATTCAGCTTTACATGGCACCGACAGGAATTTTATCTATCGCTATTGGATTGCACAGGTTCTCTTCACTGTCAGCCATCCGGCCGCAATTCAGACACATATAATACGGCTCTTTTGCCAGCTTCTGGATCTGCTCGTATTCTCCATTCGCTGCAAGCTCGCACAGGTGTTTTGAATGATCACCGGTGCATCCGGCAATGACGAGCGGCAGCGCTTTGTTCACTTTAAAATATACGACATGTTTAACAAGTTTGCCGACCCCCGGATAGACGCACCGGTCAGCTTCCTTTCGTATCTGTTCCAGCAGCTCCCCCTTTTCCTCCTCGCGGGTTTTCTCCAGATAGAAGCGGTTTCCGGCATAGCTTCCCTCAGAAAAGGCGTACACTGCATGAGGGTTTTCAGCTATGTTGGCGTGGGTAAGTCGGTCGGTCATACCGAAGATAAACGAGCCATCATCAAGCACTTTCGGACGCGAATAAATTGCTGCGTTTACCTCGCCTTTTTTGTTTGCGGTAGCGAGAAAGCCGGTTCCCTGCGTGTTCTCAAAGTAATTTTTCCAGTCCATGATATATCCCCCTTGCTTACTATTATGAA
Organism: uncultured Thermodesulfobacteriota bacterium; assembly: GCA_964621615.1. GTDB lineage: Bacteria > Desulfobacterota > WTBG01 > CAIYCZ01 > CAIRTM01 > CAZUMW01. Next base: position 1,543 of record CAZUMW010000093.1, read on the forward strand.
TCAAAAAAGTTATAATTATTACGGTGTGCGGGTTGATTCCGTTGATTCTACACTTTTTTGGATAGATACGTCCCGAGTTGCACAGGGTCAAGCAGGAACATAAAAAATTTATTAAAAAATTATATTCGGGGAATGAAAATAAAAAATATATATTGACTGACCAGTCGGTTTGTTATATTATTTTGATATAAATTGATTTATAAAGGTATAAATAGAATGTTTTTTTAAAGAGTTTATTGTCGCCAAGGGTAAGCACATGGACCGGCTGCTCAAACAGGTGTATACAATAATTTATATGAAATGCTCAGGCTGTTTGAATGAATAATTACAGTGAAGAAACAGTTGTACTGCTGCACGGCCTGTTTCGCACACAGCGGGATATGTCTCCGCTGGCCCGGTATTTGACCGGATACGGCTATTCTGTGTATCAGCTGAGGGTTCCCTGTACCGTAAAAACGCCGAGGGAGTGCGCGTACCGCGTAGCGGCATGGTACCAGTCACGGCAGCCGTGGAAAGGCAGGGTGCATTTTGCGGGGCACAGCATGGGCGGAATCATACTGCGCCTGTTTCTTGCGGAATACAGACCGCAGAATCTCGGGCGCTGTGTTCTGATCGGCGTGCCGAACAGGGGCTCACGCCTTGCCGAGGCCGCATGCGGTATGCTGGGCCCTTTCGGGCGGCTGCTGAAAGGGCTCGATTCGCTGCGGCCGGGACGTGTGGAAGCGCTGCTGAGCAGCTGTGAGAACAGCATCGATTTCGGCGTTATTGCCGGAACCGGCGGGTCTGAACTGCTGGCACCTTTTTTTGAGGGACTTCATGACGGGCGTGTTTCGGTCCGCTCGGCACACCACGCTCCGGCCGAAGCCTGGCTTACGCTCCCGTACAGCCACACCCGCATGCACAAAAAGCATGAGACGGCAGTGCTGATAGACCGCTATTTTCAAACAGGCAGGTTTCATCAGTGAGCCAACTGACGCCTGCTGTTCATTGCCTGAGCTTTTCTGCTTCTGAAAAAAGCTCTGCCAGCGAGTCTTTTGTTGCGAAGCCTTTATCCTGCCAGCGTATAATGCCCTCTCGGTCAAGAAGAAACGCATGCCCGTACCTGGGGTCTATGTTTAGCCCGTCGGTGTATTTCTCAACATCGCCGTACATGGTAACCACATGCTTGTGCTTCTGCCTGGGAAGTCCGGCGCGCATGCCGTTGTCTATGATAAAGCGCATGAACCGGTAGCCCGAGGAGATCATCGGAATCTCGTAAAAGGTGACATCTTCAGTATCGCCGTACTTTTCAATAAACGGCTCTAGCCATGAGTCAAGCTGCCCCTGATTTTCCCGCAGAAAGGCAACAGTTACCAGCACCACTTTGCCGCGAGCGGAATCGGGAATGCTTTCTTTCCGGTTAGCCAGCGATTCGGCAGAGACCTCCGGAAACTTTTTGCCTATATTGGGATTTGTTTGTTCGCTCATTGTTTGTTTCTCCCCCCCGTTTTTTTTATCTGTTGTGTGCTGCTTTGCTGCGGCTATGTGCGGGACGGCCAATGCGGTTATCAGCGCGCTGACAAATATCCCCCCCAGGAGCCTTCCGGTGTGTGTTTTTTGTTTTTTCATATACCCCCCCCCATTTTGGTTTGAAATAAGATCGCTTTGCCTGAACGTTCCCCGCTGCAGCGGGGAATAATTCTAAAATCAATCTTAATTTCCGGATGCCCGCCGTGCAGCCGGGGATCATCACATGCCATACGTTAAAATGTCCCGCACACGTTTGTCCCGATCAAAAGCCGAGCTCGAAATAATAGCCTTTCATGCGCCTGGAGTAAGGCCGTGAGCGTTATATCCGCTCGCTGATGAGTACGGCTATTTTCCCATTGCAAGGTTCCGGTAGCGCGACAAGAGATAGCCCATCAGCTCAAGAAGCAGAATGCGTCCCTCGGTCATATGGGCCGTCTTTTTGCCCGGCATGGTATCATTCAATTTTTTCAGCGATGTTGTATGTATGTCTATAATATCGCGCGGCCCTGCACGAAAAAATCCGATTTCATCAACCAGCGACTTCACTTTGGGTGCAACATCGCCGTGTGTTTTAAATATTCTGCTGTCAGCGGCATCTGTTAAAAGCTGTTTGTACTTTTCGACCCACTGGTCAAACATGTCCGGATACTGTTCACGTATGCTGCGGCTCCCGTAGGTGTTTGCCGTCAGCGTGGTGTGCGGCGGGGCAAGAAAGCTTTTGTGAGCATCAATTTCCCGGCGCTCCATTTCATCATGTGCCGCCTGCTGTGCCTGAAGCTCACGAATTTCGGTAACGTCGATAACAGCGACAAGAATGCTGGACATTTTCTGGTCAGCATGCGGCATGGGAAGCCAGCGCTGAATAATATGACGCCGGGCGCCTGATTTGTCTGTGATAAGGCTTTCTGTTCCCGTCTGGGGGGATTTGTTGAGAAGCACATCGAGTATCGCGATAAAGGTTCTGCGCATTTCATCGTCATGAAGGATTTTTTCTGTGAGGAACTCCTGAAAGTCATCGGGGCCGCTGACGCCAAACAGCGTGCATGCTGTGCTGTTTATATTGTTGACCCGGATAAGGCGGGCTGAAGCAGCACGATCATCCGGGGAGCTGATACGGGTATTCGATTTCACGCTGCTTCCGGGGCCTTTGTGTCCAATTTCTTCCATCACAGCGGAATAGTCGGCTTCATAAAGGGGGATGGGCGCGTGGTGAAACAGGTTGTGGTAGCTTCTTTCCGAGGCTGATAACGCCGCCTGCTGATTTTTCAGATTGAAAAGAAGGCGGTTCACGAGCCTGTCCGTATTGTCAGGTGCAAGAAAGTCTTCCGGCGGGGTATAATAAAAAGCTTCGTTAATAAAATTTGTGGGTTAATTCCGGTTCGGGCAAATTCCCCAGCACA
>CAZUMW010000094.1:0-4334 GCA_964621615.1 uncultured Thermodesulfobacteriota bacterium
TTTTCTCTTCGGGTACGAGTACGTGTACCGCTTCGCTGTGTACGAGTACGTTTTATAAACTAATAGCTGCTTCCCTCCCCCATTCCGTACCCGTACACGTTCCCGTTCACGGCTTCCTCCCCCCGCATTTTCTCTTCGGGTACGAGTACGTGTACCGCTTCGCTGTGTACGAGTACGTTTTACAAACTAACAGCTGCTTCCCTCCCCCATTCCGTACCCGTACACGTTCCCGTTCACGTTCACGGCTTCCTCCAAATACTTTTTCTCTTCGTGCACGTGGTGAGCTATTAGCTGTTATCATTTCTGCCTTCGTTTTTGCTAACCGCTAACAGCTGCCTTTTAAACTGCTTTTTTTCCGGATTCTGTCTTCTGACTCCTGAATTCTTCTTGTTAACTAACCTGACAGCTTTTTGGCTGACTTCCAGCATTCAGCTATCAGCTTTTAGCTCTTAATTGATCTTTAGCTTTTACTCTTTTTTTCTGCTAAAGGCTAACGGCTGACTGCTAAGAGCTGCCGTTCACAAGTCGTTTCGCTTTCCATATGCCGAAAAAATCGGTCTGCCCGATATGCTCATAATTGTTCACAAAAACTTCGGGTATTTCCGAACCGAACAGCCGCTTAAACGGCGGATACAGTGACGGCATTGTAAAGGGTTTACCCTGTCCGGGTATAATCCACATATCGAAGCGTTGGTTTTCGAATGCCGCGAGTGTTTTTGCCGTTATTTTCATGCCGCCCTCTTTCATATCCATAAGCGCCGGGGCATCAAGAAAATAATCCTTACCCGATGTATATATAACCGGCCGTACCCATGTAAAGCGATACGCGGAGCCGTCCCCGTACCCCATCTGCATGCTATAATCCATAAATCTGTGACGAAGCCGTATCAGGTCACACCATACCGCTTCGTGCGGGTTCTGAAAATAAAACGGGGAAACAAGGCGATAATTTTTATATACCGTAAGAAAAGAAATGACCAGCCACAGCGATATGACCAACCCTGCATAAGGCACGAAGCCGCTGCTGTTTATCCTGGTCCGCGCCGTTTCTGAGAAAGGCCGCACCATAAGCAGCGCGATGCCGGGTGCAAACGGGAGCAGATGATGCGGCCCCGCACCGATTTTGGAGCCGAACACTGCAGCTGCCGCCAGACCTGCTAAAATACTTGCAGCCAGCACTATCTGCTTTCGCAGTACGTCTTGTGATATGGGTGAGGCTTTTTCCCTCACCAAGACAACGGCAATCACCGGCAGAAACAAGAGGCCGGCGTATTTCATGTTGAGAAAAAAAAGCGAAAGCGAAAGCGGATGCTCGCCGACAGCTCCAAGCAGGCAGATATAATTCTGCAGCGAGACGCTGCCGAAAGCAAAAAAGGGCAGCGAAACTAAAAAAGCCGACAGCACAGCGCTGTAAACAATAACCTTCAGCCCCCGGATGAAAAGCAGCGATATCAAAAACGGCAGACAATAAATCACGGCATGTACTTTCGTATTAATGACTGCTGCAACGATTATGCTCATTATAACGGCCTGCACAGAGGCCGATCGGATAAAAACCGCGCAGCACCCGGCACTGCAGCAAAACAGTAGCAGAGATTCGCCCTTGTTCCAAAAGGAATAGTGGCCGAACCACAGGAAGCAGGAAACAACAAACCCCAGCATTATTGATGTCGAAAAACCGCTTAGCCGGTTGCGGAACACAAAATAAAGCAGGGCTATAGATCCGATGCCCAGAACGGCACCGGCGCATTTGGATGAAAAAATAATATCGATGTTAAAAAGACACTGAAAAAAATAATTCACACCATATAATACCGGACCGTAAAGCTGAGCGTAGCGCTCAGGAGAATCAACCGCGTGATACAAGGGCTTTCCAGAGCCCAGTATTCGCGAAATAACCGTAATACCGGGCTCCATGTGATCGAGATACCCCGGCGTTACAACGTACAGGGCAGCTCCCGCCAGATAATACAGCACAAGCAAGGACACTCCTGAGACAGTAACACCCTCCAAAACGGTTCTTTTTTTAACAAACAGCCGTGCGGTGCCTATTGCAAGGAAACCATAAAGGCAACACAAACAGAAAAACAGAAAAGGGGCACTATGCAGAAACCAGGAGATACAGGTAAGGACGGCATGATAGGGATCGATATACAACCCGTACATAGTAATAAGAAGCCCGCATCAGCGGAACGATCTTTGCGTTAAGGGCTGTCCCGCGAAATGTTTGCTGTAGAAAGACACTGTTTCATGAAGCGCATCCTTGAGAGAACAGGCGGGGGACCATGCAAGAACCGAACGCGCTTTTTCTATGGAAAGATACTGATCTTTTATCTCTCCTTCAACCTCATTTAAAATCTCTACCGGATGATCTTTACGATCCATTACATCAAGAACCGACGAGGTCATATCAAGGACACTGATCATTTCACCGCTGCTGAAATTAAACGCCTCTCCGGAAATGTCTTGTGTGCCCATGTGTTCCGCTAATGTAATATACGCATTGACAGCATCCTTTACGTAAAAATAATCCCGCTTCAGCTTTCCGTCACTTCTGATAAGAATCGGCTCATTTTTCAGCACGGAAAGAATAGTTCCGGGAATAAGTCTGTTATAGTTCAGATCCCCCGGACCGAAAATGTTTCCGCATCGTGTTATACAGACCGGAAGGCCGTATGTATTATAATACGCATATGAAATCAGATCGGCACAGCTTTTTGAAACATCATAGGGGTGCGACCCGTGCAGAGGGGCGCCTTCCGTGTACGGCAGAGTGTCCTGATCACCGTACGCCTTGTCGCTTGAGGCAATAATAATGCGTTGTACGATATTTTTATTGAGCCGGCAGGCTTCCAGAATATTCCAGGTGCCCCTGATGTTTGCTTCAAACGTGGACAGAGGGTTTCTGTTGCCGACCCCTACCTGTGTCTGCGCACCAAGGTGAAATACCGTATCGATATCATATTCGTTAATCGAACGCTCAAGAAGGGGAAAATCCTCAAGGCCGCCGTTCACAATGTTGATCTTCTTATTGAGCTCTGTTTGAAAAAAAGGAGAGTCAGCAACGCAATCCCGCACTAAGCCGGTAACGGATGCACCTTTTTGCAGAAGTGCATCCGCCAGCCAGCAGCCGATAAACCCGGTACATCCGGTAATAAACACCCTGCTTTTGCACCACATATCATCCATAATCATCCTTATAGACTATTCAAACATACATTAATTTTGCTTTTTCATAAGCAAAATTAATCCCATACTTTCCAGGCAGGTTTCTCTTTTTGCCATTCCTGTTCAAGTATTCTCCTGTCACGGATAGTATCCATACAGTGCCAGTACCCGTCATGATAATGCATCATCAGCTGCCCGTCACGAGCAAGTCGTTCCATCGGCTCACGCTCGAATACACAGTCATCACTGTCTTCCATATATTCAAAGACTTCCCTGTTGAGCACAAAAAATCCGCCGTTAATATGGCCCTCTTCTATTTGCTGTTTTTCAGAAAATTCCACAACCGCATTGCCTTGCGTTCGCAAAACACCGAAGCGGGCAAGCGGGCGTACGCCGGTAACGGTTGCAATTTTTCCGTGCTCATAGTGAAAGTCAATGAGCTTTTGTATATCAATATCGGCAACACCGTCCCCGTACGTCATCATAAACGTGTCTTCTTCAATGAGGTGAGCGACTTTTTTCATACGCGCGCCCGGCATGGTATAGAGGCCGGTATTAACAAGTGTTATTTTCCAATCCTCTTTGTAGGGAGCATTGTGAATGCGGATATCCTTTGTATCACGGCCGAATGCAATCGTAAAGTCACTGTTCAGTATTTCAAAATTCAAAAAATATTCTTTAAGCATTTCCCCTTTGTACCCAAGGCATAAAATGAATTCATTAAACCCGTAATGGGAATATATTTTCATAATATGCCATAATATTGGCATACCGCCGATTTCAACCATGGGCTTCGGCCTGAACTCGGTTTCCTCGGCAAGCCGCGTGCCCATACCGCCGCAGAGTATAATAACCTTCATCAGCTTTTCCTGAATTTCGGTTAAAACAACTGTCTTTCTGCTTATGCTTCTGACAACTATAACCGTACTTTTTTTTAAATGTCAATGAATATAAACTGCGACTGCCAGGACATCCATGAATTACGACACAGCCTCTAAACCGGGGGGGTGACGTTTGTGCTGAGCTGTTGACCCTGTTGTCATTGCCCTGCTCCGTCCGGCTAATCCAGTATGTTGGGAGCAATTAAAACGCCCTGCACATGCCGGATACCCTAGCGTGAGTTTATTATGATGTAAAAATTTTATACGCCCGTCAAAGCCGTAACC
>CAZUMW010000095.1:0-4218 GCA_964621615.1 uncultured Thermodesulfobacteriota bacterium
AAGAGGTTGCTTAAATGAAAAACTTTCAGGTGACAACTACCTTGACAAACGGCGGTTTTGCTGTGTTCTTTAGATGGATACGGTACTGCGCATGATGAATTCCGGGGGGTAGACGGTTTGTTTGACAGCGTTGTAAAGGCGATCGAAATTACAACGGCCTCATACCCGCATTGTTATATAAAGATATGGGCAACGATACATAAGCATAATGTGCAAGATATTGAGAAGCTTGCGGAATTGGCCCGCGACTTAAATGCCGGTATAGAATATTTTCCAATTTCGCTTATTAAGGGATACAATGAGGATGTTTGTCCTGATAAACATGATCTGGATAAAGCGTTCGGCAAAGTAATGGAGTTAAAACAAAAAGGCTTACCGGTTCGAAACCCTTGGAGAGCCTTGAAACTGCTCAAAAACAACAGCTCGTTTAAGTGCAATTTTGGAAGAATAGGTATTCACCTTGATCACCAGGGTAACGTCTATTCATGCGAGGACTCCGCAGGCACTCCGCGACATGAGTGGTGCAGCTATAAAGATTTTGATCCGGATACAGTTTTTCGGTCTGCGGAATTTAAACGAGTTGCTGGGAATCTGAAAAATTGTAATCTTTGCCGGCTTCCCTGCGTTATGGAAATGTCAGGCAAATTAACCCGCTGTTTGCCGGAAATGTTTTTTTCTCCGGCCAGATGGGGTTAGTGAGGAAATGTTGCGCAAGGCTGTGAGTCGTTAGCAATCTGGAATGTCCGTGGAAAGAAATTTTTTGGTTCTTATTATTCACTCCTCGGTGACATGATATGGGGTTAGCTGGTTCCGGCGGCAGTGTTGATAATAGTGGTATGGCCAGACATAACTTGCCTAAAATTTGGTGGGTATTTTTGGCAGATACCGCCAGGGATAGACTGGCGCGTCTGGAGGCTAATACCATTCTGGGCAATTTCCTTCTTCTCGCCGCATTTCACTTTTCCCCAGCTGATTTTATTATTCGCATGACTGTTACGATTTTTCTTAACGCATTAGGATATTTTATCAATGATTATATCGATGTTGAGGTTGATCTGGCAAATACCGATAAAGACCACAAAAAGGCACTGTTCATAAAGCAGCATAAGCGCCAGGCAGTGATGTTTATTCTTTTTTTGAGCATACTTTTAATCGGTTTCAGCTGGTTCTACAGTAAAAGCGTTTGTTTCGCCGTTGTCATGCTTATTATCTGTGTCAGCGTATATACGGCGTTTTGTAAGAACATTGTTTTTCTGGATGTCCTTTTTATCGGATTGTGGGGTTTTTTCCTATCATGGATCGCCATACCCGATTTTTCCTTCACCGGTATAAAACTGATAGGGCTTCTGTTTCTTTTCGGCTGCTGTTTTGAAATAGTGCAGACAATTAAGGATTATGATCATGATAAAAAATACGGCCTGAGGACCTCTCCGGTCGTGCTTGGTATCAATCCCACGTTTGTCATTCTTCGATCATTGTATGTTGTTTCAGTTTTGTATACACTGGTGATACTTCGTGAAGCAGTAGGCATTGTATTGCTTATTCCACTTTTATTTAATAAAAAGCAGAACATGAGCACCTATTGGTCCAAATTAAAAATAATCTGCGGGATTGTGTGGATCGTTTTGATGGTGCGTCTTTATTTTGGGTACCTTGATTTGTAATAAATATGATACGTGCTCAAAATCATGAATTCTACAGGTTGTCGCAAAAGCGATCATATACGTATATGTCTCGAAGAAGAGGTTGAGTATGGAAGTTCTTCGTTCGAGGATGTATCTTTAATACATCAAGCATTGACCGACCTCGATTATGATAAAATAAATACCTCAATCGAATTTTTGGGAAAACAATTAGCGTTTCCTTTAATTATCGCCGCAATGACAGGGGGGTGTGAAGAGGCGGTATATATAAACAGGGAACTTGCCCGTATAGCAGAAAAGAAGAGTATAGGGTTTGGATTGGGATCTCAGCGGGCGATGATCGAGGACCCTTCATTGAAACACACGTATATGGTGCGGGATGATGCGCAGGAGATGCTTCTTTTGGGCAATATCGGTATTACGGCCTTAAAGCAGTATTCTTTTGATTGTATAATGGATGCAGTAAAAACGGTCGGAGCTGATGCGGTGTGTGTTCATATTAATCCTGCCCAGGAGTTATTTCAAAATGAAGGTGATAGTGATTTTAGCGGCTGTACCGAAATATTGGAAAAATTTTGTCGTTTTTCGAGTTTGCCAGTTATTGGAAAAGAAGTGGGAAACGGCATCAGTACAGAAACTGCAAAGGCCTTAAGGGCTTCCGGGGTCACTGCCATCGATGTGGGAGGATGGGGTGGAACCAACTGGGTGGTAGTCGATGGTATTCGGTCGGGCTGCGACCCCGGCGGCTTTGCAGACTGGGGTATACCGACCTCTGCATCTATTCTGGAAAGCAGGGTCGGTCTTCCCTTAATCGCAACCGGCGGAGTCCGTACCGGTCTGCATATGGCAAAAGCCATAGCGCTTGGAGCAGATGTATGTGGAATAGCGCTCCCGTTTTTGAGATTGCTGATGACGCAGGGAAAAGGAGCTGTTGAGGACTATATTGATTCCCTTAAGCACGAATTCATGGCCGCTCTTTATTTAACGGGAAGCCAAAATGTTGCACATTTAAAAAAGGCGCGATTTTTTTTGACCGGAGTTGCCCAGCAATGGTGTGCAGATGCTGATGGGCTTGATGCTGTGCACAGGTAAGACCAAGCACTTTATATGTTTGGTATCATCATCTTTAACATGTAAACAAGCATGAAGTTAGTATCGACAGAATTAATTTGTATTTCTCGAAAGGATTTTTTTGGCGTTTGTTTTTGATAATGATGCTCAAAATCGAAAAATATACTGTTATAAACTTGAAGGCCTTGACCTTAACAAGGATCGACGATGCATAGTTCAATGAAGACTATCCTTAAACGTATATCCGGACTGAAAAAGTAACCGTTTTTTGTATTAATGCAGATCCTTTTTTTTAAAAAAAGTAAAAAATCATCCTGCTTCTTTTATTTCTCGCGGTTGGCCTGACTAACCTGTAAGTTATTGTGTTTGTCAATAAATTTACAGATCTCTCTGGCGATAATAAGGTTGCCCGCTTTTTTTAGATGTAGCGGGTCCCACTCAGGGTTTTGCCAGACGTCGACTCCCTGATTGGCTGCGGCGATAATGGCACTGTGAACGTCCAGTGTGTAGATTTTCGGATGGAAGGCACTCTTATTTCGAAGGACATGTTTTGCGATGTCAAAAGGTTTTTCCATGGGCGAAAAATCATGTACATTGATGGCCTGCTCAAGCAGAACGATCTTCATATCAGGATTGCTGCTCAAAAGCGTTTCACACAAAACATCCAGCCGTTGCTCGTATTTTTCCTGCCAGATGTTATCCGAAGATGAAAGCGATTCCGAGAGCCCCACCCAGTCGTAGTTTGCTAGGGTATCGTGAAGCTTATTTTTATTCACAGCGTCAATAATATTCTTTACTATTCTCCCCAGAGCCAAGTGCCTGACAGTGAAATGTTGGGAGTTATTTTTTAGGCCTCCTTTGAACCCGACATAAAAGTGACCGACACTTTTGAAGTTATTGTTAATACTCATCAGGAGGACTATATCAGGCCGCAAAGCAATGACAGTTTTTTTTGTAAGCGACAAAATATGTGACATCTCCATTCCCGGCTGTCCGGCATTGATTACCTCGAAGCACCCTTTGCGGAATCTCTTGTCAAGCTGCTGCTGCAGCAGAAGGGGGTAGGTATCAGCATAGGGCAGACCGGTCCCGTAAGTTGTTGAACCTCCCAGACACACTATTCGTGTAACGTTTGGATGCTCAGGTAAAATATCCCCGCCCCGCATGCCCAGACTATTGACAGGATCTGCGGGATCTGTAGAAGGAACCCTTTTATAATATAAAATACCACCTTCTTCATTTGAGACCTCCACCCAACGTTTTTGAACGGGAGCAAATCCATATATGAGGAAGGCTGCCGAATGTTCGGAAAAGGCCAGATACAGCCGCGCACAGATTTCCCAGAAAACAAAAACGGCAAGTGCTATTCCGATCAGCGATACGATTTTTTTCAGAAAAGAATTTGTCGGCGTCATCCTGTATTGCCCTGCAAATGCAAAATATAGTTTATGATGTGCTCAACAAAAAACGGACGATTACTGTGTGGAATCAGGCAGCCTGTTTC
>CAZUMW010000096.1:0-4074 GCA_964621615.1 uncultured Thermodesulfobacteriota bacterium
GATTCTATGATTTAGACGTTAAAAACGCCGCATGACTTTTTACAAGGCTGTCAACATTGCTTGGGGTTTAACTTGCAGTTTTTTACAAGTTATTCCTGAAGGTTTTTCAGGGGGTTAAGAGTGAAAAGGGCAGGGGGTTAAAAAATCGGTGCAGTTATTTATTCAGGTTTTTCAGCAGGTCGTGCAGGACATCGGTAGTAGTTTCTTTTGCCTTCTGGGGATCCACTGCCGTTAGGCAGGCCATTGCCACTTTTTCAAAATCACTGCCGCGGGGTTCGTCGCCGGTAACATCGCGATAAAGCGGCGCAAGATCCCGCACAAAAAGTTTTACAGCATATTGATCGCGGGGTTTTTGCCGGCTCGACAAATCATGGCAGGCAGCAAGGGTGGATTGTGTCGCGCTTTGCAATTTCTCGATGCGATGCCTCTTTTTAATCAGCCAGTTAAGATGGTCATAACTGTCATGTGCCTGCGCGTGGATGCTTAGTTCTTCGGCAATATAGTCTGCAAGCTGGCTGTACCGGTTGTATTTGTCAAGGCATCTGCACAGTTTATTGAAAAGACTGTTCAACTGTGTGATTTCGTCTTTTACAGATTTAAAAGCAATCGCGTTTTCCTGTTCTGCCTTCCGGCGTAAATAGTTCCGCGCTGCCGTTGTAAAGCGGTTAAGATTTGCAGGGTCCCTTACGATGGTACGGCCCACAAGACGCATAAGCTCTTTCACGCCCCGCCGGTATTTGAACAAAGGATAAAATCCATCGCTGAAACCAGCAAAGGACCGGGTATATAGCTCAGAGTTTTTTGTTGTAGATTTTTTGCGATTGGTGGGCTTTTCGGTGGGATAATGTTCGCACCTCGCTTTTTTGCACATCTTATCTGGTTGGCACGAATCTTTGTCAATATCTCGTTTAAGCAGACGGCAGTAAATTTTCATGCTACACCCCCGTGGTGCGCCCGGTTATGAAGCGCGGCAGGCCGCCCGGGAAGCGGCCGTTCGGTAGCTAACCTATCCGCGCTTGCGTTCACATTATGAAAATGCTACACCACATTTTCTTTTTGTCAAATATGCAGCGTTATTTGGTTGATAAAATTGTACATTTTGTGAACCAAACGCCTTGCCCCCCTCTGAAAATATCTTTGCTTTTTTGATGGTCACCCCCTGCCGATTTGGTTGATAAAACGTCATGCTGCGAATTGCAATGCGTTTATCGCTGCAAGTTTTTTGTCATCGCTGCTGTGAAGGTATACTTCGGTGGTCCGAATATGGCTGTGGCCCATAAGATTCTGGACGGTTTTAAGATCAATGCCGCAGTCAAGCAGTGACGTTGCAAACGTGTGCCGCAGCACATGGGGATGTACGCGTTTCTTAATGAGCGCCCTTTTTGCGGTTCGCTGTATCAGCTTATCAATGGCCGCTGGCGTCAATGGCCGGGATTCATAGGGCCCGTGTTTGCCCATGGTGTCAAACACCGCATGCTCCGGACCGGTGCCGTTACCCGCTGATTTCCAGTATTCCCGGATTGCATTTAATGTATCAAGCTGTAACGGTATGCGGCGCTTTCTCTTGCCCTTGCCGGTTACGTCAATAACTGCCTGATTTCTGTACGTCTTTACATCACACACCCGCAGGTTGCACACTTCCGCTTTGCGCAGGCCGGTGCTTAACATCGTAAGCAGTATGGCGTGATCACGTTTGCCCTGAAGCGTCCGGCGGTCCGGCACCCGCAGCATGGCCGCAGCCTCCTGTGGCGTCAAAAATTCAGTCTCACGTTTCATGATGTGTTCTCCTCTCAATAAAAAAACGGCTGCGATGCACACCCGACGTGAAGCACCACAGCCGCTTAATCCGTACAACGTACGGGAATTTTAACTTGTTTTCGTCGGGTGTTGTGATTGAAAACAATGTGTTATGTTTGTATACATATAAAACATAGTATATTTGTTTGACATTTGCAACCGATTTTTTTATTCTGATGATATGGAAAAAGACAAAAGACCAATACTATCGTTTCGCGCAGATGAAGAGATACGGCAGATCATTGAAGATCTGGCAAAAGAGGAGTACCGCTCGATGTCAAGACAGCTGGAAAAGATTGTGTTGGAATGGCTGAAAGAAAAAGGTATGCTTAAAAAGAAGTAACTGCCACCGTCCGTGAACCGTCCGTACAAAACAGGTATTGCAAAATAACCATGTTATTTCAAGTGGTTACAGGGTAAGATTAGTTTTCGACTCCCCCCGCCTCCACCATTATCATATTGAAATAGCTTTACTTTTTTTCAAAAAACACCACAAGAAACCACAAGAACTCCTGTCATATTTTTTATCGTTCCAAATCCTCTCCCTGTAGCTTAAAATTCAGGACGGCTTTTTTCAGTCTGAAGATTTGAAAATTATCAGTATCTAAGATCTTTTCTTTATATTTTAATGATGCGCCTTATAAACAAAAAATGCTTTGACATTAAAATAAGTTTATATTAGTATAAATATAAATATTTTATATTTTTAATTGTACTTTACGAATAGGTTATTAAGAAAAGCCGGGAGATTTTATGAATAAAATTATATATCCATTTATCCTAGGAATATTGCTGTTCCCTTTTGATGCCAATGCGCAATATCACATTTCTTACATAATTCATTATGATAATTTTATTTTCCCATCGAATTATGTTTGTAGTAACACCTTTACTACTGATGAAACCTCAATGACACAACAAGCTGCATATGAAACAGCGGTTCATGCCAGTGAGTATTGCGATGATTTTTTTTGTGAAACGAGTAATTTCAATAAGGAAGATAAGTGTTTTGTGCAATTTATGATTGGATCCAGTGGGGATGATTGGATACGATCACAAGTATGCACAGATGGAACTATACTGATGGAATTTGGTCTATATCCTGATAAATCATTATATGGTGAATGGTCTATCGTACATGATCCAGATGATTTTGATCTTGATGGTATTTTAAATGAGACTGATAACTGTCCGAATATTGCTAATAGTGACCAAATAGATAGTGATAGTGATAGTCTAGGGGATGCCTGTGATAACTGCCCCCAAGATTACAACCCCGACCAGATAGACACCGACGATGATGGTCAGGGAGATGTATGCGATGAATATCCTAATGATCCTAATGACGATATAGATGGTGATGGTGTAAGCGGTGACGTTGACAATTGCCCGAACAACTCTAACCCTGACCAGACAGACACAGACGGTGATGGCATTGGAGATGTGTGCGATTCTAATCCTGACAGTGATCTAGATGATGACGGGGTTTTAGATGACACGGACAACTGTCCAAACAACTACAACCCCAATCAGTATGATGCAGACGGGAATGGTCAGGGTGATATTTGTGATTATTACGGATTCGTACAGGGTATGCATCAGAAATTAGAAGCATGCGGCTGCTCATCGACAACCACCACAATCGACCCCACCCGTGTCAGCCTGTCAGAGCTTGAAGCAAAACCATCAGATCGAGAGGTTGAACTGAAATGGAAAACGGAATCAGAAACAGACAATGCAGGATTTAATGTCTGGCGGGCGGAGGGGTTCATAAAAATCAACGACGGTATTATCCCTGCTTGGGGTTCACCCACAGAGGGTTCGACATATGATTTTCTGGATGAATGGGTGATAAATGGTAAACGGTATTTTTATTTGCTTGAAGACATAGACAACAAAGGTATCAGCACTTTTCATGGTCCTGTAAAGGCTGTGCCGAGAAGGTGGAAAAAATAACAGCAGAAGTTTGTCCCCAAACAAAGGCAGTGGTCATAAAATTGGCTGCTGCCTTTTTCTGTCCTGAGCATTATTGACCTTGTCATTTTCCCTGAAAATTCAGCAGAATCATTTATGGTAGGGACCCTAGTACTTAAGCCCTGTGGGGGTGCCTTTAAGGTAAAGCGAGGGGGGAGGGGTTACGACACAGTGACGAGGCTGATGCTCTGCCGAGAATTAACGAACTATGCTTACTGCATGTCAATGTGCCCGTCAGCTATACAGTGCGATAACGTAAAATATTTTTCGCACATTTAGATTGAGGAAGGGTCCTCAAACCGG
>CAZUMW010000097.1:0-3496 GCA_964621615.1 uncultured Thermodesulfobacteriota bacterium
CCGGTTTGAGGACCCTTCCTCAATCTAAATGTGCGAAAAATATTTTACGTTATCGGGGGTCCCCTTCTATCCTGCGAGGCAAAATTTTCTTCCAGATTATTGTTTTGCAATACAGACCGAAGGCCTTCCCTGTTGCCGATAACCAGTAAATCGCAAAAAAACGGCTTAAAAATATATTGTCAATAAAAGCTGGCGTAAAACTTGCCAAAACATTCGGCCCTAATTTCATCCCGGGACTTGGGCAAATGACTTTGATACTATATAAGGCCTCCTCCTAAACGTGGTAAAATGAATTCACCACAAAAACACCACCACAAAAAGGAGGAAGCCAAATGAAATTCTATGTAAAGCAGCACGAGTTCTATTGCGGTATCGACCTGCACACCCAGAAGATGTATCTGTGCATTCTGGATGATACCGGTGCGATTCGATTACACCGCAATATTAACACAAACCCGGAATCTTTTCTCGCTGCAATTAAACCGTTCCGCGACGATATTGTTGTCGCTGTTGAATGTATGTTTACCTGGTACTGGATCGCCGATCTCTGCAGCAATGAAAAAATTCCCTTTGTCCTTGGCCACGCCCTGTATATGAAAGCCATTCATGGCGGCAAAGCCAAAAACGACAAGATCGATTCACATAAAATCGCAACGCTTCTGCGGGGCGGCATGTTCCCGCTGGCATACACCTATCCGGCAAAGATGCGCGCTACCAGAGACCTGCTCAGGCGCCGCAATCACCTCATGCGGAAACGGGCAGAACTGTTTGCCCACATTCATAACACTGCAAGTCAATATAATCTGCCCGATCCCATCGGGTGCATTGCTAAAAAACAAAACCGTCCAGGAGTTGTCGAGCGATTCAGCGAGCCCTGTGTGCAGAAAAATATTGCTACCGATCTCGAAATGATCGAAGCCTACGACCGCATATTGCGAAAGCTTGAGAACGATATCACCGCAAGCGCTAAACAGCAGGATCCGCTTGCCTATGCACTGCTCAATACTATTCAAGGCGTGGGCAAGATCCTTTCGCTCAGCATTCTCTATGAAATCGAAAATATTAACCGGTTCCCCCGCGTGCAGGATTTTGTCTCGTATTGCCGCCTGGTCAAAAGCGCCCGCGAATCAAACGGCAAAAAATACGGCTGCAGCGGCAAGAAAATCGGCAATGCGCATCTGCGCTGGGCTTTTGGTGAAACAGCCATACTATTCCTCAAAGGCAATGAACGCGGCAAAAAATATCTTGACCGCTTGACCAATAAACACGGTAAAGGCAAGGCTCTTTCAATCCTTGCCCATAAAATGGGCCGTGCCGTTTATTTTATGCTCAAAAACAAAAAGGCTTTCGACCAGGATAGATTCCTGGGGCTTGCGTGAATTACAGGAGGAGACGAATCAGCCCGACGTCTAACTGGAGTCACGCGGAAGAGACCATGTGCTTTCTCAGCCGCACTCGCTGCGAATCTCTCTGCGTATAACATAACGCATCGCGATGATATGGCTCAATGACCGGCAACCACTGGCTTTGATTGGCGATTCGTCTCGCTCCTCATTTTATGCAGTGCACATTGTGCGCTTGTTGTTCAGGTTCTGCTCCTTCACCGAGCCCGAAACTAACTGGCGGCAGAAAACTGCCAGCCACACTTTTGAATGGGACGGCATAAGGGCACAATCTAGTTTCTAGGTCGTGAAATATAAAAATTTCACAGCCAGCAGCTTCTCTGTTGGCCGGAACCTCAATAAGTGTTTGGTGCAGGACTTGTCCTGGCATCCATTCAGAAACCGAAGTCAGTATGTAAACCTCCCTTTTTTAGTGCCGTGTGAAAGTTGGGTTTTCCGGCCCTTGTTTGACTGCCGCATACTCAACGGGAGTCAGATCTCCAAGTGATTCATGGGGACGCTGCCCATTGTATTCTTCCAGCCAGCGATCCGTAATATCGCGCACCTCCGAGAGCCTTTTGAACACATACAGGTTTAATACCTCCTCCCGGTAGGTCCGGTTAAATCGCTCAACAAATGAGTTCTGGGTTGGTTTGCCCGGCTTTATAAACTCCAGTTGTACTCCATGTTCTTCGGCCCACTCGGCCATTTTCACTGATGTGAGCTCCGGCCCGTTATCCATCCGGATCTTTGCCGGATATCCCCGCCAGGCTGCAGCACGATCCAGTACACGGATGATCCGCTGCGCCGGCAAGTTCAAATCTACCTCAATTGCCACCGCTTCACGATTGTAGTCGTCTACCACGTTAAAGGTTCGAAACACCCGGCCGCACCATAAGGAATCACTCATGAAATCGATGGACCAGCACTGGTTAATGCTGTCCGGCACGCTCAACGGCTCCGGGTTACGCTGAGGATGCCGTTTCTTGCCTTTGCGCCGCATGTTCAGCTTCAATGAACAATACACCCGATAGACGCGTTTATGGTTCCACCGGTAGCCCTGCCGACGAAGAACAGGAAACAGCTTGCCAAATCCCCACTGGGGGTAGCGATCAACCAGTTCCAGAAGCTTTTCTATGACAAGCTGATCACGATCCGTGTCCGGCTGGTAGTGGTAGAGGCTGCGACTGATCTGTAGAGTCTTGCAGGCCGCCCGCAGGCTCGTGTCATGCCGCTGCCGGGCAAAGTCTACCAGCTGTCGCTTCTCCGCCGGCTTTAGAGTTTTTTTTCAATGATATCCTTTAGCACCTTATGTTCCAGGCTCAGCTCGGCATACATCTGTTTGAGCCTGCGGTTTTCTTCTTCAAGCTCTTTCAGCCGCTTTATATCCGAGGCTTCCATGCCCCCGTATTTTGCTTTCCAGTTGTAGTAGGTCGTATCCGATATTGTGTTCTCACGGCATACGTCCTTTACGGCTCTGCCGCCTTCGACTTCCTTCAGGATTTTGACAATCTGGGTCTCTGTGAATCGTGCTCGCTTCATAGCCGGAGTTCTCCTTTCTGTTGCTGTTATACCGGAAAACTCCATTTTTGACTGGCACTATTTTACGGGAGGTTTACAAGTATACTGGCAACAGGTTCCATGTGCGCTGGCTGGAGAACGAAAAAAAAACCAACTTTTTTCGCACAGGAGAAATTTATCTATTGACAGCGGGAGGCCTTATAAGTGTTAGTATTGAATGTTGTTACAGGAGCGGACCTGTGTTTTTGCAGTATTGAATGTGCAACGTGCAACGGGACGATTTCACTGAAGGGAGTTTTTATGAGAAGAAAAAACAATCTGAAAAAAAAAGAAAAAAGCGAAAATTAAGATAAACATTTAGCGATTTTATTGTCGTCGGTTGTTGTTTTAATAGTATTTAGCGGTATAAAACCCGATGGCCACCCAAAATCCCCCAACCCATATACAGAATCACTGTTTCGAACATTAAAATACCACGTCGGTTATCCGAAGAGCTTTGGAAAAATAAGGGGACGTCCGTTAAATATTGACAATAAGCTGATTTGCTGCTAGAAACGAATCCATGCCACGACAAGGACGCATAGATGCCCCGG
>CAZUMW010000098.1:0-3366 GCA_964621615.1 uncultured Thermodesulfobacteriota bacterium
TGGATTCTATGATTTAGACGTTAAAAACGCCGCATGACTTTTTACAAGGCTGTCATCATTAACCGTTTTAAAAACAGGCATTACTGGCCACGCTCTTATTTCCTCAATAGCTTTTCTGTACTGAAAAAAACGTTGGTCATCAGACGATCTGATTCCCTCTATTGCTTTGGTAGCGTCGCCCATGTAAAAGCCGCTCCCCCCATTCCAGGGCGAAACTATAGGAGCGGGGATATATTCATTAACAAAAAAATTAGACAAATCTTCCTGAGTCAATGTCGTATTGAGTACAAATACCTCACCCTGCCAGAAACCCTTTACCGATTTGTCCTTTTGTTCAGCCACTATCCGGAACAAACCGAGTGCTTTTAAATAACTGGCAAGAGGGGAAGGTCTGCAGCCTGAAAGAACTAAACTATTCATGCTCTTCTCCCGTATGCTGACTTGCGCGCCAATCTGCCACACGCAAAATTGATTCATAGAAGGAAATCCTGAAAGGACCGATACATGAATCATCTCTTAAAGCTGTCATCCGTGCCAACCAGCTTTCGCCCATTGCGTTTTCTCCTAAATCCATATAATTAAGATGCATGGTTGTTTCCGGCATGATCACGCCGTCTCCAAGATCTGTCTGGCGGAGAGTATCGCCTTCCCATATACCCCGCGCAAAACGAACAGAGGAGTCTGGCGGCGTGGTTTCGGTAGGAAGTGAACGTATCGACATGCGCACTTTGCCATGATGAGCAGCAGCAAGGTATGCTGCCAAATCCGGCAACCCGTGTGAAAGCATTGCAAGCGCCGATGCTAACTCATGTCTAAACCCTTTTCTTGAATAATTTATATTTTTTTTGGATGTTTTTGCCCATATAATATTCGGGTCATTTTGGGGAGGATCCCCCAGTATTGCCGCTTGAAATATTTCGTGTGACTTACCAGCATCATGCCATCTTGCTGCCAGCAATAAAGGTTCTGTCCAGATAACTGGAATCATGGATAATAAATACTTAAGTGTTTCAACAACCTTGTTTGTGTGTCCGGATACTGTTTGCCATTCTGTAATCGAATAAAGATCATCGTCATTGCTTTCTTCGGGCCTGTTAATTGATTGCACCGCAACAGGGATGTCTCTATGATTTTTTGTCCATCCCAATTCCGTGCTGTATCCTCCCTGTGATTGCCGCAGCATGATAACCATGCCCGGACATAATGAATCAACATATCTCCACTGCTTATCGAGGTGGTCCCAAAACCATTTATCAAATCCGGCAGCTTTTTTTAAATCACCAACAGGAACAGGGCATAGTTCATCTCGAACAGGGGCGGGCTCATCATCAGACGGTTTGTCTTGTTGAATGCATCGCCAGAATACAGAAACATCTGTTGTTTTTGTGTCTCGTATAAAACGGGATATATCTATATCCATCCCTGAAATATCAGGTGTGGTGTCAAACAGATCCATAAAATCATTTTTGCGAATTACATAATTTTGATCCACTGGTGTTGTAACAGAGGGTAAATTTTCTGGCGCTACGTCGTGTAAAGTGGACAGAGTGCTCAGAGAATTTTCTATTTCTTGAGTACTGTATGGAAGTACAGCCCGTTTGTTTTCAGCATCCATTTCAAGAACAACCACTTTTGCATTTTTATCATCACCGTATCTGTTGCATCTTCCAAACCGCTGAACAAGCGAAGACCATGGGGCAGGATCAGTTATGAGAGTTGCTGCAGAAATATCAACTCCTGCCTCAACAACCTGTGTCGCGATGCAGATTGAGCCTTCGGTCCCTGGCTGAGCAAGCATCTGCTCAAGAATTTGCCGGCGATCAGGTGGACGAAACCGTGAATGTACCAAAACGATATTCTGATTCGATTTTCTCTTTTTTACTGCTTTATAAATATTAACGGCACGGCTTACCGTGTTAACTACAACAAGCGTGCGTGTTTTATTTCGGTGCGTTTCTAAAATTAAGTCTGCGATTTTCTTGAAATCATTATATTTGCACTTGGAGATTGAAAGTCGTTTTTTTGTGCGGAATCGTTTTTGTAATGACGGAGTATTAATGTCTTTTTCAGATAATTCAATAACATCTTGTTCATTAAAATAGTTTTTAAAATCTATTGTTTTTAACCAGTCACTGTTAAGTGTTGCACTCATCCATACAGAATACACAGCTTGCTCGGTTCCAAAAATATTGCGAAAAGCCTGCAGTTGAGCCGTAGTTGTCAACCCTGCACCCATCATCTGTACTTCATCCATTACCCACAGGCAGTCGTTGTTTAAAAGACCAAACTGCATCGGCCAACGAAAACGACTCAGCCCATAACCGCGATTCAATGCCCGGGACAAAAGCTGATCTTGAGTACCAATCAGAATTGCCCCACGTTCTGGGAATCTATCCCAGTCATTATCGATATCCCCGCCCATAAGGACATTTACCAATGGTCGATTCTCTGCTGATATCACCCCGGCATTGACAAGATTGCTGATCCAAAATTTAGTATTGACAACCGTCTGCTCTACCAGAACACGCATAGGAAGGCAATAAACGAGTCTGCGCGGAGTTTTACTGTCTTTCTGCAGGCGTTTAAACAACCAATTTATAACGATAGCTGCGGTCTTGCCCATGCCGGTTTCGACTTTAATCATTTCGGGCCATGGTGTTGACGCAAGCTTAGCTTGATAGGGATATGGTTTCTTGTTAGCCCCCATCGCTATCGAGAAAAATTCTTCAAAGTTTATGCTCAAAATGATCTCCAGTTTTTATGAGTTTAAAATATAAATCATTTATTTAATAAAATTTTCGGATCTATAACCCAAAAAAGTTTTGATATCCACAATCTATTTCAAGATGTTGAAAAATCATTTTTTATCATGAAAATCCAGGTTTTATTTTGTTTGGTTAGTGTCTGATTGTAACAGGTTGAAAATCAATCTCAATTGCTCTCACGTGCTTTTTTTTTGGTTATAGGTCCGAAAACTTTATCAAAAACTATTCTGAGATTATAGTAATCCGAATCCTATTATCGTTGTTGAAATATATACGAAACCATAGCTGGGTTAAAATAAGACTGTGGGGCGATCTGATCAATATATGCAATTAAATATGATTAAATAATATGTTTAATAATGTCTTTTCTGCCATTTTTAGATCACATTGTCAACGAAGTCTTCTTCCGAGACTTTGCTTGCCAGTTTCGTTAAAGCAAGAGAGGCAAAGCTCTTCCTGCCGGTTAAGTTGTTTGATATTAATGCCCTTAAGGAAAAAATCTGTTTCGGAATAAATTCCGGCTTTTGAGAATACTATCAGATAAACTCAGTAACTTCCGGTTAGGTTTTTGCATTCGAAATTTTTTTGTTTGAGGGGTGAA
>CAZUMW010000099.1:0-2929 GCA_964621615.1 uncultured Thermodesulfobacteriota bacterium
GATTTTGCGGTCATTTTGAATGGGATTTTGCGGTCATTTTCGGTGGGATTAAGCATTTTCGTGCAAGATATATCATTACATATCTGGAGGTTTCTTTAACGATATCGAGAAAATACCGGTAATCCTCATCGCAGTGAAATATCTTCTGCCGCTGTTTGCCGCGGCTCATCACATGGTACCAGGCATTTTCATATGCTATGCGTAACGGGCGGGCCATAGTGGTAAAATATATAGCGCAAAAACACATTAAGAGTCAAGAGCAGATTTGACCCCTTGGCTACTTGTATTTCGCGCGACAGGTTGTGTGCCATCATAGCACACAGCGTGTAGAGTTGATTGCCGGCAAGCCGCCGTGAAGGCAGCACCGCCAGACCGGCCTGGTTTTTGGCATCACCGAAAAGGGCTTCCTGCGATCCGCGACCATTGTGAAAGGCAACAACACTTTTGGCGGATTCTTTTTTGTTGGTTACAATAACCTTGTAGTCATAGCTGCGGTCGCGAGGTTCAAACAGATGCAGTTGCAGCGGGCCTTTGCGCTGCTTGCAGTTTTGTGTGCGCACGAAGATAAAACGGTATGGGCAGGCCCATGATTTTGGTTTCCAGGTTGTTTCGAAGAATGAGGTCTGTGTGTCCAGAATCTTCCAGCGTTTTCTGCTGCTGATCATATCCTTGAGCTGCGGAAATCGTTCAAAGGGTACGGAAGCGGTGAAGAAAACACCGTCAGCATGCAGTTCATTGAGAATAATTTGGCTGAAGAAGGCCGAGTCCATGCGGGATTCGATAATGCTGCCATTCAGTTCCCGCCGGGCCTGCATGACACAGTCAAACATAAACCGCTCGGCGCCGTTTGAGTCATGCACATTGCCGGGCCGGTGAAGCAGATCGAAGAACTGTCCGGTCTGCGCCACCGTGCAGAAAAGCGGATAGTAGCTTCGGGCACCTTTTTTGTTTTTGTTGAATCCGACCGCGGTCCCTTCGGCGTGGGCCTTTGTGGAGATAACAGAACCGTCGAAGTCAAGGGTCAGTCTGGGCAGGCCCAGTTTTTTGAGCGTTTCCGTCACCAGAGCATTGCTCAGCTGTCGGACATTTTTTACTGAATCCAGATCCATGCCCGAAAGCGTGCGGGAGATGGTGGCAACATCGGGCAGCTTGCGAAGCCCCAGCAGTCGCAGCACCAGCGGATCGTCACGGTAATAGTCGATCTCACGAAGCCGCCGGTAGCCCAGCAGCAGATGGACGATCAGCAACAGCGTGACAATATGGTGGCCGAAAATCGGGGTAACCGTCAGGTGCCGGAAGCAGTCTTTGAGGCGTTGTTTGAGATGTAGTTTGGAAAAAAGCAGTTGAAAAATGAGCAATCCGGAAAACGATGTCAGCTGCTGATCTTCAAAATTGATCTCGGGAATTTTATGGTATTTTGCGTGAATTTCTGATTTACTGGACTTCACTTGCGGTGGCCTCCTGAATAAGGTTTTTTTGTTGTTTGCAAACTCATTCTAACCTTTATTCATGGGCCTCCGCAAGGTTTTTACTTTAAATAACTTCTATTTCGTTTGCAACTATAGGGTTAATATTGCGGTGTAATCGAATCGCACCGGTATCATCCAGAATGCACAGATACATCTTCTGGGTGTGCAGGTCGATACCGCAATAGAACTCGTGCTGCTTTACATAGAATTTCATTTGGCTTCCTCCTTTTTGTGGTGGTGTTTTTGTGGTGAATTCATTTTACCACGTTTAGGAGGAGGCCTTATATAGTATCAAGGCGCTGCACCGGACGGCAATTCCGCTGCGCTCCATTGCCACCGGTGAGCTTGGTGGGCATCCTGAAGACCTGCCATTCACACATAGGACACTCGCCATGCCAATTCTGACCAATCAGCAGTATACCGCAAATCGTGTTGGGTATCACTACGCCGCTCCACACACTGTTGTAAATATTGTGGCAACGGCGGGCGTCGGTCCACATGCAAGCGTAGGGATCTTTCCAGGGCCAATTCCTGGCGGGGCGATTTCGATCCGTCAGTTTGAATCGCTCATACAAAGTGTATTCAATGATTATGCAGCCACTCCTGCACCTGCAAGAACACTCAATCATCTTGCTAATCTGCAGAGCATCTCCTTGGCGATCGTACACTGGAAAATGGCGAGCCAAGGAGGTAGGGCAGATCGAGCAGCCAACAATGTTCAGGGACAGTGGAATCAGAACACCGCCACACAATTAATGAATGCATATAACTTTCACGCTGGGAATCCGATCGCGCCAGATGTTGGTCTATTCCAGATTGGTGGTGTGCGAATCGCAACAGCTAGCGCCTTTCTGCGATTCTTATTTCCGTGGCAGTATGGCATTGTTGACTCCCGAGTTGCTGGTCTAGTCACCAACCCAAATGGGGACACGAGTTTCAATCTTCGCCAGGACAACTACATCAATGATACGCAGGCAAATAGGAATGAGTACAATACGGTCTATGTGCCACTGCTTCAGGCTGAGGCCGCTGCACTGAATGCAGCAGGGGTCACGTTTATCGATCCTGATCCGGCTGCAGCAAGGCCGCAGAATTGGCGGCCATGCGACATTGAGATGGCCCTATGGTGATCCACCAGATGCCTAACACTTATAAGGCCTCCCGCTGTCAATAGATAAATTTCTCCTGTGCGAAAAAAGTTGGTTTTTTTTTCGTTCTCCAGCCAGCGCACATGGAACCTGTTGCCAGTATACTGACTTCGGTTTCTGAATGGATGCCAGGACAAGTCCTGCACCAAACACTTATTGAGGTTCCGGCCAACAGAGAAGCTGCTGCCCGCAGAAGCGTTGCGATTTTATGTGAATCGATCTTGTCGTTTTTGGCTTTGCCGCCATGAAGGGAGTTACATGGGGACGTCCGTTTATTATTAACTTATAAGCTTTTTTACTATCTTTTCAGCA
>CAZUMW010000100.1:0-2256 GCA_964621615.1 uncultured Thermodesulfobacteriota bacterium
AAGAGGTTGCTTAAATGAAAAACTTTCAGGTGACAACTACCTTGACAAACGGCGGACCCTGGGCTCCCCCAGAGTACCCTATGCTCCTTTGCCGGTACAAACTCGAATTCAAGTCCCTACCAACGGGCCCGCGCTGCAGTGCGGGGTTCGGCCATTTCAAACTGACCGGGAAGACTAAACTGTTACTGTTAAAAACGGGTATTATTTTAAATAATCCGTATTCCACCATGTCGATATGTTTATGCCCGATTGTACAGTGCTTTCTTTGCCGCCATATATAAGCAACGGATCGACAGCCGTGCTTCCGGCAAGCGCCATCCATTTTTCCAGTCCCGTAAAATAATCTCCGGTAATTGTCTGTCCTGATTTTATTTCAACCGGCTGCAGCTTATCGCCCCGCTCAATGATTAAATCTATTTCGTTTCCGCTTCGGTCCCGCCAGAAATACAGGCTTCCGGCAAGTCCCTGGTTATACCGCGCTTTTATGAATTCACTGACAATAAAAGATTCAAACAGAGCCCCCCGCTGAGAATGCGTGTTCAGCTGTTCGGGGGTTTGAATGGACAGGAGCCATGCGGCCAGCCCCGTATCATAAAAAAAGAGCTTTGGGGTTTTAATTATTCTTTTGTTAAAGTTTGCGTAGTGCGGCTGGAGAAGGAAAACAATATAGCTTGCTTCAAGAATCGAAATCCAGGCCTTCGCCGTATTGTGGGTAATTCCGCAGTCGGTGGACAGATCGGAAAGGTTAAGCAGCTGCCCGGTTCGCCCGGCGCAGAGGCGCACGAAACGCTGAAAGCTGCTCAGATCACGTACATTCACCATTTGGCGCACATCCCGCTCAATGTAGCTTTGCATGTAGTTTGCATACCAAATGCGGGGGTCAAGGTTCCTGTCGTGCACCGGAGGGTAAAGGCCGTTAAATAACACATGGTCAAGGGCCGGGGGTTTTTTTTGTTTTTTTGAATCGTAGCATTCATGCAGTGTGAACGGCAGAAGCTGAATCAGCGCGACCCTGCCGGCAAGCGACTGGGTTATTCCTGAGAGCAGGCCGAACTGCTGTGAGCCGGTCAGGATATATCGCCCGGGCTCTCTGGATTCATCGAGAATCTGCTGGAGGTACGAAAGCATTTCCGGGCAGCGCTGCACTTCATCAAATACGGCACCGCTGAGATGTTTTTCTAAAAATCCCCGGGGATCTCGCTGGGATAGTTCGCGCACATCCGGATTTTCAAAGGAGACATAGGGCTTATCTTTAAAGATATATCTGGCCAGGGTCGTTTTGCCTGATTGACGGGGCCCGGTAACGGCAACAGCAGGGTACCCTTTTGCCAGCTGTTTCAGACTTTTTTCTGCCTCGCGCGGTATCATGATAATAATTATAGCGATGTTTTGCTAATTGTCAATACGATTTACAATCAGCATAAAAACAAGTATCAAAGAAGGCCTCCCCATGGTCCCTCAAATCAGTATCTGTGAAATCTCTGTCTTGTTTTTGCCCAGCCGATGAACTCCAGGCATGAAAATCAAATCAAGTTGCTTGAGCTTAAAGGAAAGATAACGTGGAATGGCAACTTGGATGAATGGCGCACAGGTCGCAACTCATGATGGTTTTAGTTGATACTACTGTCTGGATTGATTTTTTTTCAGCCAATCTCAACCCCTTGTGAAAACACTTGAAAATCTCATCAATGACAGGTAAGACATTTTCGTTTGCGGTGTTATTCTTACTGAAGTTCTTCAAGGGATAAGAAACGACTCAGAATTTCAAAAAACCAAGAATTTATTCACTAATCTCATTTTTCTTCCCATGCCCTATTCCGTTTATTTACGGGCAGCGGAAATTTATAGGACACTACGTCGAAAAGGCATCACGATAATGAAATCTGTCGATTGTATGATTGCTGCCGTAGCCTTAGAGCATGAGATGCCCCTTCTTCACAATGACAAGGATTTTGTCCCTATTGAAAAACATTTCGGCCTTAAACGCTTAAAATAAAAAAGACAACCAGGGCATTCAGTATCGGCGACTACCGTTCCAAGCCGTTCAACAAACCGATC
The DNA here is from genome assembly GCA_964621615.1 of uncultured Thermodesulfobacteriota bacterium. Taxonomy (GTDB): domain Bacteria; phylum Desulfobacterota; class WTBG01; order CAIYCZ01; family CAIRTM01; genus CAZUMW01. The sequence continues at coordinate 2,059 of CAZUMW010000100.1, forward strand.
CCGGTCGGTCTGGTCTCGAAAGAGTGCCTTCCGCTCTATTCCCCTGATGATTATGTGATGCAACGCTCCCGGGGCATCTATGCGTCCTTGTCGTGGCATGGATTCGTTTCTAGCAGCAAATCATCTTATTGTCAATATTTAACGGACGTTATATATAGAATACGCTGTTGGATATACCTCCACAGATAACACAGAAAA
>CAZUMW010000101.1:0-2236 GCA_964621615.1 uncultured Thermodesulfobacteriota bacterium
AATATTAAGTTTTTTCAAATAGTTATCAATCTGGACTTTTTACGGAGCCATCAATAGTTGTTCAGGCGCCATAGGATTTCTATTTTCACAAAACGAAAGGACACAAAAATGAAACTCATAGCGGTTAACGGATCTCCCCGCACCAACGGCAATACAGCTTCGCTTATCGACAAAGTTATCGAAGGCTGTCTGAGCACAACTGAGGCTCAAGTTGAAAAAATAAACATCACTGAAAAGAACATCGGCTACTGCACCGGGTGTCTTTCCTGTACCTTTCCGCCCCCGGGAACCGGAAAATGTGTCCTTGACGATGATATGACCGGCATTCTCGAGTCACTGAAAACGGCAGATGCGTTTATCTTCGGGACCCCAAATCATATGCGCACCGTAAGCGCGCCGCTGCTGGTTTTTTTTTCGCGTATGCTGCCCTTAATGCAGTTCGTTGCTGATAAGAACGAAGACGGGAACGTGATCGGCGGCACCTTCATCACTCCCATGAAAGGAAAAAAGGCGGCTGTTGTTATCAGCCAGGGCGATCCCATCTGTTCTTCTCAGCTTGTATACGAAGTGCTTGAGCGAAACCTGATGGACATGGGCCTGAGGAGGGTCGGCGATATCATCAGCCGCGCAAACATGACCCCGGGCGATGCGGCAAAAAAAGAGGACGACATGCAGAAAGCATTTCAGCTCGGGGTAAATCTGCACCGGCTGGCGGGGCTGTATTAATTGTATAAAAATGGACTTAACCTGAAATATTTTTCGAATAGGAGCACACTGTCTGCCGCCCCCCTGTTAAATCCTATAGTAACCCCGAAGGTGTTATATTGCAGCTTCAGGAAATGGCATAGAATCGGGGTTCAGCCTGTTTCAGAACACCCTAATATGTTTCTGTGTTACTTATCATTATAAAGTTCAGGATACGGTTTTTTCAACATTCCGGACAGATTCCATGCGTGAAACCAGCCTCGGACAGCGCATTAAGGCATTCAGCCGGGGGTTTTACCCATTATTATTCCGAGCTTAACTATTTTTTCAACATTACTGTATGCATAAAGCAATTGACATCCAATCACTGCAATTCTATACTTCCTATATAAATTTATCATATTTACCCAATTTATTAACCGCTACAACCAAAAATCATTCAAACTGTATCACATATGCTGCCGACATCGTTAACAGAAGAAATAAAAAGCTGTCTGCAAAACATAAAACCCTTTAAAATAATTTTATTCGGCAGCTATGCCTGGGGCAATCCTTCATCTGACAGTGATATTGATTTGCTTGTTGTAACAGATGACGATTTTTTCCCTGAAACCTTTCATGACAAAAACCGTCTGTATTTAAATGTTTCTTATTGTTTAACCGAGTTGGAAAAAAAATATCCTATTGATTTAATTGTTCATACAAAAGCTATGCATCGCAAATTTATTGACCGGGACAGTATGTTTGCAAAAAAAATAATAAAAGACGGGAAAATACTGCATGAAGCAAATCACCGGTGAATGGTTGCGCTCGGCGGAAGACGACCTTGCACTTATTCAAAAGATCATTTCAGAGGAACACTTAACACATATGGTCGCCTTTCATGCACAGCAGGCAATAGAAAAAATATTCAAGGCAACACTGGAAGAGCACGGGCTGGAAACACCTAAAATACATAACCTGGTTACCCTCTTTGGCAGAGTTGAACAGTTTTTTCAATTTCAACCCGACATTGATATGCTTAAAACACTGGATCAGCTCTATATTGAAGCCCGGTATCCCGGTGAATTGGGATTATTGCCGAACGGGAAGCCGGATGTTGAAGATGCGGAAAAATTTTTTACATACGCAAAAGAACTGTACAATACTATTTCTGCAGAGCTCAATTGAGCAGGGATATGAATCTCTTTATCGAAAATTTTCTTGCATATAGGTGCAGCAATCCAGAGTTTTGAGGCTGCCGGATTTGTGCGGTCAGCGTGATTAATGTAAAAAAGGCAAAGTGCCTTTTGACCTCTGCCTTTTTTATCCTCCTTTGTCTATACAACCGATCACTTCCCGAGGCCGTATAACAGCCGCGGCGTAGCGCTGACCGCTCGGTTTCTTTTGGGGTCATTCTTTTGGGGTCAAATCTGCTCTTGACTCTTGAGATGTTTTGCGGTATATCTTTTTATCACTATGGCCCGCCCGTTACGAATAGCATATGAAAATGCCTGGTATCATGTGATGAACCGCGGCAGACAGAGGCAGA
>CAZUMW010000102.1:0-2145 GCA_964621615.1 uncultured Thermodesulfobacteriota bacterium
ATTTGGCGGTCATTTTGAATGGGATTTTGCGGTCATTTTCGGTGGGATTAAGCACATATCCGTTAATCGCGTCGAGGCGGAATTCAGCCGCAGCATATGCCCCGGGTGTATAAAAAAAACTGCCGCCGGGGTTTGAAAGGGAAGATGAGGAGAATTGAACTACCACCGGCTACAAGCCGGTGGATTCAGTTTTCCCGACGTGTCGGGACTAAAGGAAAAACACATAACTACAAAAATTCTCCTGAGGGTAAGCACCCTATACGAACAGCACGTTCTGAGTCAATAATCATTCTTCGCCTATCGAAGATCCCGACGGTATATCGGGGAAGGCGAGGCTTTTAAACCCCGAAGGAGACAATAAAGCAAACCGCATTCACCTTCGCCGTTTTACAATTCACACCGGCAAAGCCGGGCTGTTTTCGGGGAAAAAAGATTTCTCATCGAACGTCCGTCCGCAGGGGCGATTTTTTCGAAATGGCAGTGGTGATGGTGTGCTGATTACTGCATGGCTTTATTGCAGCCGTTGACTCCTCTGCGATCGGCATTTCATGCAGAATACTTTTAAGCGGTGGGATATGTTGCGCATTTATGGAAAAAATTACATGTGTCGAATAAATTCTTCTACAGACAGCCCTGTTCCTTTAATGATGTTATGGAGAGTGCCCGTTTTGAGATCTCTGGTATGATCAGGTACAACAACAAGAAATATATCTTTTACAAAAATTTTATGGCTGCCTTTTTGACGATAAAATGCAAATCCTAATTTATTTAGAATTTTTATGACATCCTTCGGCCTAAGTGCGGGCAGCTTTGTGCTCATAGCGAAACACAGATTTCTGATATGTGTGTGTCATCCGTAACAATAAGATTATCGCGTTCTTTGAGTGTTTCCAGGTAAAGTTCCAACGCTTCTTTTATATTAACCATCGTTTCATCATAGGTTTCACCCTCTGAAACACACCCGGGAAGCTTAGGCACAAATGCGGTATATCCGCCTTCAGACTGCGGCTCTATAACTATTTTATAATAGTACTCCATAAAACCCCCCCCCGATATTTGGTTCAGGTTTCCTACCCATTTTTATTGTCAATATATGAAAAGGATCGTAAAGAGTCAATCAAAAAGGTTTTCAAAAAAAAAAGCAGAAACATTGCCTTGAAAATCCTGAAGCTCATAGCGAAACACAGATTTCTGATATTATTAGTTTCAATCATCTGCAGCAGCTCACATATTTTACCGTTATCGCGGTCGTTTGTCCTGCCCGTTACAAGATATGGTAGAGGCAGATCGCTGTTGTTGTATAAAATACATATGATCTTAGCACACGTTTCTACAAATGAGGGCAACCGGTGCTGGTTGAGCCTGGGGGACACGAAGTGCCCAGAGTTTCTCAACTCCATAAAAAGGCCGGATTTCCCAACACGACATACACGAAGAACCCTGAATTTTTCAGAATATATAAAAAGACCTTGAAACCGCTGCAGAGGAAAGTCTTAAGCTGTACGATATTCTCACTTGACAGTTAACTTATAATGGGTAACTGCTAAGCCGAGTAATGATTTACGTGCTCAGGCAAACCAAAATATTACAATCGATTGGTGGGACAATCGCAGACCCGATTTTGATATCTATATCCCAGAATTTGTAATAACTTAATCATCTCAGGGAGATTCTGAAGCGGCGACACGCCGGTTGGCTGCCATTGAAAACATTCCGGAATTAGAAATCACAGAAGATGTTCGCCAATTAGCCAAGATCTTAGTTTCTGAGGGGGCATTAGGGGCATTAGGGGACGTCCGTTTATTATTTATTTGATAGCTTTTTTACTATATTTTCAGCTATTCCAGACGGTCCTGCCATTGCCTTGCCTCTGACTACAGCATTGCTTACTGCCGAAGGGCTTATTTTCAAATCACGAGCAACGTCCTGACAACTTATGCGCAACTGCCTGACTGCAATATAACATACCACCGAACGCGCTTGAGAAACTGAACGCTGTCGGGTTCCACTGCGCAGTTCCTCGGGCTCTAATTTATAATAATCACCGACAGCCGACAGCACCAATTTCAAATCAGGGGCATTAGGGGCATTAGGGGACGTCCGTTTATTATTAACTTATAAGCTTTTTTACTATCTTTTCAGCAA
>CAZUMW010000103.1:0-2105 GCA_964621615.1 uncultured Thermodesulfobacteriota bacterium
CTTACATTTCGCGCCTCTGGAAAATATTTTTGCTATTTTAGAAGACATTTTAATTTTGAACCTGTCTTGTTGTCTTAAAGCGCCACCAGTCTTTTTGTAGAGATTTATACACGTCCTCGGGTATTTCCAATAGCCGATTGATTAGCTCATGCAAAACACTAACTCCTTTCACCACCGCCTGAATGCATACACCATTCCGGATTATCTGCGAATAATGGACATTGCGAAAAAAGTAACGAATATTGTTCCAGGTTGGTTTCTTTGTATTCATTTTCTGGGGCAAAATAGGTAGCTTTTCTATGTTTTCACTCATCATATTCATACGGATTTTACGTTCGATGAGCGATACGATCATCAAAGCGATGAAATACAAGAAGAGCATGGCTTCAATACGATGCTCCTTTTTCAGAAAAACAGGCGCTACCTCCAGCACCGATTTCTTGGTATATATCCGTTTTTCAAGAAAGGGCTGGTTCTTATATTTCCGTAATACCTCACCGGCTTCAGATTCCGTATTGGTAATCAAAGGAAATATGCCATCTGTTCTTGATGCTTCGACTATGGCCTGTTCATCCAACTTCCACTCAATCCTGTAGGTAATTTCCCATTTGTTTTTATAAACGCTGTTCACAGAAGGCCGTCCGGGAGAAACCTTCACTTTGACCTGCTTACGTTCCGTTATTATCTTAACATCTATAAATTCTTTAACATCCTTGCAAATCTTATCGATGGCACTCTTAATTTCTTTTTTGGTCTTTAAATGATAAGCATTAAGTTTCAGTGACAGCTCTTCTAATTTCGAAAAAACCTTCTCGATCTGGTTCTGCCTGCGGGATTCATCCTCTTTTTGTTTGGAACTGCTGTGCACAAAAATAACCCGAAACCCTTCCTTTGTCCGTTCACCCTCGTAGGTTCGATATACGTTGATTTCACCTTTTTTTCGGGAACTCTCAATGCCAAAGGCGTCTTCCCATTTCACATCGTTTTTCTTGAGATATTTGATAAACTGTTTGTATTCATTGCGATTTTTCGGGATTATGGTGATAAAATATCCCCCATTGCTCGATATGTGCATCAAATTCTCTTTGCTGCACAACTTGCAATCGGCGATGTATATGAAATCCTCTTTATCCAATAAACTGCGCAAACCGTTCCAGTTGGGCATATGGGTAACATCATCAGCTGTGTTGCCGTCAAAAAGCTGATAGCTGATGGGAACATTACCATCTGCTGTGATATTCAAACCAAATACAACTTGCTTGCAATCTGGTCTAAAATCCTTGTTGTGACCCTGCCGAAGGTTGACCGCTTCCGGATCGGGGGTCTCATATTTACCGATAAATGTCACCGAGGTACTGTCATTGTGAATTTGATCGGTGAGCAGGTGGTGTACAGAAATAGCGCTACAGCTGGCCTCGGTCATCAGCGAATTTCGGTCAGCTCGAAAAAGTGCCGAAAGGGCCCTGGCGAGTCGGTCATCATTGAAAAGACTTGCCTCGATTGGCTCTTCGACCAGACCATCAGAATAATGACGCAACCAGTCCTGAATCTTATACAACGGTCTGTTATCGCATATAATATTCGCCGTTAAGATGCACAAGCTTTCCGCATGGTCTGCAATATTGCCTTCCGGCGACGGAACATACTTCGTAAAAAGATTGAACAGATCGAGCTCATCCATGTAATATTTGACCATCGGCAATACATCGACTTGCTTGAACCGGGTTTCCAATTGTTCCATAACACCTCCGCATCGTGGTTTTGAGGCGTTACGGCATAGATGATGGCACATTCCAAATAACGGTTAATAAAAGCCTGATATCATCTTGCTAGCCTCATTCATGGTATGAATAGCAGATGCATCCGGCTTTGTCCAGCGTTTTTTCGTTCTTGTGTCTTCGAGCATTAAATCTATAAAATTATGCTCCAGTAATGCGAAATGTGAGTTAAAAGATAACGCGTGCGGTATTCCAGGAGCCGCAGCGGCATCTCGTTCTTCCAGTGGCTTTGGATTTCGAGGACCGCCATAAACGGGTCATCGTTTTCGGTAGTGACGCGTACGGCAAAGTCCGCCCGACGAACGCTGACGGTTTCTTGGGGCATTT
>CAZUMW010000104.1:0-1996 GCA_964621615.1 uncultured Thermodesulfobacteriota bacterium
CAATCTTAGCTGGTTAGGCTGCTTTTTGTCTTACATCATAATAAACTCACGCTAGTAATGGATATGGATCCACAGCCATAAAAACAGGGGGGGTACATGCCTCAGCGGAAGGAAATCAAAACAAATCAGATCCTTGCCGCCGCGATGAAGGTCTTTGCGGAAAAGGGCTACCATTATGCAACGGTTGAAGATATTGCGCGTGAAGCCGGGGTAGCCAAGGGATCGATTCACGCCTATTTTGAAAACAAGCTGGACGTGCTGCTGTCCATTGTACTGCAGTTCTGGCAAACCGTTAATCAGCACACCCAGCAGAAACTGCTTCTGAGCAGCGACTCCGCAGAAACCCTCAAAATGATCTTCGATACATTCCAGGAGCTTCTGCTCCGAGATGAGCAGTCACTGTACTGGGGTAAAATTCTCCGCGAAGGCCTGCCGAAAGTGCACATGATTAAAAGTCAGAAACTCAAAGACAAGCAAAACAAAATAGACAATGAGCGAAAAGCGCTCATGAAAACGATCGACAGCGTCATAGACAAAGCACAGGCGGAGGGCGCGCTGAAAAGCACCATAAAGCCGCAGGTGCTGCGGCAGATACTGGGCGGGGCCAGCCAGCTTCTCGTGTACGGGCTGTTTATACACTTCAGCCAGGGGCAGGGCATCGGATACGATAAAGACGATGTGCGTGATGCCATGCGCATGCTTATCGATCTTTTCTCCGGATAAAAATCACCTGGTGCTGCGGAGCACGCGCATACCGGGAAAACTGATTCCGCAGCCGATTATTCACCTGACACATCATGGGGAGGTCTATTGTGGAACACAGCATGAAGCGATTCAGTGACCGGCATGTAATCGTTACGGGCGCGGCAACCGGCATCGGGCGCGGCATTGCGCAGCGCTTTGCAGAAGAGGGCGCGCGGGTAGTGATTGCCTGCAGAAACAGCACCAACGGTGAGCGGGCAGCCCGGGATCTGTGCGACCGGGGCGGGACCGCGTGCTACATACAGGCTGATGTGGCAAAACAGGAATCCATATCTGCTCTGCTGAAACAGGCAGCAGAAAAATACGGGCCTGTTGATATCGCCGTCTCAAACGCAGGCATTGCAGAGCAGCAGTCAACCGCGCTTGACATTACCCCGGAGGAGTGGGACCGGGTGTACGGCGTTAACGTCAGGGGATCTTTTTTCTTTTGCAGAGCCTGTGCACAAAACATGATGGATAACGGCACGCAAGGGTCGATTATAACCATATCCTCTATTATGGGCCGCGGCGCAAAAGGCATGACCGGCGCCTATGCATCCTCCAAATCGTCCATTATCATGTTCACCAAAACCCTCGCCAAGTGCCTTGCCCCCATGGGCATACGGGTAAACTGCGTCGCGCCCGGTGTTGTTGCCACTGAAATATATAATTCCGTTGAGCATGAATACCAGATGGACCAGGGTGAATTTGCAAACTGGCTTATCGAAGAATCGGTAAACAGCGGACAGCTGCTTATACCCCGCATCGGGACTTCGGAGGACATCGCCGGAGCGGTAGCGTTCCTTGCGTCATCCGATGCATCATACATCACCGCTCAGACGCTGAGCGTTGACGGCGGTACGGACTGGTGCTGGTAAGAGGGGTATATTATGGAAATCAGTGAGCTTCTTTACGCCGCAGCGTATTGTGTTTTCCTGGCGGGTGCTGCCAAGTCGTTTCGCGATAACGGCTCGCGCGAATCACGCTGGATAATGGGCTGTGCCGTCGCTGCGGACTTTCTTGTCAGCATGCTGCCGATGCTGGGTGTGGATTTTCTCAAAATGGATCTTGAGGGGCATAACGCCGCCATAACGCTGGGCATTGTGCTGGGATTTGCCGTATGGCTGCTGTTTATAGCCGCTCTCATTGCCCGCAAAAAAGGAAGCGGCAGACTTTATCATGCGGGAATCACCATGGTTGAAATAACCTGGTTTCTTGATTTTATCATTTTTTTGTACGGGATATACAAATTCCC
>CAZUMW010000105.1:0-1768 GCA_964621615.1 uncultured Thermodesulfobacteriota bacterium
ATGGCCGGGTTCTGTTTGTCTGTGCTGGGAGCGGGTAGTTTATGGATCGCTTACGAACAACAAGCGCACAATGTGCACTGCATAAAATGGAAAATATGGGGACGTCCGTTAAATATTGACATGATGTTGTTTTGCTGCTAGAAACGAATCCATGCCACGACAGGGGACTTGCACCCCATTAGTTCACGCCCATGCCGGGCGTACACCAGTCGCTTCACTCGACGCGATAAAGACCCGCGCGAGTGAGCGGAGTCGTTAAGAGGCGGAGAAAAGAACTTAATGAAAAAGAAAAAGGGCATTTTTGCCAAAATTGAAACAAGAGAAGATTCTCTGAAAATAATCAAAGAGGCATCAATCTGATTTTTGATTGTTGCAGCTATTCAATTAATTATAGGTTTTTTGATTTTGCCGAACATCATTTTAGATGGGATTCTGTTTGCTGTTTTTGGTTTGATTCTTTGGAAATGGAATTCAAGGATTTCAGCAATCATCTTACTGCTGCTGTCATGTGCCACCGTTGTTATTACTTTCATGAATAAAATTGGTAATACTTCTTCAGGGGGAACCAATGTCTTTTTGGCAATAATATTATTGGTTGTTGCTATTCGAGCAATTGAGGCAACCTTTAAGCTGCATGGTAGATTTGCTAAAGAGAGCTCTTAACCTGCTGCTTGTGAGGGCGCGCAAAAAGCCGCGCGCCCGTGAGCCAAAGCGTTAGCTCAAAAATTGAATATTGCAATATGCTACACAATGTACTATATATACTACATATGATGTGATTTATATATTTTCTGGAGGTTATGTTATGAGCACAGCTGTAAGAGTCTCAGATAAACTGATACGTGACGCTAAACTATATGGCAAAGTGGACAACCGTTCCGCAACCGGCCAGATTGAGCATTGGGCGAAAATCGGCAAATGTGCAGAAGAAAACCCTGATCTTACCTACAGCATGGTAAAAGACATCCTGATTGGCTTGGAGGAACTGGAGCAGGGAGAATCAACTGAATATAAATTCGGGTAGAAAATGAAGATCCTACAGTCACGTTCTTTTGAAAACAAGATAAAAAGGTTTTCGGAAAAGCAAAAAACTATTTTAGACAAGCAGATACGTACAATTATTGAAAACCCCTCTATAGGTCAGGAAAAACGTGGCGACCTCAGAGGGGTTTTTGTTCATAAATTTAAAATAGCATCTATTCAATACCTCCTATCATACAGATTCAGGACCGAAACACTTGAGTTAATCATGATCGGCCCTCATGAGAATTACTATCGCGATTTGAGCAGCTATTTAAAAAGCAGGAAGAGCTAATCGGGTAGCCGGGGGTTTTTCTCCCCCAGCCCCCACACCACCTAGCATGCGGGTCCGCACTAGGCGGTTCACAGAGACTACCGGGCCGTAGCCGGGTAATGAATGTTAACCCACAGTTCTTTGACAGACAGCAAGCCCTGATCCTTGAGCCATTTGTTGGTCATGCCGGTCTGTGTCGCCAGAGTGCGTGACAACCGCCACGGGCCTTTGCGACTCAGCCCAACGTTGATAGCCACTCTCAGGCTCGTTCCGAGTTTAAGAAGGTTTCGTACCTTGGTACGACACCAGCGCCACTGTTTCCAGTAACACATGCGCAACCGCCTTCGCAGCCACTGATCTATTTCCGGTATCGGTCGGTAGTACTCCGATATACCGTAGTAGTTCATCCAGCCGCGAAGATGCCTAATCTCACGAATTTGACCGGCAAATCCCGTTTTATTTGACCGGCAATTT